>JAFIFH010000015.1 GCA_020832105.1 Idiomarina sp.
ATAAAGTGGTGAAGCTATTGTCCGCTGACTTCCGCATGGTGATGTTTGATTACGTTGGGGCTTGAGAATCCTATCTCAGCCAGTATGCTACTGAGACCTATAAAAGCTTGCAGGGTTACGCTGGGGATTTACTGGACGTCATTGAATGCCTCAACCTGCAACAACCATATCTATTAAGTCATTCCGCCAGCGGCAGTATTGGCGTGCTGGCCGAGCTGACCTCGCCTGGTACCTTTAAGCGCATGCTGATGATTAGCCCCTCACCACGATACATCAATGACGGTAATTACCAGGGGGGCTTTGAAAAAGAAGATGTCGATAGCCTGTTGGAACTGATGGAAGAGAACTACTTTCAGTGGGCCAATGTGATGGCCGCTCAGGCGATGAAAAACGAACAGCGCCCGGAGTTGGCCGAACGCCTGATCCGTAGTTTTCAGCAGGCGCGGCCGGACATTATGCTCGCTTTCGCCCGCGCTATTTTATATTCAGACTACCGGGAGCAATATGCCAGGGTCGACTGCCCAGTGAGTATTTTGCAAACGACCGATGATTCCATTGTACCCATGACCGTAGCTGATTATCTTCAAGCGCATATGCGCCAGTGTACGGTGCAGACCATTGCCGCCTCAGGGCATTACCCTCAGTTGAGCCATCCGGCTGATGTTGTTGAACAGGTCCGGCACATTCTTGCCAAGGAAATCCATGAGTAAAACCGCTAGCAGTAACCCCGCATCGAAGCGTGAAATTATGGCCTGGGCCATGTACGACGTCGCCAACCAGGCCTATACCACCGTCGTTATCTCATTTATTTATTCTGCCTTTTTTGTCGCTTACATTGTGCCGCAAAGTGCGCGCTGGCAAGACGCCTATTGGTCGATTGCGTTAATTGGCTCGACGGTTCTAGCCATGCTGTTGTCGCCGTGGATTGGCCAGCGCATAGACGAGGGGGCGAGCAAGAAGCGATTACTGGCCTGGTCGACCCTGGTGTGTGCTTCATTTACCAGTGCTTTGGTTTTTGTCTCACCTGGGGACGTCTGGCTTGGGGTGGCATTAATTCTGGTCACCAACACGGCGTGGATGCTGGGCGAGGCGATTATATCGGCGTTTTTGCCAGACATTGCGTCACGTAAAAATATGGGTTTGATTTCTGGTTTAGGCTGGGGCCTTGGCTATATTGGTGGGTTAATCAGTATGGTGTTGGTGACCATCATTATGGTGACCGCTGACCCTGACACCGAGCGCTCGCTATTTATTAGCCAGAACCAATGGTCCATGGTCGCTATTTCCATTTATTTTGTGTTGTTTGCGCTGCCAACTTTCTTCTTGCTTAAAGACCGACGTCAGCCATTGGTGGCGAAACAGAATCGGGTGCCCTGGCGTGAGAGCCTCAACTTACGCAAGCTTAGTGCGCAACAACCTATCTTGTTGCGTTTTTTAATGGCGTTTGTGTTCTATATGGCTGGGGTGCAAACAGTAATTAAGTTTATCGGCATCTATAGCAGTGGCGAGCTGGGCTTAACCCCGGCGGACTTGGTTGGTGTTTTCCTTGCTACTCAGTTCAGTGCCATGGCTGGGGCTGTCACCTTTGGTTTGTTTGAGCACAAATTTGGTCCTCGTCCGACGTTGTTTACTGTGATCGGTATCTGGCTGATTGCGATTATGGCGATGTACAGTCTGCCAACCTTAGTTGAAATATCTGGCTGGCAAGTCAGCCACCTGTTTATGGGTGTCGCCTTATTAGCGGGCACGGGAATCGGTGCAATTCAGGCGTCCAGCCGCTCGCTGGTGGGTCAGTTAACCGCCACCCGTCAAGGTGGCAGCGCATTTGGTTGGTGGGGTGTGTTCAACCGGCTGGCCATGTTGATGGCCGCGACCTTTGGCGTGGTGGCGGATATCTTTACCCGGCAGTCAGCGCTGCTGATGGTGATTGGTTTCTTTGTGATTGGCGGATTGCTTTTGATTAGAGTGCCGTTAAAAGAAGGGATTGCTGCTGCAGCAGCGGGGGATAAGCCTCCAGCCGGTAATCCTGAGGGGCGAAATGAATAAAATGAATCAAGCTGCGCAAGTCCACGACTGGACGATTGACATGGTGCCCGCGCCTTTGGTTTGTGTATCTGTTAATTACCAGATCCTGGCGGTCAATAACGCGTTTGTCACCCTTGTGGGCAACGATAAAGACACACTGCTGGGCCAGCCTCTGCGCCAGCAAATGAATAAAGCGAGCTGGTTTGCGATGCAAAATATGCTCGCTGCGGCGATCGAACAAGGCCAAAAAGTAGAGCAGTATAGTATGCGTTTACTAACTACTGCGGGTGACCTGATACCGGTTCTGGTCAGCGCAGAGCAAACCGGTTCGGTGATCAATATTGTTTGCGTGCCCTATGACAACAGAATCAATTTTGAGCGCAGTCTGATTGCTAAGCGCAGCGAAGCGGCAGAGCAGGTCGAGAGCTTAAGTGAAAGCGAGCGGCGTTTACGCCATAAGCAGCAAGAAAAGGAAGCGTTAATCAGTAAGCTTGAGAATGTCAGTGGCGAGTTTCTGCAAACAGAAAAAATGGCAGCTATTGGTCAGTTGGCGGCAGGTGTGGCCCATGAAATTAATAATCCAATTGGCTATGTATATTCCAATTTGCAGACGTTGGCCGGCTACCTTGACGATTTGCGCCAGATTATCGAAGCCATTGATCAGGTTGAACACATCAGTGAATTGAAAGAGCTTAAGCAAACCCTCGACTACGAATTTTTGCGCACCGACGTCACTGACTTGTTACGCGAGTCTGCCGAGGGCATTGAGCGGGTGAAACAAATTATCACCGCATTGAAAGACTTTTCACGCAAGGATGATTTTGAATTACAGCCCTGCGATTTGCACAAGGCTATAGAAACCACACTGAGCGTTGCCTGGAACGAAATTAAATATAAGGCTGAAGTTCACCGTGAGTTCGCCGATATCCCAAATGTAGTCTGTCATCTTGGCCAGATTAACCAGGTGTTGATGAACTTACTGGTCAATGCGGCGCAGTCGATTGAACATTTCGGCATGATAACAATTACGACCGGCAGCGAAGGGCAGTGGGTGTGGATCCAAATAGAAGACAACGGGCACGGTATTAACGCTGAGCACTTACCGCGTATTTTTGAGCCCTTTTACACCACCAAGCCGGTGGGCGAAGGCACCGGTCTCGGGCTGGCCTTAGCCTACAACATCGTCCGTAAGCATGGCGGAGAGCTGCGCGTTGATAGCTCCAGAGAACAGGGCACGGCATTCACCCTGTGGTTGCCCATTGCTGGGCCAAAAGGTATGACTGAATAGGCGTGATGAGGACATGAGTGGATTTACTGTGAATGATCAGATATGTGTCTTAATTGTCGATGACGAAGTGAATGTGATCAATGCATTTAAACGCATGCTGCGTGAGGAGCCTTACCAGCTGCTCACCGCACAAAGTGGCGCCGACGCATTGGCGTTGATGGAAACCAATGAGGTGGATATGCTGGTGTCAGACGCCCGCATGCCACACATGGACGGTGCTACGTTGCTGGCGAAGGTGCAAAAACGCTGGCCCCGCTGCCTGCGTATCCTGCTGACTGGCTATCCCGAGATGGACGCCTTAATTAAAAGCATTAATGAAGGGCATCTCTATCGATTCCTGCAAAAACCATGGGACGATGACGAAGTACGCTTAGTCCTGCGTCAGGCCAGTCGTCTCGCGTTTGCAGAACGTGAACGGGCCCGTTTAACCAGGCTTATTCAGGCACGTAATCGCAAACTGAGTGAGCTCAACCAGCAATTAGAGCTGAGTGTGGTTAAACGTACCAACGCCCTGCGAAAAGCGATTCAACTGCGCGACAAGGCTTATAAGAAGCTTGAAAAGAGCTATCTAAATTC
The DNA here is from genome assembly GCA_020832105.1 of Idiomarina sp. GTDB lineage: Bacteria > Pseudomonadota > Gammaproteobacteria > Enterobacterales > Alteromonadaceae > Aliidiomarina. The sequence goes on from JAFIFH010000015.1 coordinate 3,890, forward strand.
CACGGAAGTTTTTGCCGCACTGATCAATCAGCGCTTGCCAAAATCACGCCAGACCAACGACAAAGTGTCCGCATTGGTAAAAGCATATGCCGAGGAGGCTGGCTGGGACGCCCCACGCATTAACGATATGACCATGGCCGCGGCACTGTATAACCTCGGCAAGGTGACCTGGACCGACGAACACCTGATGACCCCCAGTGATACGTTTCGTGGCAAAGACCGGGACAAATATCGCGACTACCCGGAGCTGGGTGAGAGCCTGTTGATGTCCCTTGAACCCTTGCAGCGAGCTGCCATCATTATTCGCCATCACCAGGAGCGGTGGGACGGGCGAGGCTTTCCAGGGCAGCTTGAAGGGCGCGCTATTCCTGAAGAATCACGTTTATTAAAACTTGCAGTGGATTATATCGAGCTACAGCGAGGCATGATTCTGGACCGCATGATGAATCGTGACGATGCGCTGGAAAGCCTGGCAATATACGCAGAGCGTGTTTATGACCCTGACATGTCTGCGCGCTTTATTGAAATGGTGCATGATAAAGCACCAGATCTCGAGCCTCTACCCGAAGGCGTGATAAGTTGTCGTTTGAAACAGTTAAAAGCTGGTATGTTAGTCAAACGGAACCTGCTTACCGACACTGGCTTCTTGCTGGTCAACGAAGGCACCACGCTGACCCCGGCGATGATCGAAAAATTGATGGTATTTGAACGTACCCGTAAAGAGCAGTATCAGGTGCATATTGATGTTTCTTCAGCGGACAAAGTGGGCCCGGATGCGCCCGACAAAGAGCAGGGCGAATCCTCTGCTGAGGCCTCTTAAGCTGGATCATGAGAAGGACTAGGCAAAAGCATGGGTAATAGCCGAAGACTGGCCATTCAAACTGTCATCACTGCACTTGATACATTGCCGGTGAGCGTGGCTATCGCCGACGCATCAAAGGCTGATCTGCCGCTGGTGTATATCAACTCAGCCTTTGAGGCGCTCACCGGGTATCATACAGATGAAGTTATCGGGCGTAATTGTCGATTCTTGCAGGGTGAGGACACCGACCAGGCTGAATTAATGGTGCTGCGCCGGGCGTTTAGTGAGCAGCAGTCGGTACAAATGACCTTGCGCAACTACCGCAAGAACGGTGAAGCGTTCTGGAATGAACTGTTGTTTAACCCCTTGTTCGATGAAGACGGCAAGCTGATATATTACATGGCTGTGGCGCGGGATGCCTCGCGAGAGGCCAATTTAGCGGCGGAACTCGCTCACTACGCCAGCCACGACCCCCTCACAGAACTACCTAATCGGGCGCTGCTCGAAGAACGTCTGCAACAAAGTGTTGAACTGTCCCGGCGCTACCGTCGCGAGCTGGCCGTGGTGTATCTGGACATCGACGGGTTCAAACCGATTAACGATCATTTTGGTCATCACTTTGGTGACCGCATATTACAACTGCTCGCCAGGCGCTTAGAAGTATTGATTCGACCGGGTGACACCCTGGCCAGGGTGGAAGGTGATGAATTTGCGATTGTGCTGTCCGATCTGGGTGCCGCCACCGATGCGGTGGCGGTGATCGAACGG
>JAFIFH010000016.1 GCA_020832105.1 Idiomarina sp.
TACCACGGCGATTACTTCAGCGACCGCAAGCCCTAACACGTGTAATAGCCAGGAGCTGACCGTTGCCAACTTCGTTGACACCACATATGACGTATTAGTGGCAGAAACGGCACAAGGTCGCGGCGAGCACGTTATTACTGCGCTCAGCCTGGCCGGTTGCACAGCCTCTTCACAAAACATTGAGGCTTTGCGCAATGGCTTACGTGAAGACGTAGCGGCTGACAGCTACACCACAGCGGATCACGCAGACAAAGCATATAGCTACTACCAGACCCTACAGCAAACAGCTGTAGCCTGTGGCTAAGCACGCACATGAGAGGTGCGCGATGGCGCACCTCTACTCCTTCCCAGCACAAAATTTTCCACTCAAATGAAAGCATTCTTTGTTGTTGCTCTGTGCGCTGCCGCCCTAAGCTGGGCTTATCCTGCTGCGGCCGTTCAGCAGCTGCCAAGTGACGCTACGCTGGCTAACATTGCGGCCCAACCGACCTGGTTAAAGTTATTACATTTTGACCGAGAAGGTTTGTTCAGCGAGCCACGTAGCGCGGTTAATGATGCCAACTTCTTCTTCGCCGAAGACGGCGCGGTGAACCCCAAGGCAGAGCTAGAAGCGACCTTGCGTGCAATGCTTGCACCCGAAGACGATGTATTGCATCCAAGCTGTAATTTTCCAGCACGGGCGATGTGGTTGAGTGAGCAGGGCCTGATTCAGTTGGCTGACGATATCTCGTGTCCGGCGTGGGATGAATGGCGCCATCGACATGATAATGGCAAAGTCGGACTGACCTTTGCGTCTGGCTATTTAGGTAACCCGGCGTCATTTTTTGGCCATCTACTGCTGCATATTAGGCCTCCAGCAGACGGCTCTGCTGACCAGATGACCGCCAGCCACCTGCTCGATTCGAGCCTTAATTTTGGTGCTGATATTCCTGCCACCGATGGCATGCTGCCGTACATGGTAAAAGGCCTGATAGGCGGCTACCAGGCGCGTTATTCAGAGGCTCCTTTTTATCGCAACACGTCGCTGTATAGCGAAACTCAAATGCGCGACAGCTGGTTTTACCAACTTGATCTTCCCGCTGCAAAACAGGCGTTTCTCATCGCACATTTGTACGAAGTGCTAGGCCATAATTTTGACTATCTTTTTCTCTCACAAAACTGCGCCTCGCGGATTGGCCGCACATTAGAGCTGGTGATTGACGATAGCCTGGCGAAAAGCGCTGCGCCTTGGGTCTCCCCCGAGCAAGTGATTCGACTGGCTGCGCCGCATACCAGCGACACAGTATATTACCCGTCTCGGCGTCGCATCACTGAGCATGCGTACCACGAGTTAAGCCCCGATGAACAACATGCGATTGGCGCTGCTTGGCCCACATTGTCAGAGTTTTCATTGTCCGCACCAGCCCTGCAGGCGTTACCTGAACGAAGTCAGGCAAGAGTCTTAGACGTGCTGTTAAGCCATGCGTTGTTTATTCAGCAAAGTGCACACAAAGAAACAGGCCAAGAGATTCAGCACAAGCTTTTGCAGGCTCGCTTACAGCTTCCTGCGCAAGCCGCAGCGGAACCGCCGCTACCAGCCCCTCGGCCGCCGCACGAGGCAGCACCAACGGCCAGTGTGCGCATTGGTGCTGGATACTCTGACCGCTTCGGGGAGGGCATGCAGATAAGTTTTCGCCCATTGCAATATGACCTGTTGGAAAGTAATGATGACCGTATGCCGTTCGCGGCGCTGGAGATTTTAAGGCTGGACCTTGATATTTTCGATAGCCGGCCCGAGCTTAGCCAGCTGGTGCTGTTTGATGTCACCAACCTGAATACGTTGAATACCGGGTTGCCGATTGAAAGTAAACTGGCGTGGCAGGCGAAAGCGCAAATCCAGTCTCAACAGCTGGCCTGCCAGGGGTGTCAGACAGGTAGCCTGCACTTAAATGGCGGTCAGTCATGGCGAGCACACAACTTAACCCTTTATGGATTGGTGGGAGGGGTGCTGCGCACGACCGGGTATCAGCAAGGACCGGCAGCGCTGGAGCTGCAAGCAGGCGCGCTGTATGACTGGTCACCCGGCAACCGTACCTGGTTGCGTGGCGAGTATCAGAATGGCGGCCAGGGTGCCAACAGCGAGCATTGGCGCATGTTGCTGGAGCACCGGGTGCAGGTTTCAAGGTATCGGGATATCCGTTTAAAGGTAGTGAAAGACAGCTCAGACACCCAGGTGAGCCTAAACCTTGGATTGTATTGGTAGATTGTAGGTCAGGCTGCGCCTGCCGCCAGGCGCCGCCTGACCAAGCATTGCCCCCAGGTTTAAAACGTAAACCATGCCCACAAGGCGGTAAAGCTGAAGACTGCCGCCACGCCATAGCAAATGAAGGCGCTAGTGCTGCCGCCACCAAGTTTTAAATCGTGCAGACCATGGCGAATACGATGAGCTGCATGAAAAGCCGGTAAACACAGCACAGCACCGGTAAAAATCAGCCCCCAGATACCTTGATACCAGCCCACCAACTCAACAAAGCTAACCTCAATCACGCCTAACGGCACTAACACCCCAAACACCAGCGCCACGGCAGGGACAAACACCGCAAAACATACGCCGCCGGCGCTAAACAAGCTCCACCACAGTGGCTCAAAATGTAACCCGCGTAATCGACTCATGGCTCACCCCCGCTAACGACCCACAGCACGATAGCGATGATCACAACGACCGCTAACCATTGTGCCGCCACCAACCATTGCGCTGGCAGGGTCTTATCACCCAATCGAATCGGCATCACCCTTGGGAACAGCTGGAAAAAGGTGAATGCGTGATAAAGGCTGGCGAGTAGAGCAATCAAATGCACCGCGACAATCAGCGGATTGCCCATAAAAGACTGCCACTGGGCAAAACGCTCTGCGTCCTGCAAGCTGAATACCCCAGCCAGTAATGAGCATAAGAGGAAAGCCAGTGGCAATACCGTCGCCTCACGCAGCATATAAAGCTTGAAGAAACGATGCTTGCGCCACCAACTACCGCTTAACGATGTCTTGTAGCTCATTGGTGTTCTCCTTGCAGTTGCGAGCCTTTAAATAGCTGAATCAACATGCTCTTGGCTGAGTCCACCTTGCCCTGATTCACCGCGGCCGCAGGGTCGACACCTTTTGGGCAGACGTCCGAGCAAAAGCCTACAAATGTGCAGCTCCATACGCCGTTTTTGCTATTCAGCAGGGGCATGCGTTCAGTTTTGCCATGATCACGACTATCCAGGTTATAGCGATGTGCCAGCGCGATGGCGCCGGGACCGACAAATTCCGGGTTAAGGCCAAATTGCGGACAGGCCGCATAACAAAGGCCGCAATTAATGCAGTTGGCGAACTGCTGATACCGACTTAACTGGGCGGGTGACTGCAAGCTCGCTTCGGCCGGCAGGCTTGCAGTATCGACATTGTCACCAATGATATAAGGCTTTACCGCCTCCAGATGAGTCAAAAACTCGTCCATATTCACAATCAAATCGCGTTCAACGCTAAAATGCGCAAGCGGCTCAATACGAATGGGGGTCTCTGGGGTATGGTCGTACAGGCGTAAAAAATCTTTGCAGCCAAGTTTAGGAATGCCATTCACCATTACCCCACAGGAGCCGCAAATGGCCATGCGACATGACCAGCGGTAACTTAACGTAGCGTCGATGTGTTCTTTGATGTAGTTCAGCGCATCAAGAATCGAGGTACTTTCGTCAAAAGGTACGTCATAACGTTGCAGGTAAGGTTCCTTGTCTCGCTCAGGTGAATACCGAGTCACTTCAATAGCGCGCGTTTGCACATTCATGCCGCACCTCCGTTATCGGCCTGACGCGTTTTGCGCTGGTCGCCATAGGCACGCTCACCAGGAGCCGATAAACTGGTATCCACGTCTTGCCAGCGCAGTACCGCCCGCTCGTTTTCCCATGACACCAGGCTATGCTTTAAAAACTCCCGGTCATTTCTTTGTGTCAACTCGGGCTCAAGGCGCTGGTGGGCGCCGCGCGATTCGCGCCGCTCAAGCGCGGCTAAGCAAATGGCTTCAGCCACGTCTAAACTAAATTCCAATTCAATGCAGTGCAGCAGATCGGTATTGTAGACACCGCTTTGGTCCTCAATTCGCACATCTTGATAGTCCGCTTTAAGCGCGCGAATGGTCTCAAGAGTCTCTTGCAGGGCTGACTCTTGCCGATAAATGCCGCAACCTGTCTCCATGGTGGTGACCAATGCCTGTTTAAGTTCGGCCCAGCTGCGCGACTTTGGATCACGGGTGGATGTGTCCATTAACCCCGCAATTTTGTCCTCCCAGGTCGCCAGTATGGCTTTGCTGCGCGCCTGTAACAGGTTGTGATGTTGCTTATTAGCAAATGCCCGGGCTCGGCGAGCGGCTTTCTCACCCGCCAGGCGGCCAAACACCAGCAACTCACTGAGTGAATTAGAGCCTAAGCGGTTTGCGCCATGCAGCCCCACAGACGCGCATTCACCCACCGCATATAAGCCACCAATGGATGTTTCACACTGACTATCGGTCATGATGCCGCCCATGGTGTAATGCACCGCCGGACGAATGGGGATTGGCTCTTTAACCGGATCGACGTTGACATAGGCCTTCGCCAACTCACAGATGAACGGCAGTCGCTCATGTAAAAACTCAGCCCCTAAATGACGCAAATCGAGGTAAACCACGTCGGACTCACCATGCTTACCCGTGCGCCCCTGTTGTTGCTCATGCCAGAATGCTTGTGACAATTTATCCCGTGGACCTAGCTCCATGTATTTGTTTTTCGGTTCGCCAAGTGGGGTTTCCGGGCCAAGATCGTAATCCTGCAAGTAACGATAATGGTCTTTGTTAAGGAGCACGCCACCTTCACCACGGCTGGCCTCAGTGATGAGGATGCCACTGCCCGGTAAGCCTGTGGGGTGATACTGTACAAATTCCATGTCACGCAATGCGACCCCATGACGATAGGCTATTGCCATACCGTCCCCGGTCACAATGCCACCATTGGTATTGAAGCGAAACACGCGGCCGGCACCTCCGGTCGCCATAATCACCGCATTCGCATAAAGCACATGCAGCTCGCCGGTACTGATTTGCAAGGCAATCACACCGCCAATACCACTCTCGTCGGTAATTAAGTCGAGCACAAAGTATTCGTCGAAGCGCTGTATATTGGGATATTTCAATGAGGTTTGGTACAGCGTATGCAACATGTGAAAGCCGGTTTTGTCGGCGGCGAACCAGGTCCGCTCGGTTTTCATACCGCCAAAGCGGCGCACCTGAACATGACCGTCAGGTCGTCGGGACCATGGGCAGCCCCAGCGCTCCATTTGCACGAGTTCGGCATGAGCATGACGCACGAAGTAATCTACCACGCCCTGCTCGGCAAGCCAGTCACCGCCCGCGACGGTGTCTTCAAAGTGTGCCGCATAGCTGTCGTCGTCACGGGTGACAGCGGCTGCACCGCCCTCAGCGGCCACCGTGTGGGAGCGCATCGGATACACCTTAGACAGCATCGCTACCTGCAAGCTGTCATCTGCGCTTGCCGCCGCAATGGCGGCACGCAACCCGGCGCCGCCGCCACCGACTACGATTACATCAAATGAATGTTGTTGCATATCTGCTCCTTGCTAGCGTAGCTATTTGCGCAGGCATCAGAACTGCCCACTTAACAGCACACCGATGGCCATGAGCAGTGGGAACCCATGAATAAAACCTACATTCAGGCCAAGTAGGCGTACGTTACTGGCGATTGCGTCAGGCTGCGCGATGACGCCGCGTAACAGCGGCCATAGTAAAATAATAGAGGCCAGTCCAAGCAGCGCACCGCTGGGTAACCAGCCAGCCAGCACTGCTATAGGTACGAGTATAAAAGCAGCGATATGCAGCCAGGCGAAAATCATTGCGCTCGCTTGCGTGCCAACTACGATGGGTAAGTGCCTGCGCCCAACCTTCTTGTCAGCGGCGATATCTGGGAACTGATTGAGCAGTAGCAGGTTACTCACTAACAGGGTCATGATAATAGCCATAACCCAGGCGCCAGCATGCAGCTCTGCACTGAATACCCATGCTGCGCCTAACGTCATACAAAGGCCAAAGCCAATACCCGGCGCCAACAGGCACAACCAGGGCGAACGGTTAAGATATTGGGTGTAAGTATAGATAACCAGCACACCGACAACGCCCAGGCTAAGCAGCGCCCAGCCATGTAGCCAGACCAGCATGAGGCCGGTGGCCATGGTCAGTAATAGGGTCGACACAGCAAGCAGAATGGCGGCGTTGGCCAGATGCGGAGCTTGTACAAGGGTGCCGCTGCCGCCACTGAACGGCGTCGGTTTAGTATTAAAATCAAGGCCAGATTTGAAGTCGAAGTATTCATTGAAAGCATTCACGCTGATGTGCGCACTGAGGCCAAGCAGAATGACTAAAAGGAGATCGGACAGGGGTATCAGGGCACCGTGGGCACGACTGACTGCATAGGCCGCAAATATGCAAACCAGCGGTAGAGTAAGAAAGTTGGGTCGAGTGACCCCGATCAGTTTGGTCATGGGTCTGCTGATTGATTGTATTGATTATGAATTAATCAGTGTAGCTGAATATTCTGGCTCGGGTATTGATACAGAGCATGGTTTGCGGTGGGAAATGGTTGGATATGAAGTTCAGGCTCTCCTTAACCGGAGATCATGGCGGCACAGCTGACAGTGTCAACCGTACCGCAAATCATTAGATACCGTACTGCTGCCGATACGCGCTGACCCTGGCCAGATTGTCATCTTGCCCTGGTTGCTCGCTAAGGTAAGTGATCAAGTCCCCTAGGGTCACAATCGCAATCACCTGGGCGTTATAATCACGCTCAACCTCTTGAATAGCGCTGAGTTCGCCTTTGCCTTTTTCTTGACGGTCGAGGGCAATTAACACCCCAGCCAGGCTGGCGCCATTGGCCTCGACAATATCCATAGACTCACGAATCGCAGTACCGGCGGTAATCACGTCATCTACCAGCATAATGCGGCCCTTGAGATCAGCACCGACTAAGTTACCGCCTTCACCGTGTTCTTTCTTTTCTTTCCGGTTAAAGCAATAAGGCACGTCTTTATCGTGGTGCTCAAACAGGCTAATCGCCGTGGCGCTGGCAATGGGAATACCTTTATATGCCGGGCCAAACAGCACATCGAACTCAATCGCTGAGTCTTGCAGCGCTGCTGCATAATAACGGCCTAACCGCGCTAGGTCAGCGCCTGAATTAAACAACCCCGCGTTAAAAAAGTAAGGGCTGGTGCGGCCTGACTTTAGAGTAAATTCACCGAATTTGAGCACGCCTTTACTTAAGGCAAATTCAATAAACTCGCGTTGGTAGTCTTTCATTAATTCAGCGCCTCTTTTTGAATGTCATTGAGTTCACGAATAGAGTGGCGAGCCAGATCCAGCATCGCGTTCATCTCATCAACGCTGAATGGTTCGCCCTCCGCAGTGCCTTGCACTTCAATCATCTTACCGGTTTCGGTCATCACCACGTTCATGTCAGTGTCGGCAGCAGAGTCTTCTTCGTACTGCAGGTCACTTATCGCTTCACCTTTGTAGATGCCCACAGAAATCGCCGCAACCATCACTTTTAGTGGGTTTACTTTGACCATGCCCTTTTTGCGCATGTGATTCAACGCGTCCACCATGGCGACACAAGCACCGGTGATAGAGGCGGTACGCGTACCGCCATCGGCCTGAATCACGTCGCAATCGACGGTGATGGTGTTTTCGCCCAGGGCTTTCAAATCCACCGCTGCACGCAGCGAACGGCCAATCAAACGCTGGATTTCAAGGGTGCGCCCGCCCTGTTTACCGCGGCTTGCTTCACGATCTGAACGGGTATGGGTCGCCCGTGGCAGCATGCCGTATTCAGCAGTGATCCAGCCCTGGCCTTTACCTTTGAGGAAACGAGGCACGCCGCTTACCACAGTGGCATTACATAAAACTTTGGTGTCGCCAAATTCAATCAGAACGCTGCCTTCTGCGTGACGAGTGTAATTGCGGGTGATAGTCACCGGGCGGATTTGTTGAGCAGTACGGCCATCAGGGCGCATAGAAAACCTCGTTGCTGATTGGGGGAGTAGATGTCTAAAAACGCGCCTATTATAGGCTTTTTGGCCGCGCAACGCCACGCCGCAAGGGCGATTGTAAGGCGGGTGTTCTTGCTAGTGGCACACAGGTATACTAAGCCGGTTACGGCCACGTAAGTGAAAGCGTGGCCATACGCGACTCTTAAGCTAAGGAAACCACCATGATTTACAGTATGACCGCTTATGCCCGCCACGAAGTGAAAGGCGACTGGGGCAGTGCCGTATGGGAAATACGTTCCGTAAACCAGCGTTATCTTGAAACCTTCTTCCGTTTACCAGAGCAATTCCGCGGCCTCGAAACCGGCCTGCGTGACCGCCTGCGCAAGCGCCTGGCGCGCGGCAAAGTGGAATGTGGACTGCGCTTTAACGCCAACGAAGGTGCCTCAACCGACTTAGTCATTAATGAAGAGCTGGCCAAAGCCGTCATCCGTAGCGCCGAATGGGTGCAATCAAGCGGTGGTAACGGTGGCATGAACCCGCTCGATATTCTGCGCTGGCCAGGCGTGATTAGCGCGCCAGAGCTCGATATGGATGCCCTGCAAAGTGAATTACTGGCAGGTTTTGAAGCCGCGATGGAAGATTTCATTGCTGCCCGCGCCGCTGAAGGCGGCAACATGCGCAAACTGATTGAAGATCGCTTAGAAGGCATTGGCAAGCAAGTGGCCTTTGTGCGCGAGAAGATGCCAACCGTGCTCGAATGGCAACGTGAGCGCTTACTAACCAAATTCAAAGAAGCATCTATTGAGCTTGACCCACAGCGTGTCGAGCAGGAAATGATCATGCTGGCGCAAAAAAGCGACGTCGCTGAGGAGCTCGACCGCCTCGACTCGCACATCAAAGAAGCACGTATCGCCCTGAACAAAGGGGGCGCCTGTGGCCGCCGTTTAGACTTCATGATGCAGGAGTTCAACCGCGAGGCCAACACCCTCGGCTCCAAGTCCATCAACGCCGAAATCACCGCCGCCGCAGTCGACCTCAAGGTCCTCATCGAACAAATGAGAGAACAAATTCAAAACATCGAGTAGGGCAGGCTCTGCCTGCCGCCGCTCGATGTGCCAGTGCGGCTCTAAATTATAGGGAGATACAACATGAACAAGGAAAGTGCAGAAGAGCCCGCAGGCTTAACACGAGTCGGCAAGGTCTGCCGGTGCAGGTAAACAACATTGCCCATGTGGATGAACGTACGCCAGCCTGGGTAAAAACCAGAATCCAGCAATACAACCACAGCTTGATTTGGTTCATGCTCGCGGTATTAAACGCCTACTTTGCGTACATACTCGCACGAGGCTTTTATCTGCTGAGTAATGAGAGCTATTGTTTGTGGCTGAATCTCCAGATCACTTGCAACGCGGTCGAAGTCAGCAACGGTCTCAATGAGTTCTCGAATGATGTTTTTCGCAATCGACCAACGAGCAAAACCCGCAGAATCCGCTAATTTTTGCAGCGCTTTAAGTGGTGGCTGTTTTCCAAAGCCGGCAAAAGAGGTCGCGTGCTCACCAAAAGCATTGGGGCTAAACGTCACGTCATAGAACGGAGCAGGCTCCCATTCGCCGTTGTCATGTTGTAAAAATGCCCAGTTTTTACTGTGGTCATCCTGATTACACATTAACAAATTGAAAATGGCTCTTTTGAATTGTAATTGGCCCGCAGCAGGTGATTTGCAGAGTATTTTGGTTGCTTTAATTAAGTCATCGTAGTCGAGGCTTGGCGTTCGAAAGTCTGCGTCCAGTAAACCGCAGGCGCTATGCATATGGCGTCGTCCTGACGAGCCTTCGGCGTTCTTCGTATAATCGAAGCGCCTCAATGCAAGCCATTGTCTGGCACCTGAGCGTTGTGGTGCATTCATTAGTTTCCACTCGGGTGTATTAAGGCCAGCTCTGTTGGCTAACGTCAGGTAAGCAGCTTCGCACAGCCCCTCCTCATGCCCGAGTGATAAATTGGCGGAGGTGAACTTCACTAACCATGCGTCGTCTGTCGCTACAGGCTTTGTTCGACACGGACTATAATCGTCGCCGTTAAAGTAGATCTGTGCTTTAGGTCGGGCACCGCCAGAGCTCCCAGCTGCAATTAATTGATTTAATACTTCATCTGTTTGGCCATCAAAAATCGCCTGCGCGTTTAGTCCTAGCGTATCTAAACCTATTTCGGCGTCTGAGTTATCCATATAGTCAGAAGTAGGGCTAAATGATAAAGCGCCCAATGCTGAATCACCAACAAACGCAAGCCTGTCCATCGCGGTTACATTCGCAGGTAAAATCCCGTGTCTGCGAAAAACACGGTTTTGCAGTATTAACCCCCAACCATCCGGTAACGCATCCGCAAACGCGCCATGCAAGCCCTCATGTGGGGTCCTTGGGGCGCGTTGAAGGGAGGCGTCGAACTTAATGTTAAACGGCGAAAGGTTGTCGAATCTGCGCAAATACGTTTGGTCGTACTGAAAAAAAACGCCTTGCCGGTTTTGCGCGAGCAGGCCGACAAAAACCTTTTCTGCTGAACTTAGTGTGCGAAATACTTCGAGCTTTTGGATTGGCTTAAAGGCCATCTCTTAGTACCTCCTCAATTGACCTCGGGTTTTTTGTATTGTCGTTCTGTGTGATCGCATACAAGCGTTTGAGGTCATCGAGTGTCTGCCAGAGTAAAAGCAGTTGCCGAAATGAAATTTGCCCAGTGAGTTCGAACTTTTTAATCGTTGCTGCAGGTACAGTGCTTCGGTCCGCTAAACCATCACGAGAGAGTTTGGCTTGCTCGCGACACCGGCGTAGATAGCCTGCAAAGGCTTTTTGTACATCGTGCTCAGACAGGAGTTGATGTTTCATCATAAGCTCACTTTAGATATACCTGTATCCATTATAGTCTAATTAAATCAATATTGGACACAACTGTATCTATTAAATGCTTAGTGTTCACGCCAACGACATCACCACAATATGTGTCGATAAAGCGAGTTATTTCCTACATGTAAACCTGTGCGCATGTAGAATCTCTCAACTTACTATGCTTATTTTACAACCAAACTCTGCCCAACTGTCTGATCCTTTACCCCTCTAGTCGCCTCTGCGTTGACTTCGTCGGCCATACTCGTTAACAAGTAGGTAAACATCACAGGAGTTATCACATGTTCGAATATAAACGTATCACACTGGCCGTTTCGCTAGCACTAGCGATTACCGCCTGCTCTGGCTCAACTGAAGACGTGACCACCACAACGGCTGGGTCAGCAGCGTCGGCTGCTGAGGCGGGCAGCTATGAAGCGCAGCAAGCCGAGTCTGAAAAGGCGAACGAGCTATTTGAAGAACTCTTCATGGAAACGGTGATGCGTAGCCCGATGTACCAGTCTCGCCTTGGCATCAAGGACGACCAGGACAAGTGGGACGATATTTCTGAACAGCGAGCAGCAGAAAATCTAGAGTTTCAGCAGGCGCAGCTGGAACGGGTCATGGCTATCGACGAGTCGAAACTGGATGAGCAAACCCGAGTCAGTTGGTTGCTAATGAAGCAACAGCTAGAGAACGACATTGCTGATTACCAATGGCGCCATTACAACTACCCGGTCAACCAAATGTTTGGTATGCACTCCAGCGTAGCGTCGTTGCTGATTAATCAGCATGGCATCAGCGAGGTGTCCGATGCTGAGGATTACATCGCGCGGCTGAATGACCTACCGAGACTATTTGAGCAGCTGGCAGAGAACCTGAATATTCGCGCAGACAAAGGCATTATTGCACCCCAATTTGTCTACCCGTATGTCATCAATGACAGTCAAAATATCATTACCGGCGCGCCATTTGATGATGGCGAGGCCAGCGTATTGTGGGCTGATTTCACCAGCAAGCTAGAGAGCCTGGAGCTTGATGAGAGCCAACACGAAACGTTAATGACTGCTGGTCGCCAAGCCATGCTGGAATCGGTTCAGCCAGCTTATCAGGACCTGATCAGCGCGGTAGAGGGTATTGCAGAGCAGGCGACGACTGACGACGGCGCCTGGAAATTCCCTGACGGCGAAGCCTTCTATAACAACGCGCTACAACGCACTACGACGACGGATCTTACCTCAGACGAGATTCACCAAATCGGTTTGGACGAAGTCGCGCGGATCCACGAAGAAATGCGTGAGATTATGCAGCAGGTAGGCTATGAGGGCAGTTTGCAAGAGTTCTTCGTGTACATGCGCAATAACGAAGACTTTATCTACCCGGCAACGGACGAAGGTCGTCAGCGTTATATCGACGAAGCCACCGCATACATCGACCACATGCGAGAGCGCCTTGATGAGCTGTTCATTAACAAGCCACAAGCTGACATGGTGGTGAGAGCGGTGGAACCTTTCCGTGAGCAGTCCGCAGGCAAGGCCTTCTATCAGCAGCCGTCGATGGACGGTTCACGGCCGGGTGTGTATTACGCCAACCTGTACGATATGGAATCTATGCCGACCTATCAAATGGAAGCATTAGCCTACCACGAAGGTATTCCCGGCCATCATATGCAAATCGCGATTCAGCAAGAGCTGGAGGGCATTCCAAGTTTCCGTCGCTTTGGCCGTTATACCGCATATAGCGAGGGCTGGGGGCTGTATACCGAATACCTGCCAAAAGAGATTGGTCTGTACGAAGACCCGTACTCGGACTTTGGTCGTTTAGCGATGGAGCTATGGCGTGCGGTGCGTCTGGTGGTTGATACCGGTATTCACGATAAGCAGTGGGACCGTGAAGAAAGCATTGAGTTCTATGTAGAGAACACACCCAACGCCCGAGCGGACGCGGTGAAGATGGTAGAGCGCCACATCGTCATGCCAAGTCAGGCAACTGCCTATAAAATCGGCATGATCAAAATTCTGGAATTGCGTGAAAAAGCGATGACAGAGCTTGGTGACGATTTTGATATTCGTGAATTCCACGATGTCGTGCTTGGCCGTGGTGCGGTGCCACTCAATGTACTTGAGCAGTTCGTTGATGAGTATATCGCAGAGACCAAAAGCGCTTAGTTTGATGATTTAAATAAGCAGTTGTGGAAAGCGCATCACCGGTACGCCGGTGGTGCGCTTTTTTGTAGATGAATGGAGACTACACAAGTGCTTTGTGTTTGATGAGTCAGGGTTTCACCGGCGCCCATAATTAAACTAAAGTTGACTTATGAGATGTAAACGTAATTTGTGGGCTAAAAGTAATTATTAGTTGACTTTTGAGTGCTTGGTACCTAAATTCTATCTATAAGTAAACTATAGTTAATATATATGACAGGTACCCACACTAAACCCAGCTTAGGTCGGGTAGTAAAACCTACCGACATGCCAGACTTGAGTGAAGCATTCTCGATGCAGCAATTGAGTGCCGCCATTACTTCTAAGAGAACCGGCATGAAACTCAAATTGACAGATGTTGCCAAGGCCTTGTCTCTGTCAAAACCTACCCTGGTCAAAATCGAAAAAGGTGACCCAAATGTCACCTTCATCAATGTGTTGCGGGTCATGGAATATCTGGGGTTATCATTTAGTATCATCTGTGATGAATCAAACTCAGAGCGGGTATCAAACTTGGATGAGGCCGATGATGTCTGGTATTAGAAAGAACACTCTGGGTGTGTTTCTGGGGCATCAAAAAAAGATTGCGACTATCAGCATTCCGGTAGACTCTGAGTCGGAAATCACACTTGCTTATGAAGCCTCTTGGGTGCGTGAAGGGTTTGCAATTTCACCACATTTACCATTGCATGGCCCAATCAGACACAGCGCCGTGCGCAATTTCCTGCAGAATTTATTACCTGAAGGTAACGGTCTGGAAGACCTCACCAGCAATACAACCATTTCTAAAAACAACACCTTTGGCTTGATTAGAATCATCGGCGAGGATACCGCTGGAGCACTGGCTTTTCGTGGGGACAATGCTGAGAGCGACACTGACTTCCGCGAGATTACCGAACAAGAATTAGCACAAAGACTCCTTCGTTTTAAAGAATCGGGCGATTCGATCACGCGCTGGGACGGGAAAACACGGCTGTCCGTTGCGGGTGTTCAGGACAAGCTCAATCTACTTGAAATGGGGGGTAAGCTCGGTTTTGGCGAAGGTTTACTATGCTCGAATAAAATCTTTAAATTCGAAACAGGTAAGGCCCCTTGCATTGCCGTGAACGAATTATTCACCTTACTGGTAGCTCGATATGCCGGCCTTACCGTGCCAAATGCTGAACTTCGAACCTACGGTGGTGTTAGAACATTGGTTGTGGACCGCTTTGATCGTGCGCTGATGAATGGCGAACGCAAGGTACTGCGGCGTCACGTCATCGACGGCTGTCAGGCCACGAACCTGCCGCCGTCTTTTAAGTACGAGCGCCAGTTCGGTTATGACGGTGACGGTAAGTATATTCGTGACGGCGTCTCTTTTATCAGGCTATTTGCGCTAAAAACCGTTAACAACGAAGCGTATCGAGCGCAGTTAGTGCGTTGGATGACCCTTAATTTACTGGTTCGCAACTACGATGCCCACGGTAAAAACATCAGCTTTTTCGTTGGCAAACAAGGGCTGTCACTTACGCCATTTTATGACTTAGTTAATATAGAAGCGATTATCCAGGAGCTGGAGCTGGGGCAGGACTCCAAGCAAGTTTTGTCAAACAGCTATGCCATGTCAATCGGTGGTTATGAACCTGGCAGCGCAGGTAATTTTAATGACCCTTTTACAGCGTTTATGTTCGCTGATTTCGCTCATGAATTTGATATCTCCCAGGCACGTATGCAGTTAATCATGAGCCAGATGATTCAAGCGGTGTTGAATGCTATAAGCGAAGCAAAGACTCATGTCCTGGAGTTTGATTTGTCAGCCAAGGAGCGTGCACACCTTGAGCGATGCATATCAATTATGAAAGCATCAGCTCAGGCGTTAACGACTGAAGTTGCGCAAATACCAGATATGAAGGCATTGATTTAAGCGAACTCAGCCGATGGCTTTTTCAGGCAGCGCTTAGCATCGTAAAGCAGCACGTCAGCGTGGTGCATCATGTCCTGCACCGTGTCGGCCTGGGTCGACGAGCAAGCGCCAAGACTGAAGGTCAGGGGCTCACCAATACAGGCCTCAGCCCGGGCCGCAAAATCCTGTCGCAACTGTTTTAAAATGACGTTGTGGCTGATGGCTGTGCTTGCTGGTAGTAGCAAGCCAAATTCTTCACCACCGAGCCGGCCTGCAATACCCTCATAACGCTGCTGATTTTCAAGCAGAAGCTTTGAGAATTGGCGCAGCACCTCATCGCCGGTGGCATGACCGAAGCGGTCGTTCACGGATTTGAATTTATCGATATCAATAAAATACAGGGAAAAGGTTTCGCCTGCGCTCATGCGTTCTTTGGTGAGTTTTTCGAAGTGCTGACGGTTATGGATACCGGTTAAATAGTCGATGTTGGCGCGTGTGCACAGCTTCTGGTCAGACTGCTCTTTTAAGAAGCCGATAAACCCGATGCCGTTACCAAGCCCACTGATAAAGGTCGCAAACATAAACAGCTGATTGGTGAAAATCGGCTGGGTAATCACGTATTCAGGGTTCCCCATGGCCAGTACACCGCGAATTAAACACAGTAGGGTTATCATCGCGTTCACGACGAACAGTACCTTGGGGAACACACTCCGTGGGTGCTGGTTGCGCAGCTTATAGAGCGCGTACACATTCATCGCGAGCGGAATTGCTACCAAGAAAGACACCGTCACTATCATGGTGTTATTCGGGCCGCTGCCGCTGGCAAAATGCATCATGGCAAATATCGCACTACTGATCACAAAGCCCGCGATTAACCAGGTCGTTTTTAAGCCGGTTTCCGCAAGCCTGTTATAGGCTCTCACCTCAGCCCAGCAGCCAAGAATAATCAGGATATTGGCAGCCAGGCGTAGATCGTCAGAAAAGTTCAGTAACGCCGTCGCGTAGATCACAAACGAGACTGCTTTGATCAGGTGCGCCTGCGCCCAGGCCCTACAGGCGACGTGGG
Organism: Idiomarina sp.; assembly: GCA_020832105.1. Classification (GTDB taxonomy): domain Bacteria; phylum Pseudomonadota; class Gammaproteobacteria; order Enterobacterales; family Alteromonadaceae; genus Aliidiomarina. The sequence goes on from JAFIFH010000016.1 coordinate 16,075, forward strand.
ACTCCGGGTTACTTACTTGCTGAAAGCTATAGAGCGCAAAGGTGAGGTTGGTAATGCCCGTAAGCACAATAATGGTGACGATATCCATGCGAGCAAGGCATTTCCTGTTGTTATTATTTTAAAAACGCTTTGTAAACTTTATGGGTTCCGGGGCAGGCTTGCAAGCTTTCTGTGCGGCGTTCCTTTGCCTTAGCGTGTCGCTGGCAATGGCCGAGACCTTTTCTTCGCTAGATACTTTTTAATGCGCATATAAATGTAGATTCTCTCTTTTTTGTGCGCGTAAAAATGTGCTTTAGTTTGTTTTAATGCGCATAAAAATGTATTCTTAGGCGATGATCTAGCGCGAGGAATCAGCCATGCAACGAACTTTATTAACCAAGTTAACTCGCTGGAAGACGAAAGGTGAGCGTAAACCTTTGCTCATTGATGGTGCCCGGCAGACCGGCAAAACATACCTCTTGCAGGAACTCTTTGGTGCATCGTTCAACCAGGTGTTGCGTGTCGATTTCCTTGAGTCACCGAATATGAAAGAGGCGTTCGCAGCCTCCTTATCCCCAGACGATTTGCTCACTAATATCGAGCTACTAACAGGTAGGGTGTTTAACCCTGAAACCGATCTGCTCATCCTCGATGAGATCGGTGAGTGCGAACGAGCTGTTACTTCACTTAAATACTTCGCAGAGAAAGCGCCTCACATGTTTATTGCGGCCAGTGGTTCCAATATTGGTTTGCTGAACAGTTTCCCGGTCGGCAAAGTAGAACAGTACAATTTACAACCGTTGTCATTTCGCGAGTTTTTAGTCGCAGCCAATGAACCCACGTTGCTTAAAGCATTCGACAATCAGGTCAACTCAGCGGCTGCGCACAGCAAACTGATGGAAAAGCTCACCGACTACTATTTTACTGGTGGTATGCCAGAAGCGGTTCGTACCTGGTACGAGCTGGCTGGCGACAGTATTCTTGAGCGGGTGAACGCCGTTAGTCGGATTCACCGTGATCTGATAGCGGGGTATTTGCGTGATTTCGGTAAATACTCGGGCAAGGTGGATACAAGCCTGATTGAGGCGGTCTTTAATGCCGTACCGTCACAGCTTTCGTCGGTTATTGACGAATCCGTGAAGCGTTTCAAATTTAAGAATGTGCACGAGCGTAAGTCACGGTATCAGGAGCTTGAAAGCGCTATTTCGTGGCTGGAAAAGTGTCGTCTGGTATTAAAAAATTATCCTATTGAAGGTATGCCCCGCAGTCCACTGGCCGCCTACAAGAAAGAGAATAGACTGAAATTGTTCCTGATCGACGTGGGCCTGCTCAATCACATGCTTGGCGTCAGTTATAAAGAAATAAAGCAACAGGGCTATGAATATAAGGGGTACGTTGCTGAAAACTTCGTGCAGCAGGAACTTATCGCGTTAGGTGTCGACCCGACATTTTCATGGAGTGACGCCCGTGCAGAAATTGAGTTTATTGCGAGTGATCAAGAGGGCAATATTATCCCGCTTGAGGTGAAAAGTGGTAAGCGTACCAGAGCTAAATCCCTGCAATCTTATATTCAAAAGTGCCAGCCTATCAAAACCATCAAGTTGACTGGTACACAAGGGTCAGGGCCACTGGAAACAACGCATCTGGTTTACCCGCTTTATTTTACTGAGCATGCGGTGAGGGAGCATCTATTTTAGCTAAGTATCGACAACAGTTTTCATTGCGTAAGGATTCCATTTACTACGGCTGCGTTTACCGGCGACTCACCCCACCACCGTCAACACCAGCGTGCGCCGCCCGCCGTGGTCGCGGTGTTCACACAAATACACCCCTTGCCAGGTGCCCATATTTAACTGGCCATTGGTCAGCGGAATCGTCACCGAACTGCCAAGCAGGCTCGCTTTCAAGTGCGCAGGCATATCGTCAGGACCCTCTAAAGTGTGGCGATAGTAAGGTGCATTCTCAGGGACGCTGTTATTAAAGTGGCTCTCGAAGTCCTGGCGAACGGTGGGGTCGGCGTTTTCATTGATGGTCAGCGACGCGGAGGTGTGTTTAATAAACACGTGTAGTAGCCCATTGCCATTTAGCGAAGGCAGTGCTCGCTCAATGTCATTGGTAATCAGGTGAAAGCCGCGTGGCTTGGCGCTGATGGTGATTTCGGTTTGGTTGCTTGGCATAAAAGTTGTCATTGCTCGTAATTGCTGGTCATTGGTCATGCTAAATAGGTTGGCATTAAAGCGTCTTTACGACAACTGCAGGTTAGGGTTGCTCGATAACTTCCGGCAGGCTCGAGGGGCTGGCCACCAGGGTGACCTGATAGGTGGTTAAGTCTGCGTTGTTACGAAAAATCACCTCAGACGCTTCAGCGTATTTATCTATCACCGCTCTCAGGTCGAGGCACAATTGCTGAAAGGTTTCAGCTGGCAGCTGCATGGGCTTTACCAGCAAAACCTGGTTTTCGCCTGGTTGGTCTGCGTTCAGGGCCTGCTTAGCGACATCAAGGTAGTTGTTGATTTGCTGGCGCAACACCCGACTGTTGCGCTTAAAACCGAGCGGCGGACTTACCAGAAAGCGAAAGCGATTGCCCGGCGACAGCTCCAGCAGTTCGATGTCTTCGAGCGTGCGTAAGTATTGATAGGTTTCGATCTCGTCAAGACCAAGCTTAGCCACGACCTCAGTTAATGGCGTCTGCTCATAAAACAAACGGGTAAAAAGGGTAAATAACGCAGGATCCTCAGCAAAAGCAGCATCCTGACGATCGCTGATATAGGTATGCTCAGCATGTTGTTGGGTAGCGTTGCTGAGCAGTTGCTCCACATTCAAATCGCAAATCTCGGCGAGCATTAATAAACGCTGCATCGAGATATCGTCGCCATTGAGCATGCGCTTAATTGTATTTACCGACACGTCAAACTGACGGGCCAAGGCCTGATACTGAATACCACGCTCGTTCAGGCGCTGCTTGACTTGCTCTAGTGCGCGGGTAATTACGAGCTGATTCATTGATTGTGGCATGCTGACCTCTGGTCAATTCCAGGTTGAGTATCAAATTTTGAATGGTAGAGAACCAAATAATGATACCCAACGAAGTCCCTTGTCAATTCCATTGCGCCTGCCTGGGCTCAGGTTTAGTGTAATTCCCAGACATTTAATAAGCAGAGGAACGGAGCATGGCGTGGTACTGGCCAATCGTATTGGGGCTTGCAAGTATTTGGGGATTAGCTTTTGCGCTGAGTGCTATGTGGGCGTATGAGGTGCCGTTTTGGGGTATTCTGCTCGGCTATCTGTTCTTCGCATATGCGTACCGCTCGCTGTTCCGTATACTCAGCGGCAAACCTAAAGAGCCTGCAGCACGCCATCCTGCCTATGACTGGCCCGCGTCAGGACCTATCGGTCGCTTCGGCAATATTTGGATCGTATTCACCTTCTACCCCACGGCGCTGTTGTCTGCGATCAATCCATTTCAACTGTCGCAACAGCTGCGCCAGGTAATCGGCCAGGTCCGCGCTGCGTGGCGAATCAAGCGCGCAGGCACAGACCCTGCGAACTACCAGACCAAAGTAAGTTATCACTTACCTTTTAAAGGTGAATGGCTGGTGTGCAATGGCGGGCTCACTGAAGCGACGTCACATTCCTGGGGCGTGCTGGCGCAACGATATGCCTATGACTTTTTTAAAGCGGACGACGAGTACCGACGCCATCGCGGACGCGGTACCAAGCTGACCGACTATTACTGCTACGGTGAAGATATACTGGCCGCCGCAGACGGCACCGTCGTGAAAGTCTTCGATGGGGTGAGAGACGCGCCTTTGGTGGGGTATGGGTTTGCGGATTTTCTGTGTCGGCACTTTGGCGGCAATCACGTCATCATTAAACATGCTGATGGAGAATACGGATTTTATGCGCACCTGATACCAAGCAGCATCTGCGTGCAGGAGGGGCAGCAGGTCAAGCAAGGACAAGCTATCGGCCAGTGCGGTCACAGTGGCCACTCGTCTGAACCGCATCTGCACTTTCACCTGCAGGACACGCCCAGCATATTCAGCTCAATGGGGTTACCAATTCGCTTTTGTGGCGTGCAGTCAGGCGATAGTAATATAGCCGCAGAGAACAGCGAGCAACCACAAGCGATTACACGGGGCATGAGGGTATGCCGTGTTGCTCGCAAATGGCGGTTATGAATTTGCATTGAGCTTGTTTGCCGCCACGCTTGCATTAACCTTCTTTGGTGGCGGGCGTCTGGCACTGGACAATGTTATCGCGCGTAAGCTTAGCCATACTGCTTAAGTGCAGGCAGCATAAAGTATAAAGAGAGGAGCACAGCGAAGGCGCTGTGCTTTTTGCGAAGGCAAGGAGTAGACATGACAACCGACATTATTTATCTGTCTCATGGCGGCGGCCCAATGCCGTTAATGGATGACCCCAGCCACAAAGATCTTATTGAGCAACTGCAGCACAAAGCCCAGCAACTGCAAAAGCCAGATGCGATTGTGGTGGTCAGTGCACACTGGGAGGCGCAACAGACAACGGTGACATCGTCGCGCAAGCCTGACTTGATATACGATTACAGTGGCTTCCCCGCCGAAACCTATGAAATCACCTACCCGAGCCCTGGCAGCCCCGAATTCGCCGGGCAAATAGTGCAGGCATTAAAGAGTGAGGGGATTTCAGCAGCCGAAGACCCACACCGCGGCCTTGATCATGGTGTCTTCGTACCGTTAAAAATCATGTTTCCACAGGCTGATATTCCAGTAGTGCAGCTTTCGCTGCTCAGCTCACTTGATGCCCGCGCCCACCTCGAACTCGGCCGTGCCTTACGTGGGTTAAAGGGGCAACATATTCTGCTGATTGGTTCAGGTTTTTCGTTCCACAATATGCGCGCTTTTGTCAGAAGCGGTGAGGCACAGGAAGATGCGCAAAACATTGCTTTTGAAGCGTGGCTAGAAGACACCTGTTGTAACCCTGATATAAGCGAAGCAACGCGTTACGAACAGCTAGCAAACTGGGATCAAGCCCCGCACGCCCGCTACTGTCACCCACGCGAAGAGCACTTGCTGCCACTCCATGTTTGTTACGGCATGGCCGGCCAACCAGCGAACGAACACCGCAGCGTACAGGTTCTGGGCAAGCAGGCAACTATGTTACATTGGCAGCTTGAAACCTAAGGCCGGGCATTAACCCATGCGTAAAACCGACAAGAAAACAGACCGCGAGATCATCAAGCAACTGACCGCTCTTTGCGAAGCCGCCAAAGACACGCATACCGGCTTTATCTGGCTGACCCATGAGGTCAATTACCAGCGCTTTCCGCAAAGTTTAAAGGTAGTACTGGTGTTTGATGATGAGGTGTCCGAAGAGGTGCTGTTGAGCGAATTCCGTGATTTGATCCCGAAGGTGCAGGCGGCGCTTGAGCCGGTGATTGGGCAGGTGTTGCCTGCGGCGCAGATTGAGGCGCGGCGGGAGCATTCGCTGCATTAGAATGCAGCTAGAATTCGGGGGCACTATAACATCTAAACAGCACTCTCAAATCCCTGCATAAAACCATGCACTCACAGCACTTTCCAAGCGCTAATTTATTGAATTTTATGACGTCTAAGACAATTTAATCGCTGCATTAATTCATGCAAAATGGGCTGTTCTAGCCGTAAGTAGTGCCGGGTAATGCATCCAATACCACTGACTTGTTAGTTAACCTCGTTCATAAACCCAACATACGGAAGGAAGCCCCATGAAGACCATCGAGCCAGGTACATATCGGCATTACAAAGGGCCTTTATATGAAGTGATCGACACCGTGCGCCACTCAGAAACTGAAGAGTGGCTTGTGCTTTATCGCCCGCTGTATGGGGAGGGTAAGTTGTGGGTAAGGCCGTATGAGATGTTTACCGAAATAGTAGAAGTCGATGGCAAGTCAGTGGCGCGCTTTGCTTTGGTAGACGGTTAAATTAATACATATCCAGCAGGTAAATCAAAACTTCAGCTCCGCCTTAGCGAAAGCTTTCAGCTTACTGGGTTGGATACCGATTAGATGTTGGGCGTCCCGCAACAGCATTCTTCCGCTTAGGGCTTCACTGGCAACCGCAGCCGCGAGATTTTTGCTGTATCGCGTATTAATCAGCCGAGTGAACGGAGGACCACCGTCTTTTTGACGCTGATTGTCTTTCTCTCTCTTGAACGCGGCGAGTATCTTGCCATAATGCGCCCAGTACTCAGCTTCAGTAATGAGTTGATGTTCGAGTGCTCTACGTGCGATAACCCAGTGGCTAACATGAAAGTGTGCAGCTAACTCTGGTAAATTAACCTTCCAGTTATCAACTTCACTCTGCCAAAGCTGACTAAACTCAACACCTGGCACCAAAAACTCTGCCGCAACTTTATTGCAGAAAGTCTCCACCGCATTGTCGTTTTTATGGTTTAAATCAGATACACCGGACTCACCAAGCAAAAGGTGAACGAATTCATGTAGTAATGTGAAAATCTGTGCTTGAGAGACATCCGCCGCATTGACGAAAATAACTGGAGCAGACACATCGGCGATAGCAAACCCTCGGAACTCCTGAGCGTCCAAAGGTCTGTGTGTATTATTGCCCACCACGCTATTGCGCATCACAAGAATGCCAAGCGCTTCCATGCGCTCAATAAGCTGTAAGTAGTATTGATGGAACTGTGGAGGTCGAGGCTCTCCCCGATCACTCAGGAGTTCACGTACTTTCGCTAATGCACCCTCAAAATTATCCAGTGTCATATCGCCGACCCAGGTCAGTGGTGGTAAACCCTGCTCCAGGCGATAGTCCTGATACCAATCTCTGCGCTCGATAGTGGCACGAATGGTGTCTTTAAGAGCCAGACTGAATTGACCAATGGGGTGATCACCAACAGTGCGTAAATCAGGAATCGGGAGCTCTTCATGCGGTGGCGTACTAAGGAACAAATACCCAAAGGGTATAAAGGTTCTGTCAGCAAATCTCTGCGCTTGCTTGAACGTTGGTTTTTTCTCACCTGCTTCCCAGGCTAGCACTTGGTCCTGTTTAATCTTCAGCTTTTCCGCAATATCGGACACAGCAAACCCTGCTCTTTCACGAGCCCAAGCCAGAATGCTGGGGTTTACGAGTGCTTCAACCATGGTTTTACAGACCTTGTTCCTGAATCGACTAGCGCCGCAGACTTTGCCTACGGCGCATTAAAAATCACAATACATCATTATAACTTAGTCTGGGAAGGGTTGGTGTGGGTCCGAGGTCAATTGCTCAGCTCAATGGTGAGGATAGCAGTATTGAGCCTGCAGAACGTTGACTTAATAAGAGTTATCAAGCTAAACAGATAAATTTAATGCAAACCTGAAGAGTACAACACTCGGATTCAATTAAATAACCAGTTTAATCGGAGAATTTCACCTACTTAAAACCAAATGAATAAATGAGTAATATGATAAATCAGTTGCTGTTGCCTCTCGCCAATATTTCTTCGTAGACTGAGGGTAATTCATTAAAAACTTTAGCATTCACAAGATGCTTAAGCTGGGTCAACTTAATTGATGCATCAAAAGGGTGATTGGGTACTCCCTGAATCATGGCACTCAAAAGTAATGGTCTACCTAGCTCAAAAAGATAGTAGCTTTCGTTTGACTTTGACGACCTTCCAGTCTGCTCTGTCGTCATTTCAGCACGAGTAACTAGGCTTACATGCTTAATTGGCCATACTCTACTGATTTGCACGTGTGCAGAACGATCGTCCCCCACGTCTGCGATTGCTAAATACCTGATTTCACTAGCAATGTGTCTTCCATACTTGGTAAGAAACAGATTTTGGGGTAGGTGATACCATTGAGCAGAATTTTGTTTAAACTTCTCAAAGTAAGCATCTTCTCGATTTTCCCTCCTCCCAAGAGCGATAGTCATCGTAAGGTCAGAATAGAGCTTTTGCGACATTCCGTAATGGGGAATACGAGCAGCCTCTTTAACGTAAAGATTTTCTGCCATCGCTTCAATGGGATACTGAAGGCTGGCCCCAATTTGTTCGCGTAGGAAATTGGTTAGCCAAGTATCGCAGGAGTTCGGTAATAGAGGAAAAGCACCGATACCTATCTCCTCGATTGCGTCAGAGTATGGATTTTTTTCAGATCTTTGGTCAAAAAATCCAGGATAGAGCGCGAATGCGCCAAATACGGGGCGGCTTTTTTGTGAAACTAAGCTTTCTGAGTCTTTTTCTTGTGGACCTGCGCTCTGAGATAGGTGTATTAAGGCATCACGATAACGATGCATCTGATTAATCGCTTCGTCAGGAACATAATCAGTAGTTTCGTTATTATCTGCGTCAAAACCTCCACTATCTTTTTTGATTTGGTATTTGGCGTCGAAGATCCAGATAAATTTCTTGCCAGAATTTTTTCTGTTAGTCTTAGGTAGTGTTACTTCTAAGACAATATCAGGCTTCTGGGTGACCAAGTATGAACGAATGTTTTTGCCTTGTTTAGAGAATCTCGGTTCGTGAGCGAGTTTCGCCTTCACGCCATCATCTCGGGTGAATTCAAATGCACCGACAAAGCCATCTTTGAGTTGATATTCGAAGAAGTCGTTTAAAGTGAGAGTTACCTTATTCGATGTTTCTAGAATAAAGTCCAACTCTGTCTCTAGTATTCGTTTTATACATAGGAAGCACCAGATTTCATAGATTTCTGCGACGGATTTCATGGATACACTGGATTGATTAGAAAAAATATCTAAGTAGAACTTCAGTTCTTGCCACACCCTGTAGACAAGGCTATAACCAGTTTTCTGCTGCAGCACAAGAGACTCACGGTTGGAGCTAGTATATCCACCGACTTCCTTGAAGAAGCTTTGATTTGTTAATTTTCGCAATGGCTCCTGCCATGAATGAAGCTCATTTAGGAATGCATCTGATAAGCGCTGATTCTCAGGTGCTTCATTATTCTTGCGTAAGCCCCTCTCGAATATTTCGAGCTGCTTTTTGCTTTGTGTGATTACCATTTTTATGAACCTGTTCTCCGGAGTATCCACACTGAGTTGCTTTTTTCTTACTTGATAGCGCTTATTATACTGCCGAGTAGCGAAATCTTCGTTGATTCTAGCTTCAAGTTTGTGAGGAATCCGCCCCTTCAACCGAGCTGCTTTGTTGAAAAAAACCTGCGGTTGGAGTCGACTATGCGGAGCTTGGGCAATTACTTTTAAACCTAGTTCGAGACGTTCATGAAGTTGGCTGAAGTTTGCCAACCACATTAATGGGAAGTGGCCACGTTGCATCCCTTTTGCCGCATCCTGCTCTGTTTTTTCAACTAAGCTAAACCGCCACAAAGGAAAGGTTTGGTCGATCACTTGGTACATAGCTGACAAATCTTGATGCAGAATCATTTTAGTTGGAAGAATTTCGAGGGATATGTTGGACCTGTTTGTTTGTCCATTTTCCTCAAACTCTAGTGGTAATAATAACCAACCGACATCGTTCCCCGTGCTGATATTTCCCGTTAGTCTAGCTGGCAAACCTGCTCGTTCAGGAACGAAGCGAAAAGCATCGTTTATACGTTTGCTTCGATGTGTTAGCCGAGCATATTTGGTTGGTAGAAAAAATATCCATTCGAACTGATACTGAGTATTCTCAAAAAATAATGATTCATTTAATGGTAACTCTTCAATTTTGTTTGGGTCTGGGTGAGCTTCAAGATTCTCAATTTGTCCAAGTACAAACTGATCGAGGATCACTACAGGAGGTGAAAAGCGAACATGTGATCTAGAATGAAAAGTAGCTTGCGAAAAACTCGGCGCTCGCTTTTCCAAAGTTCTTTTATACACTTGCTGGCGTCTTTCGATATCGTTAGACCATACCGAAAATTCAAACTGAAGAGTTCTCAGTCGCAGTAATTCAGGCATTCCTCTTCCCTATAGCGCTCAAATTTTAAGGCCAAAAACTAGTAAATCCTGATGTAGACAGTCGGTTCTGCATCCATTCAAGCTTCACCTTACTACGACATGTAATTAAATGTACGGAACCGTCACAATTCTCTCGGTGTAAATCTGGCCTGACTTCTCTGCATTCATCAATTTCATTCCAAAACTCTGAGAATTGAGTGTGCAAGACTACTAAAAGTTGCTCTAAAAGAGACGGAGTGCTGCCTAGTTTATCGTAGTCACCCTCAATGCGTGGTAATACCTTGCACATTAGAAAATCGTCCCAGACTGCTTTTAAGGTAATAGGATCTTTAGGTTTTTGACTAATTACCGCTAGTAGCAGTTCATTGAGGGCACGGAAGGCTAATTGAAACGGGGTATCTTCTAAGACACGATTCACAGAGTTGAGAAATTCTATACTTAGTTTACCATCACTATCAATTGTGTCAGTTAGTTCATTTTGGTTGGCATGCGACCATATACTGAAACTTAGTGTTTTGTGATACGTCTTGGATATAAAAAAGTTGGCGTAGTCGTTCGGAAAGAATTTACCAAAGTCAAAGGTCAGTGCTCTATCTATAACCTTGCGAGAAAAACCGTAAGTAGTCTCATCCATATTTACAGTTCCGGCCACTATAAGATTGAATGGAATGCCCAAACCATACTTACACATAAGCAACCAAATATCTTCATACTGCTTGTCCATTAAGCCTAGAGCGAGTCGCAGCTCCTCGGTATTTGCTACTTCATTTATTGTACTAGCTTTCAGTAGAGGATCACTTATATACGTAAAATTTTCACCAATCCATTGCCACTCTCGTGTCTCGATTACGGATAAGTAGTCAGCGAAATACTGTTCAACAGGAGCAAGATTCATTTCGTCTAGGCATAACCAATATGGTAATAATGAATCCAGCATTTTGCGCTCTCCAGTTATTGCCAGACGCTCGCCAAAGCCTTCAACCTCGAGGGCCTCAACGTTTAACCCATTATCTATTAGGTGTCGCCAAGCTTTTACTATAAAGTTCATGACATCAGTCATTACATACTCTGGATTTCCGCTAAGCCGTGAAGTATAACCAAGTAAATCACTAGGCTCATGCCAATCAGGGCGTACAGCGGTTAAGCAGTAGTTTTCACTTAGTGAACCCGTAGCTTTTACCTGATCGCGAACAAAACGTGTTTTGCCGGTCCCGGAAATCCCAGCTAGGAGAACAAAGTTTTTATATATCCGATTTACCTCTGTCTTCCCTATTTTAGAAGAGGTTGTTTTAGTGTAGTCTTTAATACTTACTTTTATGTCTGTTGGCTTAACTACAAAAGTCTCGATACCATATGAATTTAAAATTTTCTTTGTTTTATTGATTTCTTCAATGGTTCGCTGAACACCACCGCAGGTTAAGAACGCAAAACGAATATCACCCTGAATTCTTAGTCCGAACCGTTTTATTACGGTCTGCCACTCATTTATGCTAGAACTCGTCGATTCGAATTTTTGGCCTTTGTATTCTATCTGAAACAACCCATTTTCAAGATCTTTTTTTGATCCAATAACAATTATGTCATCAGATTCAAAGAAAACCTCTAGTACATCGTCCTCATTTATGTATCTTTGCTTTTTACTATAGTTATTTAAAACAGTATCTTTGATATAATTTCGAGAGAGGTGCTCCCCAGCAATGATGCGTAACTCCGGATCTATTTCCAATGAGTCTTGAAATTTTCCAGATGCAGATGAATCTAACCCCATGTAACCTACTTCATCTGCTTTTTTATATATATAATCGAAAACTTCTTTTCTACTTCCCTTCATGGAATCACCTAGTTCTGTTCGTTCAAGTAATCTCTAATCGAGGATGCCACAGCGTATGAAAGAACGGGAGGAACTGCATTTCCAATTTGCATAACATTCGATGTCGCTGAATGTGGGAAAACAAAAGAATCAGGAAATGTTTGTAATCTCGCGCATTCTCTTATTGTTAAACGCCGGTCAAGCTCGTAGTGAAATTGGACGCGAGACTTTGCATTTGCTCTGATTGTGTAAGAAGGCGCATCTGCCTTGCAATGCTCGTCACCCTGACCATTCCCCTTTTTGGCTTTGGAAGCCTTAAAGTATTGGCTTTGATTAGGTACTGATTCATCTTGAATGTTCTCAAGATCTTCAATTGCCCATTTTGTCCCCCGGTAATTATTAGTAAATTTAGCCTCCGGGAGCTTAGGTTGACCGACTAAATCATTTCTGGTACATACAAAAAACAACCGCCTTCTGCTCTGAGGGATTCCATAATCAGGTGCGAACAAATTCCAGACTTGAACCCTGTAGCCTTGACCCTCAAAATCTTGAATAATAGTGTTTAAAACTTCCCCGTTTTGCATTCTTGCTAAGTTTGGAACATTTTCAGCACAGACAATTTTGGGTTGGTGCAGCTCCATGTATCGTACTAGCACCTTATACAGCTGGCCCCTTTCAGAAGTAAGGCCTTTTTTGGGTCCACATGAACTAAAATCTTGGCAAGGAAACCCGCCAATTAGGACATCTGCAGGGGGAAAATGCTGTACTAAATTTTCAGAAAGTTCAACTTGGAAGATTGGTATATTCAAATTTTTCTTTACGGTTTCAACGCACTTTTCATCTTTTTCGTAAGCAGCTAGAGTTTTGAAAGGCTGCAGAGCAAAGGACTCGTTTTTATATTCAAATCCACCTTCAAATCCCATGTCAAGCCCACCAACGCCAGTAAACATTGAAACTAAGCTATAAGTGGGGCTGCTTTGCTCTTGAACTTCTTTAATCAAACGCAAATTACAAAATATTTGAAAGCTATTGTATTTAAGCATCGGTTTAATAGATTTTCCACATACTTCGATATCAATAATGCCATGTTTAGCCAAAGTTTTTAATGTGCGGGAAAGGTTACTTACTGCTCTACCGGTTAAAACTGATAATTCAGTAATGTTGTCAGGTTTTTTGCTATAAATCAGGTTTAAAAGAAGTCGATTCTCTTCAGATAATACAGCTGCAACAGACTTGATGGAATCAAACCAGACATCCACAGGCGGAGTGTCGTCTTGACGATGCCCCTTGATCCCAACAATACAACCCCTTTCCTCTTGCGTTGCAGAATTCATATCCATGCATTTCCCTTAACTGTACAAATATACATATGTTCGCTATGTTATCAATAAATGATAACACGTCAAAGCAATAATTCAGTAAGAGGATGTAAAATTTCAAACTAGCGCTTCCTAGCTGCGGACCTTGTCGTACAAGCCTCCAGTTGTTCTCATAGCTTGGTCTTTGTGCCGTAACCGCTACGGGCGAATAGGTCCTATCCTGCCCTATGCCGCAGGCCTTCCATCTCCTTGAACACAGCGTGGCACTAAAAAGATAGCATGCAAGCTATTTGACGGTCCCCCAATAAAAAGAGCCACAAGGTCGATGAATTTGTGCATGATGAAAACCTTAAGAGGACCATGCCATGAAATCAAAACGTTTTTCGGTCGAACAAATTGTGTCGGCTATCAAGCAACATGAAGCGGGCTTATCGATTGCCGAAGTGGCCCGCAAAATGGGCATTGCAGAAGGTACTTTTTACGCATGGAAGAAAAGGTACTCGGGCCTTGAATCGGATCAAGTTCGCGAACTGAAACAGTTACGCGAAGAAAATGAGAAGCTTAAACGTATTGTGGCGGAATTAACGCTCGACAAAGTGATGTTGCAGGATCTGAACACCCGAAAGTGGTGAGCGTACCGCAGCGTCGTATGGCGGTGCGCCATCTAATGAGCTTTTATCACATCAGTGCGCGACGAGCATGCTCGCTGACCAAATTGAGTCGTACAGCCTGTCGCTATAAGCCTCGCTCTGAGCCCCAGGAGGCGCTACGCCAGCGCATCGTATAGATCGCGCGCACTCGAATCCGCTATGGCTACAAGCGCATTCATGTGATGCTAAAACGTGAAGGCATTCACGTGAACAAAAAGCGTATTCATCGCCTGTACTGTCTGGAGGGACTTCAGTTACGCCCTAAACGGCCTCGACGTAATGTCAGTGGTGCACATCGTAAACGCGACTACATCGCCAGCACAAGGCCGAACGAGACATGGGCGATGGATTTTGTTGCAGACCAGCTTGCTACTGGAAATAAGTTTCGCATTCTGACCGTTGTTGATACGTTTACGCGAGAATGTTTAGCAGGCGACGTTGGCGCTCGATTACGTTCGGAGAATGTCGTCGCAACATTAACCCGACTTTGTCGGGAGGGGGTGCTCCAACGCGTATCCACTGCGACAACGGCAGCGAATTTTCGGGGCAAATGACCGATCTTTGGGCCTATACCAGCAAGGTTACATTGGCTTTCTCGCGTCCTGGTAAACCGACGGACAATGCTTATATCGAATCACTGAATGGAAGCTTTCGAGATGAATGCCTCAACTGTCACTGGTTTGAATCGCTAGCCGATGCTAAATTGAAAATCGAAGCTTGGCGGGATGACTATAACAAGAGTCGACCTCACCGGGCTTTAAATAACCTGCCACCCTTGCAGTTTGTGGCATCCATTAAAGATTGAACAGCTCAATTCAGTCTACGAGTGGTTCTAAAAATGGGGGCCTGTCATAAAAACTGAAATCTCATTGAAAACGTGGTGTTATTTCAGGGGAAAAGTCAGTCTATCGTTAGCTAAGAAGCGTAGTATAATTAGGCACGCTAACTCAGGAGTATAATCATGTCTCTAGCCCATGAAGCTGAATTTGGCTGTCCTTATTGTATGGCGCCAAATTCCATCGAAATCGATCCCATCAACGATCTCAATCAGCAACAAATTGTCGATTGCCAAATTTGCTGTCAGCCCATTGAACTTCTGGCCGTTGAGATCGGTGATGGTGAATTTGAAATACATGCACGTACTGACGATGAATAGTAATAAATAAACCTCATAACAGAACACTTGGCTAATCAGCTATTATTTGTAATCCTGACTGTATAACAGTGCATAAGGATGATAAATGCCTCTGCCCAATCTCGACAAATACTTATACGCATTCAAGGACGTTCGCCCGAATCGGTCAAATGGGAGCACTAGTCCGCACAAAGTATGCATGCTTTACGCAATCATGAATTTGATTGAAGAGGGACGAATTAAGCGAAATGTGGTTTACTTTACATCCGAGCTTAAAAATCGCTTTGCCTGGCACTTTGAAAGGTACAAAAGCGGCAATGACGCCCTCAACCCAGGGCTTCCATTTTTCCACCTTCGTTCTTCAGGCTTTTGGCATCACATTGTTCGTCCTGGCCAAGAAGAAACTTACAAATCCCTTAGGTCACCCTCCGAGAAATCGATTCTTGAAACCATTGAACACGTCTCTCTTGACCCTGAACTCTACCAATTGCTGCAGGATCCGGTTTGCGCTGCTCAGTTGCGCATAGCGTTGGCGGACAATCTAGACTCTCGAGAAGAGGGATTCGAGCAGTGGGCGAAAGCCACCGGTAGGACAGATAAAACGATAAAAAACTATATTGGTGCACTCAAAGGTTCAATATCTAACTGGTTATCAGAAGCAGGTTTGATTGAGCAGAACTTACTGACCATTTCAGATTACTTTGAAATTCAACGCTTAAGTAATGGTGCTATGAAATTGCAAGAATTCAGCGATTACGATTCGCGCGGTAAAGGCATGTACAAAGCAGCGTTGAATCTTTATCGGGAATATTTGGACGAATTAACGGATGCGACAGTGATACAGGATGTTTACACTATCGAGCAAGATAGTACATTGCAGCCAACTGAGAAAACGATTCTGGTCCAAGCCCGAAGAGGTCAAGGCAAGTTTCGAGAGCGTCTTATCGCTCATTGGAAGCGCTGTGCAGTAACCCACTATGACAAAGTCTCTCTACTTGTCGCATCGCATATTAAATCTTGGGCAAAGTCGAATAATGGTGAACGACTTGACCCATACAATGGGTTATTACTTTCGCCAAACCTTGATAAGGCTTTTGATCTGCATTACTTATCTTTCGCCGAGAACGGCAAGCTTCTTATTGCTGAACAGCTTGGTGATTACGAGAAGCTAGGTATCTATAAAGAGATGACCATACCGCTGCATAGCTTGCATCAGGAGTACATGGCCTTTCACCGAGAGAGCTTCTATAACAAACGCATGTGATGCGTACTCAAGTATTTAGGCTGCTTTAAGCTGTGATTGAGAATATAAGAAAAAGTGACTTGGATTGCCAAATTTGCTGCCAGCCAATTGAGCTAATGGTGGTGGAGGTGGGCGATGGTGAGTTTGAGGTGCACGCTAGAACCGATGATGAATAATTTCATTGAATTGTAATCTTCCGGCGCTAGATAGAAACTTGCTGAATTGTTAGGTTTAGCACATGTATTCGCACGGAAGCGCACCCGCACCCATGTCTGATAAAGAGAATAAAGCCGAAGTTAGCCTGATAAAAAAGTGTATGGCGATTTTCGCTATCTTGTTGTTGCCTGCCTTGGCGTATGTGGTTATGACCCTGGGCCAGCCTCATCGAGCTTTCGAAGAGCTAGAGCCGGTGATTGGCTATGTCCAACAAGTTCGTACGCCGAGCTCCAGCCGCAGGTTTCAGCGGGCGGAGACCTATATCACGGTGAACAACAAGATATTTGTCCTGCCAGGTCACTATAATCTTGAGTACTTGCAACAGAACCGTGAACCTGTCCGGCTCTTTGTTGACGGTCGCGATACCTGGGTGCTGCAAACTCGAGAACACACTCTGCTCGGTTATTTAGACGCTGAGCAGCGTTATAGAAATTTACGAAGAATCGATTATGGGCTTGCCCTGGCTATCATGCTGGGGTTCTTTTCCCTCATATTCACGATGGTTAGGCGAGTCATGAAGGGCGAAAGCGCGTTTTCTCGCAAAAAATATTAATGACGAACTATCCGCCGCCTGTATGACGCTTAAGGCAGAAGTACAGGCTAAAGGACCGGCCCGCCTCAACCTATCTGAAATGAATGGTTGACGTAGGTTTTAATCGGAGTAGTCTAGGCGTCGTTGGATAGCAAAATATTATTTAGATCTTCATAGCGTTGTTGAATTATTCGTAATTATCTCCGTCCTGTAGTTTTAATCTTAAGTTATTTTCTCTCCGAATTACCGCTCAAAACATTTTGAGCAAATCTATTATTTTAATTTCAGGATATTAATTATGTCTAATACTGTAACTGGTACTGTAAAGTGGTTTAACGAAGCTAAAGGTTTTGGTTTTCTAGAGCAGCAAGGCGGAGCAGACGTATTTGCTCATTTCAGCGCTATCTCTAGCAGCGGCTTCAAAACACTGACTGAAGGTCAAGCTGTTGAATTTTCTGTTACACAGGGTCCTAAAGGTCCTCAAGCAGAAAACATCGTAGCACTGTAATTAAGCGAGGTAGCTAAGGCTACCGCAGCAAAATTACTAAGCTAAAAAAACGCACCCAAGGGTGCGTTTTTTAATGTGTAAAATTCAGGTCTGCGATTTACTCACCGTAAACAGCACTAATCCCCAAGCGCCGATTTAATGCTATTCGCAAAGGCCATCCACTTCTCTTTCATGGTTTTTTTTTCTTTAATTTCCACTGAGCTCAAAATTGAAAACCCTTCAAGGGTAATATGCGGTGCCTGACGGCCGCCCATAGACGGCGATTTATTCTCAGTCGAGCTCAGCAAGCCAGCGAGTTTGGTCGAAACATTAATATGCTCAGGTACCAAAATTTCAATCGAGCCTAGAAAATCAGAGACGCGAATGACCACATGCTGATGCTCAAACACAGCGTCGGAAAAGTCGAGCTTCACTGAGGACAAAACCCCAATCACATGCAGTCTCGGCGGCACCACCCATTGGCCACTGCGCTCGTCGCTACTTAAAATCGATACAATGCGCTCTTCGGTTTCATCACTTGGCACGCGATAGTTGGGGCTAAACTGAGTATCTTTATAGCGTGCGTACTGCGAATCCACTTCCATTGGCAAGTCGGCGACGAGATCGACCAGAATCTGGTGCGAATCACTATTGCTAGCATCATCCAGGCGGCGCTCGAAGGCTTCAGCGGAAATGACCCCATGGCTGTAATTCACGATCAGCTTGTCGATGGTTTCTTCGCGCACCTGCTCTATGGGTCTGTCTTCTAACTTGACTGGCATGGGTTACTCTCTTGGAATTTGCGATTATATGATAGTTAGACCAGCAAGAATCGTTCCTATTTATAAGCAATTGATTAATAACAAATAACTATAAATCCGCATAAATCCCGATAGTTAGTTTTGTTAATTATTAGTGAATTTTACTGATAAGTGAAGCTCGTCACCATCGACCGTATTGCAATTGTTGACGGAATGTTATTATGCTGGGTGCTTACTCGTTATTAATTAAGGGATTAAACATGTTGGCATCAAAAATCTGCACCGTAGCGCTCGGTTTACTATTTTCCACTGCAGCAATGGCCGACAGCGCGCCTTCACTTGAGTTAAGCGAAGGGTGGTACGAGGGTTACGATGAGCTCTTTTTCGACTACAAAGGTATCCAGATCAGCGAAGACGGAAATCACCGGCTGCTAACGTCGCATCTCTCCTGGGGCATGGCGGGTTTCCACAATATCCATTTCAACGATGAAAATATTCAGTGCTCAAGTGTGGAGTGTGTGATTGAGATTCCTGAATTAGATCATGAAGGTCATCGCAACCGCCTGGTATTATCTCCTACTCCGACAGGTAGTTGGTACGTGATGCAGACTTCGGCGGGCCCTGATGGAGAGTTAGTCATTACCGTAACCTACGAGCTCAAGGAGAATAATAACGGTTCTGACGGTTACATGTTCGCCAGCCGATATCGAGAAACGTTGCAAAACATGCCAGAGCGCGACGAATACACGATTGATGGCATTTGGATTGGACTCAGGAAAAACAACTTCAATTCTCAGCTGGTAGCGCTTGAGTTCGAGCAAGGGGAGCCTGCAACACTGCTGGTTTTCTCTGATGGTAACGTAAACGAGATGGTGTTTCCTGCAGATGAAGTTGCGGTGAGTGAACGCGCTTTAAGCATGATGACATCTCGCCACGGCATTGAATATAAACTTGCTCTCGACAATTTAGGTAATACTCAGTTGACCGGAGACGTGGTACGTACACTGTCCGACGGCCAAGTGATTCGCAATTCAATTAAGCTTACGCGGTTGAGACCGACTCGGTAAATTGATGGTGCAAGCTGATCTATTTACACCGACCCTAGCGCCAGTTCCCTGATATTCTAAAATATACGCTCTAGCCACAACATCACCGAGGCCAGCATGAAAATCGCATTCTTCAGCAGTAAAAGTTACGACCAGAACTCGTTTACCCAGGCCAATGCCGGGCATGCCCATGACATGACCTTTTTTGAGGCACCGCTGAATGCTAATACCGCCTCATTGGCCGAGGGCTTTGGTGCGGTTTGTGTGTTTGTGAATGATCACGTTAACCGCGAGGTGCTCGAACTCCTTAAAGCCGGTGGCACCGAACTGGTGGTGCTGCGCTGTGCGGGTTTTAATAATGTAGATCTCAATGCAGCGGAGGCTTTAGGCATTAAAGTAGCGCGGGTACCGGCGTACTCGCCTCATGCGGTGGCGGAGCACACGCTGGCGCTTATCCTGACCTTGAATCGTAAAACCCACCGTGCGTTTAACCGCGTTCGTGAAGGCAACTTCGCGCTAGACGGCTTGCTCGGGTTCGATCTCGCGGGTAAAACCGTTGGCTTGGTGGGGGCGGGTAAAATCGGTGAAATCTTTGCCAAAATCATGCAGGCGATGGGTTGTGAGGTGCTGATCAATGACCCCGACCCAAGTGATAACGTGCTCGACCACTTTAAGGTGGTGACCTTTGATGAGCTGATTGCCCGCTCAGATATTATCTCGCTGCATTGCCCGTTAACCCCGCACACCCATCACTTGATCAACGCCAAAGCGCTGGCGAAGTGCAAGAAAGGCGTGATGCTAATTAATACCAGTCGCGGCAAAATGGTCGACACCAAAGCGGCGATTGACGCGCTAAAAAGCGGCCAGCTGGGTGCGCTGGGCCTTGATGTATATGAAGAGGAAGGTGATTTATTTTTCTCTGATTTGTCATCACAAGTGATTCAGGACGACGTCTTTATGCGCCTGTTAACCTTCCCCAATGTATTGATTACCGGCCATCAGGGCTTCTTTACCCGCGAGGCACTAAGCAACATTGCCGACACCACGTTAGGCAACGTGACGGCCCATACCACAGGTAAAGGCGAGTTCTTTGCGGTCAGTGCTGAGAAAGTCGTTGGCTGATGCCCTCAGTAGAGCCTGATTTACTCGACCTGGGTGTATTGAGCCTGCCATTTATTATTATTCTGGTGGGCATGATCGGCTTTAAGTGGAGCGCGCTAAGAGCGGGGCTGGTAGCCTTGTTGGTGACCTTACCGCTGGTCTGGCTCTATCTTGGTGCTAGTGGCTACTGGCTTGCGCGGGAACTGTTACCAGGCTCGGTCCTTGAAGCTGGCATCACCAGCCTGAGTATTTTATGGATTATCTTCGGTGCGCTGTGTATTTACTATGCTCAGCATAACAGCGGCGCTATTCAGCGAATTCAACAAACACTTGCCCGCTTACACCCCGATCCACGGGTCAGTGCGCTGTTTATTGCCTGGTTCTTCTCGATGTTTATGGAAGGTGCGGCGGGTTTTGGTACCTCGGCAGCGCTGACCGCCCCGTTTTTAGTCGCTGCAGGCTATCGCCCGGTGATGGCGGTGGTATTGGCGCTGTGGGGGCATAGTCTGGGGGTGGCGTTTGGGGCCGTAGGCACACCGGTCATCACCCAGGCTTTGCTAGTGCCCGAGCCGCAGTTATTACTCACTCGGGCGGTGTTGCCCTTTATGGTGCCGACCACTTTCGTGCTCGCCATAGCGCTGGCCTGGGGGTGTTTACGTTATGGTCCGGCGCAAAGCGTCAGTGACAACCTGAGCACAGCCCAGGGTGACGGTGAAGCGCCTGCACGCAGTCAGGCAAAGCTAACAGAGGCCTTTTATCTCGGTGCGCTCGCGGCTATTTGTTTCTTAATACCTGCAGCAGTGATGGCGTACTGGCTGGGCCCAGAGTTGCCAACCTTACTCGGTGCCGTAGCCGGTGCTGTGTTATTTGCCTTACTCACCGCTCGCAAAGGGCGCAACCTACCAGAGTCTGAATCCGGCTCGTTTTTTATCGCCATTGCGCCCTATGCCATTTTGATTGTACTGGTGCTAATCACCCGGCTGGTACCAGATATTAAAGCTTTTTTGCAGGCCGTGCAGTGGCAGGTGGAATGGCAGGGGTATAGGGGCAATATCGCGTACCTTTACCACCCTGGGACTTTGCTGTTGGTGAGCTTTTTGCTTGGTGGCTTGGTCCAGCGGCAGTCATTCTCGATGTTAAAAACCGCCGCAGTTCAGGCGTTTTTGCGGATATTGACGGTGATAGCAGCACTTTTCGTGATGTTGTTGCTGTCACGGTTGCTGGTGCACAGCGGCGCGATTGGGCAACTGGGTCAGCAGGTGGCGGCTATTGCCGGGACTTGGTGGCCGTTCTGGGCGCCGTTATTTGGTGTGCTAGGGACTTTTATTACCGGCTCTGCGACCTCATCGAACATCTTGTTCAGTGAGTTCCAGCGCTCAGCAGCGCAGGCTGGAGGCTATGCCACCCCACCGTTATTGGGTAGTCAGACCTTTGGTGCGGCGGTAGGTAATATGGTCTGCCCGCATAATATTATTGCTGCCGGGGCGACCGTGGATATCCATAAGCAGGAGGGGCAGGTGATGAAATACACCTTGCCGATGGCGGCGCTGTTGACCGCGATTGCTGGCGCTATGGCTATGTTTATCCTCTGAGTTCTCCTCTAGGAGCACATATACCTGCAGCCATTGCGACACACCGTTCGAATAAAGCATTTGCCTTAATTTAAATAGCGACCACACTTAACTCAGGTTTTTTGATGAAGACAGGAGTTTTGATGCATACGTTAAAAGAAGTTGTGTATACGGCGAAGGTTAAAACCAAAGGCGGGCGTACAGGCAAGTCGGAATCGAACGACGGTCGTCTGAAAGTGTCTTTCTCAACCCCGAAAGAAATGGGCGGCGATGGCGGTGATGGCACCAACCCTGAGCAGCTGTTTGCTGCGGGTTACTCTGCGTGCTTCCTTGGGGCGATGAAGGCGGTGGCAGGCAAGCTTGATCTTGAAGTACCAGAAGACACCAGTATAGACGCAGCGGTAGACTTTGGGCCCATCGACCATGGCTTTTGTATTGCCGTTGAGATGAACATCTCACTACCAGGGCTGGATCGTGACGATGCGCAAAGGCTGATAGAAACCGCGCATAAGGTTTGCCCATACTCCAACGCAACCCGCGACAATATTGAAGTGAAGCTTAACCTTAAGTAACGTTTCAGCTGGCTGCTTAGCTCAGCGCTTGATTGCAACGCCCGACATGGTTTATCAAATGTCGGGCGTTTTAGTGTGTGGTTTACAGGTTCACAATCTCATGGTGCATTGGCGCGAGCAGGGCCAGCAAACGGTTTTGCACACCCACCGGAATATCGTTGTCGTCCATGGCCAGCTGCAACGCCTCCACTAAGGCGTTAAAATCGCCTCTGCTGATATCTAGCCCGGTGTGTGATTCCACCATTTCTTCTCCGCTATACACGCACGGCCCGCCAGCCAGTTCACAAATTTGCTCGCTAAGCATTTGGTGCAGATGCGCCATGTCGGTTTCAACAAAATGATGGCGAATGCGACGGTCATCAGCAATGTTAAACAGCATTTCTTCCATCAACAGTTCGATACCACGCTGCTCGCCGAGGTCCTGATACAAGCTCGACGCTTGTGCTGCCGGGGCGGTAAATGACAGCGCGCCTAGCAACAACGCGGCAAGTGATAATCCTGCAATTTTCATATGTTCAGCTCCTAAAAAGCGGCTTGCAGACTCAAATAATAGCCTTGCTGGCTCTCAAGCCCGGCAATGTCACCCAGGTCGAGGAACGCGCCTGTGATTGAGACTGACTTGGTGGGGAACCAGGCCACAAAGGCCGACACCCAGTCGTCTTCGTCGGCAAAATTCAGGTTATTTGGTTTTTGGCGGTACTCCATGCCCACTGCAAGGGAGCGGTGCAAAAACACCCCAGCGGCCAGTTCAGCCACTAGTTCATGACTGTCTGACTTGTCACCACCAAAACCTAATAGCCCGATTTGATTCGCCCGTGTTGCACGCACGGTAGCATTCACCAGCCAGGTGCGATCAAAGGGGCCCGCCAACCAGGCTCGACTCACTGCCAGGTAGGCATCGAAGTCAGAGTCACGTTGCGCGCCTACCGCATCAGGCAGTCCAAAACGTGTGTTCTCTTTATACTGAATACCAGCGCTGATTTGTGGCAGGTTGCCGTAAATTAAATCACCAGCGACACGGTATTTAACCCCGAAAATATTCTGGTTCAGCTCGCCACCAATGGAACTGAGATCGAAGGTTTGTCGTGCGAGGGAAAACTCTACCCGGTTGCGATAATTCAGGCTGGCGCCCATGACCGACAAGCGAAAATCATCCACCGACGCTTGCGAGAGTGTCACCGTGCCGCCCCATTCGTCGTCTTCTGCGTAACTGCCGAGCACCGCCCAAGGCACAATACCGCCACCTGCAGAGCCCTCAATGCTGGTCACACCGCCAGTGGCGAGTAAGCCACCATCAGCGGCATGGGCGATAGTCATTGAGCAGCCAAGTAGCAGGGCTGCACTCAACGATCGATACCTCATATTAGATCTCCTGTGTCATCTGTTCTGGGCTGTAGTCTGAATAGTTAAATTCAGCCAGCCAATTGGCAAAGTCGCCGGCTGGCATGGGGCGGCTGATGTAATAGCCCTGCAATATATCGCAATTGCGTTCGGCCAGCGCCTGCCACACGCCTGCGGTTTCTACCCCTTCCGCGACGACTTTCATACCCAGGTTATGGGCAAGTTCAATGGTGGAAGCAACGATGGTCTGGTCCTGCTTGTTGTTGTCCAGTTCCGTCACGAAGGCGCGGTCAATTTTAAGCTCGTCTGCGGGCAGTCCTCGTAGCTGTGCCAGTGACGAATAACCGGTGCCGTAGTCATCCACTGCAACACCCACGCCGCGGCTACGCAGCGTTTCAAGTAAACGGACCGCCACCACTGGGTCAGACATCATTGCACTTTCGGTGACTTCTACTAAAAGTGCAGCGGGTGGTACTTGCTGAGAATCGAGCAACTGAAGAATAAACTCGGGTAGCCCTGCGTCGCTAAGATCCGCTGCCGACAAATTAACGGACATGCGCAGGTCGCTGTTGCTTGCACGCCACTGGACCAGCTGCTCTATCGCGCGTGCTAGCACCCAATGGGTTATCTGATGAATTTCACCGGACTGTTCGGCAAGGGGAATAAATTCCATCGGGCTGATAAAGCCCAGTGTTGGATGGTGCCAGCGTACCAGCGCTTCCGCACCGCCAACCGAACGGCTATTCCGATAGATTTGCGGCTGATAGACCAGCGACAACTGTTCATTGGCAATGGCTTCGGACAATGCTGCAGACACCGCGAGTTTGCGCATGTGCGGCTCGTCTTCGCCAGGTTGATACACCCCGTAGGCCTTGCCTTCGCCCCGAGCCTGAATACGGGCGAATTGCGCGCGGCGAATTAGCGTGTCGAGATCTTGTGCCGTACCTGGGTAGTGCGCGAGCCCTGCTGAGAGGCTAATGGTGTAACTGAGCCCATTAAGTTTAAGGGGCGGTGACATTGCGGCGAGGATTCCGTCAATTTGCGCGATACTCGGCTCAATATCGCCATTGAGCACGACCACGAATTCGTCACCGTGAACTCGCGCAGGCCAGAAACTGTCACTCGCCATGTTTTGTAAGCGCTGGGCGAGAATGACTAGCAGCTGATTACAAATAGTCTGGCCAAACATGTCGTTCAGCTGGGTAAAGTTATTAAGGTTAAGGATCAGCAGGCCGAACGGACTGGTTTGGTTGATCAAGGCGTCGGTGTAGTGCGCCAGGTAGCGCTGGTTTGGCAAGTCTGTGAGCAAGTCATGGTTGGACTGATAGGAGATTTGCTGCTCACGTTGGGAGATGGCGCTCTGCATTTGGTTAAAGCTTGTTGCCAGCTGACCCAATTCGTCACGTGAATTGTAGTGTACTGGCTGATCATACTGACCACCGCCAATGCGCTGTGCAGCATCAGCCAACATACGCACCGGTTTGACGACCTGACGGCCGGTCAGTAAAGCTAAAAGCATGGTTGCGAACATGGTCAATAGGGCCACCACTAATAAGTGGCGCTGCAGCGGCGCGAAAGGCTCAGACGCCTCTTTAATCGACGCTGTTAACAGCACATGTAGCTGCATCTCAGTACCAGGCTGATTATCGGTTTCGCGTAGCAAATCTATCCACTGGCCGCGCAGGCCGATACTGGCAAGCCAGTGGTAAAGGCTGGGTTCGTCCTCGACGGCCTGGCGTAATCCATCATCAACTAACCCTTGAGACGACGACACCACGATCACGTCCGCGCCAGGTCGATGGGCAACAAAACTGATTTGCGTGTTGGTGATTTGCTGTAGCTCTACAGCCAGCGCATCATTGATTACAAACCCGAGCACCACAAAGCCAATCAAATGGGGGGCTCTGACCGGAACAGCCACCAGCTGGTATAGCTCATTTTCGACCACGGTCATACCAAAAGCTGCGTTGTTATGCCCCTGACCCAGGTCCAATAGTGCGTCTGCATTGGTAATATCGTGAGTACTGACAATGACGCTGCCGTTGGGGGACAGTTGCGTAATGAGGTCCGCTTCTATGCGCTGGGCATGATTTACCAGCGCACTGAGAATCGTATTTTCGTCCGCAGAAGCAACCGCCTGACGAAAGCCAAAGTCGTCAGCGAGTACAGTTGCCGCCTGGGTAAGCTGGTTTTCCCGCTGTTCCAATAATTGCAGGAACACGCGCTCACTGACCCCGAGTTCACGGTCAATGTTGCGCTTCACACTCGACTCGGTGGCAAGAAAAATGGCCAGAATGACTACGCCGAGGGCCAAGGCAACCAGGCCGCTTAATAAAAGCAGCAGACGTGCCCGAAAACTAATGCCCGCCACGTAGGGTCCTCCGTTGGAAGCGAGACTCTAGCTCGGATTGATTGGCTGCCGGTGGCGCCTCGACGTCCAGTTGTACGTGGTTTGTGGTAACCGAGATTTGCTGTGGCTGTTGGCCGGCGTTTAGCATCCACCCATGCCACAGGTACCACTCGCCGTTGTCACTGTAATTGGCGGGAAGCTGAAGTTGCCCTTGTGCATTAGATAGAGCAAAGCTGTCGGCACCGACAATAATATGCCCTTCCATCTGGTCGTGAATATTACAGCCAACTACCACTACGCCTTGCTCGGGGAAATCCAGTGTTGGCGACTCGCCACTTGAATAGAGTTCAAACTCGAAAACCCGCGGGCTTGAAAACGAATACACGTGGTGGCGCACAGCGTCATTATTCGGAAAACTGATCGAGTCGCCGTGCTGAATGACCAATAGCTGGGGGGAAAACTGACGATTGACCTGTGCCATGACATGTTCGGTAGGGTGTTCGGTGGCCGTTGGTTCGGCGCTAAACCGCACCAGCACGACATTTTCTAAAGCATCACCTTGAGCATCAACGATAGTGATCGTGGCTGGCGGCGACGCTGCAAGCGCGACAACAACGCTCAAGCCGCTGAGAAATGTCATGTAGGTACCCCACTTGTTATACAACTATATTTGCGCTTACTGCCCCTAAAATCAACTAAAATTAATACTTTGTAAATAGGAAATAAGTTTAGGATGAGGGTTTTCTGACATTAAATGTAACAAACACACGCTTTAGCTTATTAAAGGAATTTGTTACCGTTACTAACAATACGTTAACTTGAACCTAACAGGCTCACTTCTGTTACTTTTAAATAACAAGGAATGTCCCAGATGATCCTCAGATACTCACTGATTACGGCAGCTTGTATACTCGTGGCTGGCTGTCAAAGCACGCCTGTACAGGACGAGACAGTAGGGGAGCCGGGTGAACGTAGCCACGCCGAGATGATTCGCGATACACAACCGCCTGCAGGTCCCGACCATGAGGTACGCGATGGGGTGTTAACCCCCCTTGAAGCCGTGAACGGTGCTGCACAATCAGCGCCAGGCGGCTACCCAGGCACATTCGGCATGCAGGTACGTAATATCGGCGGCGATACTGGCGGTCGTATATTCTTAAATAGTGAGTTGAATTACCGCGAACAAACCAATGTTTCGGTGGTGATTCCCCGCGACGTGGGGCGCGAGCTGGCCCGCCAGCATGGCGAAAACTGGATTAGAGATGTGGTGGGTAAAGATATTGAAGTGGACGGTGAGGCCCTTCGTGAAGTGACCTGGTTCAATGACTCAACGCTAGGCCGGACGAAGTCCTATTACTATCAGACCCACATTGAGCTGAGCAGCGCGGACCAACTCCGGATGCAATAAACGCAGCCCAGCCACCGCAAAGGTGGCTGTCAGGCGAACTCCCGCTGCCAGTCTTTCCATATCGGTTCGAAGCCATACGTGAGCAGAGCTTTGCAGACTTGCTTCGCACTGCGCGGGTCGCTGGTGGCGAATTGCTCAAGGGCGATGGTGTCGTCGGCATAGCCGCCGGGTTGGGTTTTCGACCCTGCACTCATATGGGTGATACCCAAAGGCATCAGGTGGTCGCGCAACATGGCGGGCTCCCGGGTGGACAAGGTCAGCTCTAGGTCGGGCTCAAACAGCCGAAAGGCGCAAATAAGCTGGACCAGGGTCTTATCGTCCACTAAATGTTCACTGTTGATGCCGCCAGCACAAGGGCGCAGGCGTGGGAAGGCCATGGAGTAGCGGCTGCGCCAATAGTGTTGCTGCAAGTAACGTAAATGGCGGGCGCAATCGAGGGCATCCTCACGCCAGTCGGCAAGACCTAACAATACCCCGAGGCCAATTTTATCTACACCTGCGGCGGCCACCCGGTCTGGGGTTTGTAAGCGCCACTGCATGTCAGTTTTGTTACCCCGCAGATGATGTTTGTCATAGGCGCTGCGCTGGTAGGTTTCCTGATACACGTAGACGGCAGCCAGGCCATAGCCGCGCAGTTCAGCATAGTCGTCTTTTGCCAGCGGCTGTACTTCTAGTGCGATATGCGAAAAATACTGGCTGACTACCGCAAACGCCTGACGAAAATACGGCATCCCGACTTTGCGCTCATGCTCTCCTGCCACCAGCAAGACAGAGTCGAACCCCTGTTGTTTAAGTGCCTGGCATTCCTTGTGTAAATCGTCCATGGATAGCGTCGTGCGTTTAATGGCGTTGCTCATGGAAAAACCGCAGTACGTACAGTCGTTAGCACACAAGTTGGACAAATATAGCGGAATAAACAGGCGCATGGTGTGGCCAAAACGCTGGCGCGTGAGTCGGGCTGCGGTAGCAGCCATGAGCTCAATATGCTGGGCGGCTTCTTTACTTAATAGCTGCGCGAGGTCGTCGATATCAAGGCGAGTGCTGCCAGCTTTGGCAATAATATCGCGAATGCCAGTCATACCGCCCCCAAAAAGCCAGTCAATGGGCTCGATGCCTGGGCTTGGCTCTTGCTCGGAGCAAGCTGTGCCTGGCGTGCCAGTAAGGCTGCGTCACAGGTTAGCCGAAAGGCTTTCGCCATCGCAACCGGGTCACCAGCGGTGGCTATGGCAGTATTCACCAGTACCGCGTCGGCACCGATTTCAAAGGCTTCAGCAGCATGGCTAGGAGCGCCAATACCGGCGTCTACGATCACCGGTACCTGGCTTTGCTCGACAATAATGCGCAGAAAATCACGGGTTTGCAGGCCCTGGTTAGAGCCAATGGGGGACCCCAGTGGCATGACCGCAGCGCAGCCAACCTCTTGTAAGCGCAAACATAGTGTCGGGTCGGCAGGGCAATAGGGCAATACTACAAAGCCTTTGGCCACCAGGGCTTTTGCGGCTTGTAATGTCTCAACGGGATCGGGTAGCAGATATTTCGGGTCCGGGTGAATTTCCAGTTTGACCCAGTTGGTGTCTAATATATCACGAGCCAGTTGCGCCGCAAGAACGGCTTCTTTTGCCGTTTTCGCACCGGAGGTATTGGGAAGCAAGCGCACGCCGAGCTTTTTTAACTCACGCAGTGTGGTGTCCTGTTGGTGCGCCTGCTCAATGCGTTTTAATGCGAGGGTGACCAGCTCACTACCGCTGGCCTTAATTGCCTCACTCATAAGCCCAGCGTTGGCGAATTTGCCGGTGCCGGTAAGCAAATGAGAGCTGAAGTTCTGATTGTCTATCCGTAACATGGGGTTAACCTCCTGCTACTGCAGAAAACAGTGTAAAAGTGTCACCCGATTTAGTCTGATAATCAGGCCAGGTGGAGCGTGGTATCAGAGTATCATCAAGGGTCACCGCGACTTCATTGAGCACTAATTCCTGGGCCTCGCAATACCTGACTAGAATGCGGTGCAGGCTGTCGTTTGGGTGACAGTCCACACTCTGTTGGTTGATAGTGATGTGCATAGCGATCCCTTTAATTCGTTGCCGCGCAGACCGGACATGCCGGGTCGCGAGCGATATGCAGCATTTGCTGCGTAAAGCTGCCATGGTCGAGCCGCCATAGTCGGCTCCATTGTATCTGTGGATCGCCGAGCAGCACCCGCAGTGCAAGCGCCGCCTGGTAACACCCTGCCATGCCAACGACAGGCCCGAGTACACCCTCGCTCTGACAGCTGCCACCAAGTAGCGTATCTATCGGGTAGAGGCAGTGATAACACCCCGCCTGTCGCCCGGGCCCACAATATTGTGGATGAATTGCCACCGCCTGTGCCTGCAAACCAATGGCCGCGCCAATAATCAGCGGTGTGCCAGTGGAGAACGCATAACGATTAAGTAACTGACGCGTGGTCATGTTGTCTGAGCAATCAATGATCAGATCGAAACCCTGTAGCAATTCAGCTGCATTTTGCTCGCGTAGCCGTTGTTGATGCGTGGTAATGTTCAACTCTGGCTGCATAGTGTGCAGCCGCTGACTGATTACCGAAACCTTGCTTTGATTGATATCGTCTGCCTGATACAACCACTGGCGGGGTAGGTTACTCAGGCTGACGATATCGTCGTCGCACAGGTCCAGGTGGCCCACCCCGGCAGACGCCAGATAGGGCGCAATCAAAGTGCCAAGTCCACCGAGCCCGACGATCATGACTCTGGCGCTGGTTAGTTTGCCGATACCT
This sequence comes from Idiomarina sp., assembly GCA_020832105.1. GTDB lineage: Bacteria > Pseudomonadota > Gammaproteobacteria > Enterobacterales > Alteromonadaceae > Aliidiomarina. Next base: position 46,250 of record JAFIFH010000016.1, read on the forward strand.
GCTTCACCACAAATGGGCAGCATGATCTGACGGCTATAGCGCAGAAAATCAGCGTCCGATAACATCGGTGAAATCCTCTATCCGTTGGGCCAGATCGTCACATTGGCTGATCGCGCGAACCACTGCGATGCTGCCGACGCCGCAGGCGTGCACCTCAGCTGCGTTATTCAGATTGATGCCGCCAATCGCTACGGTGGGAAAGCCGCGTGCAAGTTCTACATAATGCGACAGCCGGGCTAAACCCTGAGGCTGACTTTTCATCACCTTGGTCGGGGTGGCAAAAACATGCCCGAGGGCGATATAGGAAGGCTTTAATGCCAGGGCGTTGAGCAGCTCATAATACCCATGGGTCGATACCCCGAGGCGTGATCCTGCTTGTTGGATGGCATTTAAGTCCGCTTCAAGCAAATCTTCCTGCCCCAAATGAATGCCGTAAGCTTTATGTTTAATAGCGAATGCCCAGTGGTCATTAATGTACACTCGAGCGTTATGTTGTCGACCGAGCAAAACGGCTTCAGCTATAGCACCTTCCACCTTGTCTGGATTCATATTTTTCAAGCGCAGCTGCACCGTTCTCACCCCAAATTCAAGCAGTCGTGCGAGTAGCTGGACGTTGGCCACAACCGGGTAGAGGCCTAGTGTCTGGGTGTCGCTTTCGACGAATTTACCCTGCATTGAAGGGCTATGTAGTGGCTCCAGCCTGGGGAAGTATTCAGCGGGTGTCGGCAACTGAGAGTGATTGACTGGCCCGGGCCCCTGACCCAGCCCCACCGCAGTAGCCAGACCGTATGAGATATAGGCACTGGCCTGCACCACGGCGTCTTCCAGCGGATCACCATTGGCCATTGCCGCGGTAATTGCAGAGGCCATGCTACAACCTGTGCCATGGCTGTGGGTGGTTGGCTGACGCGGCTGTATGAACCTGCATTCAAGGTGGTGACTTATCAGGTAGTCAATGCACTGGGCACCTTGCCAGTCGGCGTGGCCACCTTTAACCAATACCGCCTGTGCCCCCTGTTGTAGCAACTGGTGTGCGCCGGCAATTAGGCTTTCTTCGTTTTCAATAGGGAAACCGCAAAGCATGCTAAGTTCGACCACATTCGGCGTCACCAGGGTCGCGATGGGCAGCAAATAGGTGAGTGTGCCCCGCAGCGCGCTATCATCGGCAAGTGTACTACCACTCGCGCTGACCGCCACCGGGTCGACCACCAGGGGCACGTCGTGCAGGTTTTGTAAGTAAAATCTAGCCAGGCTTTCTGCCTGCTCAGCGCTTGGCAGCATTCCGGTTTTAATGGCTTTTGGCGGTAAATCATCCAGCAGGCATTGCAGCTGTGCGTTGAACATGGTTAACGGCGTTGCGGCGACATGTGTCACCGCAACTGAGCTTTGTGCCGTGAGTGCACTTATCACGGTACACGGATGCACGCCAAAACTGCGCATAGCTGCGCTATCGGCTTGAATACCCGCACCGCCACCGGAGTCTGAGCCGGCAATAGTCCAGCAAATGGAAGGCTTGGCCATAACTAGCGTACCTCACTGATAGCAATGGCTTCAGCCTGGTCGCGTACTTCCTGGCTAATCCGCATGGAGCAGAACTTAGGCCCACACATGGAGCAAAAGTGTGCGCTCTTGTTGGAGTCCTGCGGCAGGGTTTCGTCGTGGTATGCACGCGCCGTGAACGGGTCAAGTGCTAGGTTGAACTGATCTTCCCAGCGAAATTCGAAACGCGCTTTAGACAAGGCGTCATCGCGTACCTGAGCACCGGGATGGCCTTTGGCGATATCTGCCGCGTGGGCGGCTATCTTGTAGGCAATCAGCCCCTGGCGCACATCTTCTTTGTCCGGCAAACCCAGGTGTTCTTTGGGAGTGACGTAACACAGCATGGCGCAGCCAAACCAACCAATCATCGCAGCGCCGATACCTGAGGTAATATGGTCATAGCCCGGGGCAAAGTCGGTGGTGAGTGGGCCTAAGGTGTAAAAAGGTGCTTCATGGCAGTGTTTGAGCTGCTCGTCCATATTGGCTTTGATTTTATCCATCGGCACGTGGCCAGGGCCTTCAATCATCACCTGGACGTCGTATTCCCAGGCAATTTTGGTCAACTCGCCCAGGGTTCTTAGCTCGGCGAACTGTGCTTCGTCGTTGGCGTCCGCAATGGAGCCCGGGCGGAGGCCGTCGCCGAGAGATAATGAAATGTCATAGCGCGCACAGAGGGCGCAGATTTCAGCAAAATGGGTGTAGAGAAAATTTTCCTGCTGATTGCTCATACACCACTTGGCCATGATAGAGCCACCGCGGGAGACAATACCTGTGACTCGTTTGGCGGTCATCGGCACAAAGTCACGTAACACACCGGCATGTATAGTGAAGTAATCGACGCCCTGTTCTGCCTGCTCCACCAGCGTTTGACGGAAGACCTCCCAGGTGAGGTTTTCGGCAATGCCTTTGACTTTCTCAAGAGCCTGATAAATTGGCACTGTGCCCACGGGCACCGGGCTGTTACGTAAAATCCATTCGCGCGTGGTATGAATGTCTCGCCCGGTTGAAAGGTCCATAATGGTGTCCGCACCCCAGCGTACCGCCCAGACCAGCTTTTCCACTTCTTCTTCTATCGACGAGGTGACCGCTGAGTTGCCAATATTGGCATTCACCTTGACCAGGAAGTTACGCCCGATAATCATTGGCTCCGCTTCCGGGTGGTTTACGTTCAAAGGCAGTATCGCGCGGCCTTCGGCGATTTCTTTGCGCACAAAATCCGGGCTGATATGTTCGCCCCCCATGCTTTCGCGTAGGGCAACAAACTCCATCTCCGGGGTGACAATGCCGCGGCGGGCATAATGCAGTTGGGTCGGCGCGCTGTCTTTGGCTCGCTCTGCAAGCCACGGCTGGCGCATCGCTGGCAGGCCTTTTTGCACGTCAATGGTCGCCTCACTGTCGCCATAAGGGCCTGAGGTGTCGTACAAATTGACCGGTGTGTTCGGCTTGCGGATCGGCGATTCTGCTTTGCCGGAAACAGTGTCAGACAAACTCACCTGGCGCATCGGCACACGAATGTCTGCCCGTGACCCGAGAATATACTGGCGGCTGGACGCCGGATAGAAATGGCCTGAGAGCTCTTCAATAAAGCGTTGTGCTTGCTGGCGGCGCTCACGATTGTTACGCGGCGGTGTATCGCAGGCAGCGCGAATAGACTGACGGGAAAATAAAGCGTTTTGATCTGAAGTTGACATAGCAAATACCTAAAATTAGATAAAATTTGCTTGTCAGGAGTGTGTTTTAAAGCAGCAGAGCAGGCCGTTGGTATCTGCTTAGATACGTTTGGTTTTGGCCTGATGTACTTGTTCCCTTCGCAGGTATTAGCCTGATCAGTTTCAACGGATCCCGTGTAAACGGTCTCAGCCCCGTGGGGCACTCCGACAAGATGTATATATGGAGCTTTCGCTCTTTTTTTATGGTGCGGTAAAACTAATCAGATAGCAAGAGGCTGCTCGCCTTAGCTATTTAAATTGTTTATCCACAGGTGTCTGGGCAAAGTAATTGGTGTAATTACTTAAGGTCTTTTGGCCGACCAGCAACACCACTTCAAGGATCTGTTGCGGCTTGTAGCCCGCGTCCTGAAAGTCTTGCACGGCAGATTTGTCGACCTGGCCACTTTGTGCCACCACCGCACGGGTGAAGGTGCGCAGCGCTTCCAGCTTGTCGTCGTCAAGTTTTTTGCCATCGACAACGGCTTGGTTGAGTTGCTCATCAACCTTCATCGACTTAGCAATGGCGGTGTGCGCAGGTACACAGTAATGGCATTCGTTCTCAACGTTAATGCTTTGCCAGACCACCGTTATTTCTTCTTTGTTGAAGCTGGTCGCCTGAGCCAGCTCACCAAGTGCGAGGTAGGCTTTTAACAGTTGAGGTGATTCGGACATTACACCATACAGGTTAGGAACAAAGCCGTTCTCTTTTTCAATGTTTTTGAGCACTTCTTTGCTATCGTCTGGTGCGCTGTTAATCGTATGGACAGTAAATTTAGTCATATAATGAAACTCCTTTATCGGATAGTTTGCTGGTAAGTTCAGAACGAATAAAAGACGCGACAACAATGAAGGTCAGCTTTTACTTTTATTCTCGTGTACAGCCATGCACACTATAAAAAAGGCGTCCTACCAACCTAGCTTTCAACCTGCGGTACTGCAATGACCAAACCGACTGATCAATCAACCAAAACAACAGCGTCTCTCGACAACATACTTGAACAACTGGCATTTGGCTCAGAGTTGCATTTTGAATCAGGCTTTTGCCAGCAGTGGAATATGCTCACCCAGAAGTCGGTCAAAGCCGGGTTACATGTGGTTACGCAAGGTTCGCTGTGGGTCGCTATACCAGGTCAACTAAACAGTCAGTTTCAAATGCATGCGGGCGATGCTTTGTTTCTTAGTCATGGAATCAGGCATTGGCTGAGTGACGAGCCGCTCACTGAGGAAACCCAGCAAAGCAGGCTGGAAGATTTATGCATTCCGGCACATTTGGAACGCGGACTGGTTTGTTACGACGTTGACGTGCATTCGGATATGACCGAAACGCTGTTTCGTTTGCTCCCTGACTATATTCATCTGCCGGCGACAAAACAGTCGGACTCGCTGATTCAGTTGATAGCGATTGTGCAGGAAGAGACCGCGTCACGCCGTTCGGGCTATCAGGTCGCCGTGAGTCGAATTAGCGACGTGATAGTGCTCCACTTACTACGTCAGGTTCTCACTGATCAGCGTATTGGCAGTGGGCTACTCGCTGCGCTACGAGACGACGCTCTGCGCACCGTGATGCTAGCGGTGATAGATAACCTTGCCGCAGACTGGTCAGTAGATAGCATGGCCGTACTGGTGCATATGTCACGCAGCGCTTTTGCTGAACGCTGCCAGAAGGTTCTCTCAATGCCACCGAAAGGCATTGTCGACGGTTTGCGTATGCAACAAGCCCGCCGCTTGCTTATCCACAGCCCGTTGAATATTGACCAAATAGCTGAAGCCTTGGGCTACCAGTCAGCTACCGCATTTATTAGATTCTTCAAGCAACGCGCAGAGTGTTCACCCGGGGAGTACCGTCAGAAACAGAACTGAGAATGTTGTTTTGGTTGATCATGCGGGTGTTGCGGTCAATGTGCTGCTGCGGCTCGCAACATAGACTGACAGGGTCAAATAACCCTGGAGGTCCACATGAAAACATTTTTATCCACTATGCTCGTTGCAGCTGTCGCGTTAAGTGCAGTGATTTACTCTACTACCAGCCACGCATCCACTGAACATCTTGAGAAGTTTAAACAACCTTTTACAGAGTCGGCCTATCGTCAGGCTCAGGCTGACGCGCAGTTGGTGTTGATCGACGTCTACGCAACCTGGTGTCCGACCTGCAAGCGTCAACAGGATGTCCTGGACAGCTATTTCCCGCAAAACCCTGACAGTGAACTGGTGGTATTTGAAGTCGACTACGATTCGCAAAAAGAATGGGTTCGCTATTTTAAAGCGCCTCGTCAATCAACGCTGGTACTTGAACGAGGCGAGCAGCGACTATGGTTTAGTGTTGCCCAAACCCGTGAAAGCGCAATCTTTGCTGAGCTTGAGCTACACGACCAGGGAGCTCAGTAACCATGGAGTGGAGTGCCTTACCGCTGGCGCTAATTGCTGGTGTACTGAGCCTGATGTCACCCTGCGTGTTGCCGATGTTACCAGCGGTAACCGCCTCAGCAATGCGCGCATCCAAAGCGGGAATCTGGTTTCTCGCTGCGGGCCTAGCGCTGACCTTTGCGCTAGGTGGCTCGCTGCTGACTTACCTTTTTATGAGCCTGGGCATGTCGCCCGACGTGCTGCGCTATTTCGCTGCAGGGTTGATGCTGCTGATGGGGATCACACTAGTTAATGGCTGGCTGAATCAGCGCATGTCGATGCTGCTGTCGAAAGGTCTTAGCTATTTACCGAACAGCGGGTCAGTTCAGCGCGATTCGTCACACCCCGCATTCCAGTTCGTCATCGGTGGTTCGCTGGGCCTTGTATGGTTGCCCTGTGTGGGGCCAACCCTGGGCGCAGCCATTGCGCTTGCGTCAACTGGCGATCACCTGGCAATGGCATTTAGCGTGATGTTTGTATTTGGTCTTGGTACCGCGATACCGTTGATTGCGGTGGGCTACTTCGCCGGTAAAAAGATACGCAAGCTGGGTGCGTCTGCCAACACGGGCCGGTTAATCTTAGGTTATGCGCTACTGGTGATAGCATTGATGATATTCACTGGGCTCGATAAAGTCCTGGAAACCATTGCTCTGACGTATTTACCCGACTGGGTGACACAGATCTAACTCTTGGTACACAAGTCCCCGGACCACGCCTTTCTTTGCTATATTCGTTGAGGATAATTGATTCGCTCAAGGCTAACAAGCTTAGCCTTGAGCTCAGCGGAGGTAATAATGGCAAAGCAGAAGCAAGCAACGGTTTACCGTATGATGACCGACAAGCACACCTGTCCGTTTGGTCTCAAAACCGTTGATTTACTCAAACGCCAGGGGTACGAGGTTGACGATCATCAGCTCACCTCACGTGCCGAGATCGATGCCTTTAAAGCCCAACATGATGTTAAAACCACGCCGCAGGCGTTTATTGATGGGCAGCGCATTGGGGGTTACGAAGAGGTGCGCAAACATCTGGGTAAACCGGTTAAAGACCCTGATGCGACCACCTATCGTCCAGTGGCTGTGCTGTTTGCGTTGACCGCCTTAACCGCTCTAATCTTGAGTTACTCAATCTACGGCACCGTTGTCTCGGTGCAGGCAGCAGAGTGGTTTATTGCCTTGTCGATGGTGGTGTTAGCGCTGCTCAAATTACAGGACGTCGAGAAGTTCGCCACCATGTTTTTAAATTATGACCTGCTGGCCAAACGCTGGGTGCCCTACGGCTATGTCTACCCTTATGCAGAAGGCCTTGCAGGGCTTTTGATGGTGGGTGGAATTCTGAATTGGATTTCAATTCCGGTGGCACTGTTTATCGGTACCATAGGCGCTGTTTCAGTATTTAAAGCCGTGTATGTAGACAAGCGAGAACTTAAATGTGCTTGTGTGGGCGGTGGTAGCAGCGTGCCCCTTGGATTTATTTCTCTCACCGAAAACCTGATGATGATGGCCATGGCGCTGTGGATGCTTTTCGCCCACGGTTTTTAGCTAGCGCCACTCGAGCTGGCGGCCATCAATTTCGCCGAGAATATGGCCGCGGCCATTTGACTTAGCCTTATATAATAAGGTGTCGGCGCGATGGATAGCGGCCTGCCAGGTATGGGTCTGACTGGTAATCAATACGGCACCGCCACTGGCATTGACTGCAATGCCAGGGTTTGGCGCCTGGGTCACTGCCTCTCGAATTTTACCGATCACCTGCTCGATATCGCCGGGGCTGACGTTACGCACCACCGCAAGAAATTCTTCACCACCCCAGCGAATCACTAAATCCTCCGCTCGCAGCGCTTTTTGCAAGCGTTCACCAATGCTTATCAAGACTTTATCGCCGGCCTCGTGACCATAGGTGTCGTTGATATCTTTAAAGTGGTCGAGGTCGATGAGTACAATCAGGTCGCCCTGCTGTTTGGGAAACTTGTTTAACGCCCGGCGGTTATATAGCTGCGTCAGGGGGTCTCGATTTGATTGCTCCTGGAGGTCACTATTAACCTGATTCAGCTGGGCATTTAAACGGCGCACATGGCGGCTACCTAGCAGTGCCATAATGAGTCCTACAGCGAGCAACAGCCCGATAACCGTTAACCAGTTACGCTGGCGCTGTTGGCTACTCAGCAGGGCTTCGCGTAGTGCCGACTCATGTTCCAGCAGCTGAATACGTAACGCTGAATCTTGTGCTTCATAACGCACCTGGAGCTCACTAGTCATCCGCTCACGCTCCTGACTAAAGGCCTGCTCGCGCAGTTGCAGTTGCGAACGAGTGGTTGCCAGTTCACGTTCTATATCGCCTGCGTCGCGATATGCCTCGGCTAAAAAGCCGAGCATATCGGCCTGGGAGTTCAATGGGCCTACTTCTTTAAACTCATCTACCGCAGTTCGCATCAGGGTCAGGCCTTGTTCATGCTCACCCTGCTTCACCAGCACAAAGCCGACGTTAAAGCGCATGATATGAATTTCGTAGTTGTTATTCAGACGCTCGGCGATAGCAATGCCTTGCTGAAAATAATCACTCGCACTTGCATAGCGTTGTGTATGCAGGTGAATGGCGCCCAGATTATTCAACGCCAACATTTGGGTGCGGCTGGCTGTACCCTCTGTGACTGGCTCTGTTGCCCGAATAAAGTCGGCCTCGGCAGACTCAATTGGCCCGCCATTCGATTGAATGACGTACCCACGTACCATATAGAGCTCGGGCAAACGCGCGCTGAGGCCATGGCGCTGGGAATCTTCAATGGTGCGATTGAGTAGTGCAAGGGCAGAGTCAAAATCACGTAAATGGGCGAGGATGCGCGCCTGGTGCAGGTTGAGGAACTGTCTGCGCCGCTGAGTGTGCTGGTCATCAAGCTCGAGCAGTGCTTCGTGGGCGTTGAGCAAATACTGCAGCGAAAGTTCGTAAACATGCTGTATTTCATAGCTTCTCGCGAGCACATGCATGCGATGGTAGCGCACACGGGGGTCGTCGATGTGGTCCGCTTGCAGTTCCAGCTCAGGCACCAGAATGGCCAGACCCTGCTGATTGCGCCTATGCAGGTAAATTTCGCCTATCGTATTCTGCACTTCGGCTTTGGCGAGGATATTGCTCTTTATTTGCGGCTCAGCAAGCATGTCGTAGAGTAAGCCCAGCGCTTCGTCTGTACGTTCATCAGCGATTGCTAGCGCTAGCGCCTGATATGTCAGCGCACGAACCCGGGTCAATAAGGGGGTGGTGGCGGATACTTGCTCAAGAACCTGACTTAACGCCTGCCGATTAGCCGGTGCCATGCCAATTCCCAGTGTCTGGTCCAGGGCTTGCTCCAGACTCTGGTCGCGAAGCTCGGCCGGAGATTCGGCGCTCGCCGCATACGTCCAGCACAAGGCTACGAGTAATAGATATTTAGCAGGTAACACTCTAAGCTTGGCGTAATGCATAAGTCGCACACTTTGTTGTTATTTTGTTTGTTGTAACATGAGTGATATCAGTCTTCTAGCATAAGATCGCGAAAAAGTACTATTTTGAGGTGAGTGGACAGTTGCGTCGATAAATTCGAAGGTTAATTATGAGTAATGTTTTAAAAAGTACCGAGCAGCCTTGTACACAAGCGCATCCAGACGGGCTCACGATCACCCAAATCCTGACACCGCGACTCGCTGATATAGGCGGGGTGACGGTTCGCAGGGTATTTCCTACTATCGGTCGAAAAATGATTGGACCATGGGTGTTTTTTGACGAAATGGGACCCGTTGATTTCGCCTCGGGTCCAGGTTTGAATGTGCCGCCGCATCCGCATATTGGCCTGGCGACTGTTACCTACCTCTTCACTGGGGAGATGCTTCATCGAGATTCATTGGGTACCGTACAGGCCATTCGGCCTGGGGATATAAACCTGATGGTGGCTGGGCGTGGGGTTGTTCACTCTGAACGCGAGCGGCCGGAGATGGCTGCCAAAACACGGTCAATGCATGGTCTGCAGCTTTGGTTGGCGCTGCCTGAAGCGGATGAGCAATGTGCACCGGCTTTTCATCATGTCCCGTCAGCGCAGATCCCGCTGCTCGACATGGATGGCGTTACGTTAAGGGTGATGATTGGTGAAGCCTACGGCGTTAGCTCCCCGGTGCCGGTATTTTCACCTACCTTGTACCTTGAGGCGTTTATCCAGCAAGGGCGGACGCTGCAATTACCTGATGCTGCCGAATACGGTGTCTACGTGGTGAGTGGTGCGCTGCGCATGCAGGGGTATGTTATTGAGGCGCATAGCATGGCCGTGGTGGAGTCAGGTACCGCAATTGAAGTCACCGCCAGCGCAGACACCCGTATCGTCCTGATTGGCGGTGAGCCCCTCGGCAAGCGCCATATCAACTGGAATTTTGTGGCAAGTGATAGAGCGTTAATCAGCAACGCGCGCGAGGACTGGGAGGCCCAGCGCTTCGCCAAAGTCCCTGGTGACGAGGACGATTTTGTACCGTTACCAAAGTGACGTTGCGCTGAAGCTGAGAGCCTGGGCTAACCGAAGACCGTGATGGTTTGCCGACTAATGGCAACTAACTTGCCTTGCTCGTCCCATATATGTGCATGGGTATGCCCGTAACCGTCTGCAGCATAATCAATATACGCGACATATTGCCACCAGTTGCGGGTGGTTTTATCCGCTGCTAAGGGCTCCGGGAATTCAATCGTCCAGGTCAGTGAACTGGCTGGCACGGGTCGCTTCAGGTGAGGCAACACCGCAGGTGGCCAGGCATCCACCAGGCCAAGAAACAAGCCAACGGTGATCGGTGTGTCTTCTTCGGCATAACGCATCCAGCCACCGAATTCGCGCTCTGGTTGGCCTGCAAACGGCATCGCGCCCACATTCAGGCAGTACTCGTAATTGCGTGCAAATTGCGGCACTAAGTCCGACTCTGGCATCGGTGTGCCAGTGTCTCGTGATGGAACGGTCGAGGTTGGTGTATCAGTGACGTTAACGACGGATGAACGCGACTGACCAAACGTCAGTAATGCGCTTAAGCCCACTTCGCCCTGTTGAACGATCTCCACGCTGACCTGGGTCACGTTTTTACCCTCGCGCAAAATACGTCGCTGAACGGTTACCTCGCCAGGTGCAATAGGCCCCACGAAGGACACTGTCATTGCACGTATCGCTTGCTCAGGGTTCACCCCATTAACACCGTGTTGATAGGCAATCGCGGCGCTAAATCCGCCAAAAAAAGCGCGCCCCTGTGCCCAGCCTTCGGGCAGGGTTATCGTTTGTTCCGGGTCAGCGGTAAGCTGCTGCAAAGTTTTACTGAACTGCATATCTTTCCTTGAAAATATAAGGCCTTAGGGGTAACTGGCGAACCCTGGGCGTGGTCAATAGCTCAGGGTTCGCCGCCAGTATCTTACCATTCAACGACGATTTTACCGAAGTGACCACCAGACAAGAAACAACTGGGTCTGCTTAGCTGTGCGTTCCAGCATTGGAATTGGTCGGTAATGTGAATAGAATAATGTTATTTAACAATTGTTTAAGTTGTAGTGTCCAGAAAACGCGATAGCCTCAATCTGTATTTTTAAGCGCTCAGTTTTACCGTATCGCAGTATATTAACGTTGGTAAACATATCAATTCACATTGAGGAACACTCATGAAAACTAATAAGAAATTGGTGCCAACGGTGCTATCGGTTGCACTATCAACCTTTTTGCTCACTGGCACTGTGTCAGCGCAAACTGTGACTGACTCCCCACATGGCCGCCTGAATACCCATTGGTGGCCGGAGCAACTTAATCTCGCACCCCTACGTCAAAATGACCCACGGTCAAATCCACTCGGCGAAGATTTCAACTATGCGGAAGCATTCCAACAAGTAGACCTGGATGCGGTTAAAGCTGATTTAGAAGCTTTAATGACGGATTCTCAGGACTGGTGGCCAGCTGACTTTGGTCATTATGGGCCTTTCTTTATTCGCATGGCATGGCACAGCGCGGGTACTTACCGTGAAGGCGATGGCCGTGGTGGTGCTGGCGGTGGACAGCAACGCTTCGAACCGCTCAACAGCTGGCCGGACAACGTTAACCTTGATCGTGCCCGCCGCCTGTTATGGCCTATCAAGCAAAAATATGGTGAAAACTTATCCTGGGCAGACCTTATGGTACTGACCGGCAACGTTGCGCTGGAAACCATGGGCTTTAAAACCTTTGGCTTTGCCGGCGGTCGTGAAGATGACTGGGAACCAGATATCATGTACTGGGGACCAGAAAATGAATTCCTTGGCGACGAACGGCATGGCGAAAACCGCACGCTGGATAATCCATTAGCAGCGGTTGAGATGGGTTTGATTTACGTTAACCCGGAAGGCCCTAATGGCAACCCTGACCCAATTGCAGCGGCCCATGATATTCGGGTAACTTTTGGTCGCATGGCGATGAATGACGAAGAAACAGTCGCCTTGATTGCTGGTGGACACACCTTTGGTAAAGCCCATGGTGCACATGATCCAGGCGAGTGTCTGGGTGCAGAGCCTGCGGCTGCGGGTATTGAGTCACAAGGTATCGGCTGGGAAAATACCTGTGGCAAAGGCCATTCAGAAGACACCATTACGTCAGGCCTGGAAGGCGCCTGGTCTGCATTGCCAACTCGTTGGACTATGCAATACCTGGAAAACCTTTTCGGTTTTGAGTGGGAACAAACCCGCAGCCCGGCCGGTGCAATTCAATGGATTCCGGTAGAAGGTCAGGCGTCTAACCTGGTTCCTGATGCTTTTGATCCTGATACCCGTCATGCACCGATCATGTTCACCACGGACCTGTCGTTACGTGAAGACCCTGTGTATCGTGAAATCTCGCTACGTTTCCTGGAAAACCCGGAAGAGTTTGAAGACGCCTTCGCCCGTGCCTGGTTCAAACTAACTCACCGTGACATGGGGCCTAGCGCTCGTTATCTGGGTGACCACGTGCCAAGCGAAGCACTGATTTGGCAGGACCCGATCCCTGAAGTTGATTACGATTTAGTGAACGACTCAGACATCGGCAGCCTGAAAGCAACCATTTTGGATTCGGGCCTGAGCGTACCTGAGCTGGTCAGAACTGCGTGGGCGTCAGCGTCAACTTTCCGCGGCAGTGACATGCGTGGTGGGGCAAACGGTGCACGAGTACGTCTTGAGCCGCAAATCAGCTGGGACGTCAACAGCCCGGATGAGCTGACTCGTGTGCTAGATACCCTGGAAGGTATTCAAAGTGACTTCAATGACAGCCAGCGCGGTAACAAGCAGATTTCATTGGCTGACCTGATTGTCCTGGCTGGTAATGCCGCCGTTGAAAAAGCGGCAGCGGATGCAGGTGTAGAGGTAGATGTAACCTTTAACCCAGGTCGTGGTGACGCGACTCAGGAGCATACCGACGTCGATGCATTTAACGTATTACGCCCGTATGCGGATGGTTTCCGTAACTACTATCGTGAAGACAGCCGTTTAGCGCCGCCACAAATGTTAGTGGACCGCTCTAACCTGCTCAACCTGACCGTGCCTGAAATGTCGGTGCTGGTAGGTGGTTTGCGGGTGTTGGATGCCAACTATGACGGTGTACAACACGGTGTATTCACTGACCGCCCCGGCACGTTAAGCAACGACTTCTTTGTCAACTTGCTGGACATGTCGAATCGTTGGGCAGTGTCAGACGATCACGAAGGTATCTACATCGCTTATGACCGTAGTTCTGGAGAACAAAAATGGACCGCCACGCCGGTGGACCTGATCTTCGGTTCAAACACTGAACTACGTGCGGTGGCCGAGCTATACGCATCGAACACCTATCAAGAGCGTTTTGTACACGACTTTGTCAAAGCCTGGAACAAGGTCATGAACCTGGACCGCTTTGACGATTAAATCTAAGCAGTAGCACAACCGTCAGGCCCCTTAGTTTAACCGCTAAGGGGCTTTTTTTATGGCAAATATGTGCGCCAGGATTGGGCGCTTGTGGGTTGAAAAGCCTAATTCCTGCAAAGGTTTATTCGACAATCATATGGCTTTATAGCTGGCGAGCGGAGGGATAGGCAACTACGTTTAAAGGCTGAAGTTACATCGCAACATGAATCGTTTTACCTCCAACATTTTGCATAGCTAACAGCTAAGGACATACCCATGGCGAAGATTTTAGTGCTTTATCATTCAATGTACGGTCATATTGAAACGCTGGCATACAAGGTGGCAGAAGGGGCGAAATCGGTTGCCGACACTGAAGTCACGGTCAAACGCGTCCCTGAAACCATGCCCAAAGACGCATTTGAAAGCGCGGGTGGTAAAACCGGTCAGGATGCAGAAGAGGCAAAAGCAGCCGAGCTGGCAGACTACGACGCGATCATTTTCGGCACACCCACCCGCTTTGGCAATATGTCAGGTCAAATGCGCAGCTTCCTCGACCAGACCGGCGGGTTATGGGCGAAAGGGGCATTGGCAGGTAAAATCGCCAGTGTATTTACTTCAACGGGCACCGGCGGTGGCGCCGAGACGACAATCACGTCCACCTGGACGACGCTCGCGCACCACGGCATGGTCATTGTACCTGTGGGGTATAGCCACGAAGGCGTGGCGGATATCTCTGAAGTTGGTGGCGGTACACCGTACGGCGCATCAACCATTGCAGGTGCTGATGGTTCGCGGCAGCCAAGTGAGAAAGAATTGGCCATTGCCCGCTTTCAGGGTGAGCAAGTGGCGAAACTTACGGCCAAAGTGTTTGGCTAGCGCGCAGGGCAGGCCTTGCCTGCCGCTGACCGGCTTGCTTTGACCCTTTGGTCGACACTGGCGAACAGCGTCTCAATATGGTCAGGAAACTCGCTCACCATATAGTGTCGCGAGCGACCTTTAAGATTAATACGCAAACGACGAGCCTCGTCAACAACGGGTTTGTTTGGGTCTTCCACTAACTCGACGCTTGCAATGTCATCGTAGCGCAGGCGTCGTGTGAACAGCAGGTAGCGCAGTGTGAGTTCGTTTTGACCAATATGAAAGCTACGTAAACGACAACCCTGGATGAGCAGATATACCCCAAGGACCACGAAAAAAATGACGATGTAGCTTTTGGTGAGCTGCCACGCTGATTCGCCACTTGGGGTATTAAAAATCGTTACCACAATATTGATTAGAAACGTGGTCAGCACCCCCATTATGCCTGCGGTAAAATAACCATGACCGAGATTAGTCAGGTAGAAATCCACTTGCTCGGCACGGTCCTGGTCACCCTCTAGCTTGTCCTGAACCACGGATGTAAACTCGTCAACCCCTTGCCAATGAGAGGGGACGCTGAGCAGAACCTTGCCGTCTTTACCGACAAGGGCAACCTGCCCTTTGTCAGTCAGTCTGTCGATACCATACACTTTGCGCCAGGCGACC
Source organism: Idiomarina sp. (assembly GCA_020832105.1). GTDB lineage: Bacteria > Pseudomonadota > Gammaproteobacteria > Enterobacterales > Alteromonadaceae > Aliidiomarina. The sequence goes on from JAFIFH010000016.1 coordinate 61,291, forward strand.
CGAGCGTTTCTTTGTTTGTTACGTGATGTCCTGGTGAAAGACTCGACCGTGTCGTTATCGTATTTGATGATCACGCCGCGAGTGCGGTTTTTAAATAGACTGACAGCGAAACCGAGTACCACTAGCACCAGGACCATATTGAGCCAGACTGATATCTCAGTCATACCAACGGATATGAAATACACCACTGCCACAGCAACAATGAGGCAGTCATACAGGCTAAAGCGCAAGCGGCCTTCTATCGTGGTTTTCATCCGTTGTCCCTAGTGAGTCCTTAGCGTATTCACTTAGTTTGTTGGTTTGATGTTATTACAAGCTGCGATAAATATCGAGTACACCATTGATGACAAACTGCACCGCCAGCACGGCGAGAATGACCCCGAAGATACGGGTGACTATCTCTTTGCCGGTTTCACCGAGATACTTCACCAGCGAGTGAGAATAAATCATTGCGAAATAACAGCTTAAGGTGGTTAGTAGGATAGCCACGAAAACGATAGATACGTGCCAGATAGTCGGTGCCTCACTGGTTAAAATCATCACCGTGGCGATGGAGCCGGGGCCACTGATGAATGGAATCGCTAGGGGGATGACTGAAATGTCGTTTGCGATTTTGCCGTCGCCATGGGGGTCGTCGCCGGTGGCTTGCTCGGCTTCGTCGGCGCCTTTGCTAATCATGCGCATAGCAATCCCAAACAGGATCAGGCCCCCGGCGATGCGAAAGGCTTCGAGGGTAATGCCGAAAAGTTTAAAGATAACGCCACCGAGCAATGCGAAGGTTATAAAAATACCGGTGGCTATAATGGTAGAGCGTTTGGCGGTGGTTCTAATGGTGGTGTTGGAGGCACGGGGTAACAACGAAACAAAGATAAACGCTGTGGTCAGCGGGTTTACGATCACAAAGAGCGCTGCAATCGTGATGAACAGGTATTCAACTAGCGGCGATACTTCCATTTTTTTGAGTCCTTTTGGTCGGGCAGGCTGCGCCTGCCGTTAATCATCGCTTGGTGTCAGGCGCACCATCAATCAGCGTTTGTGGTGTCTTTATGGGTAGCGTGCCAGTTGATGGCGCGCCATTCGCCTTCGTCTTCAATCAATACACCACTATTATAGAAGTAGCTTGATTCACTGCCATCCACAGGTTCTGCCACCAGGATGAAATTGACGATCACAGTATCGCCAAGCACCGTGAGCTTAAGTTCATCAGCTCGATACCAGCTGGTGACATCCTGGTCCTGTAATGGTGCGGAACCCCACATGCCCTGCATTAATTCTTGTTTACCAAAACGGCTTCCTGCGGAGCTGGTGTAGGTTAAATCAGGGTGCCAGAACTCGCCATGTACATCACCGTCACCCACACTGGCGCCGTGCATAAACCAGTCAAGCCGTTCTTGAATAGGCGCCTGCAAAGGATGGGTCTGTTGATTGCCTGATTGTGCCGTGGCGAATGGCGCTGAAGTAGAGAACACAATACAAATCGTCGCCAGTAACATTATTTTGGTGCTCATGCGAAATTCCTTAGCAGGCACGCACGCGTGCCGAGTCGTTGAAATCGTTTATGTAAGAAAGGCTGCAAGAGGGGGTACCTCGCGCGCAATGTTGTACCTACTTTAGTCTGGCAGCGCGGCGGTGTAAATCATACATCTGGGTAGCGAGCTCAGGAACTGGCCCTGACACGGCTAATTTTGGTGCGACTTCGCCAATCGGTAGCTGATTGACCCGCGAAGCGGACTAGCCAAACGATTGCATCCATTCGGTTAGCTGCCCGGTGGTGTGGATGTACACAATAGCGCCTAACTCGGCCCAGCCATGGGCGGCTGAACACATCGGGCAGTGTTCCCCTGAAGTATACATGACACATTGCTGGCGGGTGTCACGATCAAGATGGGTGGCAGCCCAGCGCGCGAGCTCGATTTCCGGGTGGTAGGTTTTATTTACTGTATTCACCCGGTTACGGTCTTCGCGCAGGACTTCGCCCTGGGCGTTGACCAGCACAGAGCCAAAAGGGGCATCACCGGCTAACAAGGCCTCTTCTGCCAAGGCCACACAGCGCTCTAAGTGTTGCCACTGAGCGCTGGTGAAGTCTTCCCGGGTTAGCGGTCGGTCAGGTGCGGCCGCTTGATGCTCACCCTTGTTACACATTAAGGCGTACTCGTTTGATCACTGGAAGGTTCTGTCACCTGGCGGTCTTTGGCCAGGTACAAATACATTGCTGGCAGCACATACAAGGTGAAGATGGTGCCAATGGTCATCCCCGCAGCGATGATCAGACCCATCGCGAAGCGTGATGCGCCACCAGGTCCGCTGGCAAATAATAGCGGCAAGGTCGCCAGTACGGTTGCGGCCGTGGTCATTAGAATAGGGCGCAAACGAATCGCTGCGGCTTCTTCAATCGCCTCGCGTTTGCTGCGGCCTTCGGCCTGCAGCTGATTGGCAAATTCCACAATCAGAATACCGTGCTTCGCAATCAGGCCTATCAACGTGACCAGGCCTACCTGGGTGTAAATATTCAATGAAGCAAAGCCGAGGCTGACAAATATCAGCGCGCCACAAATACTCATCGGCACTGTGACTAACACAATAATGGCATCGCGGAAGCTCTCAAATTGCGCAGCCAACACCAAAAAGATAATTACCAGCGCAAAGAAGAATGTTACCAGCAGCTGTTGCCCTTCACTCTTAAACTGGCGTGACTGACCCGCATAGTCGACCACCACACCCGCAGGCAATCGCTGCGCGGCAATAGTGTCCAGCATGTTCAATGCTTCACCTAACGACACCCCAGGGCGTGGTATGCCACTGATGGTCACTGAATTGAGCTGTTGAAAGCGGTTTAGCTGTTGCGGCTGGACTGACTCTTCCAGGGTTACCAGTGCAGACATTGGCACCAGGTCGCCTTCACCATTGCGAGTGTAGAAATGCGTGAGCTGTTCCGGGGTCAGTCGTTCTGAGCGCTGAACCTGAGGAATCACCCGATACGAGCGGTTCTCCAGCGCAAAGCGGCCAACGAACGGACCTGCCAGCATACCTGCGAGATCGGCAGAAATTTGGTTCATTTCGACCCCCATCAGGGCTGCTTTTTCACGATCGATATGCACCGTCTGGCGTGGTCGGTCGATGCGCAAGTCGTTATCGAGCATGATAAAGCGACCAGATTGCATGGCTTCACCCATGATCTCATTGGCAATTTCCTGCAAATTTTGCAGCGGTTGGGTGGAGCTAATCACAAACTCTACCGGTAGCCCGCCACCAGGGCTGGGCAACGAAGGTGGAATCAATGCAAACACCTGCAAACCTGGAATTTTCTCGATAAAGGGTTGGATATCCTGCTCCAGTACCTCCTGGGTACTGCGGTTGCGATCGGCCCATGGCGCGAGGCCAAGACCGGTGCCAGCACTACCTGGACCGAGCATGCCGTTGATCACAAAGGCCATATCAATCTCATCAACATCACGTTCAAGCTTGGCAAACTGCGCACTGTGCTGCTCAATGTAATCCAATGTCGCATAACTATCGGCCTGGCTAATCGCAAAGACAAAGCCAAGGTCTTCCTGGGGTTCCAGTTCAGAACTACTGGTGACAAAGAGAAAGTAGCACGACACCAACACGATAGCGCCAAATACGCCGAGCACCGCTTTGGTCTCCAGCGCACTATGCAGGCGGCGTTGATAGCCGTTTTTGAGGTTGTTAAAACGCGTATCGAGCCACTGCTCAAATCGCGGCCGTTTGCCCTGGCCTGGTTCCCGCAACATGCGCGAACACATCATCGGGCTTAAGGTGAGTGCAACTACCCCTGACAAAATAACCGTCCCTGCCAGCGTAAAGGCAAACTCGATAAACAGCGTACCGGTAAGCCCACCAATAAAGCCGATGGGCACAAATACCGCCACCAGCGTGGTCGACATCACAATAATCGGGCCGGTGAGCTGGCGAGCGCCGAGAATGGCAGCATCCATCCGTGATTTACCGTTCTCGATATGACGCTGAATGTTTTCTAGCATGATAATGGCGTCATCGACCACGATACCAATAGCCAGTACCATCGCCAGCAAGGTCAACAGGTTGATGGAAAAGCCCAATGCCAGCATCATCATAAAGGTGCCGATAAGCGACAAAGGTACCGCCAAAGCGGGAATAATCACCGAGCGAAGTGAGCCTAAAAATGCATAAATGACCGCAAGTACAATCACCAGCGCAAGGACGATAGTCATCATCACTTCGTCGATTGCATTCTCAATGTACTCGGTGGAGTCATAAGAGATGCTGGCGTCCAGGCCTTGCGGTAGCTGCGGAATAATATCGCGGTCCCACACTTCGCGGACTTCGGCAATAACGTCTAGTGCGTTGGCGTCCGGGGCAATCTCTACACCAATAAAGGTCGCCTGCTCACCGTTATATAAGGCCGAGTTCTCATAGTTTTCCGAGCCGAGTTCAACCTCGGCAATATCGCGCACTCGCACCACAGAGCCATTGTCGGCACGGACGATCAACTGCTCAAAGGCTTCAGCGCTGCGTAAATCGGTATCGGCCACCAAATCAATGGCCACCATGCTGCCTTTGGTACGACCAACTGCGGAGAGCACATTGTTCGCCTGCAATGCCCGAATCACATCAGACCCGGTTACATTCAGTGCAGCCATGCGCGCTGAATCAAGCCAAATGCGCATGGCGAAGGTTTGTGCGCCAAGGATCTCCGCACGCTGAACCCCCGCGATGGTGGACAGTTGCGGCTCAATCACTCGGACTAAATAGTCGGTGATTTGATTGGCATCCAGAATCTCACTGTAAAACGACAGGTACATAGACGCCACGTCCTGGCCTACCGACAGCTGAACCACGGGGTCCAGCGCGTCTTCAGGTAAGTCAGAGCGCATCTTATTTACTTCTGCGGCTATCTGGGTCAGGGCGTCGTTGGGTTCATAATCCAGGCGCAGGAACGCCTGAATAGTACTGATGCCCGCACTTGAACTGGAGACAATATAATCAATGCCTTCGGCAGCAGCAATTTCGCGCTCTAACGGGGTGGTAATAAAGCCCTGCACCAAATCAGCGTCAGCGCCAATATACTGGGTAGTCACGGTGACTGCGGCGTTGCGGATTTCAGGGAACTGGCGGACATTCAGGTCGAGTGCTGCGCGTAAGCCAACGAGCAGAATCAGCAAGCTGATAACAGTGGCAAGGACCGGCTTGCGGATAAAAATATCGGTAAATTTCATCATCAACCTCGCTTAGCGGTTTGCAGGTTGCGGGTTGGTGCTTTGCGCCGGCTGTAAATCCGGGTCGTCGTTAATCTGCACGGTGGCGTCATTACGCAGCTTGAGCAAACCAGATGACGCGATGCGCTCGCCGGTCTCAAGTCCGTCAAGTACTTCTACCATGTCGCCGCGGGACTGACCGGTGCGAATCAAACGTTGCTGGACTACCAGGGTATCGTCGTCGCCCTCTTCAATGACAAATACCAGGTTGCCAAATGGGTTAAACTGCACCGCACTGCGCGGCACCATTTTGACCTCGCGAGGTTCGCCGATATCGAGGCTGACACGGGCAAACATGCCGGCGCGTAAACGACTATCCGGGTTGGCAAACTGGCCCTGAATCTCAACGGTGCGGGTAGATTCTCTGACCGACGGCTCAGTGGCTGAGATCTCGCCAATAAACTCCTGGTCAGTAAAAGCATCTACGGTGGCCACAATGCGTTGGCCGCGCTCTAAATGCGACAAGTGTTGTTCAGGTAGAGTGAAGTTCAGATATATCGGGTCAAAGGACTGCAGGCTGACCATCTCGGTACCCGCTGTCACATATTGGCCAAGGTTGACCTGGCGCAGGCCGACAACCCCATCAAAGGGCGCGCGAATGACCTTGCGAGCGAGCATCGCGTCTTGCATGGCAAGTGATGCGCGAGCCTGAGCTGCCTGGCTTTGCTGGCGACGCAATTCTGATTCAGACACTTCCTGGCGTTCGCGCAGTGGAAGTAAACGTTCCGCTTCGCTTTCGGCGATTTCAAGCATGGCGGCAAGGCGGTCACGCTCGGCTTCTTCCACACTCGATTCGAGCACAAACAGGCGCTGGCCCTGTTCCACCATGTCGCCATTCTGAAATAAAATTTCGAGCACTTCGCCCTGGGTTTGTGCGGGCAACATGGTGCCGTTTATGGCGCGGAAACTGCCCACTGCAGGCACCGTGTCGGTCCAGGTGTCGGCTTGCACTTCACTGGCAGTAATAGTGACGGGAGGCACCGGCATGTTGTCAAAGAACTGATTCATAAAATAATTACCCACCGCTTTATAGCCAAAAATAAGGCTAAACACGACGCCAGTAATCACCAACATCCAAATCATTCGTTTCAACATGCGACATCTCACCTATAACAGCATTAACTAATTTAGCAGGGCGCATATACTACGCGACTTTACGCTAAAAAGTGCACTCAATTACTCACTTCTGAGCGTATGGCGGGCAAGTAACTGTGGATTGACTTGTTGCACGCTTAATTTTTTCTGCCAGGCCCATAATCTTTGCCGTGCTGCGCGTCCCGATTCCTCAACATCAACGAGTGGCCGCGGGTAATCTTTACCCACCACGAACGCAAACATACTTTCTTCCATCGGTGTCAGTAACCAAGGCTGATGTATCAAGGTGTCGGGTATCGCTTTTAGTGCCGGGACCCATTGGCGGATAAAGTCGCCCTGCGGATCCTGCATTTGCCCCTGACGAATCGGGTTATAGATACGAATGGTGTGAATACCGGTGACGCCCGCCTGCATATTTAATTGTGGGTAGTGAATGCCAGGTTCAAAATCGAGAAAGGTGCGAGCGAGGTGTGGCGCGCCCAGGCGCCAGTCAATGTTGAGGTGGTGACTCAGCACACTGACCAGCATGGCGCGCATGCGAAAATTTAAATAGCCGGTGCGATTCAGACAGCGCATGCAGGCATCCACCATCGGAATGCCTGTTTCTCCTTGCTGCCAGGCGCTCAGGTCGTGACTTACTTGAGCGTCATCGCGAAACGGATAGGCGTCGTACGCCGGGTTGAAGTGCTCGGTTTCCATCCTGCTGCCACTTTCAAACTTCTGTAAGAAATGGCAACGCCAGTGTAATCGGGAACTAAATGCTTGCCATGCCCGTGTTGGCAGCTGATGCCGACGAGCATACGCATACTGCCAGACTTCACGAATGCTGATATTGCCCCATGCCAGATAAGGGG
>JAFIFH010000025.1 GCA_020832105.1 Idiomarina sp.
CATCTAGTGTCGACGGTTTGCGCGAAGTTTTAGGGGAGGGGCATACCGCCATAACTTTGGTAAACGATCCTAGGTCGGTCGACGAGTGGGTTAAATCGATAAGGATTGGGATTATGAAACTGAGGGACCATGGACCAAGAGAGATATCTCGAGAATCTCGAGTACAAGCGGAAAAATTTTCTTTGCCGAAAATGGCTGAAGAATATCTAGATGTTTATAAAAGATATTGAAATGTGTTAAGTATATTTTGTAATTCCAACCCTAATTTGATTGGATGTAGAGGGGCGAAATTAGTTAATTATCTCAGGTTTTAGAACTTTTCAAATCAAAGTAACCGATGGATCGTTTATAGCTAAACAACGCAAGGCGAAAGAGCTTGGATAATCCAAATGAGATTAATATCTTGAAGGCATAATTGCTTGGCAAAGATCCGCAAAGAATAGTATTTCGAGCCTTAATTTAAGGCCAGGTATAAGCTCCACGGTGCTTTGAGGACCTTCCAAAGCTCGCCTAGGCTTTGCTCTAACTGTAGGGATAATGCGTGCTTGTAAACAATTGTAGTAACTGAATCTTTGATTTGTCCCTATTACATAATCGTTCTCAATGGACCCGTCGATGATGCAATGTTTAGGCTTCCAGCAATTTAGTTTTTATGAGTACTCCCATGAAAGGAGCTTCGAAAGCTGGTATCGTTATTCCTCGGTCAGTTCTTGATGGCTTTTTTGAAACATGCTTTTGGGTCGATAAAACAAAATGAAGTCGGTATCTAAACTTCCGTCTACCTATCCCTTTACATGAGCATTGCGGTTACTATCCGAATTTAAGCTATGCGGTAAGAGAATCTCACCAGTCGAATGTATTTATTTGCGTTGTCAGTCCCTTAGTATGCTAGGGTTAATTAATTATATAATAGGAAATTCTGCTTTTGACCCAGTCCCTTTTTGTTTTTTTTTCTTGCGCAGTCAGTTTGATGATTTTAGTTTTCATAGCCCGCAAAGATCAAGTGATAATATGTCTTTTGATCGCTGGTTTTCTATTTAGATTATTACTCATGTTTCTAAATGCATATGGAATATTTGAGATTCCTGGATCCAGCCATGATGCTGCGGCTTATATGCGACACGCTAGGCACTTAGCTACCCTTTCTTGGTCGGATATGTTTAGTATTTATGATCCAACGCACTCATTTAATGGCTACGGTTTTTACGGCGCGGTAGCGATTAAGGCTTTTGGGTATAGCGACTTAATAATGCCTTCATTAAATTTAATTGCTGGTTCGATAGTAATGGGCGTTTCAGCTTTAATAGTCAATCAAATGTGGGGTAGCAAGGCTGCAAGGCTTAGCACTCTTATTCTCGCTTTATATCCTTTCGCAGCATTTAATTCAGCAGTAGCGCTTCGCGAAGAATTTGCTATAGCTGCGTTCGTAGTTGGGGTCTATTTTATATTACAGTGGGTTAGAAGCGGTGCGTTGCGGCATGTCGTTTTTGCTATTGCATTCTTAGGAGTTGCCACGACTATCCATGCCGGGTTTGTGGGTGCATTTGTGGGGCTTTTTGCGTATCTTTTGTTTACTTTGTGGCGCTCGATAAAGAAACTTTTTGTAGGTAGAGGTTTAACACAAAAGCAAGGGGTACGGTCGCTAGTTGGATTGACTTACCTACTTTTGCTGGTAGGAATGATTAAGGTTGGGGGAGGGTTATCGCTTGGAAAGGGCATTGTAATTGGGGGGGAGAGTGATTCTGAAATGACGGAGTTGATAGAGTCTAGGTTCCAAAGAGAAGCAACCGGGGGTTCAGCTTATCCTTCCGCAATAACAACAGGTGACCCATTTTCTCAGCCTTGGTTAATTCCAGCTCGCATGGTGTATTTCCACTTTTCTCCATTTATTTGGGACATACGCTCCCCTCGACACGTATTGGGGTTAATTTCTTCAGTTCTTTATGTTTTTTTGGCTTTTAGAATTTATAAAGGTTGGCGACAACTTAAAGGAAGAGAGGAAACATTGCTTCTGTTGTTAATGTTCGGCGCGTTAACTTTCGTGTTTGCTGTTGGCGTCACAAATGTGGGAACAGCTATAAGGCATAAAACTAAGTTGTTAGTGTTGATTCTGGCGCTGGCGGCATCTTCTTTCAATACTATAAAAACTAAGTTTAGATTAAAATAATGAGTAAAATTCTAATCATTGCTGGAAATGCAAGATCACTCATTGCGAATAGGCAGGATTTGATTCTTGCGATTAAGAATTGTGGATGGGAGGTTGAAGCATTAGTCCCCTCATCAGACTACTTGCCTGAAGTAGAAGAGCTTGGTATTCCTATTCATCAGATAACGCTTGGCCGAACTGGTATTAATCCGTTTGACGACTTAAAATCAGTTTGGCAAATGCGAGCAATCATAAAAAAAACTCGACCAATAGCGGTTTTCAGCTATACGGTCAAGCCTGTGATATTTGGGACTGTAGCAGCCCGCTTGGCGGGAGTGAAGCGTTGCTATGCTATGGTCACTGGCTTAGGTCATTTGTACACCACTAGAACGATTAAGACTCGTATTTTAAAATTAATAGTATCTGGTTTATACAACCTAGCGTTTCGACTTAATGAGCGAATATTCTTTCAAAATCCAGATGATATTAAGGACTTTGAGGCACTTGGTGTCATCAAAAACCATAAAAAGGTCACTCGCACGTATGGCTCAGGCATTGCACTAGATCGTTTTCCTATTGCTCCGCTGCCAGAAGGGCCTATCACGTTTCTGTTCATTGGCCGCCTGCTTACTGAGAAAGGGGTTGCAGAATTTTGTGAAGCTGCGCAACTCGTTAAGAATAAATCACCTCATACCCGCTTTATTGCTGTAGGCCCTTACGTAGCGAGCTTGCCTCATTCTATTCGTCAACGCGATTATGGCGCGTACCAATCCTCAGGTGTTGTCGAGTTTGTTGGTGGGGTGAGTGATGTAAAGCCATATATTGCGGCTTGCCATGTTTTTGTACTGCCTTCCTATCGTGAAGGCACTCCGCGCTCGGTGTTAGAGGCGATGTCAATGCGTAGAGCGATAATCACCAGCGATGCACCCGGTTGCAGAGAGACGGTCGAGCACAATGTGAATGGATTTTTGACCCCGGTAAAAGACGCGCAGCAACTTGCGGCTAATATGCAACGTTTCGTTGATGAGCCACAACTGCTTATTGACATGGCTTTACAGTCTCGCAAGATGGTTGAAGCCCTTTATGATGTAAAAAAAGTCAATGAAACTATGTTAAAAGGCATGCGCATTATTTGAACGACTAGTCGTTGTCCCCGCCTGTTAGCCTTTGAAAAAGTTATAATGATAAAGAGTGTATTAAGCCAAATGACTAAGCGATTAATGGATATTACGAGTAGCTTTGTGGCACTGGTAATATTCTCACCACTGTTCCTTCTGCTCTCAATGGCAATTCGATTCGATAGTAAGGGGCCGATACTATTTGCACAGAAGCGCGTTGGTCAAGATGAAAAGATCTTCAGAATCTACAAGTTCAGAACCATGGTGGACAGAGACGCTGACAGTATCGATCAGATGAACGAGAAAGTGGTCAGTTCAAATGACGATCCTCGCATAACTCGAATGGGTAAATTTTTACGTAATTCTAGTCTGGACGAGTTACCCCAACTACTAAATATCTTTCTGGGCCACATGAGCATTGTTGGACCAAGACCGATTATTCCAGAGCAGCTTATTGCCATACCTCCTGCTTATCGTAAGCGTGCCGCTGTTGCTCCAGGCTTGACCGGCTTGTCGCAAATCCGCGGGCGTAGAAACCTTAGTTGGTTACTGCAGCTGGCATATGATGCTGAATACGTTGAAAAGCGCACGCTTTGGCTTGATTTGAAGATTATTTTTAATACAGCGTGGCAAGTGATTCGTCGCCAGAATATCTATGGAACGCCGGGTATGAATTGGCGCGGTTATTTAGCTCAGCTAGATGGCTCGCCCCCTCAAGACATACATGTAAGAGAGGCACTGTCGGACACACAGCAGTTAAACGCCGACAACCATGCTGGTAAAGGACTTAAATGATGACTGCGTCTAAAAATTTAATAGAATTCATGCTCATCACGGCAAACCCTGAAATAGCAAAATACGCAGAGACCAATAATGTATCTCGTATTTTTATTGATCAGGAAACGTTAGGAAAGCAAGAGCGGCAAGGGCACTTGAATACCCATAGAGCCTCGCATACTGCAGAAGACATAAAAAACGTTGCAGCCGTGCTCACAAGCGCCGAGCTCATGGTGCGAGTGAACCCGCTCAACCCCAATAGCAGAACTGAGATTGAAACAGCCATTGAATGCGGTTGTCAGCGCTTAATGCTACCTATGTTTACGTGTAAGAGCGACGTTGCTAAGTTTTTAGACTTTGTTGGTCGGCGGGTACCAGTGTCGTTTCTGGCAGAAACGCCCCAGGCACTGGTACGTTTGGAGGACTGGCTGCCACTACTTAAGCCCGGTTATGATGAAGTTCACATTGGCTTGAATGACTTGTCATTAGGGCTAGGCGTGCGGTTCTTATTCGAACCTCTAGCTGCCCGTATGATCGAGATACCTAGTCAGGTTTTAAACGATAGCGGCGTTACCTGGGGATTTGGCGGCATCGCCCAGGTGGGTAAAGGAGAACTCCCATCCGAACTCGTGTTAGGCGAACACGTTCGTTTAGGCTCAGAACGCGTCATTTTGTCGCGTGCTTTTCACAAGGGCGTAAACGATGTTGCTGTGTTAGCCAATGACTTAGGTTTCGCGAAAGAAATAGGTTTAATTCGTAGCTCCGAACGAGAATGGCGACAAGCATCTGAACAAGCACTGCTTGAAAACCAGCGCCGTCTGCGAGCGCTTGCATTTGATATTGGGGCAGCTGATGCAGTACGAGTTTGATTCACCAAAGATCCTGTTTGTTCAAAAATCAGAAGTACTGAATACTCAGCGTGCTGAGGTGCTTGAGTTTTTCGCAAAGAATATACCCGATGCTACGCTGACTTTCGCGAGCGGCCCCGATGATATAATACCCGGGGAGCAAGTTGATATATTGATAACTCCAACACTTGATACGCTTGACGAGATAATCGTTAGGCTCAACGGCTTGCGTTGGATCCACTTTCTGTCGGCGGGTGTCGAGAAAATTTGGCCCATGCAGTTCGACAAAACTAAGTACTTACTATCAAAGAGCAGCGGTGTGCATGGCGTCACCATGTCAGAGTTCGCAATCGGCGCGATGCTCTACTTCGAGAAATCCTTCAATAAATTTGTCGAGCAATCACGTAGCAAAGAGTGGCAACGGTTCTGGCTAGGTGAACTCACTGGTAAAAATTTAGTGATCTTGGGCTTAGGCCATATTGGCTCAGAAATAGCCAAACGAGCTTCAGCATTTGACATGCATATTTCGGCAACAGCTACGACAACGAGAGACGTGTCTGGGGTTGAGACAATTGTCCCACTCAATGAGGTGGGGATCTTGACTGCGAACGCTGACTACATAGTCGTTTGCTTGCCGCTGACGGAGCAAACTAGAGGGTGCGTTGACGAAGCCTTTATTCGCTCGTGCAAGCCAGGCGCGGTGATTATCGATATTTCGCGTGGCGGTGTCGTTCTCGAAAATGCAATATTACGTGGGCTTGAGGAAGATATTTTAAAAGGTGCAGCACTTGATGTGTTTGAAACACAGCCGTTACCGAGTAAGTCGAAGCTATGGAATAACCCAAGAGTTCTGCTTACGCCTCATGTTTCTGGTACCACACAAGAGTACTTATCGAAAGCCCTTTATATTTTTAAATCCAACCTCGAAAGCCTCGAAAGCACGGGCTCAACGTCTACGCCAGTATCCGTTGGAAAAATGTATTAGCTGTCTTGACAGGTGGCACTAACTTAGTGCTCTGGCTCGCAGTTTAAACGGACACTCGTTCGTTGCTCGAGTTGAGAATTGAGTTATAAGAATTGCAGTCGTTTTGGCCTAAAGAACATAGCTGAAACCTAACGTATTTTTCAATTTATGACTTTTAGTGAAATAAAGAAAAGGATAAAAGTGTGGTGGCAAGCTTACAAAATGTAAAAATAGCTTTAATCGGTCTGGGGTATGTGGGCCTACCTTTGGCGGTTGAGTTCGGAAAATCCTTTGAAACGATTGGCTTCGATATCAGCGAGAAGCGCATCAAAGAATTACTCAACGGTCACGACTTAACCCTTGAGGTTAGTCAAGCAGAGCTGAGCCAAGCCGATAAATTGTCTTTCACTGCAGACACCGACTCATTGTCTACAGCAAATGTTTACATCGTCACTGTACCGACGCCGATCAATAAAAATAAGCAACCCGATTTAACACCCTTGATTAAGGCCAGTGAAACCATTGGCCGAGCACTAAGCGTCGGTGACACGGTTATCTACGAAAGCACCGTGTATCCCGGTGCTACTGAGGAAGACTGCGTTCCAGTGTTAGAGCGCGTGTCGGGCCTTAAGTTTAATCAGGACTTCTATGTAGGTTATAGTCCAGAGCGGATTAACCCGGGCGACAAAGAACACCGTGTTACCAACATTCTTAAAGTCACCTCTGGCTCCACACCGGAAGTAGCAGAATTTGTTGACAAGCTGTATAGCTCAATTATCACTGCAGGTACTTACAAGGCCGAAAGCATTCGAGTTGCTGAGGCAGCTAAGGTTATTGAAAACACTCAGCGTGACGTGAACATCGCGCTGATTAACGAGCTTTCAATGCTGTTCAACCGCATGGGCATCGACACCGAGGCAGTGCTGAAAGCTGCTGGCACCAAGTGGAACTTCTTACCTTTCCGTCCAGGCTTAGTCGGAGGGCACTGCATAGGCGTAGATCCCTACTATCTAACACATAAAGCTCAGGAAATCGGTTTTCACCCGAACATGATCCTGGCAGGTCGGCGCATTAATGACGGCATGGGTGAGTATGTGTCCGAACAGCTTGTGAAAGCGATGCTGAAAAAACGTATTCATGTCAACGAGAGCCGGGTGCTGATTATGGGCTTTGCCTTTAAGGAAAACTGCCCTGATTTACGCAATACTCGCGTTATTGATATAGTGCATGAACTACGTTCTTATGGCGTGAATGTTGATGTATACGACCCTTGGGTATCTGGCGACGAGGCAGAGCACGAGTACGATATTAGTTTGACTGAGTCACCAGTGGCGGGAGCTTATGATGCGGTGATTTTGGCTGTTGCTCATAATGAATTTAAAGCCATGGGCGCTGATAAGCTCCGTGCTTACGGTAAAACTGAATCAGTGATGTATGACCTCAAATACGTGCTTCCTCAGGAAACTACCGATTTGCGTTTATAATTTTAGAAAATAGGTTATTTCAATAGATGAAAATTTTGATTACAGGCACCGCAGGCTTTATTGGCTCACACTTAGCGAACAAGCTCATTGCTCGTGGCGACGAGGTCGTAGGTCTGGACAGCATCAACGATTACTATGATCAAAGCGTTAAGTATGGGCGGCTTGAGCGTGCAGGTATTGCAAAAGATGATATCGAATACGGCCAGTTGAAACAGTCCACACACCACGAGAACTATCAGTTCATTCAGCTTCAGCTGGAAGATAAGGCAGCGATTGACGCTCTCTTTGCTACTGAAAAATTCGATGCGGTGTGTAACCTGGCTGCACAAGCAGGCGTGCGCTATTCGCTGCAGAATCCCCAGGCGTATATTAATGCCAATATCGTCGGCTTCATGAATATTCTGGAAGCATGCCGCCACTATGGCGTAGACAACTTAAGTTATGCGTCGAGCTCGTCGGTATATGGTTTGAACGAATCTCTGCCATTTTCAACGTCTGACAATGTCGATCACCCAATCAGCTTGTATGCGGCAACCAAGAAGTCGAATGAGCTGATGGCACATACGTACTCGCACTTATTTGGAATACGTACCACTGGCTTACGGTTCTTCACTGTTTATGGCCCTTGGGGTCGTCCAGACATGGCATTGTTCTTGTTTACTAAGGCTGCGCTTGAAGGGCGTGAAATTGAAGTGTTCAATAACGGCGATATGCTGCGCGACTTTACCTATGTTGACGATATCGTTGAAGGCGTTACCCGAGTTATTGATAATCCGGCAAGCGGACGAAGCGAATGGAGGGGTGCCAAACCCGATCCTTCAACCTCTTCAGCACCCTATAAGATCTACAACATCGGTAACAACAACCCAGTCAAATTAATGGACTTCATCCAAGCCATTGAAAATGCTTTGGGTAGAGAAATACCGAAGAAAATGATGCCGTTGCAGGCCGGTGACGTACCTGCGACCTATGCCGATGTGGCCGATCTGGTCGAAGATATGGACTATCAGCCAGCGACACCAGTACAAGAAGGTATCGACAAGTTTGTTGCCTGGTATCGTGACTTTTTCAAAGTTTAATTTGGACAACTTGAGGATAAATATTGACCCCGAAGTTTTAAGGTCATTAGCGAATTTATGAGCCACCTTAAAACTCTCGAAAACGAGTCAATCCACATTTTTCGCGAAGTAGCCGCTGAGTTTGAAAACCCAGTCATGCTGTATTCAGTGGGTAAAGACTCATCTGTACTGCTGCACCTGGCCAGAAAAGCATTTTACCCCGGTAAAATCCCGTTTCCTTTGCTGCATGTGGACACCACGTGGAAGTTTAAGGAGATGATTGGGTTTCGTGATCGCATGGCCGATGAAATCGGTTTTGAGCTATTGACCCACCAGAACCCTGAAGGTCTTGAAGAGGGTATTGGCCCGTTCACACACGGTAGTGCGAAGCATACTGATGTGATGAAAACTCAGGGGCTGAAGCAAGCACTTAATCAGTATAAGTTTGATGCAGCCTTTGGCGGTGCCCGGCGCGACGAAGAAAAGTCCCGGGCAAAAGAGCGTGTATATTCGTTTCGTGACAAGCAACACTGCTGGGATCCAAAAAACCAGCGCCCTGAATTGTGGAACATCTTCAACGGTAAGGTTGATAAAGGCGAGAGCATCCGTGTCTTCCCGCTGTCGAACTGGACTGAGCTGGATATTTGGCAGTATATCTATTTGGAAGGGATTACAGTTCCAGAGCTGTATTTTGCCAAAGAGCGCCCAGTGGTTGAGCGCGACGGCACCTTGATCATGGTCGATGACGAGCGCATGCCACTAGAGCAAGGCGAAACACCACAGATGAAGATGGTGCGGTTCCGTACTTTGGGGTGCTATCCACTGACGGGCGCGATTGAATCGACCGCTGCCACCTTACCAGAGATCATCCAGGAAATGCTGCTGACGAAAACCTCAGAGCGCCAGGGCCGTATGATTGATAAAGACAGTGCAGGCTCAATGGAGAAGAAGAAAAGAGAAGGCTACTTCTAATGAGCCATGCGTCTCCTTTAATTGAAAAAGACATTCTTAGCTACTTACAGCAACATGAAAACAAAGAGCTGTTACGCTTTATCACCTGCGGTAGCGTGGATGATGGTAAGAGCACGTTGATTGGTCGCCTGTTGCATGACAGCAAGATGATTTTTGAAGATCAGCTTGCCGCCATTACCGAAGACAGCAAGAAATCAGGTACTCAGGGTGAAGACGTTGACCTGGCATTGCTGGTCGATGGCTTGCAGTCTGAGCGTGAGCAGGGCATCACTATTGACGTTGCCTACCGTTACTTCTCCACCGATAAACGCAAGTTTATTATTGCTGACACCCCAGGCCATGAGCAGTACACCCGCAATATGGCAACTGGAGCGTCGACCTGCGACCTAGCGATTATTCTGGTCGATGCCCGCCATGGTGTGCAAGTACAAACCCGTCGTCATAGCTTTATCTGTTCTTTGTTGGGTATTAAGCATGTAATCGTCGCGGTCAATAAGATGGACCTGGTGGACTACTCGCAGGAGCGCTATAAGGAGATTCAGGAGGAATACCTGAAACTTGCCGGCTCATTAGAGATTCCAGACATTCGCTTTGTGCCAATCTCTGCGTTAAGGGGCGACAATGTGGTTAATCGCTCTGAGCATTTAGCCTGGTTCCGCGGCTCGACCTTAATGGAGTACCTTGAAAATATCGAGGTCGCTGCTGATGTAGAAAACCATGACTTTCGCTTTCCTGTGCAGTTAGTATCACGGCCGAATTCAGATTTTCGCGGTTTTCAGGGCTCTATAGCTTCGGGCGCTATTCGCGTGGGCGAGACTATCCGTGTCTTGCCATCGGGTACGGTCACCACGGTGAAATCCATTGTGACCTTTGATGGCGAGTTAAACGAAGCGGTCGCGCCGATGTCAGTGACGCTGACGCTAAATGACGAAGTTGATGTGAGCCGCGGTAATATGATTGTGCGCAAAGACGAGCTGCCCTATGTCTCTAGCCGGATGCGCGCCAAAGTAGTCTGGATGCATGAACAGGCACTGGAAGCGCATCGTGAGTACGCTGTTAAGTTTACTTGTAAGCTCACGATGGGGCATATCGCAAAGCTTCACCATCGTATCGATATAAATACGTTTGAAGAGGTTGAGGCCGGTAAGTTAGAGCTGAATGAAATCGGGCTAGTCGATATTCAGCTGGTTGAACCGGTTGCTTTTGACGCTTACCAGGTGAACAAGCAAACCGGCGGCTTTATCTTAATTGACCGGATGAGTAATGTGACGGTAGGTGCGGGGATGATAGACGAAGCACTCAAGGCACAGGATGATTCGGTGAAAGCACCAGCTGAGTACAGCGAATTCGAAACAGAGTTAAACCAACTGATTCGTAAGCACTTCCCTCACTGGGGAGCGAAAGACTTGCTCGCTTAAGTTTGTAGTGTGTTGGTTCTGCTCCGCTCATTGAGTTCGCCGTAGCCTGGTTGCTATGGCGAACTTTTTTGTTATTGGCGCTGATTAAAGTTTGCCCACAAGGACATAGTACTTGCAAAGCCTGAGCTTAATAGCACTAATGGTGTGCATGGTTGGGTGTTTAATTAAATACCAACATTGCTCTTCAATCATATTTGCGGCTCCGCGAGTTTTTTAACGCCATACGGGTATCAGACCAACCTCATGGTATTTAACGCGTCAACGTATCGCCTCAGGCACTTCTTAATCACCGGTGTATCTGTCGCAATTACCTACACCACATTGTGTATTGTGCTGATACCTTTGGTGTTTCCGTTTGCTTGAGCTTGCGTTGTCCTTGCGATATGTCGCATATTACAAGGACAAAAAACATCTTACTGAATAGAAGCATAACGAAAAAATGCAGGAGCTAATCTCATGACAGCGCTTTTAAATAATTCTGGAGGAGGGGGGTTGGGTCGAAGTAATCCGGGCTTTCTTTTCGTGAAGGTAGGTCACCTCGTACCGTCAGAGCTAGCTAGTGCCTATGATTTGAGTACGGGCGAGCGCCCTGAGGAAGATACAGCAGACTATATTAGAACTCTTGCATTGCCACCGATTGAACAGCAAATTATAGAAGTCACCTGTCTGTGTCGTAGAGAAGACTGGGACGGTTACGGCGCTGCAGCAATACCGATAGGTTCAGCAAGGTTTTTATATCAATTATTGCAAAAAACACCATTTACATCATTTATGACTCCTGAAATTGGGGGCGGACCCAGACGGTGAAATGAATGCGCTTTGGAATGGACCTGAAGGAGCCAGTTTTTCTGTAAGCGTAAACTCGCACGGCATCGTAGCATATGCGATGTATAAGAGTGGCTCAGCAAAGTTTCACGGTGTAGGGAGCGTATCCGATGATTTCTCGTTTCTAACCCAAACGCTAGCAGACCTCTCTAAATTCAAACCAGAATAGTCGTAAGCGGAATCAAATGAATCAAAACATTGTGTGGCACCATGCTTCAGTGAGTGCGGCAGAACGCGTTGCGCAAAAGGGGCATAAGCCTTGTATTTTATGGTACACCGGTCTTTCAGGCTCAGGTAAAAGCACCATTGCAAATGCGGTCGACCGATTGCTGTTTATGCGTGGTTGCCATAGTTATTTGCTTGACGGTGATAATGTTCGCCATGGCTTAAATAAAGATCTTGGCTTTGATGACACCTCGCGGGTTGAGAACATTCGCCGCATCACTGAGGTCGCCAATTTATTTACCGATTCGGGTTTAATTGTGGGCACTGCATTCATCTCCCCCTTTGAAGCCGACCGTGCACAGGCTCGAGCGTTAGCAAGTGCTGACTTTGTTGAGGTGTATGTCGACACGCCTTTGTCAGTGTGCGAGCAACGTGACCCAAAAGGGCTTTATAAGAAAGCGCGTGCAGGGGAAATAGCTCATTTCACTGGTATCGACTCTCCCTATGAAGCGCCGTCGCACCCTGACGTTCACTTGAAAACAGCAGAGATGAGCATTGAGCAGGCTGCTGAGCAGGTTGTTGATTATTTGCAAGACCAGGGAATTTTGAAGTAATGCATATTGATGTTTTTAACGGTGATGGCGACGGCATTTTTTCACTGATTCAATTACGTAAAGCAATACCAGTCGAGCAGCAAACGTTGGTGACTGGCGTAAAGCGCGACAACGCGCTGGTTAAACAGATCAGTGACGCAGACGCAAAAGACGCAGTGATCTCTATTCTGGATATCTCGTTTGATAAAAACACCGCTGAACTACTGCGCGTACTGCAAGTTGCAGAGTTGGTGCTTTATATCGATCACCATCAGGCAGAAACTGAGTTCAAAGCGCTTAATCTAACCACAAACATTAACCACGCAGCGACTGTTTGTACCGGCTTACTGGTACGCGAGCACTTACATGCATCAGGAGTTGCCAACAAGGATTCGGCGAATGCCGCATGGGCTGTAGCAGCCGCATTCGGTGATGGGCTGGATAACGTGGCACATGCCGAAGGCACACAGCTTGGTTATTCAACTGAGCAACTGGCGCAACTCAAAGAGCTTGGTGTGCTGGTTAACTATAACGGCTACGGTGCGGCTGTGCCCGATTTGCATTTCCCGCCAGCTGATTTATATCGACAGCTATTTGCCTACGACTCGCCTTTCGCTGTCATTGCAGACGACAATTCGCCGTTTAGCACTTTAAAGACAGGTTACGAAGCGGATTTAACAAAGGCTAGAGAATGTACGCCATTGGCAGACGATGAAACCCTAATCGCAGTGATGCTCGACAATGCCCCTTGGGCGAGACGCATTAGTGGCACACTGGGCAATTTAATGGCAGCAGAAAACCAGCACAAAGCGATTGTGATCGCATCGCAGAATAAAGCGAACGCTGACGAAGAGGCAACACTGACCATCAGTTTGCGTGCGCCCAAGAACAACTTGCAAGGCGCCGGAGATATCTGTGCTTCATTCCCAACCGGGGGCGGCCGCGCTGGCGCTGCGGGAGTGAATGCGCTGCCAGTAAGTGGTTTGCTAGATTTTCTAAGGGCAGTTAGAAAGTTTTATCGAGTAAAATCAGGGTAGAACCCTTTCGATGTACCACAGGCTTTAACTTGGGTGGTAATATTTGCCATAGGCATCAGCTTCACGGGAGCCAAGATTACTTTTACTTTCAGTTTGCTGAGCCTTCAGGCTACATACGGTTGGCGCTTCCCATATAAGCTCTGCTTTTTGCTCAGTGTTATTGCTATTGGCGTTATTGGTTTTCATTGCTGAATTCTCGCTGTTTATTTTTGTGGGGGAGCTAAGTTGTGCGCATACCGGTTAATTTTGAAATCGACCCTCACCATACAGTAAAGAATGCTTATGTCGAGGGGAATGAATCTGAGGGGCCGGGAGTTCTAGGGCAGCACACTTCATATCGAGACGAGTCTTCAGTGAGCTGCCGATAAGTGATCTCCATTCGACCTATCCCCTTAAATGAGTGCTGGGGTTATTATCTGAATTCAGGGAGCAGATTTTTTGATAGCATGTAGCTAACTAATTCATAAATGGGTAATTATTATGGAACAGCAATATAAGGGCAAAATTGTACGAGGCGATACTTCGGAAAAGCCGCAGGTAATTGTACTTCGTACAGATGCGACACTCAGTAAACCACAATATAACGAAGTAGAGTCAGAGTTTGATTCTTTTGGACCAAGCTAAATCCAGCGCCCCCCAAAATAACTTGCAAGGCGCTGGGAATATCTGTGCTTCATTCCCAACCGGTGGCGGCCGCGCTGGCGCTGCGGGTGTGAATGCGCTGCCAGCGGGTGACATTCAGCGCTTTATAAGGCACGGTGCGAAGCTTTTATGGTGCTTAGCTTGCTGTACCGAAAGTTTTTCCTGCCTCGTACGTGTCAGGAATCGGCTTGCCACTGGCTGTCTCTACTGCAGATAGGTTGACGATGGCAGGCGCTTCCCACTTGTCCAACTTAATTACTGTTGTACTAGCTGAATTTTGAACTGGTTGGTTTGGCATTAGTTAAGCCTAAAGTGAAGATATAAGTTGATCATTCTGCACTCAAATTCCGCATTGTCAAAGCAATATATTGCCCGCCGATGATATTATTGATAGCTTATTGATACTTCAACGAAGTCGGCCCTACCCGAAACCACCAATCACCGCATTGAATACGGCATCAGCCCCCGCAGCAACTATCTGAGATCAGGAAATAAGAAGAACTATGAGTGTATTTAACGTATTCCTTGATTTTAACGCCGAGTCGATCGCTAATCCTGATTCTCATGACGTTATTCGTGATATGAATGCGGCAAGTGACTACTGGACGCCTGAACAGCTGAGTGCACAAGACAGGAGTGCTGAAAGCTACTTTATTCGTATGAGCTACCTGTTATTTAGCAATACACTTCAGTCTAAGAGCGAAACTGTACACGTGTCTGAATGCGGTGATTACCTGTGCGTAGCGAACGCACGCATAGATAACCGCGCTGAGCTGGCAGAGTCTCTGGGCATCCATTTAAGCACAGCAAACAATAATGAGCTTGTGGCCGATGGCGCGATTATTCTGGCGGCTTATCAGGCATGGGGCGAAGGCTGTGCGGCGAAGCTCTTAGGGGATTTTGTATTCTTAATTTGGGATGCTCGCCTTGAAACACTTTATATTGCCCGCGATCATCTGGGTATCAAAACGGTTTTCTATAGCGTGGGTGAAGAAAATGTTGTAGTGAGTAACGAGCATAATGCGTTACTAATGAGCGGTAAGGTTTCCCGCGAATTGAGTCATAGCTATGTAATTGACCAATTTTTAAGAGAAAAACAAATTGGCTATCGCTCGCCAGTTGCAGCGATTCAGCGGGTGGCGCCAGCTCATTATGTAGTCATTGCAAAGGATAACGTGCGCTCGCAATGTTATTGGGAACTAAATGTTAAGAAGTATTCGGATTTACACACCGATGATGATTACTTACGTGAATTAAGAGCGCAGTTTGAAAAAGCCGTAGCGCGGCGCTTAGTGACGACACACCCCATCGGTTCAGAACTAAGTGAAGGCTTGGATTCTACGGCTATTTCTGGGCTAGCCGCGAAAATGCTTCCGGAGCAAACTATTTACACTTACTCTTATGACGCCCAGCTACTTACCGATGCCAATCGTGCGATTTACGAAGATACCTACAAAGATATTTTTGATTTTTTAGAGCTGCACCCAAACTTGCAGGCGGAATGGACAACAAGTGACTTAGCCCGCAATTTTGATGACCGGCTCGAGCAGTATTATGGTATGCCAGCGCCTGCGCCCGGGCAGACGGCAACCCGTTACTTTTTGGTCCAGGAAAAAGGTGTCCGTACATTACTGAGTGGGTGGGGCGGTGATCATTGTGTGACCTCGTATGGCGCATTTTATGAAGACGAGCTGTTCCGACAGGGACGCTGGTGCAAGCTGCGTAAGCACTTAAACGATATGCGCAGGCGAGGCCGAAACACCGGTGGGCTTGGTGTGTTTTTCAAACTGGCGGCAAAGTATCTGTGTCGGCCCCTTTTTAACAGATATTCTCTGCGCCGAGATTCTATGGTGCGGTTGCTGTATTTCGGTGCAACGTTCAACCCGTTAAAAGATGAACTTATAACGCAACAAAGACTGCAAGCAGCCAAGCAGTTTGCGCTTGATTACCCTTCACGCGGTGTGCGGGAGCGGGATCATCGGGAGTTATTTGGTGTTGGAGTAGAGCCGCGGGTGACTGGTTCGGAGATATACGCGCGAGCCTTTAACTTTGAGTATAGATACCCGATGTTTGATAAAGAACTTATCGAGTTTGCCTATTCCGTGCCTAATCACTTGAAATGCAAGTTTGGTATCGAACGTTATATGTTTCGAGAGGTTATTAAAGATTTAGTCACCGAGCGTATTCGAATGCGAGCCAAAGCCGATGTCGATTTGCCAAAGTTTGATAGGTTAGACATACGAGAACGCATTGAAGTGCAAGGTGCGGAAGTTACAGATCGCATGAATGAACCGCTATTAAAGCGATACCTTCGAAGCGATGCCACGGACATGATCCGGAAAAGCTCGAATATTGGTCATTTACGTGGAATCAGCATGTTAGCGAAGCTATCGAAGGCGGAGCAGGAGGGTCGTCTTTTCCTGAATGAGAACAACAAAGTCGAGTGACACTCACCCGGCAATAATTTTTAAGCCAACATCACGGAGAAATATTGATGTCAGTTTCACTGAGTAACACCGTTCAACGACACCCTGAGCTGGTATTTGCCCACATGGGTGAAGAAGTGGTCATGATGAGCGAAGACCAAAGCGACTATCTAGGTTTGAATGGTGTGGCGAGTAAAATTTGGGCGCACATTGAAGCGCCAGTGGGTGTGCATGATCTTTGTACACAATTACAAAGTGAATTCGAAGTCAGCCAGGCGCAGTGCGAACAGGACGTGTTGGCGTTTCTGGCAGACATGCAAAGCCGGAACCTGGTTCAGGTGCGTTGATTAACGGCTCGCCGCTTCGGCTTTGTGTATGTAAAGTATAAGGAATAACAATGCGCCACTGTTATCAGATATACGGTGTTGTGCTGGCAAGTGAGCTCACTTGGCAGGCACCTAAAAGAATCGCAGATACCCCAGCTGATATTACTATTTCTGCGGCGCCGGTGGCTGAATCAATGCCTGAGGAATTAGCGCAAGTGGCCGCGTATGCGGCTATCGGTGCAACTCAGTTTTGGCTTGATGTGCCTGGTATTGCGCGCTTTTACGCGCCAGATGTAAATACCCTGTTGGTCGACATCTATGCTGATGCTGATATGGAGTCGGTGGAGTTGTATTTGCTTGGCTCTGTATTAGGACCGCTATTGAATATGCGTAAGCTCTTGGTTATCCACGGTAACGTTGTGCATGTAACGCATAAAAACCAGGTTTTTCGACTGTTGTTATGCGGGCCTTCAGCAGCTGGGAAGTCGTCATTCGCTGCCTATCTATTAACGCACTATGATGCAAAACTCGTAGCGGATGATTTAGCGGTCTTTAACAGTGACGGCAAAGTACTACCCGGTTCTGCGCGTTTGAAAATCTGGCAGGACGTCGCCAAAGCTTTGCAGCTGAATGAAGCTGAATTAACCCCCATTCGCTCGCAAGTAGCTAAATTTGATTGGCTGATAGGTGATAGGTTTCTTCCTGCAAAAGATAAGATTGATATAGTTGTGCTGCTTGGTTCTGATAACGAAGACGATATCGGACTGAAGGAAGTGCTCGGCGCGCAAAAATTACTACCACTGCAACACCAGATCTTTCGTAAACCTTTTGCGAATAAAGCAGGCCTCGAAAAAATGCAATTTATGCAGGTAGCAAAATACTTTGGCGCCACGCCTGTGGTGCGCTTGTATCGCCCACGCAATAATTCGATTACTGCTAATTTAAACAGCATGTGCGATGTTCTTTTTGCACATCTGCTCGCTGCGCGTGCGGAGGCAGTCAATGAATGATCATGCGAAAATGTTCTGGCTTGCTTCATACCCTAAATCTGGCAATACATGGATGCGTAGTTTTATATCCGCTCTGAATCTTGAAGAACAAAGTAATGATGAAGACATTGACGATATTGATTTAAATGCGCTGCGCACAGGGGCTATTGCAAGTGGCAGAGAATGGATCGAGCGGGCATTAGGTTTTTCAATGGATAGCTTAAATGCTGATGAAATTGATGCGCTGCGCCCACATGCCTACCGCTATATTAATAGTACTACCGAGCAGTTTGGTTACCATAAAGTGCATGACGCTTATAGCTGGGTAAAAAACAATACTCAGAGCGAGCCTATGTTTCCAGCAGCGGTGACTCGCGGCGCGCTGTACCTTGTGCGTAACCCACTGGATGTGTGCATCTCTTACGCAAACCACTCGAGCAGCTCAATCGATGATGCCATTCAACGGATGGCCAAACCGAATCACGCCTTTTGTAAAACTCAAATAGGGCAAGCGAATCAATTACGGCAGTGGCTTTGGCGTTGGAGTGACCACGTTCGCAGTTGGCAACAGGCGGAGTTACCGGTAAAAATAGTGCGCTATGAAGATATGAAGCAAAACCCGGTGACAACCTTTACCGAGGTTGCTGACTTCTTGCAATTGCCGAGCCAACCAGACGCCATACTAACAGCTTTAGAGCTGACTAAATTTGAGCGCTTGCAAGCAAAAGAACAGGCATCAGGGTTCCGTGAAAAGCCAGTGGGCGTTAACAGTTTCTTTCGCAAAGGAATCGTCGGTGACTGGCAAAACACCCTCACTGCTGAGCAGGTTGATGCTGTTGTCGCGGAGCATTATGAGGTGATGGCAGAGCTGGGGTATTTGCCTTGAGTTACAAGCTTAATTTTACCTTACGGTACTTCGGAATATTGTCTTACGGAGGGCAAAGCCTTTAACGACAAAGAAGGAACTCCAACTGGCCTTCCTTCTTTCGGTCCTAGCTAAGAGAATGCTCACTAATGTCACGATTTCATGCAAGCAACGCTGCGACTTGCTGAGCGTAAGCTTGAAAGTGAGCGAAGTTAGCTCTGTCGGGTAACTGCAAATATGAGAACTGTGATTGGCTGCTAATCTGATGAGCCTGCTGAAAAAATACGGTATTTAACCCTAACAGCGATACAAGCTTTGGTCGATATACACATCTACGCAAGGTTTGCATAGCGAGCGGCGCATCAATAGGGGGTAATATCTTACCACTTTCGGTGCAGCGTCCTTTGCGCAGTAGAAAGCATTTTGATATGCGAGCCGGCTCATTAGCGAAGCTAGCCATTGGGGCTACCCAGCCTACTTTATCGGTACCAGGGTAGGCGTATTGGGGCGCTTGCGGAATTTCTATCGAATTGCGGTTTACATGGCTGTGGGCCGGTGCAGTAAGTTGAGCCGCAAGTTCCATACTTATTTTTAGGCGCCGATGGGCTGGATATATATAGGCCTCGTCTTGATGCTGTCGAATGGGCAGTATGTCATCACTGAATATTGGTACTCCAGCACTCACACAAGCTGCCGCAAGCGTACTTTTACCTGCGCCGCTCATTCCAAATACTAAGCTTGCGGTACCGTCAGCATTTAGAAAGGCCATACCGTGCATCGGGATGATGCCTTGTAGGTATAGTTGCACGCCCAAACCACTGCCTAAGGCAAAGGATAAAAGGTGTTCTTCTGGAATGTTCGAGTTAGGCGAGAGCACTACACTGTTTTCACTGAGTTTAAAATCACCAAGCTCCGCAACGCTACCAAATAAATACTCGCCATAGCCTGGCGCTCGATATAGCTTTGAGGCTTGACCTATATATTCGCGCTGAGTTTCTTTTGGTGATGAAAAATATTCAACAGTGAGCGTTACAGGGGGGCGCAGAGTGGAGGCTTCTGGATGCTGAGGTGAGCGCTCGTCGCAGACGGCAAACCCTGGCAGTTGAATTACACTCTGAATGTTTCGTCCGTAAACACGAGTTAGTTGCACGGCATGCCCTTGCTCAGTCGTTTTTAATTTTAGAAACGCAATAGTACTCAAGCTTTAGACGGGCGTAAACACAATGCTTTCATACATTGTTACGAAGTAGCTTTAATTGGTAAAGCTGGCGTATAGTGTGACATTCTTTTTAACGGCTCCTTTCGATAAGCTTTTACATGCCTGATACTCACCATCACATAGTGAATGATTCACTTGCAGACATGATCGCGATAATTCGCCAGCATGGCGGCTTTGTTCACCCCGCGTTAACGTTCGAGGTGTCGACCGATGGCATTGCTGCGATGCTGTCTGAACCTGTGGGCGACGAACTACTAGTAAAACTCCCGTTAGCCTTGTTGATACCCGCTGAGCTACTGTCGTGGCGCCTCCATGACGGCGAGTTTTTGGTGCAGGATGACCAGCATGTATTATCGCCCGTACAAGCGCGATTATTGAAGTTACTGGTCGCTATTTATAATGCACAAAACCAGCCCACATGGGCGGCGCAGCATGTATTGCGGGCGCACGCCCCAGTTGATGAAGGTGTGGTGGTAGCACTGAATGCGATTATGCCCAATTGCCAACTCGACAGGCAGCCTCTGGTTGATACCTTCCTGCAAACACGATATTTGCTGATTAGCGGCGAGAAGTCTGACGGTATCGTGGCTGGTGACCATCAGGGCGATGAGCTACGCGTGCTCATGCCGCTGATTGATTTCTTCAATCACCATCCTGCTGGCGCGAGTTTCGCGGTGAGCAAGAACGGCCTCGGCATTAAAGCGATTTCAGCGTCCGAACATACCACTCAGCCGCAAGTGTTTGCATGCTACGGCGGCTTTCGTGACGTACTGATGATGGCACTTAAATACGGCTACCTTGATAACGAAATTCCATACGTGTATTCAGCACCGTTTGTTTGGCATGATCCTAAGCTTGGCAAGGTTCGCGTGCAGCGAAAGCAAGTGCCGGCTCAGAATAAGTTTCATTTTCCGAAAATAGACGATGATGATGAGCTGAGTTTCTCGCATGTGTTGATAAATGCAGAGCAGCCAAGTTATTTGACCGGTACGGTGCAGGTAGCATTTCTAAAGCGAGGCACGCGGCTTGGGTTTAGCAGGGCGCAGTGTCTGGTTGCAGAGCAACGTTTTTTGCACGCGCTTCTACAGTTTAATATCGAGTTGCATGGCAACTTGCAACAGGCTTTGCAAGCGGTCGAGTCAACACCGGCGCTAGTGATTATTGAAAAAGCAAGTAAGCGATGTGTGACGCTGATTAACGATGTATATAAGAGTGCGCTAAGCGAGCCTTTAGATGGTGAATAAATTACCGAAGCTGTCCATGACCCAGGTATGTGCCGAAGCCAGGCGCTACTTTATTGATTTTTTCCGTGCTTTTCCCAGACACATCTCACTCATTGTAGTGCTGATGGTGTTACAAACCCTGTCGGCGGGTGTCGGGATTTTATTTATTCTGCCGCTGATTAGCGTGCTTGGCTTTGCCGGCGATGCGGCGTCGGAGCACCCTATCACGCACTGGGTGGCCGCAGGCTTCTCCACCTTAAATATCCCGCTGACTTTATTTTCCATGCTGGTGGTGTACCTGATGTTGATCACGCTAGTGGCGACCATACGGGCGTACACGATGATTTTAAGTGCCTCTGTCCAGCAGCGTTATACGCACCAGTTGCGCGAGCACATGTATCAATGGGTGATGCGAGCACGCTGGCATGTCCTCAACCAGTATTCGTTAGCTGACTTAGGGTATTTGCTCAACGGTCAGGTGAGTCAAATCGGCAGGCTGAGCCAACTGACGTTTCAGTTTCTGTCGCAAATATTATTGACGCTTGGTTTTTTCACTGTGGCATTGATTGTGTCATGGCAAATGACGGTGATGGCCTTGTTGTTTATCGTGGTGTCGTCAGTTCTGCTGATTCCACTGTATAAACGTACGTTGGGCAGTGGACGCACGCAGCTGCACGAGAACCAACGCTTGTTTAAAGCTGTCACTGAGCACTTGCACAGTTTACGCATGATTAAACTCTTTGGTGCCGAAACTCGTTTTGCTAAGGCGCTCTCAGGCACCAGTCAGAAGCTGGAACAGCAGCAGATTCGCTTAACCAAAATTAATGCACTGACCAGTTGGTTACTGACCGTGATTGCCGCCGTGCTGGTCGCTGGGTTCTTCTATGTATCTATTACGGTGATAGGCAGTGACGTTGCCGAACTGATTGTGTTGGTGGTGGTGTTAGCAAGAATGTTACCGCTGCTGTCGAGCGTGCAAAAAACCGTTCAGCAGGCATTGCATGCGATTCCGGCCAGTGCTGCGGCAAGGGTGGTGGTTAATCAACTAGTCACCGCCCAGGAGCCAGAGCTATTATCGTCAAGCGATAGCATTATACTGACTGAACACTGTCAGCTGCGTAACATTACCTTTCGTTACGCGGGTGCAACTGCGCCCCTATTAACCGGGTTTTCATGCGACATTCCGGTGAACCAAGTGACCGCTCTGACTGGGCCGTCTGGGGTGGGTAAAAGTACAGTCGCTGATTTACTGGCCGGACTGCAAACCGCCGAGCAGGGTGAATTGACTATCGATGGTCAGGTTTTAAATGCAGCGCAAACCATGGCCTGGCGCCACTCTGTGGCTTATGTGGTGCAGGAACCGCTGCTATTTGACGACACTATTTATAATAATTTAGCCTGGGTTCGCGACACCGTGACCGATGCTGAGATTGAGCAGGCACTACGCGATGCCGCCGCCTGGGATTTTGTGCAGAGCTTACCGGCTCAGCTACACACCAGAGTAGGGGATCATGGGCGTCAGTTAAGTGGCGGGCAACGTCAACGGCTGGCAATCGCGCGGGCATTATTGCGCAAGCCGCAGCTACTGATACTCGACGAAGCCACGAATGCGTTAGATCAGGCAAACGAAGCCTTAGTGAAAGAAACGATTCAGAGCTTACGTGGGAAGCTTACCGTGGTGGTTATTTCGCATCAGGCGTCGATTAATGATCTGGCTGATCACGTGGTTGATTTGGCTGCGTACCAACGAATTGCATCTTCATAGGCTTATACATTGATGCTCGCTAAGTTAAGAACATTTTTCTTTCGTATGCCGCTGCGCAAAAAGCTTTGGTTTTTGCTGATGTGGCCATTAATGGGCGTGTGTCGCGCGGCGATTTTGCTGCTTCCATTTCGGTTTTATCGTGCTGTGCTAGGCACCTCGCTGGGTAATACGCAATTGTCAGTATTGGTGAGCGACGCGCAGCTTAGACGCGCATGGCAAATTGGCTCTGCAGTAGAGCTTACTGCGCGTTACACGCCCTGGGAGTCAAAATGCCTGGTGCAGTCAATTGTCTGTGCCTGCTGGTGCCGGTTATATCGGGTCCCTTATGTGGTGTATCTGGGAGTGCGCAAAGACGAGCAAGCGGCGATGAAAGCCCATGCATGGACCTGCGTAGGCAAGGCCGTAGTTGCTGGGCGGGAAGGACATCGTGCCTATACGATTGTGTCGACCTTTGCGTTTAAATATAGCGAGGCCGAATAGCCTAACTGCCTTGAGTAATACTAAGTGTTAGTGAACCGATGAAAAAATTCCGCAAGGCCTGGCTGTTTGGTTACCGCCGCATTATTAAGCGACGAGCCCCGCATACGTGGCTTAGCTGGCGCTTTGTATTGCCGGTTGGGCATGTTGCCGATACCCCCGAGTTTAAGCTTCATCGCAAGGTGTTCTTCCACGCCTGGCGCGAACTACCGCGCATTGTGTATGCTGCGCTGGTCATTGTATCAACGCCATATTGGTATGTATGGGCAGGGCCCCAGGCCTACCGCAGGCTACGCAAGCGAATCGCGAAAAGCGACGAGTCTGCCCCAGTTCTCTTTGCTCAAAAGGGTTTGTTTCACAGCAAAGAATATAAACAGTCGGAGCGCCAGGCGATTGCGCGTGGAGTCTCGGCGCAAAGCTTTTCTGTGCTGAAGCTCTACCAGATCCCAACCGAGCAATGGTGGCAGTATGTACCTAATGATTTATTGCCCCATTGGCATCGCACCTGGCAAGGGCCGGTAAGTAACGCGGTTGCCGACATCATGGCGAACAAGCGAACATTTGCTGAGTTTATGGGCGAGCACAACCTACCTGTGGTATCTAGTGTGCCGCTTATCCCCGACCATCAAGCCTGGCAAAAGATGCTCAGTGACCCAGCGCCAGATTGGTTTTTAAAGCCAGAGGTTGCTTCGCAAGCCAAAGGCTGCCTGATCCTTACGTTAAATCAGGATCAGCAGGTTGTGTTACGCAGCAAAGATGGTGCGATTGAGCTGCTTGAAGAGACCGACATTGAACATTATTTACGCGAGGCGTTCGTGGCGCAGCGATATCTGCTGCAGCCTCGGCTGGTGAATCACCCGCTACTTGAGGCGCATGGCGTTGAGGGCGACCTGGTGGTTTTCAGAGTGGTGACGCTACGCATGACATCGGGCGAGATTCTGGTATGGCGCGCCAACATGGAAGCGCCGCTGGCGCGCAATGTAGCTGTTGAATTTCACCGGGTCGATGTAGTAACCGGTGTCATTGCAGACTTAGATAAGCTGTGCGTGCCGTATTGGCCGGAGCTACGTGACGTAGTGTCACGAGCACACACCGAAGTTACAGAGTTACACTCGGTCGGCTGGGATCTGGCAATAACCGCGCAAGGCCCGGTACTGATAGAAGGGAATATCAATTGGGGGACTAACCCGATGCAGGGGAAGGGGCATGGGCCGCTGCTTGATGAGCATTACCTGCAAGTGATTAACGAGATCTAGCTAAGTTGGGGGAATTCCAACCAACAGCTGTTTTGTCTGCTACCAAATATTGCTCAATTGGAGTTTCTGTAATAGGGTAAGGTTTTATTAGAAGAACAAAAATAATACTCAGGGTAAAAGGGGAACTGAATGAATAAGCAGCTCGAAAATGAATTGAATTTGGATAATACTCAGAAGGCGCGTTGGATTCAACCAGCAGTAAGCTTGCTCTCCACTGAAGCAACAGAGGGTAAGGATTACTCGTTTACTTCGGAGACCGGCGGTATGAAATATACAGGCCCAAGTTAAAGTGCTACTTGAAAAGGCTAAGCAGATCCATCGTGCTTAGCCTTTTTGCTATGACGTCAAGGCCGTTGCGGATACTCCCCGTATGCGCAAATGAACATCCCCAAACTCAAAAAAGGCTGTCGATTCTCGTGGGCAGCACCTTCGCCTGCTGAGCTTACCGTCTCAGCCATAAGAGGCGTAACATTCGTAGCTGCAGAGGCGAAAGCCTTGAACTCAAACGTCTGTAGGATGTTTGCAAGCACGCCCTCCTGAGGGGTATTGGTATTGGCGGCTGGCTGAGCTGTCTGCCAGGTGTGTGAATGTTGCGGCATTTCCGGGATACGCAGCTGGACGGACTTTTGCCCTGCTTGCTGCCCCAGTTGATAGGGAGACAACCCCGGCCCTTGACCTGTGCCAGCGACCGCTCTTTGGCGTAAGTCTGGAACGTTAAATGAGGTATTATTGCCTCCAAACTTATTGCCGATGATAGAGTATAACGCTGTATTATTGCTCACCGATAAGCTTTGACCATTGCACTCAACCCACCCCTGAGGCTGAAAGTTAAAGCCGAATGCTCGAATTTCTCCAATGTATCCGTCCATGTTAACGCTCCTATTCTGGTGTTGGATAAATGCCAGTTGTGGCAATAATGTAATTTAAAGCGGTAAATGGCATGCGATTCTCGTGTGGCTGGTTGGCTCCTATGGTGCCAATACTAGCCGAGTTCATTTGCGAGAGATCTGCACTCTCTGCCGTGGCATTGAAGCTCTGCCGCTGACCAACATTGAACGCGCTGTTTTCGGGTGAGTTGGTAGTACCAGTCGCCGTGCTTACCACGAAACTATGATTGTGGGTAGGCATTTGCGAGCTGGTTAATGTTTCGAACTCAGTACCAACCTTTTGACCGATTGCTAGATTAGAACCTGTTTGGCCACTTTGCCCAATACCCAGAGGCAGCCTGCCTCTAAGGTCAGGGAGTGCGAAGCTGACTTGCCCGTCCCCGCCATACGAAGTACCTAGCAAGCTAAACAGTGCTTCGTTGCCCAAAATTGCTAGCTGCGAGCCGTCACAAAAATGCCAGCCTACTGGAGCGAAGTCACCCGCGAACACGCGGATTTCGCCGATATAGTTATCAACCATGATTTTCTCCTTGTTAATCGCGTGGTGGGAATAGGCCTGAAGTGGCAATGCAATACACCAGGCCCAGTGACGGTTGAATATTATTGTGTGCCTGACTGTCGCCAGCATACTTGATACTCAGCGGGCTGGTAGGCTCGGCCGGGGTGGCTGAACCATAAATATTGCGTGCGGCGCCACTTGCTACAGCGGGTAACGAGTTGGGGCGGGGTAGCGGAATATCAGCATCGTCGAGTGAAGCATTCATCGTATGCGTATGCGCAGGAAGATTTGCTTGGGTGAGAGCGACAGTGGCAGCACCCTCTGCTGTACCGGTTGGGTATCCATTACCTGGATCACGCCCCATGATGGCACTGTATTTTAAGTTGGGTAAATTGAAGTAGGTTTTATTGTCACTACCAAATTGGTCACCGAGTAAAGCGTATAGCGCTGCGTTTTGGTTTATCGGCATGCTTTGGCCGTTACAGGGTAGCCAACCCTTAGGCACCCGGCTGTATGCAAACAGGCGAATCTCGCCCAGATAGTTGTCCATGTCTGACCCCTTGTTTTTATTAATATTTATCCACACGAGTTTGAGTTGTATGTGGACTTTGCAACTGTACGCTATTGCACGGTTATTGAGCAAATCCAAAGGAAAGGGGTCTGGTTTTGGAACTGAGTATGAAGAGAAGTGGGGGACTAACGTCTAAAGGCACTACGCACAGCCAACTCGATAACACTGCGGCCGACTTTACATTGGTTCTGTGGTTTTTGGTGTGCGAGGTACCAGAACAGCCTCCTTTCGAAGCGATACATCAGCGAGGGGGACTGCCCGCTGCACTTTTCGGCATTCAGCAACACACGTTGCATACCCCAGCGCACTAACCAGCTTTTGTGAATTTGTCGCGCTATAGATACTGGCATTTGCGTGTTGAACACTCTGCAAGCCAGGCCCCAACTCAGCAATAAAGGCCGTAAGGTGTCAGTCTTCTTAGCGAAACTAAGCAGTTCCTCGGTTGTGCGCTCTTTTAACCAGGCTTCAAGGTACAGATGGATGTCGTAAAGCCACTTCAAACGGTGGTAAGCAGTCACTGAACCGTGATAACACAGGTAAAGTAGCTCTTCACAACTGAGTTGGCTGTTATCGCACTGCCATAGCCAGCGCTCAAACGCTGCTGATATCGGAACGGCCGCAGCGGTAATTCGGTAATGCAATTCTACGGTACCGGAGGCCGGGTGCCTTAACGGCAGGTCTTTGTGCGTCTTGAGGTAGTCGTTAATTTGCTTAGCAATATCAGCGTTATGCTCAAATGGGCAACGCCAGCCCTGATCAATAAGGTAAAGCGCAGCTTTCACAACACTCGCTTTGCGGGGTAGTAGTACATCGAGGTCGCTTGCGTAACGACTTGCCGGGGTCTTATAGAGTTTATCAGTGAGCGTATGGCCTTTGAACCACCGAGCGTCGATGTCCATTTCTGCAAAAGCTAGTGTTAACTGGGACTTTGATTGTTGCTGCTTATGCGCTCGTTTAAGGTTTTGTATGTGCAACGGTTTCAATTGCGGAACCTGGCGCGCTTCCTGAATGAAGGGGATGAGTTGGTGGTAGCGTAGCGCTTTCATTAGTTCAGGCTTTTGAACGAGCAACGCGGACACCGGGCCATCGGGGTTTTGTATCAGGTTTAAGAAAGAGGTCACGTTAAGCTGTCCTGGCGCACTATGGAATTATGGCTGCGGCGTGTCTTAAATTCGCAAAGCTGCACGCAGTATGTTGTGCTGTGTATGAATGGTCAACAGATAGAAATAGACTATGCTCTGCGGGCTACTAGAATTCATAATCGCGCACCGTTTCGGGCGCAATACTGGCTTGTTAAAAGAGAAGTAAACTTTTACACTAGCCCGGCTATTCAAGGTAAGCTAAACCTCAGTAAAACAGAGTCACCCTCAATTCAAAATAGTGCTCCTGGTTTTGCACCGGCGGTACCGGAATAAATTCATTTGCAGCAGACCTTGCAGCTCCGTTTTGACCTAACAGAGTTAGCGCTACCGAGCTGGGTGGCACAGGTGGTCAGATAGCTCAATGCATGAAAATGCGAGTTGGCTCGTCGGTAGTTTATGTAATGGCCCCGATTAAAACGGACGTGCGCACTACAAGTATTGAGGCTTTATGCAGCCTGACAACTTAGCTGATGGCGAGTTAGATGATAGGGTAATAAATAACTAAAAATTGTGACGTGTTAATAGAAGGTTTAACACTGGCTCAAAAGCAATATCAGGAGTGGAGTTTACAATGTTAAAAGGTATTAACGAGAGCCGGATTGCGGTCATCGGTCTTGGATATGTCGGCCTGCCATTGGCAGCTGAGTTCGGTAAACACTTTGAAACCATTGGTTTTGACATCAATACCAAGCGTGTTAAAGAGCTAAGAACTGGCTACGACGTTACGCTTGAAATGTCAGAAGATGAGCTAGCAGAAGCGACGAAGCTAACTTATACATGTGAGTCGAGCGACTTGAAATCAGCTAATATTTTTGTCGTCACTGTGCCCACTCCAATCAATAAAAACAAACAACCAGATTTAACCCCGCTGATTAAAGCTAGTGAGACTATTGGTAAAACTCTTAAAAAGGGCGATATCGTAATCTACGAAAGCACCGTTTACCCTGGCGCAACAGAAGAAGATTGCGTACCAGTGCTTGAACACGTTTCAGGTTTAAAGTTTAACCAAGATTTCTTTGCAGGGTATAGCCCAGAGCGAATTAACCCAGGTGACAAAGAGCACCGTGTTGCTAACATTTTAAAAGTAACCTCGGGTTCAACGCCTGAGGCAGCTGACTTTGTAAACGAGCTTTATAAGACGGTGATCACCGCAGGCACCTACAAAGCAGAAAGCATTCGCGTTGCAGAAGCTGCAAAAGTGATTGAAAACACTCAACGTGATGTGAATATAGCGTTGATCAACGAACTTTCGATGTTGTTTAACCGCATGGGGATTGACACTGAGGCAGTGCTGAAAGCCGCGGGCACTAAATGGAATTTCTTGCCATTCCGGCCAGGATTGGTTGGGGGGCACTGCATTGGCGTCGACCCTTACTACCTAACCCATAAAGCTCAGGGAATCGGCTTTCACCCTAATATGATCCTCGCGGGGCGACGCATTAATGATGGTATGGGTGAGTATGTGTCGGAACAACTCATCAAAGCGATGTTGAAAAAGCGTATACACGTGAATGAGAGCCGCGTATTGATCATGGGGTTCGCATTTAAAGAAAACTGCCCAGATCTCCGCAATACTCGAATAATAGATATCGTTCAAGAGCTGAATTCTTATGGTGTGAACGTCGATGTGTTTGACCCATGGGTGTCTAGTGAAGAAGCCGAACGTGAATACGATATCAGTTTGATTGAGTCGCCTGAGCCAGGAATCTATGACGCTGTAATTTTAGCTGTTGCTCATAATGAGTTTAAGGCTCTGGGTTCTGAAAAAATTCGTGCTTACGGTAAAGCAGACTCGGTGGTTTATGATCTTAAGTATGTGCTACCTCACGAAACTGCGGACTTGCGCCTGTAGTCCGCCGTGTAAATCCCTGTGAGAGCGTGGTCGAAATCTGGTATCTTATGCTTCGGTTTCCCTGCGGCAACCTATGCCTGAACTTTTTGTCGGCCGAACTCAAAATTACTAACTAGGTTTCAATGCAGCATTTAACGTTAAAACAAGTAGTTGAATTAGATTACTGCGTGGGCTGTGGTCTATGTGCGTCTCAGTCAAAGAACGGTAAGATGGTTGACACAAAGTTCGGCACATACATTCCTGATCTTGCAACATTCACTGATGAAGAAGAAAGAGCAGCGGAGCACTTCTGTCCGTCTGCGAAAGTTAGTGATGCTGAAGACACGCTTGCCAAAGAATGCCTACCAGTTGATCAACTGGAATATCTAGACGGTCTGGGTTATTACCAAAAGACTTATGCAGGTTACGCACTCGAAGGGGACTTTCGTTCACAGGGAAGTTCAGCTGGATTGGTTAACTGGCTTTGTGCGAAACTGCTAGAAGATGGGCATGTAGATAGTGTGCTGCATGTGAAAGAAGCTGTTAATGATGATGGCACTATGTACTCTTATCAGGAAAGTACCAGTGTTGAAGCGTTACAGACCGGCGCCAAGTCTAAATACTACCCGATTGAACTTTCCGGGGTTTTAAAGCTTATCGAGCAAGCCCCCAATAAAAAAGTAGCGGTAGTAGCACTACCCTGCTTTCTCAAAGGTCTACGTGCCTTGGAAAAGAAAAACCCTACACTTAAGAAACAGATTAAATTTCACATAGGCATTGTATGCGGTCACCTTAAAAGTAAAAACTATGCAGAGTTTTTGGGGTGGCAAGCCGGTATCGAACCGGAAAACTTACGGTTGATTGATTATCGCACCAAGCTCAGTGGCCGGCCAGCTTCTAGATACGGCTTTACTGCGATACCTAAGGTAGGGGATGAGGACTCTTGGGTAATTACACCAATGACAGAAGTGGTTGGTGGAAACTGGGGGCATGGTGTTTTTAAATTAAAAGCGTGTGAATACTGTGATGATGTAATGGCTGAAACTGCGGATATAGTCTTCGGTGACGCTTGGTTGCCAGAGTTTGTCGCCGACAGTCAAGGCACCAATATTTTAAATTCACGTTCCTTATTTCTCACTGAGCTACTCGAAAGAGAAGCTGAAAAATCAAATGTTAAGCTCATTGAGCTGTCGCCAGAAAGGGTCCTTGATTCACAAAGAAGTGGTTTACGTCATCGTAGAGAAGGGCTTTCGTATCGCTCAGCACGCGATATGAAGAAGGGTGAGGCATTCCCAGTGAAACGAGTCAGTCCTGGGTCACATAAGTTGACCAAGCATCGAAAGTTAACTTACGATTATCGCGAAACTATTCGAACGACTAGCCACAGCTCATTTATAGCCGCTAAAGAACACAAAGATCTTCATGTCGCTTTGTCAGCCCTGGCGCCTGTCATTCAAACTTATGCAAAGCTAAACCAGACACCTTTGCGTAATAGAGTGATAAATAAGGTTAAGCGAATTGGTAAAAAACTTCTCAATGTCCGCTCATAAGTACCGGGGGGACTAAAATGTCTGCAAGAGTGAGTCGGATCGTAAAAAACACAGGATTCTTATATATAAGAATGCTGTTGACTTTGGTGGTCGCGCTATACACATCACGTGTACTCCTCGATACGCTTGGGGCGGAAGACTTTGGGCTCTTTCATGTTGTGGCTGGCTTCGTTGTACTTGCAGCTTTCTTAAAGGGGTCGCTATCGGGAACGACGCAGCGTTTTATCGCCTTCGAGTTAGGTAAAGAAAACTCAGGTAATCTTAGAAACGTGTTCAGCATGAGTGTGAACATTCATATTCTGTTCGCGCTCGTCCTTCTTTTGGTTGGGGGGACAGTAGGCACGTTTTTGTTACCATCAATTCTTACCTATGAGGAAGGCAGAGCGACAGCGGTGGTAGTGGTATTCTGGTTTGCGCTACTGTCTTTTATGATTAATATTTCCGTCGTGCCTTGCCATGCGATGATAGTCGCGCATGAAGAAATGAAAGTGTTTGCCTGGGTTAGTGTAGCGGACGCTTTCTTGAAGCTCGGTATTGTTTTTCTGATTCAGCGCATACCCTACGATCCACTTATTGCCTATGGGATTCTTGTTTTCATAGTGACGCTTTTGATCGGGCTGATTTATGTGATTTTTGTTTACTCAAAATACAGTGGTGACCGATACAGAGCAGGCTGGGACCAGCAGCTATTCACGCGACTTATCTCCTTCTCGGGTTGGACCGTGTGGGGCAACGCGGCGTCAGTCTTTGCCAATCAAGGGACAAATATTCTACTCAATATATTCTTTGGCCCGGTAGTTAATGCTGCGAAAAGTATAGGTAACCAGGCGTCCGGAGCGTTGAATCAGTTTGTCACCAATTTACAAATGGCGATTAACCCACAGATTATAAAATCGTACTCTGGCAACGACCATGACTATACGAAGAAGCTAATAAACTACGGCAGTAAGTACAATTTTTTTCTCATCTTTATGTTAGCGTTTCCAATCCTCATGCGAACTGAAGATGTGCTCAATATTTGGTTGGTAGAGCCACCTGAATACGCCGCGATTTTTCTACGTTTGATTTTAATAAATCTCATCATCGAAAGTGTGTCACGGCCGTTGATCACTGCAGCCCAGGCAACAGGTAACATTAGGCTTTACCAGTTTGTTGTTGGTGGGATTCTGCTGTTGAACGTGCCGTTAGCCTATGTCGTACTCAGAGCTGGGTATCCGCCTGCATCTGTATTCATCCTGGCCATTGGCTTGACACTGTGTGCTGCAACAGCTCGTGTTGTGATGCTGAAACGTATTTTTACATTTTCTATTGTTGATTTTTTGAAAGTGTCGATTAGTAAATCTATTATGGTTGCTACCATTTCGGTCTTGGTTGTACAGCTTGTATCCAACAAGTTTTTAACGGATTTGAATTTGTTAGAATTTATTGTATTCGCTCTTCTCACTCTGGTGTTTAACTTTTCGCTTATCTGGATTGTCGGACTTGACCGTATCGAGAGAGAGCGCTTCAAGTCATTTTTACCGACGAAAAGTGAGTAATATATGGCTCGTTTTCGACATTATAATTAGGTTAATCAATTGAAAGTAGCAATTTTAACTCAGCCCCTCGGGCACAATTATGGCGGATTATTGCAGGCTTATGCTCTGCAAAGCTACCTCAAGAGCGTTGGTTGTGAAGTCCAGATAATTAACAGAAGAACCATCAAGTCAAAACGAAAAGAAATTAAGCAGCTCGTGATTAACAGCGTGCGTTTGCTAAAAGGGCGAATTAAAACCATTCCCACAGAGGCAAGACAAGCGTCAATTTTGCGAGAGCTTACCAGTTTTAGGGATCATTACTTAGCCATGTCGCCGGCTATTACTGATGAACAACAGATCCGCGATTTTTTTCTAAAAGACAATTTTGATGTTGTCGTTGTCGGCAGCGACCAGGTATGGCGTCCAAGATATTCGCCTAGTATAAAGAATTTCTATCTCGACTTTCTTAATGATATCGACAGCTCTGCAAAACGCTTGGCCTACGCA
This sequence comes from Idiomarina sp., assembly GCA_020832105.1. Taxonomy (GTDB): domain Bacteria; phylum Pseudomonadota; class Gammaproteobacteria; order Enterobacterales; family Alteromonadaceae; genus Aliidiomarina. Next base: position 33,098 of record JAFIFH010000025.1, read on the forward strand.
GCCTCATTCGGCGTAGACGCCTGGGAGTATACGCCCGAGCTTACTTTGCAGTGCAAAGCTTTGATTCAGCGTTTTGATGCGATTTCAGTTCGCGAACAATCTGGGGTAGGTTTGTGTAGCGGCAATTTCTCCGTAACAGCAACTTGTACGGTTGACCCTACCTTGCTTTTAGAGCCATCTGCTTATGATGTGTTGATAAACAAAGACGAATCAAATAACACTGACAGTTACCTTTTTTCATATGTGTTGGATCCAAATTCAGTGAAATCAGCCATTATTAGCAAAGCTGCTAACGCTCGAGGTATTAAGACCCTTTCGATCCTACCAAAGCATTCAATGATTGATGTAACACTCAAAGAATTTAACGATTGTCGGTATCCAAGTGTCGAAAGCTGGTTGAAAGGCTACCGCAATTCCGACTTTGTTGTAACTGATTCGTTTCACGGTACAGTGTTTTCAATTCTGTTTAATAAGCCATTCATTGCAGTAGGTAATGCAGCTAGGGGCATGGCGAGATTTGAGTCGCTATTGTCCCAATTAGGGTTGCAAGACAGGCTTGTAGAAAGTGAAGCAGAAGTCACCGAAGAACTCTTGAACAAAGACATTGATTGGGATTCGGTTAACGCCAAGCGCGTCGCCTTAGTTAAGGAAAGTCAGGATTTTCTTAGAACTCACTTGTTTGCAAAGTGATTTTGTTACGGTAAAGCAAACTCAGTGGTCTATGATCTTAAGTACTCGTTACCTCTTAAGCCGTTGATTAGCGTTTGTAGATGAGGAAGATAGGTTAAATTATCACATGAAAATATTAGTTACCGGTACCGCAGGCTTTATTGGTTCGCACCTTGCTAACAAACTTATCGCCCGTGGGGATGAGGTGGTCGGCCTTGATAGTATCAATGACTATTACGACCAGCGTGTTAAGTACGGTCGTTTAGAACGTTCTGGTATCACAAAAAATGATCTTGAGTACGGTCGCTTAGTTCATTCAGCTACCCACTCGAACTATCGGTTTATCAAGCTACAGCTCGAAGATAAAGCGGCAATTGATAAACTGTTCGAAAACGAAAGCTTTGACGCTGTTTGTAACCTGGCGGCTCAGGCTGGAGTGCGTTACTCACTGCAAAACCCACAAGCTTATATAGATGCCAATATCGTTGGTTTTTTAAATATTCTTGAAGCGTGCCGTCATTTTAACGTCGAGAATCTTAGTTACGCGTCGAGTTCGTCTGTATACGGCTTAAATGAGTCGTTACCTTTCTCAACCTCTGATAATGTGGACCATCCGATAAGCCTGTATGCAGCAAGTAAAAAATCTAATGAGTTAATGGCGCATACGTACTCACATTTGTTCGGTATTCGCACCACCGGCTTACGCTTTTTCACGGTATATGGTCCATGGGGTCGCCCAGACATGGCGTTGTTCCTATTCACCAAGGCAGCGCTTGAAGGTCGCGAAATTGAGGTGTTCAATAACGGCAATATGCTGCGTGATTTCACCTATATTGACGATATCGTTGAAGGTATCACCCGGGTGATCGACAACCCAGCGACAGGCCGCAGTGCCTGGAGGGGAGAAAAGCCTGATCCTTCTTCCTCTTCAGCACCTTATAAAATCTATAACATTGGTAACAATAACCCGGTTAAATTGATGGACTTTATTCAGGCAATCGAAAATGCGCTGGGTAAAGAAGTCCCCAAAAAGATGATGCCCTTGCAGGCAGGGGATGTTCCAGCGACTTATGCGGATGTCACAGACCTGGTTGAAGATCTTGATTACAAACCAGCCACACCAGTGCAGCAGGGCATTTATAATTTCGTAAAGTGGTATAGAGAATTCTTTAAGGTTTGATGTTATACAAGAAATACACCGGTCGCCCGCAGAGGGCGCTTTTAGTTTAAGTTCTAGAGAAGGTTACCATCCCGCAATGATGCACCATTTATTTGCTCTTCCCCGCAAAGCTAAAACCGCCATCGCACTGATTGCAGATGTATTGTTTTTAGTATTCTCGTTATGGTTTGCGCTCAGCATTCGCTTTGAAACATTTTACTTCACCACAGATCCGCGTGCTTATGCTGCGCTGGCCATGGCAGTGATTCTGTCCATCGTTATCTTCCGCCAACTTGGCCTTTACCGTGCGATTGTGCGGTATATCGGAGCTCGAGCTTTGGTGTCAGTGTGGCTTGGTGTCATATTATCGGCTGTGGTGATGTATGTTGCCGGGGTCGCTTTACAGTTTCGTGTGCCGGTGTCAGTGATTTTCAGTTATGGACTTACCTCTCTGCTCTTAATTGGAGGGTCCCGCTTGCTTTTCAGGGCAGCGGTTAATCGTCAAAGTAGTAGCCTCAAAGCCCCTGTTATTATCTACGGCGCTGGTGCATCGGGTCGCCAGCTGGCTCAGGCGTTGTTCAATGGTGCTGAGTTCAAGCCAGTAGCCTTTGTTGACGACGACCGTACATTGCACAACTCCAACATGCTTGGGCTTACCGTATATTCCCCTGACAAGCTAAAAGACGTGGTAGAGACAAAGGGCGTGAAGCGGGTGTTATTAGCAACGCCCTCTGCAACCCGAGCCCAGCGTAAAGCGATGCTTGAAAGGGTTGAGCCGTTAGCGGTGCAAGTGCAGTCAATCCCGGGTATGGCTGACCTTGTCGGTGGCCTTAAAATTGATACGTTAGAGGAAGTCAAAGTTGAGGATCTATTGGGGCGCGACCCCGTTCCACCACGCGAGCACTTGATGGACCGTAATATTCGCGACAAAGTAGTGATGGTGACCGGGGCTGGGGGGTCGATTGGCTCAGAGCTCTGTCGGCAGATTATTCGCTATCACCCTAAAACTTTAGTGCTTTTCGAGCTAAGCGAGTACTCACTTTATGCGATAGAGGCGGAACTAAAGTCCCAGCTTGCGAAAGAAAAGCTAGAGTCGGTGCAAGTTATTCCAATGATGGGTACGGTGCATGCGCAGAACCGCGTCGAGTCGGTGATGAAGGCGTTTAAAGTGCAAACGGTTTATCACGCAGCGGCCTATAAGCATGTGCCTATGGTGGAATACAATGTTGTCGAGGGTGTGCGCAATAATGTGTTTGGTACCTGGCACACCGCCGAAGCTGCGGTCAACGCAGGGGTGGAGAGCTTCGTTTTAGTTTCAACGGATAAAGCGGTGCGACCAACCAACGTGATGGGCGCGACAAAGCGTATGTCTGAGCTGGTATTACAGGCAATGGCTAAGCGCCAGGAGTGGACCTGCTTTTGTATGGTGCGCTTTGGTAATGTGCTTGGCTCTTCCGGCTCTGTGGTACCTAAGTTTCGTGAACAAATTAATCAGGGTGGCCCGGTGACGGTCACTGATAAAGACATCACCCGTTATTTTATGACCATTCCAGAAGCGGCGCAGCTGGTGATTCAGGCTGGGGCGATGAGCTTTGAAAAGCACGCCAATGAGGGCAGCACCGGTGGTGATGTGTTTGTACTTGATATGGGGGACCCGGTTAAAATTGAGCAACTCGCGCGCAAACTTATCCGTTTGATGGGCAAGAGCGTCAAAGATGAGCGCAATCCAACTGGTGACATTGAAATCACATACAGCGGGCTGCGACCGGGTGAAAAGCTTTATGAAGAGCTACTGATTGGTGATCAGGTCACTGACACTGATCACCCGCGAATTATGACCGCCAATGAAATTGATTTGCCATGGAACGAAGTTGATGCCTTGCTCGCTGAAATGCTCATGCATATTGAAAGCTTTGATATTGCCAAGGTGCATAACCTATTGAAGTCGGCTCCGCTGGCTTTTACACCAAGTGATGGGATTTCTGACCTGGTGTGGCAGGCTTCGACTCACACTGTTTACTTCGCTGATGATGCTAATTTAGTAAGTGATAATTAAGCGTAAATTTTAACTCTAATATTTGCATTTTGTTACAATTATAATATAACAGATGGCATCGTTTTGAATATGGTTAGTTATGCAGGCTAAAAGGTTGTTAATTGTTGGTGCTGGTGGTCATGGCCGTTCAGTGGCTGAGGCCGCTTTATCGAGTGGTGAGTGGAGCGAGATTCACTTTGCAGATGATAAATGTGCAGAGCTAAAATCTGTTAATAATTTTCCTCTGGCAGGTCCGTTAAAAAGTTATCTAACCATCGGTCACCAATATGATGGCATTGTTGTTGCGATAGGTAACAACGAAGTCCGCTCGCGATTCGCCTTGAAGTGTCTTGAACATAATCTTCCTTTAACTGCAGTTATTCACCGCCGCGCATTTGTCAGCCCGTTTGCTGAGATTGGTGCCGGTACCACTATCATGGCAGGAGTTACAATTGGTGACAGCGCTAAGGTCGGTATTGCTTGTATTATCAACAGCAATAGCTGTGTTGACCATGATTGTTGTATTAGCGACTTTGTTCATCTCGGCGTCGGCGTGTGCCTGGCTGGCGGCGTAAAAGTAGGTAAAAGTGCTGTGCTTTATGCTGGCACGTGTGCAGGCTATCATGTAAACGTTCCTGCCACATCGACCTGGGGCCCAGGTGCTGTGTTAACGCATACAGAGATGCATGAAATCACCAGTCCCACTATGCTAGGTGCAGAATTCAGCTCACCCCTTACAAGATGACGCCGTTCCTCCACTTTGTTTTCTTTCGAATCACCTAAAAGTCAAAGCAATTCACTTTGCCTCGTTGACCAAAATTCTGCTATCTTTATCCACCGAATTATCGGCGGACGCCTATTTCCTCTTTCTGGTTCTCATGTCCAATCTCGCGACTGGGCGCTATATTTGAGTGCAGACAGAAATTTACTAATAATGCTCAGGATGTGACGTGAAACAAATACTTCAAAGCCTTAAAAACGGTAGCACTCAAATTGCAGACGTACCTGCGCCATCGATAACTCAGGATTCATTGTTAATTCATTCGCACGCATCGTTGGTATCGGCTGGAACCGAGCGAATGCTAGTTGATTTTGGCAAGGCGAATTGGGTTAACAAGGCACGTCAACAGCCGGACAAAGTTAGAATGGTCCTGAACAAGGTACGTACAGATGGTTTGGCTACAACGGTAGATGCCGTCAAAAGTAAGTTAGATCAACCGCTGCCGCTTGGTTACTGTAACGTAGGTACTGTGGTTCAGCTTGGCAAGAAAGTCGACAAAATAGCCATTGGCGACAGAGTCGTTAGCAATGGTCATCACGCGCAAGTCGTAAGTGTATCGAAAAATTTATGCGCAAAGATTCCTTCAAACGTCAGTGACGAAGCCGCCAGTTTCACGGTACTTGGTGCTATAGGTTTGCAAGGCATTCGCCTGGTCAATCCAACGGTAGGCGAATGTGTCGTGGTCACCGGTCTGGGGCTTATTGGGCTATTGACAGTGCAAATGCTGCGAGCTAGTGGGTGTCGTGTTCTTGGTATTGATTTCGATGAATCGCGTTTAGCTATGGCACGTCAGTTCGGTGCGGAGACAGTTAACCCGGGTTACGGCGAGGACGTACTAGCGAAAGCGTTGGAATTTTCAAGAGGCCGTGGCGTTGATGCGGTGCTAATTACCGCTTCAACGCAAAGCAGCGAGCCCGTATCTCAGGCCGCACACATGTGTCGTAAACGCGGTCGCATCGTACTGGTTGGTGTTACCGGACTGGAACTATCCCGTGCAGACTTCTACGAGAAGGAACTCACCTTCCAGGTCAGCTGTTCTTATGGGCCTGGTCGCTACGACTCAGACTACGAAGAACGTGGTTTTGATTATCCGGTGGGTTTTGTCCGCTGGACCGAGCAACGTAACTTTGAAGCATTTTTAGATCTACTGTCGTCGGGCGCCGTTAACGTTGATCCGTTGATAACACATCGATTTGATATTGAGAGTGCTACAGACGCTTATGACTTGTTGTCATCCGGTAAACCGTCTTTAGGTATTATTCTAAACTATCCCGACCGAGAACGTAATTTAGATAAAATTGTATCAACTGGCGCCGCAAGTACCATCAAAGTACGTAGTCATGCTGGAGAGTCAATCGGTGTTAGTTTTCTGGGGGCAGGCAACTATGCCGGCAGAGTCTTAATTCCAGCTTTCAAACAAGATGGTGTTGAGCTGAACGCCGTAGTGAGTCAAGCCGGAGTGAGCGCTGTTCATTACGGTAAGAAATACGGATTCAAACAAGCGGCGACGGATGTGGGCGCAGTTCTGGCGGATGAGTCAACAGATGCAGTGGTCATAGCCACAAGACATGACGCTCACGCCGCGCAGGTTTTAGAAGCAATACATGCTAATAAACACGTATTTTGCGAAAAACCGCTCTGCCTGACAGCCGATGAACTCTTTGAGATAGAGAGTGCGGCAAACGCTAAACCAGATCTTGCTGTTATGGTTGGCTACAATCGACGTTTCGCGCCGCAAATTCAAAAAATGAAATCGCTGCTCGCTAACGTCAATCAGCCTAAGAGCTTTGTTCTGACAATGAATGCGGGTGCGGTACCCGCAGATCATTGGACCCAGGACCCTGCGATTGGTGGCGGGCGGGTCGTCGGTGAAGCATGTCATTATATTGATTTAATGCGCTTTTTAGCAGGCTCGGTAATAGTGTCTGTGCAGGCACGCCGAATGAGTCAACCTGATGCAAGTGGTATCGCTGATGACAAGGCTGCGATCATATTGGGATTTGCAGATGGCTCATTTGGGACGATCAATTACCTGGCAAATGGTGCAAGTAGCTTTCCGAAGGAACGTGTTGAGGTTTTCGCTGGCGGTCGAGTGCTACAGCTAGATAACTTTAGAAAATTACGTGGCTTTGGTTGGCCAAACTTTAAGAAAATGAATTTGTGGCGTCAGGACAAAGGACAAATGCATTGCGCTGGCGCATTCATACAAGCTATTAGAAATGGAAGCGAAGCGCCGATTCCGCGTCACGAAATTTTTGAAGTGGCGCGCGAAACTCTAAAGATTGCAAATCTGCTACGTGAACAAGAGTAAATACCCCGGACTATGTTTAAAAAGCTCGCACTATACTTTCACACGCTCAAATATCTTAAATTTGAGCAGTTTTTCTTTCGGTTAAAATACCGTGCGTTCCCGCTAAGGCAGCTGCCAAAACCAGAAACGAAGTCACGCCAGGTCAACCAGTGGAGCTTCGAGTTTCCTCAAGTATTAGAACAAAGTTTGTGGGATGAAGGGTATGTGCGATTTTTGAATCGCAAAGCAAAAATTACCAAAACTTCAGACTGGAATTCGAGTGAGCACGACAAGCTCTGGTTATACAATCTTCATTACTTCGATGATGTTAATGCAAAAGGTGCCGAGAATCGTGTCGAATTGCAAAAGCAATTTATCCTGCGTTGGATAGAGGAGAACCCTGCACCTGTCGGGAATGGGTGGGAGCCTTATCCAATCTCGTTGCGGCTGGTTAACTGGGTTAAGTGGTGTCAACGCAATAAAGAGTATGATCAGCGTATATTGCAGAGCATAGAGCAACAAGCAGAAGCTCTATTGAAGCAGCTCGAGTTTCATATCCTGGGTAATCACCTTTTTGCTAACGCGAAGGCGTTAACCTTTGTTGGCTGTTTCTTAAAAGATGAAAACAGCCAGAAATTTATGACAAAAGGGTTAGAGCTACTTAAGCGCGAGACCAACGAGCAATTTCTAAAAGACGGTGGACATTTTGAGTTAAGCCCAATGTATCACTGCATTCTTTTGTGGGACCTGCTGGACTTGTACAATCTATTGCAAGTTAGCAATATCAGGCAATTAGAAGCACGAACCGAGCATTGGCAGCATTTGATTGCAAACGCGATTACCTGGCTCCAGGGCCTCTGTCACCCGGACGGCGAGATTAGTTTCTTTAATGACGCTGCTTTCGGTATTGCTCCGCGACCGGAAGACATATGCAACTATGCTGTTCAGCTAGGTTTTGATATTTCGATTAGTCGAAGCAAAAATATTACCACCTTCTCTGAATCAGGTTACTCGCGTCTTCAGGCTGGGCCTTTTACCTTGCTGTTTGATCACGCTGCTGTTGGACCAAGTTACCTACCGGGGCATGCCCACGCAGATTCTTTAAGTTTTGAATTATCGCATGGCGTGAACCGGGTATTTGTTAATTCAGGGACATCGGTCTATGGGGTGAGTGAAGAACGTAAGCGTCAACGATCAACCTCAGCTCATAATACGGTAGTGATTAATGACCGGGATTCATCTGAAGTATGGGGCGGTTTTCGGGTTGCACGGCGGGCCAGAATTTCCAGCTCTGACTTTTTCTTAGGTGAGTCTACCGTTAGTGCGTCAGCGACCCATGATGGTTACGAAAGAATACGCCGAGGGCTGACGCATTCGCGAACCTGCAGGGTTAGTGAGAGTAACGTCACTATCACGGATAAAATTGGGAGTAGTTTTAATTCCGCCGTTGCTTACTTTTACCTTCATCCTGATGTTAAAATAGAGCTTGTTCATAGTAATAAGGCTTTACTAACACTGCCTTCAGGAGACCGGTTAAATTTCGTCGCTAACGTTGATTTAGCGGTAGAGCTGACGACCTGGCATCCTGAGTTTGGTAGCTCTACTCCAACATATCGGCTAGTGGCGGTGCTGCACACCTCCGAGCTTACATGCGAAATCAACTACGGATAACAACTTGAAGCTGCTGATTATTTCTTTTTATTACGCGCCAGATTTGTGTGCTGGTTCATTTCGATGCTCAGCATTAGTTGAAGCTTTGCAAGACCATGATTTAGACATTGAGGTGGTTACGACACTGCCTAATCGATATGCTGGCTTCTCAGCAGATGCCGTTGAGTACGAGCAACATGGCAATGTGACCATTCACCGCGTCCAGCTACCCAAGCACGAAAGTGGCATGTTTGATCAAGCTAAGGCTTTTAATTCCTTTTATAAGTTTGCGAAGGAAGTCACTAAAAACCAGTGTTATGATGCTGTTTTCGCGACTTCATCACGACTTTTCAGTGCTTTTTTGGGGGCTCGCATTGCGCGGCAAAAGAGGCTACCCCTGTATTTGGATATTCGAGATATTTTTACCGATACGTTGGGCGACGTGCTTCCGTCTTACCTCACTTGGGGCGCGATGCCTATCGTACGTCAAATCGAGCGCTATACATTTAATACTGCGAAGCGAATCAATTTAGTATCTAACGGATTTTCTGAGTATTTTTCGCAGCGCTATGCAGATTGCGAATACAGAAGTTTTACCAACGGGATCGATCGTGAATTTATTGATGCAGCGCCAACCTCGAGCAAGCCTTTGGGGGGAGAGGGTAAAATAAAAGTTCTCTATGCTGGTAATCTTGGTGAAGGGCAGGGATTACATAAGATCATACCAAGTTTGGCCAGAAACCTCGCTGACGAATGTGAATTTACAGTCATTGGAGCAGGCGGCCGCCTGGAACAATTGCAAAGGGAGTGCGCAGAACTCCCGAATGTTAACCTAGCGCCACCGGTATCGCGCTGCGCATTAGTCGATGCATATCGCTCAGCAGATGTGCTGTTTCTCCACTTGAATGACTACGAAGCTTTCGAAAAAGTGTTGCCGTCTAAAATATTTGAGTACGCAGCGCTTGGAAAACCTATTTGGGCCGGGGTTGGAGGTTATGCAGCGGAATTTTTGCGAGAAAAAGTAGACAATTGTGCTGTTTTTGCTCCTGGTGATGTGAAAGAAGCGCTTTCGGGACTTACTGAGCTAAGATTAGAGGAAAAACCTCGCGACAAATTTGTTGCTGAATTTTCGCGAACACGAATTATGAATGCTATGGCTAATGACGTTGTCCAGTTTATACAAACGGAGAAATAAAATTTTGAAAATTTTCATGAAACCATGCGCATGCATAAAAATTTAGTAAAGTCACTTCGAACTAGAGCGATGACGTGTTTTAATTGCGCACTTTGGAGAACCTTATGTTCGGTATAAGTGGTGCGAACGGGTTTCTCGGCAGAGCGTTGGTTGATAGCTTGGGGGCTAACAACATGCGCTCGTTTGGACGCCAAAAATCCACATGTGTTGAGCATGTGAATTTTGACTTGGCCCATTCGGATGCTCTTAATAGTAACTCGTTGATTGGCGTAGATTGCTTTTTTCATTGTGCAGCCCGGGTCCACGTGATGGAAGAGTCAGCAGAAGAAGCTCTTCCAAAATTCCAACAACTCAATGTCGATGCCACTTTGGGTCTCGCTAGTAAGTGTGTAGAAGCAGGAGTTTCCCGCTTTGTTTTTATCAGTAGTATAAAAGTAAACGGTGAAGAAACTTCAAAAGATCAGTTGTTTAGTCGAAAAAGTAAGCCAAAGCCCCAAGACCCATATGGGCAATCGAAGATGGAGGCTGAACTTGCACTGTTAGAGATTGGTCGTAGCAGTGGAATGGAAATTGTGATTATCCGGCCTCCCTTAATTTATGGGCCTGGTGTTAAGGCAAACTTCCGCAAGCTTCTCAAACTTATTGATAAAGGAATTCCTTTACCGTTGGGTGGGGTGAGCAATCTTCGGAGCTTGGTAGGTTTGAATAACTTAGTTGATCTGATTGTCACTTGTTCGAGGCATCCAGCTGCAGTGAATCAAGTTTTCCTGGTCAGTGACAACGATGATGTTTCAACTCCGGAGCTTGTGCGCAGAATAGGGAAGAGCTTCAATAAAAAAATACGACTTTTATTTATTCCTGAGTCGGTGCTGCGCCTCGCCGGAAAGGTCACTGGTAAGTCAGAGCAGGTCCAGAGACTTTGTTCGAGTTTGCAAGTGGATATTGCACATACGATGCAAATGCTAGATTGGAAACCTCCATTCTCGATGCAGGCGCAGTTAGATGAAACAGTAAAAGACTTTAAACGACGGCCTCGCTAAATATGTTATTACAAGTTTTGACGACAGTAGTACTGTCTTTTGTTCTCACGTTTCTGATGCGCCGATATGCGCTCAGACAAGACATTCTTGATACCCCAAATGACCGAAGCTCTCATACTATTCCGACCCCTAGAGGCGGCGGCGTAAGCATAGTTCTCGTTTCACTCTTGGTTTTATTTTTATGGGGGACCCAGGAGATTATGTTTCTGTGGTTTGCTGCAGCCACTATTGTCATTGGCTTGATTGGCTTTTTGGATGATCGCGGAGATATCCAGCCTTTAATCCGTTTAGCTGCACATTTTGCGGCAGCGGCTTTGGTGGTCATAGGGGCCGGAGGTTTAGCGCCGCTAGTGTTCTTTGGTTATGACGTTGATTTGGGCTTGTTCGGTGACCTTCTTGCAGTCATTGGTGTGGTTTGGTTATTGAACCTTTATAATTTTATGGACGGGATCAATGGTATCGCCAGTATCGAGGCATTGACGAGCAAACTGACTATAGCGTTATTGATGTTACTTTCAGTTGGCGTATTAACCTCAGTAATTCAAGTACATATTTTACTCGCGGCTGCTGTTTTCGGTTTCTTTTTGTGGAATTTTCCGAAAGCGAGAATCTTTATGGGCGATGCAGGTAGCGGATTTCTAGGCATTATCGTTGCTGCGATGATGCTCGCCAGTGCACAGGTTCATTCGGCGTATTTTTGGGCATGGTTAATTGTCCTTGGTGTTTTTATTGTCGATGCCACTTTTACTTTAATCCGTCGGCTTGTCCGCGGCGATAAGGTATTTGAGGCACATCGCAGTCATGCTTATCAGTGGGCATCACGTATACATGGTTCGCATGTTTCGGTAACAATGACCGTTTTCGCTATCAATGTTATATGGCTTGCGCCTTTTGCGGGCTTTGTTGTATTCGGTATTATGGATGGGTTTTTGGCATTAATTATCGCCTACATTCCGCTTGTTCTATTGGCCATTAAGTACAAGGCGGGTGCCTTAGAAACTATGCCATCAGTAACGGACATTGAATAATTTAGGGTTTTTTTGAAAATGAAAATTGCAGTTGCAGGTACAGGGTATGTGGGTTTGTCCAACGCGGTTTTACTCGCTCAGCATAATGATGTCATTGCTGTGGATATCATTGAAGACAAAGTGAATTTGATCAATGCAGGCCAATCTCCGATTGAAGATAGTGAGATTTCAGATTTTCTAGCGCATAAGAGCCTCAGCCTGAGGGCGACTACCGATGGTGACTCCGCATATAAAGACGCAGAATATGTAATTATCGCAACCCCGACTGATTATGATCCGAAAACTAACTACTTTAATACGACATCCGTTGAGGCGGTTATTGCACAAGTTACAGCAGTTAACCCTGATGCAGTGATGATCATCAAATCAACCGTGCCTGTGGGGCATACACAGTACCTAAAACAAAAGATGGGAACAGACAACATTATCTTTTCTCCAGAGTTTCTACGTGAAGGGCAGGCTCTGCATGATAACCTATATCCGTCGAGAATTATTGTTGGTGAACGTTCGCAGCGAGCTGAAATTTTTGCCGGGCTGTTAAAGCAGGGGGCTTTGAAGGCGCCGAGCGATGTCATCGTATTGTTTACCGACAGCACGGAAGCCGAGGCCGTGAAGCTATTCTCCAATACTTACCTCGCCATGCGTGTTGCCTACTTTAACGAGCTTGACACTTATGCCGAGGTACATGGCCTGGATACCCGTCAAATCATTGAAGGGGTGAGTTTAGACCCACGCATTGGGGGGCATTATAATAATCCAAGTTTTGGTTATGGCGGCTATTGCCTGCCGAAAGATACTAAACAGCTGTTAGCTAACTATCAAGAAGTGCCGCAAAATATTATGCGTGCCATTGTTGATGCTAACCGTACGCGGAAAGATTTCATTGCGGACGCAGTTATTGCGAAAGAACCGAAAAAAGTCGGAATATTTAGGTTAGCCATGAAATCCGGCTCTGATAACTTCCGCGCGTCTGCTATTCAGGGTGTGATGAAGCGCATTAAGGCGAAAGGTATTGAAGTGGTGGTCTACGAACCTGCGCTGAAAGAAGACAGCTTTTATAATTCCCGTGTCATAAGAGATTTGGAAGAATTTAAACGTGAATCGTGTGTCATCGTTTCTAACCGCATGGCAAAAGAGCTCGAAGACGTTGTCGATAAAGTGTATACACGTGATTTGTTCAATAGCGATAGCTGAGAGCTAAAAGTAATCAAAAGATTCGCAGAGGCGATACTTCCTCGAAGAAATCCACCCAAAAGTAAAAGGAAAATCCATGCGTGTACTTACCGTATTTGGAACACGCCCGGAAGCTATAAAGATGGCGCCGGTGGTTAAAGCACTGGCTGAGTGTGAAGAGATTGAGGCTTATGTCTGTGTAACCGCACAGCACCGTGAGATGCTAGACCAAGTGCTCGAACTTTTTGAGATAACACCGGACTTTGATCTCAACCTGATGAAGCCGGGTCAGGATCTTACTGATATAACCTGCAACATATTATTAGAGTTGCGTGACTTGCTGAAGCAGAACCCTTTTGATCTAGTGCTAGTGCATGGTGACACAACCACGACAATGGCTGCGGCGCTGGCTGCGTATTATGAGAAGGTCCCGGTTGGGCATGTGGAAGCGGGGTTGCGAACAGGTGATATATATTCACCTTGGCCCGAAGAGATGAACCGCTCAGTGGTAGGCCGTATCGCAACCTTGCATTATGCCCCGACCGAACGTTCGAAACAGGCGTTGTTGCAGGAAAATATAGACCCTGCGGTTATCCATGTCACTGGTAATACGGTAATTGATGCGCTGCAAGCGGTGGCGAGTAAGGTCACCAGTGATACTCAGTTAATCGAGCATTTTAAAAAACAGTTTGATTTTATTGATGAGCGGAAAAGGCTCATTTTGGTTACCGGGCATCGCCGAGAAAACCATGGTTTAGGTTTTGAGAGAATTTGCCAAGCTTTGAAGGAAATTAGTGCCCGAGACGATGTGCAAATTGTCTATCCGGTTCATTTGAACCCTAATGTGCAAGAGCCGGTAAAACGTCACTTAAGCGATTGTGACAATGTTCATTTGATTGCGCCGCAGGATTACCTGCCGTTCGTCTACCTGATGAGCCAAAGCTATATGATTATTACAGATTCTGGCGGAGTGCAGGAAGAGGCACCGTCGCTGGGTAAACCGGTGCTAGTCATGCGTGATAGTACAGAGCGACCAGAAGCTGTGGACGCAGGCACGGTTAAATTGGTGGGTACGGACACCGATACGATAGTAGCCGAAGCAAGGAAGCTGCTTGACGATAAGATTTCATACGAGAAGATGTCCGAGGCGCACAATCCTTATGGGGACGGTAAAGCGTCACAGCGTATACTCAATACGATTTTACAGTTTAAACAGACACGGCAATACAGGAATTAGCATGTTTAAAACCATTTCTATGATTGGACTGGGTTATATCGGCCTGCCAACTGCTGCTCTTTTTGCGTCGCGAAAGGTGAATGTGATTGGTGTCGATGTGTCACAGCATGCGGTTGATACAATAAATCGTGGTGAGATTCATATCGTAGAGCCTGATCTCGATGCCATTGTGCATACCGCAGTTAAAAAAGGTTTTTTGCGCGCTACCACGATTCCTGAGCCTGCTGAAGCATTTTTAGTTGCAGTACCAACCCCTTTTAAAGACGGACATAAGCCGGATTTAAGCTACATTAAGTCTGCAGCTAAGGCGATTGCACCAGTGTTAGAGAGAGGAAACCTGGTTATTCTTGAGTCTACCTCGCCAGTTGGCGCCACTGAGCAAATGGCTGACTGGTTAGCTACAGCACGGCCTGATTTAACCTTCCCACAACAGGCAGGCAATGACGCAGACATACAGGTTGCCCACTGCCCTGAACGTGTATTGCCAGGCAAAGTGGTTGAAGAGCTGGTGAAAAATAGCCGAATTATCGGTGGTATGACTGACCAAGCCAACAAGATGGCTATTGAGCTGTATAAAACCTTCGTAGAAGGTACTTGCATTACCACTGATGCGCGTACGGCTGAAATGGCTAAGTTGACAGAGAATAGCTTTCGCGATGTAAATATTGCTTTTGCTAATGAGCTCTCGCTAATTTGTGATGAGCTCCATATTAACGTATGGGAGCTAATTCAACTCGCCAACCTGCATCCAAGAGTTAATATATTACAGCCGGGCGCCGGGGTCGGAGGTCATTGTATCGCGGTAGATCCTTGGTTTATCGTCGATAGCGCCCCTAAGCAAGCAAAAATCATTAAACTCGCGCGGGAAGTAAACAACTACAAACCCCAGTGGGTGGTCGAAAAAGTTAAAGCGGCACTTACGGATGTGCAGAGTAAAAACCCGGATAGAGGTTTGAAAGATTTAACCGTGCTTTGCCTGGGTATGGCCTTTAAGCCGAATATCGATGATCTGCGAGAAAGCCCGGCGTTACAGATTGTCGGTGAGATTGCTAAAATCGGCTGCGGAGTGCTAGCGGTAGAGCCTAATATTGACAATCTTCCTGAACATTTTGCTAACAGTCCTGTAGAGCTAATTGATCTTCACGGGGGCCTCCAGCGTGCTGATATAGTCTGCGTGCTGGTTAAACATAAAGAGTTTGGTCAAGTTAAAGAGCATATAAGTACACAAATGCTTATTGATGTTGTCGGATTAGATTAAAGCAACGAAACTACGTTGACAGAGATGCAAACCCGATTGCGATTGCTGCGCAAAGTTGCTTGCTATAGAATGTTATAACAAGGCCTCGGCGTACGTTTGCGCGGAGGCTTTTTCTGTTGCGGCATTACATAAAGATGCTACTGCATACTGGGAGCTGTAACCTAGGGGCGGTAGCGTGCTTGTAATACTAAGGGATCTATGAGGTGGGGAAGTGACTGGTAAAGAATCGAAAAAGCAATCTATTAAGCAAGACCTGGGCCCAAATGGGAGTATCGGTGAAATCGACTTTAAAGCAATCCTCGACACGCTATGGTTATACAAGTGGTTGATACTCGGATTTACCATGATTTTCGCTATTGGTTCCGTTCTCTACGCACTGAGCCTTCCGAATATCTACAAAGCAGAAGCTAAATTAATTCCGACGAAGGAAGCTCTAAGCGCTAATAGTGGCCTTGGAGGAGAGATAGGTGGATTAGCCAATTTGGCTGGTATGAATATCGGCAGTGGTCAGATCGATACTGCGTCTCTAGCCTTAGAAATACTGCAATCAAGAAAATTCATTGCTGAATTCGTTAACCGTCATAATATTTTACCTGAGTTAATGGCTTCCAAAGAATGGGATATGTACACCAACGAATTAAGTATTGATAGCTCAATATATGATGTGGAAAGAGAAGAATGGGTTCGTGAAGTAGAATTTCCAAGAACGCCAGAACCGAGTTTTGCCGAATATGTACAAGCTTTCCGGAATATAATGTCAGTTGAAAGATCGGGCTCGACCAGCATCATAACTATAACTATTCGACACAGATCCCCTGTCATCGCAAGTGAGTGGGTACAATTAATTATTACGGACATCAATAACGAGATGAGAGAACGTGAGGTTGGGGAAGCAACCAGAAGTTTAGAGTATATTGAACGCGAGCTAGAAAACATAAGGTTGGCTAGTTCGGAACGGGTTTTCTATGATTTAATGGAAAGCCAGGTTCAAACAATCATGATGGCGAACGCCAGGCCTGAGTATGTGTTTCGGATAATAGACCCACCTGTGGTTGAGGAAAATAGAGCAAGCCCACCACGAGCCATGATTGCTATTGTAGGAACGATTTTTGGCGGATTCTTCTCTTTATTATGTATTCTGCTTATCAGAATATTTCAGTCGTATGGAACTGGAAATAGAGAAATAAGTAACTCATGAAGAATGTGACTGTAACCGATATTTTTTGCAAGAATATCTACTTAGGGCTAAAAATATGCGGTTGTTATTGATTTTTGAGTTTGCATTTCCACCATATAGAGAATTTCTCATAAGGGAATTACGTAAAGTTAGTTCTAAATTAGCAATATATGCTGCACAGGATAAATTCGTTAACCCGCTAGATGTTAAGAGTCTGAAACGGATAATAGGTTCTGGTGAAAGCGCTCTGTATACCTTGCCTATTGGTGCGATTGCGAATTCTGATGTTGTGATTGTCAGTGCAAATATACGTAGACCACATACTTGGCTTGGAATGTTTCTATTCCCGAAGAAGAGGTGGATTTTATGGGGGCAAGGTATTGGGCGCAGCCAAAATAATTTTGTAAAATGGCTACGGGCAAAAATTCTTCAAAAAAGTAGCGGCTATGTTGTTTATACTGAGCAAGGAAAAGTTAGCTTAATTAATGAAGGGTATCCCTCTGAATGTATTGCTGTGGCAAACAATACGCTGCAGGTAAAAAATAGCGTAAGAACAGAGGTTGGTAATTACCTTTTATATGTTGGGCGTATACAAAGCCGAAAAAATATTGAAGGCGTTTTCCCTTGGTTGCGGGAGTTAAATATAAGGCTTAGGGTGGTCGGCGATGGTGCTCATCTAACCACTTTAAGGGAGCGTGCATCATACTTTAAGGTTGAAGATTTAATAGATTTTTATGTAGGAACTCATTCTGATGATGAGTTGCTCGAACACTTTCGTGGTGCATTATTGTATTTCTCGCCAGGGCACGTAGGTTTGGGAGTGGTTCACGCATTCTCGTATGGCGTTCCTGTGATGACCATGCCTTCTCCATATCATGCTCCAGAATTTCACTACTGTACTTGCGCTAATAGTTACTTACTCAATCAATTTGAAGAGCTGAATGCGTTAATTGACGAGATTCGTAGAAATGTGCACAAGCACGAGCTTAAGTGTGACGATGCATTTAATAGCTACACGCTATCTCTCTCAAGCGAATCTATGGTCAGAGCTTTCGTTGAAATAATTCAAAGAGACTCAGTTATGCCTCAGCTACGAAAAAAACTAATATGAGTTTATGATACGTAGTTTTAGTAAAAATAATCAGGTTAACATAAGTTATGAATAATGTTATATACGATAACGACAGGGAATTTAGAGTCTCTGTTATCGTACCAACATGTGACCGTCCGCTATCTTACCTATTGGAAGCAATCAATTCTATCGCTGCCCAAAGCTTCAGTCCTACTGAAATCATTGTGGTAGATAACGGAAATATCCCGGTGAAAAGTGAATCGCTTCCTTCGAACGTTGATTACTATCGGGTAAAAAAGCGGATTGGAGTTTCTAAAGCGAGAAATTTTGGTGCTTCAATGGCACAAGGAAATTACATAAGCTTTCTCGATGATGATGATTGGTGGGACGAGGATTTTCTTTTCCATGCGGTTGAAGAACTTAAATCATCAGGTTCCAAATGTGTTTATGGGCAAATACTATATTGGTGTAATGGTATTGTTTCTGAGGGAAAAACGCCATCCAAGTATACTGTTACTCCTTCCAATTTACTTTTTCGCAATCCAGGAGTTGGAGGGCAAAATCTGCTTATTTCCAAGGAGTTGTTTTTTATGGTCGAAGGTTTTGACGCTGCGTTGAAAACCTCTGAGGACAAAAGTCTCGTTATGGAAATTATCAAGATGGACCATGATATATCGTTCTGTTCTAAGTCATTAGTTTATCTAAGGCAGCATGAAGGCGAGAGATTGAGTAATAAATACTTTGATAGGCTTAAATTTATTAGAAAGTACCGTTCTTCGGTCAAGCGTAAAACGTTCATGTTAGCAGTTCTATTTTTGTTTACAAAACCATTTGTCAACATGTGCCTCGCGCTGTTAAATAAAGTTAGGGTTAGGTAATAGAAATATGAAATTGGTTTATATTAGCTCTTCAAACATCCCATCTCGCGCTGCCAACTCCATACATGTGATGAAAATGAGTAGTGCCTTTGCAGATAGCAAATGCGATGTCACCTTAATTGGAGTTAAAGGTAAGGTAGACCCAGATATTTCTGGAGTCGATTTCTATAATTTTTATGGTGTGAGAAGCAATTTTAAAATCGACTTAATCGATGTTTTTGAGGGAAGAGGACGGTCTGTATTTTACGGTCTTTATTCAGCGATTAAAGCATTCATAGCTAAGCCTGATATAGTTTATAGCCGGCATATAGTTGGAGCCTATTTTAGCTCGCTACTCGGCCTTAAAGTTGTGTTTGAATCTCATACGCCAATAGCTAATAGCGGTAAAATGTCATTAATGTTTTTTAAGTCATTAATTTCGCGTAAGAATTTTACTGGTTTAACCGTGATAACTGAGGCGCTACGTCAGCACTATTTAGATAATTACTCAATAGCTGCGAGTAAGATTCGAGTGTTTCCTGATGGAGCTGATGAGGTTGTGAATCGAAATGAAATTCAATTGACAACCGATCCAGAACGTTTACAGATAGGTTATACGGGCCACTTGTTCGATGGTCGAGGCATTGATTTAATTATAGATATTGCTAAGCATTGTGATTGGGCGGATTTTCACTTTGTAGGCGGTATGGCGCAGGATATCGCGCGTTGGAAAGAGGAATCAAAGAGCCAAACTAATGTTGTATTTCATGGCTTTGTTGCACCCGGCATGGTTCCCGATTATCGCGCATCTATGGATGTGCTTTTGGCGCCCTATCAAGAGGGTGTCAAGACTTACGGCGGGGGCGATACAACCGCTTGGATGTCTCCATTAAAAGTGTTTGAATACATGGCTTCAGGTAAAGCGATTGTTGCATCTTCATTACCTGTGTTAAATGAGGTACTTCAGGATGGTGATAATGCATTGCTGGCTGCACCTTCTTGTTTAGAGTCCTGGTGCTTAGCAATTCGTAAATTGCGAGATGAACCTGATCTCAGGGCAAGATTAGGCACCAAAGCCCATGAGGATTTTACGAGCAAGTACTCGTGGCACATGCGTGCAAAGAACATATTGAGGGAGTACGGCGGTTCGTGAAATTGAAGCTAAAAGTTTTGACTCCTAATTTCCCCACAAAAAAACGAGTGTATTCCGGAGCTTTTGTAGGCAATCTGGTAAAAGATTGGGTCGATTCAGGTATGGATGTAGAGGTGATTAATCCGCAGTCTTATGCAGATATTTTCCGGTCTATATTTAAGAAAAGTGTCCCTATCCAGGATCCATGTAAGGTTCGCCGGCCGCGCTATCTTTCCATCTCAAATAAAACCTTATTGGGAATTAATCTTAACGATGTAACTTTAATTAATTTATCAAATTCTGTTTTAGGTAGTGGAAGTTATCATAAAGATCAGGTTTTATATGCTAAGTTTCTAATGAAGTCAGGGCTTCCAGCCTATAATCTTCATCTGAAATATGGTTGCAAATACTTTTTGGATTTAGGTGAATCTAATTTGATAAGTACTATTCAACCATCAAATATGGATTTAGCAAAAAACATCATTAGAAACGCTTCTGGTATTATATGTGTATCCCCTAGACTGGTTGAAGATGCCATTACTTTGGGCGCGGATCCAGACAGTATTCTTTTGATTCCTAATCAAGCGAATAGTCAGTTCAAGCCTCTTAGTAAAGAAGAATGTAGAATTCAACTAGGGCTTCCAGTTGACTCATTTATTGTTTCTTTTGTTGGCCACTTTATATACAGGAAGGGCCCGTTACGGGTTCTCGAAGCAATAAAGCACCTCGACCAAGTGTATGGCGTATTTATAGGTGAGGGAGATCAGAAGCCTGAAGGGGAAAGAGTTCTGTTTTCGCAAACTGTCGAGAATTCCGACCTTCCTCTATGGTTGAATGCTTCAGATGTATTCGTGTTACCTACGCTAGCTGAAGGTTCATGTAACGCAATTGAGGAGGCGTTAGCGTGTGGTGTCCCTGTGGTTACTTCCGACATTGCAGACGTTAGGTGGCAAGTTGACAGCGGTAAGGGCTTGTTAGTTGATCCTTTAGATACCCGTAGTATTGCTAATGCCATACAGCTCATAAAAGATGGAAAGTTCGAACTGGCAAAGGTGATTCCTGCAGATTCAAGTTCGCCTAGAAGAGCTGAGGTGATAGCGAAATGGATTGAGAAGAGAGCTTTTTAGGATGCTTGCCATTGTTTTTGTTTTTGTATTTATTGCTGCGCATAAGGTAAATATATTAAGCTCCAAATATTTTCTGTTTCTGTTACTGGTAACATTCACCCTAGCGTCACTATTCTTATTCGAAACCTATGTTCTTCTACCAGAGGATAGCTTTTATAGGCTTGATGAAGACTATTTCAGGATGGAAGTCAATCACTCCTTCGCTCACATACTAGAAAATCACCGCAGGTACCTTCTGTTTGTTCTGTACTCAAAAAGCAATTATTTTCTTTTTGGAGAGTTTGGTCTAAAAATTCAATCTATTCCTTTTGTTCTCTTAACTTCGATTTTATTATATAAAGTAACACAGAGAAAAATAAGTTTAGTTTTATTTCCTATCGTATTTTTATATGTTGTTTTCCTTTCGGCATTACTAATGCGCGACGCCATGCTGGTCTTCTTCACACTTTACTTTATTTACCTGTGTGTCAACGCAAAAGGAAATATAAAGTTTATTTTATTCACTTTTTGCTGCGTCTTCTTTTTCCTCTTTATTAGACCTGAAGCCGCGGTGCTGTTTGCAGCTTCAGCGCTTTGGTTCTCATTATACAAAATTTTTGGCGTAAGCAAAAAGATTAACTTTGTTTATCTTCCTTTGATTTTCATTCTACTTTTTGTTTCTCCATTTTATAACTACTTAATTGATGTGGCTGGTTATGTTGTTGGTGTTGGGAGGCTCTCTATATTCGCCGAACTAAAATCGGACTCCTTTATGGGGATTCCATTCCTCAATCAAAATATACAGATAATCATCAGGCAAATTATTACGCCAGTGCCAACGTCTAAGCTATATGAAATGATTTATGAAGGTGTAAGTAGTAACTTTTATTTGTATGAAATATCGCGCATGGTTTTAATGGGCGCCTTCTATTTTGGTGCGCTATTTTTGATGTTCCGACCTGGCTATGTTATGAATGTAATTAATAAAAGTGATTTTGTTGCTTTTCTTATTCTACTTGCTACTTTGTACACGGTGAGTTATGCCCTGTATAGTGAAGGTGGTGGAGATTCCAGAAATAAGCTTTATCCATTTTTATTGGTTTTTATTATTCTTTGTTATAGACATGTTAAAGGTTCAAATGAAAAAAACTGATCGCGTATTCATGATATTTGAATTTGGAGTCCCTAATTATCGCTTTTTCATCTTGGAATGGATTTCTAAACGGTCTCGATCTCTGACTGGTATAAGTGGGGATGATAAATTTGGGTTTGAGTTTCCCGGTATTAAACGATGCACCATTAAATTCGGAAAAGGTGAGAATAAACTCTTTATTTTCAACCCGTTCAGACTTTTTTTTAAAGATGTCGTTATTACTACCTTTAATTTAAGAAGGCCTCATAGTTGGATGCCTATGCTTGTGTTTCCTTGGAAAAAGTGGGTTTTGTGGGGGCATGGATTGGGTCAGAATCGCTCTATTTTCACTCGGTTGCTGCGTAAGACACTTTTTAGAATTAGTGATGGGTTTATTGTGTATACCCCAAAAGGGAAGCAGCGATTAATTGAGGTTGGCTATCCGAGCGAGAAAATATCAGTTGCGTATAACACATTGTCGATATCAAATCCGGGTGAGACTAAGGGCGAGGAATATTTTTTGTATTTTGGCAGAGTTCAAGAACGTAAAGGTCTTTCATTAATAATTCCTTACCTCAATCAATTTAAGTATCGCCTCAGAGTCGTTGGTGATGGAGAACATTTAGTTGAGTTAGTTCAACTTGCTGAACAGCATGGTGTGACCGATCGTATTGATTTTTACCCTGGAACATTTGATGAGAAGGTTATTGCGGAGCACTTTTCCGGGGCCGTCGGTTATTTATCTCCTCAAAATCTAGGCCTCGGAGTGGTTCATTCTTTTGCATATGGAGTTC
>JAFIFH010000029.1 GCA_020832105.1 Idiomarina sp.
CACCACATGCACGGATAGCACCCCAGGCCATCTGCTCTGCAACACCCGCTGACACGGCGCCCTGTTGTTCAAGCACGGTATCGTCGACACCAAGTAGCTTGATCTTCATGGCATTGCTGTAGCTTACAATGCCACCATTAAACCATACAGAGCTCCCGGCGAGATCTGTACAATAGGTCGCGATCATCCCACCGGTACAGGACTCCGCAGTTGCCAGCGTTTGCTTGCGACTGGTTAATCTCTCGGCTAAACCAGATGTTAACTCAGCTATTGCTTGGGCTGAACTCGTCATTATGCAAAAATCTCCAACAAACCTGATCATCCCTCTTGGCATTTTCATGCGAACACGGGATCATGGGTAGTGTAAAATAGAATACGTCCAGCACCCTCGTTGACACCCTATCGCTGGACATCAACTTTATAAGTATCGATCACAGGATAACAAGATAATCGTTATGGTTGCGAGTACCCATACCCCAATGATGCAGCAATATTTACGCATTAAAGCAGATCACCCCGAAACCTTACTGTTTTATCGTATGGGAGATTTCTACGAGTTATTTTTTAACGATGCGAAAAAAGCAGCACAGTTACTCGACATCTCGCTGACCAAACGGGGTCAGTCTGCGGGTGAACCGATTCCAATGGCCGGGGTGCCCTATCACGCTGCTGAGAACTACCTTGGCAGGCTGCTTCGAATGGGTGAGTCGGTCGCTATCTGTGAACAAATAGGCGACCCAGCGACCAGTAAAGGCCCGGTCGAAAGGAAAGTCGTGCGCGTGCTGACCCCGGGCACGCTCAGTGATGAAGCCTTGCTCGATACCCATAGTGAAAACCTGTTAGTCGCAGTCAGTTGCCCTCATCAGCATTACGGCATCGCGGCGCTGGATTTGTCCAGCGGACGTTTTAGCGTGTCGGAACATGAAACTGTGGAACAAGCTTATGCTGAGCTCGAACGATTGCAACCTGCGGAATTACTTGTCCCTGAACAGGCTTCTTTCGGTGCCTTACTACAGCGCGGTGGCCTGATAAAAACCCCGGTACGCCGTCGCCCGGAGTGGGAATTTGACAGCACCACCGCTGCACAACTACTGACCCGCCAGTTTGCCACCAAAGACCTAACCGGCTTTGGCTTAAGCAACGCGAATGCAGCCATTGCTGCCGCTGGTGCGGTGATTCATTATGTTAAAGCGACCCAGCAATCAAGCTTGCCGCACATTCAGTCGATTCAGTTTGAGCATCGCGATGATGCTATCGTGATGGATGCAGCCACACGTAAGAACCTTGAGCTAACCCAGAATCTCGCTGGCGGGGTCGAACATACCCTCGCTGCGGTTGTCGATAAAACCGTGACTGCCATGGGCAGTCGGCTGCTTAAGCGTTGGTTACACCAGCCCTTGCGTAGCCATAGCATGATCAACCAGCGTCTTGATGCAGTCAATTGGCTGCGCGCTGAAAACCAGGCAGAGAGTGTGCAGGAGGCCCTTAAGGCCGTGGGTGATATGCAGCGCATCCTCGCCAGAATTGCACTGCAAAGCGCTCGCCCTCGTGATCTCACTCGCTTACGCCAGGCTTTACAACAAGTACCCGGGATTAAATCGGTACTGGCGCCTTCCTGTATGCATTTTTTACGCAACGACCTTGCGGACTTCAATCAGGTAGTCGACTTACTACAACGTGCAGTGATCGAAAACCCGCCAGTCGTGATCCGAGACGGTGGAGTCCTCGCCGCAGGCTACCATAGCGAACTTGATGAACTGCGTGAACTAAGCCAGGGCGCCACCGACCAGCTCGAGGCGCTTGCCGAGCGCGAACGAAAACGCAGTGGCATCGCCAACCTGAAAGTAGGTTATAACCGGGTCCATGGATTTTATATCGAAACCTCACGCCAGGCTGATGTGCCAGCGGACTATCAGCGTCGGCAAACCCTGAAAAATGCAGAGCGTTACATTATTCCCGAGCTCAAATCGTTCGAAGACAAGGTATTGCGCAGCCAAAGCCAGGCCCTGGCATTAGAAAAAAAACTGTACCATGAATTATTAGCACAGCTGTTGCCCGAGGTAGCTGACCTGCAGCGCTGCGCCGATGCCCTCGCCCAGCTGGACGTCTTATCGGGTTTTGCCTTGCACAGCGAAGCCGAGCAATATTGCCGGCCGCAACTAGACGATGGTGTTGGCATTGATATCACTGATGGGCGTCACCCGGTGGTCGAGTATTATGCAGACACCCCCTTTATTGCTAACGATCTTCATATCGGTGACTCACGTCGACTGAATATTATTACCGGCCCGAATATGGGCGGTAAATCAACCTTTATGCGCCAGGCTGCGTTGATCACACTGCTTGCTCATGTCGGCTGCTTTGTACCTGCGACCCAAGCCAGAATTGGCCGTATTGAGCGGATTTTTACGCGCATTGGTGCGTCGGATGAACTGGCTTCAGGTCGCTCTACATTTATGGTTGAGATGACCGAAACCGCCAATATTCTCAACAATGCCAACCCATATAGCCTGGTGCTGATGGACGAAATTGGCCGTGGCACCTCGACCTATGATGGGCTGTCGCTAGCCTGGGCCTGTGCCCAGTCATTAGCACTGGATTGCAAAAGCCTGACTTTATTCGCGACCCATTACTTTGAGATTACTGATCTGGCCGAGCGCTTACCAGCTACCGTCAACTTGCATGTAGACGCTACCGAGCACGACGATACCGTGGCTTTTTTGCACCACGTTAAGCCTGGCGCCGCCAATCGAAGTTTTGGTTTACAGGTCGCCAGGCTAGCGGGGGTCCCAGCGGCGGTGATCGCGAAAGCGAAAGCGAAGCTAACTGAGCTTGAGTCCAGTGCACCTGCTGCTCAAGCAGATTTGTTCGCACACCAAGACACGGCTGCGCCAATGAGCAACGAACCAGACCCACGCGCCCAGCAAGCGCTTAACTTGCTTGATGCCTTACAAGCACTTGATACTGATGATTGCACTGCGCGACAGGCACTCGACCTGTTGTATCAGTGGAAAGCTCTTTACAACTAGTCTGCTATGCATAAAAAAACCGACTCTACGTCACTGTAGGGTCGGTTTTTTCGTGTCTCATTGTCACCAATTAAAAGTTCGACGACTCAAATACAGATTCAAGAGTAAGCCCTTGCTGGCGTAGCGTTTCACGCAGTTTGCGTAATGCTTCCACCTGAATTTGACGCACGCGCTCTCGCGTCAGACCGATTTCACGACCCACATCTTCCAGTGTCGACGGCTCATAACCAAGTAAGCCGAAACGACGTGCCAAAACTTCACGCTGCTTAGCGTTCAAAGTTTCTAGCCAGTGCAAAATATTGCCGCGCATATCTTCGTCTTGGATCTCAACTTCCGGACCACTGTTCTTTTCATCGGCGATGATGTCCAGCAGGCCTTTGTCTGAGTCACCACCAATTGGTGTGTCAACTGAAGAGATACGCTCATTCAGGCGTAGCATTTTCGTCACATCTTCAACTGGCTTGTCCAGACTATGGGCGATGTCTTCTGCGGTAGGTTCATGATCCAGCTTATGCGCTAGTTCACGGGCTGCGCGCAAATACACATTCAGCTCTTTAACCACATGGATGGGCAGGCGAATCGTACGAGTCTGGTTCATAATCGCACGTTCAATAGTTTGGCGGATCCACCAGGTAGCATAGGTTGAAAAACGAAAACCACGTTCTGGGTCAAATTTTTCAACTGCGCGGATCAAACCGAGATTGCCTTCCTCAATCAAATCAAGCAATGCTAAACCACGGTTATTGTAACGACGGGCGATTTTCACGACTAAACGCAGATTGCTCTCAATCATGCGTTTACGAGCAGCTTCGTCTCCGCGAAGCGCCTTACGCGCAAAATAGACTTCCTCTTCCGCACTTAGTAGCGGTGAAAAGCCAATTTCGCTTAAATACATTTGAGTCGCATCCAGCTTCCGATGCGGCTTGATATTCGAAGCAAGAGCCTCTTCGAGCTCTACTTCTTCCTGCGCCTGGTCTTGATCTGCGCTCATATTGATTTCACGAACTGAATCATCCGCTTGTTCAGCGTCTTCTACGGTTGCTACGTCATCAACTATTTCTTTTTTGCCTTCACGCATTACCATTCTCCTTTTGTGAGACCGGATGACTGCGCTAGCGAGACCTCGGCAAGTACTGCTCTGGATTTACCGAACTGCCTTGATAGCGTAACTCAAATCGTAAACGAACATCGTCTGCGTCTGAATCACCCATTGTGGCTATTTGTTGGCCTGCTGCGACCCATTCCTGTTCCTGCACCATTAACGTTTCGTTATGGGCGTAGGCAGTTATAAAATCATCATTATGTTTCAAAATGATTAACCTACCGAAACCTCTGAGTGCGCTACCAACATATACCACTTTGCCTGCTGCCGCTGCTGTCACCGGGTCGCCTTTTACTCCTGAGAAAATTATCCCGCTGGCGCCGGGTCTGTCGTCGGAGAACCTCCGGGCTATACGCCCTTGTGAGGGCCACTGCCACTCGATAGGTCCTCCATGAGAGCTGGCATTGCTAACAGACTGCGTGCGCGCCGCTCCCGTCTGGGGAGGGGTCGCTGCGCGCTGCTGCGCCGGTCGAACAGAACTTTGTTGCTGACTACTTTTTTGTTCCGTTCGATTTTTACCATACTCTTGTTCTACTTTACCTTCAACAGTTCGACTTAGATCAATTTGGTGGGTATCTTTACGTTCCTTAACACTTTTTTGGTTATTAATTGTACGACCTTGCGCAGCATTAACATTTGCTACTGGTTGTGAAGGCGCTTGCGCAACCAATCGTAGTACCTGCCCAGGTTGAATCTGATATGGTTCTTGAAGATTATTAAGATGAGCGATATCGCGTAAATCCATTTCAGCACGAAATGCTATGGAGTACAGGGTATCCCCGCGTTGTACCTGGTAGCTTTGGTCACTGAGTGAACCACGGCTAAAATCGTGCACCGTACGCCCGGTGTAAACCGCTTCAACCGGCGCAGGTTCGCTTCGCTGCGCGCACCCTGCAAGGATTGACGTCAGCACAAGGGAGATTGCGACCCACCGGCATTGAGCGTGCAAGCCTGATAGCCCCCGTTTATTCGCTAAAATCGCTGTCATCCAAATCCTTGTTGCAAGCAACGGCAGTCATTGTCGAAAGATCACAGAATTATTCTGGATCACCTTCTACTAAGGGAACAAATCGAACGTCTTCCAAATCCCGATAAGTAAAATCATCGCCCTCCCGCTTAATCACGAGCAGCCGTTGACGTGTCTCACCAAGTGGCATCACCATCACTCCGCCCTCACTAGACAGTTGGTTAAGCAGCGCCTCGGGGACTCGTGCAGCAGCGGCTGTGACGATAATGCCATCAAAAGGCGCTTTAGACTGCCAACCCTGCCAGCCATCGCCAACCTTGGTCCGTACATTATGCAGATCAAGCTTCTTCAAACACCGTTTGGCCTGATACTGCAATGCTGAAATGCGCTCAACACTAAACACTTCATCCACCAGCGAGGCCAGGATGGCAGTCTGGTAACCTGAGCCGGTGCCGATCTCTAGTACTTTGCGCGGATTCTGCGCAAGCAACAGGCTTGTCATCAACGCCACGATATAGGGCTGCGAAATTGTCTGACCGTTACCGATTGGCAAAGCCGTATTTTCATAAGCTTTATGCGCCAATGATTCAGGCATGAACTGATGACGCGGGGTCTGTTCAATCACCCGCAGTACTTTTTCATCCTGAATGCCTGCCGCCCTAAGTTGCTCGCATAACTTGCGCGCCATGCCTTGAAAGTTTGCCACTATCATAAATCCTGTATTAACCAGTCCCGGACGTTATCCTGTTGCGCGCGCTCTGCGGTCATATCGACACTTAGCGGGGTAATTGACACATAGCCTTCACGGATTGCAGCAAAGTCTGTGTCAGGCCCATCGTCCTGATGTTTACCAACCGGACCGTACCAGAAAAGCTCACGCCCACGGGGGTCGGTCGCACGAACCATGCCTTCCGCGCGATGGCGGCGGCCTAAACGAGTGATTCGCGTGCCTTTGAGCCCCTGATAGCTCATATAAGGCACATTCACGTTAAGCACAAAATCTGCACTCAATGGCTTTTGCTGTAAACGCAGTACCAGTTCAGCGACCACTTTAGCGGCGGTCTCGTAATATTCGTGGCCACTATCGCCCATCGACACGGCAATAGCTGGCAGCCCCATAAAGCGTCCTTCAGTGGCTGCTGCCACTGTGCCCGAATACAGCACGTCGTCGCCCATATTCGGTGCATCGTTGATCCCTGAGACGACCAAATCAGGCACTTCAGCAATCGGTGAATTGGTGCCCAGATGGACGCAGTCCGTTGGTGTACCATTGACCGAGAAAAAGCCGTTTTCCAGCTGTTCAACTCGCAGCGGTTCGTGCAGGGTCAGCGAATTACTCGCACCACTGCAATTGCGCTCAGGCGCAATAACCCGCACTTCCGCAATAGCGCTTAACGCTTTATATAGCTCAGCAATGCCAGGGGCTCTGACGCCATCATCGTTGCTTAGTAAAATTTTCATCATTAGCGGTTCCCCTGATTAGGCTCACGAACGCAAACCAACTCACGCAGAATACTGGTCGCAAAAGTGCCTGTGGGTAAGCGCATGGAAAGCTCCAGATGATTGCCCAACCATTGCCATGTAAAGGCCTCGGGTAGCAGGTTGATAGGCCGACGCTCCTGCTTCAAACCAGCACGCTCCAACCCATCCAGAAAATGGCTACATGGCTGCAGCGCCTGGTTTTCAAATTCTGCCGCCTCGGCTTTACTCAACATCTCTCCACGGCCCCATAACGGCGCGCTAAGGCCTACGTCTCTCGCCGCAATACGCCCCTCGGTTTCTTCGCGCTCGCTGTCATCCTCGAACACAAAAAAGGAATTAGAACCTTTCAACACTAACACGTCACCGGCCAACAGCTGGCTAAAGTAGTTCTGTGCAATTCGCTGGCTAAGCACCTGATTAAACGCATAAGAACGGGCACTGGATAGGAGCAGACCACGTAAGGTACGATCCTTGATTCGCCGCCCGACAAACATCGCTTCCGCTTTATTCAGATTCTGCCCTTCGCGACCAAAACGCTGTTCACCATAATAGTTGGGGACACCTTGCTCAGCAACTGCTTGCAAGCGCTGCTCCAAAGCTTCTGGCTCGCTCACGTCACGCAATAAAATTTTAAACTGATTCGCCTGATGTGAGCCTCGACGCAATTTGCGACCCACACGTAGATGGCGAAGAACCTTAAACTCGTTATCCTGAAGGCTGTCCCAATTCACCTCGCGGGTTGCTGGCAACTGGACTGAAAACCACTGCCAGGTGACCGCATGGCGATCTTTAAGTCCGCTGTAGCTCACTTCTTTCGGTGGCACATCCACATAGCTTGCGATCTTACGGGCAACAAATTCGGTGTTCGCGCCCTGCTTTTCAATATATAGCCAGTGGTGCTGCCCTTTACTGTCTTCATCTGGGGTGAAGCCGAGAATTTCAGTGACCTGAAAGTCGGCAGGCTCATGCTTAAAAATGGCACTGCTCTGTGGCGCACTACCATGAAGGTAAGCCCAGTCCAAGTCGTAGTTCGGCTGCTCGTTACTCATAAATCGGATGACTCCGCGATTGCTGATGGGGTGAATTCAGATTTGGCTAATAGTACAGTCGCCTGACAGGCAATACCTTCTTTACGCCCGGTGAAGCCAAGCTGCTCGGTGGTGGTCGCCTTGACGCTGATCTGGTCAATCGAAGTCTGCAGCAGCTCACTGATACACTGACGAATACGAATATTATGCGGTTTGAGTTTAGGCGTCTCTGCCATCAGCGTTATGTCCGCATTCACCAGACGGTAACCTTGCTCAGTGACCAACTGATAGACTTGTTGCAGCAGTTCCTTGCTGTCCGCGCCACGATACGCTTGGTCAGTGTCTGGGAACAGATGGCCAATATCACCAAGCGCCAGCGCGCCTAATAGAGCATCACACAGTGCATGAAGCAACACATCACCGTCTGAGTGGGCAATCAGCCCATATTCATGGTCGATAGCGATACCACCTAGGTAGACAGGCCCACTCCCACCAAATTTGTGTACATCAAAACCCTGACCAATTCGCAGCATCGCTGGTGATTCCTCGTGCTTAACATGTTGAACCAAATAAGACTGCGCCGTTGCCACATCTTCACTATGGGTAATCTTAATATTACTGCCCTTTCCTGCCACTAACTGAGGCTGAACACCTTGCTGCTCCATCGCTGACGACTCATCGGTAATCGAGGTTACATCGGTGGACAACGCCTCTAACAAGGGCGCCAACATAAACACTTGCGGCGTGAGTGCATGCCACAGGTTTTGGCGATCAATCGTGTCACAAATATTGCCTGACTCCCCCGCACGTTTCATCGTATCACGCACTGGCGCCGCAAGTAGCGCACCGGATTCTGGTGCCCGGCTGAACTGGTCAAGCAAACGGCGAAGATCTGCAGCGTTCAGGCATGGTCGCGCAGCATCATGGACCACCGCAACCAATGAACCCGTGGCTGCACTGGAATGCATCCGCTGGCGCACAAACTGCAGTCCATGTTTAACCGACTCTGCACGGTTAGCGCCGCCCACCACGCTAAAAACACGTTGGTCTTGGGCGATTGGCAGCGTGGCAAAAGTTTGGTCGCCTGGGTGCAGGGCGACGACCACCTGCTGAATTCGAGGGTCCTGAAACAGGCTTTCAATACTGTGTTCAAGCACAGTTTTGCCAACGATAGATAAGTATTGTTTAGGGGTTTTCAGTCCCATCCGGCTGCCTGTGCCGGCGGCTGGGACAATCGCAACGAATTGATACGGGGTAGAAGATGATGACATAAAGTGTCCGCTTTATTCGAGCATTAGCCAGGCGCACCCGGCATGTAATGGCTTTGAGATCTGACAGAGCACAGCCTAATTTGCTGACGACCGCTGATAATCAACCTGAGTTTGAATGGGTTCCACCGCCTCAGCGTCAATTCGCACCAGGCGAAAGAAAGTCTCGTCGGCTTTGACCAGACCCAGTTCATTGCGCGCGCGCTCTTCAACCGCCTCCTGGGCATTGCGCAAATCAACGATATCGGCCTGCAATAACTGATTGCGCTGGGCCAGCTGTTGATTGGTTTGCTCCTGTCGCTCAATGTCCTGCTGCAGACTACGCAGCTCAGACATACCGTTGTCACCGGTCCATAACCGGTATTGCAACGCTAAGAGCAAACTTAATACGCACAAAGTGAGAAGACGCATGACGGTGACCGCTTGTTGTTATCTATCATTATTATAAGTGATGCTGCGCATCATCAATAGTTTGCTGACCTGACCTGATACCACTTGGTAGGTTTAACCGTGCTAAACACACTACTCTGGTAACCGGTTTACCCTGGTAAAACCTGGCCACTGCAGGGTTGTTGCCAGCAGAACTTCACGTAAGCTTAAGGTACGCGGCGCCTTTCGTCCAGCGGCAGACCACTGGTGACCGCAACAGGCAGCGCTCATGACCCCACGCGACGGTTTCAGTAAGTGTGCGTGCTGCTGCTCTAACGGCTGACCATCCAGACTAAACCAACCATGGCGGTTAAGATGAACTGCCGGTTGTGCCATCGCCTGCCCCTCTAATTCAGTCCGGTCGATACTGTCCAGGTAAACCCCGTACAACTGGTCTTGTTCTACCTGTAGCGGCATCACCAGACCCAGCCGGGCATGGCGGCGCAGCCATGTCTCTAATTTGCTGTCAGCGCCAGGCTGGCCTGACTGAGCGGCCATATGAATACCTGCCGGCGGTTTTGGCGCCTGGCGTGCGTGCCAGCTGGCATTGCGGATATCGAGTTGCAGAGGGTTAGAGCCTGGCGAGGCGTCTCGCTGCATGCTCAGCAGCGCATGGGCTGCGCGGCGTACATAAAAGGGTAAGCTGGCCAGACGACGCTTCAAAAAGACTGCGTTGTCTGGCCCGTTCCAACTGAGATCATGTAGCTCGCGTTCATACAAAGCCGCGCACAATTCTGCGAACTGATCATGGCTGTGTAGAAAGTCGCTCTGATCCATCATTGGCTAGAACATCTTAAAGCGCGGCTTTAACTTCGCTGCGACCGTGGTATTTAGCCTGGTCTTCACCAAGCTCGCCTTCGATACGTAACAGCTGGTTATACTTAGCGACACGATCTGAACGACACAAACTACCGGTTTTGATTTGCCCAGCACAAGTGCCTACGGCAAGGTCGGCAATGGTTGCGTCTTCAGTTTCACCGGAGCGATGCGAAATCACCGCAGTAAAGCCTGCGTCCTGGGCCATACGAATTGCATTCAGGGTCTCGGTAAGGCTACCAATCTGATTAAACTTAATCAGAATTGAGTTACCAATAGACTCGTCAATACCGCGCTTCAAAATACTGGTGTTGGTAACGAATAGGTCATCGCCAACCAGCTGTACTTTGTCACCAAGCTTCTCGGTCAGTACTTTCCAGCCCGCCCAGTCACTCTCGTCCAGGCCATCTTCAATGGAGATAATCGGGTAGCGTTCGCACAAGCCAGCCAGGTAATCGGCAAAGCCTGCAGCGTCAAAGGTTTTACCTTCACCTTTAAGATCGTAAACGCCGTCTTTATAAAACTCAGACGCCGCACAATCTAATGCCAGCGTGACATCACTGCCCATCTCATAGCCAGCGTTTTTGACCGCTTCCACGATCACCTGTAACGCTTCTTCGTTAGAGGCCAGGTTTGGCGCAAAGCCACCTTCGTCACCCACAGCAGTACTTAAACCACGTGCACGTAACACCGCTTTCAGGGCGTGAAAGATTTCCGCACCCATGCGCAGACCTTCACGGAAACTGCTGGCACCAACCGGCTGCACCATAAACTCCTGAATATCGACGTTGTTGTCTGCGTGCTCACCACCGTTAAGGATATTCATCATTGGCAATGGCATGCTGTACTTGCCTGGCTGACCGTATAAATCAGCAATATGTTGATACAACGGAATGCCTTTACTAATCGCAGCGGCTTTAGCCACCGCCAGTGACACCGCTAAAATTGCATTGGCGCCAAGCTTTTCTTTATTGTCAGTGCCATCGAGCTTAAGCATGACCTCATCGATTGCCTGCTGGTTAGCCGCTTCCTGCCCCTGTAAGGCTTCAGCAATGGCACCATTGATGTTGCTCACCGCCTGCAGGACACCTTTACCCAGGTAA
Organism: Idiomarina sp.; assembly: GCA_020832105.1. Taxonomy (GTDB): domain Bacteria; phylum Pseudomonadota; class Gammaproteobacteria; order Enterobacterales; family Alteromonadaceae; genus Aliidiomarina. The sequence continues at coordinate 11,225 of JAFIFH010000029.1, forward strand.
CGGCCGGCGTCCTGGTCACGTAACTCTAACGCTTCGCGACTACCAGTAGAGGCACCACTTGGGGCGCAAGCTCGGCCCATCGCACCGCACTCTAAATAAACGTCCGCTTCTACGGTCGGGTTGCCGCGTGAATCCATCACCTCACGACCAATCACTTTTACGATTTTGCTCATGCTTAATATCCTGCTTTCAATTATTTGCGTAGTTGTTTTTGATACTCACCAGCTGCTGCAATAAAGCCGGTAAACAATGGGTGTCCGTCACGTGGTGTCGAAGTAAATTCCGGGTGGAATTGCACCGCGATAAACCAAGGGTGATCCGCAATTTCAATTGCCTCCACCAAACGTTTGTCATGGGACAGCCCTGATACCACCAGCCCTGCTTGTTCAAGCTGCTCGCGGTAATTGTTGTTCACTTCATAGCGATGCCGATGACGTTCTTCGATGAGCTCCGCCCCATACATCTGGGCGATTTTTGAGCCAGGTAGCAAATGACAGGCTTGCGCACCAAGGCGCATCGTGCCGCCTAAATCAGACCCTTCATCGCGCATTTCCATCTGCCCGCTTTCCGACATCCACTCAGTAATCAGACCGACCACAGGGTGCGGCGATTGCTGGTCAAACTCGGTACTGTTAGCGTCCGTCAAACCCGCTACGTCACGCGCATATTCGATCAGCGCGATTTGCATGCCCAGACAAATCCCTAAATACGGAATGTTGTTCTCGCGGGCATAGCGTGCGGCCATGATTTTGCCTTCGATACCACGGCCACCGAAACCGCCAGGGACCAGAATGGCATCCACGCCCTCTAGCTTGCTCAGACCCTTGGTCTCAACATCCTGAGAATCAATGTAACGGATATTTACCGTCAAACGGTTGTGCAGGCCCGCATGATTGAGCGCTTCGTTAACGGATTTATAAGCGTCCGGTAACTCAACATATTTGCCCACAAAGCCGATGGTCACTTCACCGCTTGGGTTGGACTCAAGGTATAACACCCGTTCCCATTCAGCCAGGTCTGCTTCTTTGCAATCGATACCGAAACGATCTACAACCAATTGGTCGAGGCCTTGGGCTTTCAGCATGGCTGGAATTTTATAAATACTGTCAACGTCTTTCAACGAGATCACCGCGCGTTCCTGCACGTTGGTGAACAGCGCAATTTTGGCACGCTCATTGGCAGGGACAGTGCGGTCTGAACGGCAAATCAGCACATCAGGCTGGATACCGATACTGCGCAGCTCTTTCACTGAGTGTTGGGTTGGCTTGGTTTTTACTTCACCCGCAGCACCCAGGAAAGGCACCAGTGTAAGGTGAATAAACAACGCGCGCTCACGACCAATCTCTGTACCGAGTTGGCGAATCGCTTCAAGGAACGGTTGTGATTCAATATCACCTACCGTGCCGCCGATTTCTACCAAGGCAACATCATAGCCTTCTGCACCTTCAATAACGCGACGCTTAATGTCATTGGTAATGTGCGGAATCACCTGGATCGTGGCACCGAGGAAATCCCCGCGGCGTTCACGACGCAGCACGTCTTCGTAGACTCGGCCAGTGGTGAAATTATTTTTCTTGGTCATCCGCGTGCGGATATAGCGCTCATAATGGCCAAGGTCGAGGTCAGTTTCTGCACCATCCACAGTTACGAAAACCTCACCATGCTGAATTGGGCTCATTGTGCCCGGGTCAACGTTAATGTAAGGGTCGAGTTTGAGGATAGTGACATTGAGGCCGCGGGCCTCGAGAATTGCTGCTAAAGAAGCCGCCGCAATACCTTTTCCCAACGATGATACAACACCGCCGGTGACGAAAATATATTTTGTTGCCATGCATAACCTGTAGCGTCAGGGAATTTAGGAAAAGTACTTAAGACGGGAAAATAGTATACGCGCAAACGGCCATGGCAACAATCACGATTGTTTAGCTTGTTGCCACAATGCTTCAAGTTGGTCCAGTGAATAATCCTGCAAACGCCCGTGGGCTGCGTCAACCTGGCGTTCGATATACTGGAAACGCCGGGTAAATTTTTGATTCGCTTTGCGCAGTGCAGTCTCTGGATTTACCTTCGCATGCCGGGACAGGTTCACCACAGCAAATAACAGGTCGCCGATCTCCTCTTCCACTTTGGCGGCATCCACGGGTGCCTCGGCTGGCTGTAGTTCTTCTTTCACCTCATCCAGTTCTTCGCGTACCTTCGCCATCACATCATCAAGGTTGTCCCAGTCAAAACCGACGCTGGCACAACGCTTCTGTAATTTTAATGCCTGTAACAGCCCTGGCAAATTGCTCGGCACATCGGCAAAGACTGACGCCGGCGCACCATTACCCGCGGCTTTTTGCTCTCGCTCAGTGCGCTTGATGGTTTCCCATTGTGTTTTAAGCGCCTTCTCATCACCAGCCTCCATGCCTGCGAAAACATGGGGGTGTCTGCGCACCAGTTTGTCAGCCACACCGCTCGCGATGTCAGCAAAGCCAAACCAACCCTGTTCACGGCCTAACTGAGCGTAAAAGACCACCTGGAATAGTAAATCACCCAGTTCATCCTGAATTGCTGCCGGGTCCCCTTTTGCAATGGCATCGGCTACTTCGTAGGCTTCTTCAATGGTATGCGGCACTATGCTGTGAAAATCCTGCTTCAGGTCCCACGGGCAGCCATGCTCAGGGTCACGCAATTGCTGCATGATGCTCAGCAATCGCTGAAGAGGCTGCATATTGGCTGCGCTACTCATAAACGTTGCACGCTAAGAATATCGCTAAGCTGACGCAAGCGAGTCAACACCCGTTGTAACTCGTCGTTGTCATGCACATACAAGGTTAAGGTCAGGGTGACCTGAGACTTTGCGTGGTCAAGACGCGACTGCACATCACCCACATTGACCTTTTCATTCGACATAATGGTGGTGACTTCATGCAATAAGCCACTACGGTCCATCGCTTCGAGCATAATCCGTGCTTCATAGTGCAGCGGTTTACCGCCAGACCATTTCACATCAATACCCCGCGCCGGGTTCTGCTGTAATAGTTGCGCCAGTTGCTCGCAGTGTTTTTGATGCACAGACACGCCGCGCCCCTGGGTGACATAACCCATAATCGGGTCGCCCGGTAACGGCTGACAACAGCGGGCAAAGCTCATCATCAGGTTACCGATGCCTTCCACTTGCACGCCGCCGGTGGCTTTCCCTCCAGGCTTTTTGCGAATGATTTTCTTCAGGGCCTGTTCGGTGGCCTCTTCACTGTCCACAGACTCAACCGGCTTCAGGTAATTCACCACCTGATGCAAACCAATGTCGCCAGCACCTATCGCAGCAAGCAAATCGTCGAGCTGAGTCATATTGAAGCGTGCCACCGCTTTTTCCGCATCCACCAGATGCAGCTTTTGTCGCGCTAACTCGGCTTCAAGCAATTCTTTACCGCTTTGAATATGCTTATCACGGTCCAGCTTCTTGAAAAATGTTTGTACTTTGTTGCGCGCTCGCGCTGAATTCAGATACCCCAGGGCCGGGTTCATCCAATCGCGCCGCGGCGATGGTTCTTTCTGGGTGAGGATCTCAACCCGCTCGCCATTGCCAAGATTGTAAGTAAAGGGCACGATGCGCCCATCTACTTTCGCCCCGATACAACGATGCCCTACCTGACTATGAATATAATAAGCAAAATCCAGCGGCGTCGAGCCGGCTGGTAAATCAATCACATCCCCTTTGGGAGTGAACACATACACACGGTCTTCAAATACCTGACTGCGAATTTCCTGCACCAGGTCGTCGTTTTCCGCCATGTCCTCATGCCAGGCCAGTAACTTCCGCAACCAGGCAATTTTCTCTTCGTAACCCTGACCACGCCCGCCCGGCGCACCTTCTTTATACATCCAGTGCGCTGCGACGCCCATTTCCGCATCGTCGTGCATTTGCTCAGAGCGAATCTGGATCTCCACATTTTTTTGTTCCGGCCCAATCACCACGGTATGAATAGACTGGTATCCATTGGCTTTGGGCGTGGCCACATAGTCATCAAATTCCGAGGCCAAATGACGCCAGCGGGTGTGCACAACGCCCAGCGCGCCATAGCAGTCTTTTAACGAATGGGTCACGATACGCACTGCGCGGATGTCAAAGAGCTCGCTAAAATCCAGGCCCTTCTTATGCATTTTGCGCCAGATACTATAGATATGTTTAGGCCGACCATACACTTTAGCGTCTACTTGCTCGGCATCCAGGTGGGCTTGCAAGTCATTAACGAAAGTATCGATATACGCCTCCCGCTGCAGGCGTTTTTCATCCAGCTGACGGGCGATTTGTTTATAGGTTTGCGGGTGCAGATAACGAAATGCGAGATCTTCTATTTCCCATTTGAGCTGACCGATCCCCAGGCGATTGGCCAGCGGCGCGTAAATCTCGCTACACTCTTTGGCCGCCAGAACCCGCTCTTCCTCATCTGCATTTTTTAACAGTCGTAAATGACAAATTCGTTCGGCGAGCTTAACCAGCACTGCGCGAACGTCTTCCACCATTGCCAGTAGCATACGCCGCACGGTATCTATTTGTTCAGCATTCGGCTTACCATGCTGAAAATGCTGCAACTCGCTAATACTCTGCATTTGATGAACGGTATGCACCATCTGCACCAATGGCTCGCCGCCCTTCTCCACCAGCCAGTCGTCATCGATCACGCCACTTTCATACGCAGGTATACATAGTGCCGCTTGCAGACCTACTTTATCCAGGTTCAGCTCGGCTAAAATCTCGACCATCTCTTCGCCTTTGAGCAAGGCTTCAGCGGGTTCACCAAGGACCGCAGATTGTGGCATCACCTGCGCCAAATCGTCGGCAAACCGGGCTAGCGTGTGTCGCACCTTTTCCTTTGGTACGGCCTGTAACCAGCCACCTTGGCGCTGAATACCTTTGTCTACATGTGTACTACGAACCTGAACCATGGGACCTCTGTCTGCGCGGAAATCGAAAATGTGCCAGTTAAACCGGGGAAAGGCAGGTGACAAACAGCGTACCTGCCCTATCAATGTGCGAAATCAACAGCAGGATGTCAATCAGTTCGCCGATAAAACAACGTAGGCGATGGCATAGTCCTGCTCATCGCTGATAGAAAGGTGGAAATGACAGGCCCCCAGGCAACTAGCCTGTTCTTGTGCGGCAGCAAAGAACTCGAGTCGTGGCTGGCCACTGTCATGATTAGAAATCAGAATATGCTGGAACGAGACTTTGCCAATGCCGGTGCCCAAGGCCTTCGCTGCTGCCTCTTTGGCGGCCCAGCGTTTAGCTAAGAAGGCAGCAGGTTTAGGATGGTTGGCATAGCGCTCAAGCTCCGCTGGGGTCAACACACGCAGCGCAAAGTCAGGATTGCGTGCAAGTACCTGTTCAATACGGCGGATGCTGACGATGTCTGTACCTATCCCAACGATACTCATTGGCGCTAGCAGCGAGCCTGGTTAATAATATGCTTCATTTCGCGTACCGCCTGATCAAGCCCGGTAAACACTGCACGGGCAATAATTGCGTGACCAATATTCAATTCAAACAGCTCGGGAATGGCAGCAATGTCGGTGGTGTTATGGTAATGCAAACCGTGACCGGCATTGACCACCAGGCCAAGGGCTTTGGCTTCTCGCGCGGCTTTTTGAATACCACGTAAAGCCTGGCGCTGGGCATCGCCTTCAACTTCAGCGTAATGGCCTGTATGCAGCTCCACCAACGGCGCACCCACTTCACGAGCAGCTTCCAGTTGACGGGTGTCTGCGTCGATAAACAGGCTGACCTGAATACCAGCCTCACTAAGCTCAGCGACCACATCGCGGGTGCGTGCAATTTGGTTGGCGACATCCAGGCCGCCCTCTGTGGTCAACTCCTCACGCTTTTCTGGCACCAGACACACGTAAGCGGGCTTGGTTTTACAGGCGATTTTGACCATCTCGTCGGTCATTGCCATTTCCAGGTTCATCCGCGTTTGCAGCGTCTGTGCAAGCAATTCAACATCACGGTCAATAATATGCCGACGGTCTTCACGCAGATGGATGGTGATCCCGTCCGCACCAGCCTGCTCGGCAATGGCGGCCGCCTGAACAGGCTCTGGATAGCTCACCCCGCGGGCATTGCGAAGGGTTGCGATATGATCGATATTGACGCCAAGTAGTGCTGGGCGCATAGAGGCTCCTTTAAATATGTATTTGACTCAGCGTAGCCTGGTTTGTTGAAACAACTCACGGCTACGTAGCGGTTTAGTGCCAAGGTAGGGGGTCAAAGCCGCGCGCATCACCCATTTAAACTGACGTAAAAGTTGCTCTTCATTGAGCGCAAAATTGGCCATTTTCAAAATCGCCTCGCCGATAAAAAATGGCGTTGGCTCACGGCCATCAATGACTTCCGCAAATCCTTCCTCGGCCCTGAAGTAATACGTTTTTAACGGGTCTATCGGATCGCCCTGGTCTACCTCGGTCAGCCAATCAAAATCCAGCTGCAGGTGTTTGAGCAAGCTCCACTCGAACTTGCGCAGTACGGGTTCCATGGCCACTTCGTCACGCAGCAAATGCAGGCTATTATGGTAATCGGCGAACAGTTCTGGCACTGCAGCCTGTTCGGGCACCAGTCGTTGCAACAGTTCATTCATGTAGAACCCGCAATACAGGTAATCCCCCGCCAGGCCGGCTTGATAGTCCTCGCTGTCGCAACTGGTTAAGGTTTTCAACTCACTGCGCCCGCGCCAGTCAATTTGCAGGCAACGAAAAGGCTGCAGTAAGGCAGCCTGGCCACGTTTACCTCGCTTCGCACCTTTGGCCAGCAAGCGGATTCGGCCATCGTGCTGGGTGAGTACCTCAATGATCAGGCTATGTTCCTGATAAGGCCATCGGTGCAACACGTAAGCCGCTTGCACGGCTTAATCCTCGCCGTATCCTAAGCTGCGTAAGGCGCGCTCATCATCGGCCCAGCCTGACTTCACTTTGACCCACAAAATAAGATGCACTTTGCCACCTACTAACTTTTCGATGTCGCGTCGTGCCTGTTGGCCAACTTCTTTAAGTTTACTGCCACCCTGGCCAATTACCATGCGCTTCTGGCTTTCACGTTCCACCAGGATTAATGCATGAATATGGGTCGTACCATTGTCGTGGGTTTCGTACTTCTCCACTTCAACGGTGGTCGAATAAGGCAGCTCATCACCGGTCAGGCGCATCAGCTTTTCGCGCACTGCTTCAGCCGCCATAAACCGCATCGAGCGGTCTGTGACATAGTCGTCCGGGAACATATGCACGCCTTCGTGCAAATACTCGTTGACGATTTTTTTCAGCACAGGCACATGTTCACCTGAACGGGCAATCATCGGCAAAATATCGGCAAAAGTATGTAAACCGCTAATTTTCTGAATATGCGGCAGCAGCTCTCCTTTGTCCTTGACCTGATCAATTTTATTGATGATCAACACGACTGGGCGCTGACTGCGTTTAATTTTTTCCAGCACCATTTGGTCATCGTCGGTCCACACGGTGGAGTCGACCACGAAGAGTACCAAATCCACATCACCAATGGACGAACTTGCCGCGCGGTTCATCAAGCGATTAATCGCTTTCTTCTCATCGCTGTGCAGGCCTGGGGTGTCTACATAAACCACTTGATCACGCCCTTCAGTGGCAATACCAAGAATGCGGTGGCGGGTGGTTTGTGCTTTTTTCGAGGTGATACTGATTTTCTGCTGTAAAATTTGATTCAATAAAGTGGATTTACCCACGTTTGGTCTGCCGACAATGGCAACAAAACCAGTGCGCGCTTCTTGCGACTCTTGTTCATTCATGACGTTATGCCTAGTTAAAATTTAGTTCCGACGTTATCTTCAAGCTCGCGTAACGCCGCTGTCGCAGCTGCCTGTTCTGCCTTGCGTCGGCTGGTGCCCGTGCCCTGTAGAGGCTCTTCCAGGTTTTCAATCGAGCAGCTGACGGTAAATTGTTGATTATGTGCCTGCCCCTGGCGTGCAACGACTTCGTACACTGGCAGTGCTTGTTGCCGCGCTTGCATATATTCCTGCAATCGGGTTTTCGGATCTTTTTGACTGGCACCAGGTTTAATGGTTTCCAGATACGGCTGAAACCAGCCCAGTACCATCTGCTTACAGGTGTCCAGATCACTATCCATATACACGGCACCAATAATGCCTTCTACTGCATCAGAGAGAATCGATTCACGGCGAAAACCGCCACTTTTCAATTCCCCAGGGCCTAGCTGCAGGTGGTCACCAAGTTCAAAGCCCTGCGCCAGCTTGGCCAGCATGGGGCCGCATACTAAGGTAGCACGCATGCGGCTGAGGTCTCCCTCGTCATGAGTGCTAAAGCGATGATACAAAGCTTCAGCAATCACCATACTTAATATTGAATCACCAAGAAACTCTAGCCGTTCGTAATGCTTAGCCGATGCACTGCGGTGGGTCAAAGCCCGCTGAAGTAACTTGTTGTCCTTGAATTCATAACCAATTGCTTTATTTAACTGGCGTATCGCTTGTGCCGTTAAACTCACTCAATGCCTCCCAGCCGCTCAAAGCGAACCTTGCTCGGCACCCAACGTGGCAACCAACTACTACGGTTGCGATCAAATTCAAAACTCATCCAGACAAAGGTCGCCCGGCCAACCAGGTGTTCTTCTGCAACAAAGCCCCAATAGCGGCTATCAATCGAGTTGTCCCGGTTGTCTCCAAGTGCAAAATAGTGCCCTTCAGGAACAATCCATTCGTCACGACGGGTGCCTTCCTGGCGCACATAATTGCCGGTCAACGATGGACTGGACTGGTCTATCAGGACGTCATAGCTGCGCCCGTCCAGCGTTTCACGAAAACGTGATAATGGTGCCCGCTCTTTAAAGAAGTCCCCTTCACTGAGCAGCTCATGCTCGGCTACGACGATATCTGGCTCTGCGCAGGGCATCTCGCAACTGGCCGGTTGCACGTAAATCTTCTTCTCGCGATAAATAATTCGGTCGCCAGGCAGACCAACCACACGCTTGATATAATCTACTGCAGGGTCAATTGGGTATTTAAAAACGGCGATGTCACCGCGTTGCGGGCGCCCGGTTTCGAAAAACTCTTTGCGCCACACAGGATCGCGCAGCCCATAACGGAATTTTTCCACCAGAATAAAATCGCCTTCGAGCAGCGTTGGCATCATTGAGCCTGAAGGAATGCGAAAAGGTTCGTAAATAAACGACCGCATAATCAATACAAAGGCCAGAATAGGAAACGCCGCTTGCGCGAACTCAGCCAGACTTGACTGCGGCGCCGCATGTTCACGCTGCTCCGCAGTAAAAGGCGTGCCAGCCTTGGCTTGCAGCCCGTCTACTTTAGCATCGCGCTTTGGCTTCCACACAAAGTGGTCAATTGCCCAGATAATACCGGTGGCCAGGGTCAGCAGCACCAGAAAAAGGGAGAAATATACGGTCATCTTGTCATCCTTGTGCGCCTATTTACTGGTTCTCAGTACGGCGAGGAACGCTTCCTGCGGTACTTCCACATTACCGACCTGCTTCATGCGTTTCTTACCTTCTTTTTGTTTCTGCAACAGTTTCTTCTTCCGGCTGACGTCGCCACCATAACATTTTGCGGTCACGTTTTTACGTAGCTGTTTCACCGTGCTGCGCGCAATCACATGCGTGCCAATCGCCGCCTGAATCGCGATATCAAACATCTGGCGCGGGATTAGCTCGCGCATGCGGTCGACCACTTCACGACCCCGGTACTCGGCATTGTCGCGGTGAGTAATCAGTGCCAATGCATCGACCCGGTCGCCGTTGATTAAAATGTCTACCCGCACCATGTTCGACGCTTCAAAACGTTTGAACTGATAATCAAGGGACGCATAACCACGGCTGGTTGATTTCAGACGGTCAAAAAAGTCCATCACAACTTCAGCCATCGGCATTTCGTAGGTCAGTGCAACTTGATTACCATGGTAGCTCATATTCGTTTGCACGCCGCGCTTTTCAACGCACAGGGTAATCACATTACCGAGATGTTCTTGCGGCACCAGAATATTAGCTTCAACGATAGGCTCGTAAATGGTTTCAATATCATTCACCGGTGGCAATGCTGAAGGGTTATCTACTTTCAGCTCAACGCCTTTGGTGGTTTTAACTTTGTAAATCACCGTCGGCGCTGTGGTGATAAGGTCAATATCATATTCCCGCTCCAGGCGTTCCTGGATAATTTCCATGTGCAACATGCCAAGGAAGCCACAACGGAAACCAAAACCAAGGGCCCCTGAATTTTCTGGCTCGTAGAATAATGACGCGTCGTTGAGGCTTAATTTGCCCAAGGCATCACGCAGCTTTTCATAATCGTCTGAGCTGATTGGGAACATGCCTGCGTACACTTGAGGACGAACCTTTTTAAAACCCGGTAACGGCTTATCCGCAGGGTTTTTCGCCAGGGTCAGAGTGTCGCCCACAGGCGCGCCCAGAATATCCTTAATGCCAGACACCACGAAGCCCACTTCACCGGCGTGGAGCACGCCGGTATTCAATGGTTTCGGAGTGAAAATACCGACCTTGTCAATTTGATGAACCTGACCGGTGCTCATGACCTTCATTTTATCGCCTGCACGCAGCACGCCTTTTTTGATACGAACCAGAGACACAACGCCTTGATAGTTATCAAACCAGGAGTCGATAATCAATGCCTGTAGCGGCGCATCGTCGTCAGCTTCGGCTTCCGGTGAAGGAATTTGGGTGACAATACGCTCCAGTACATCGGTTATACCTAAACCGGTTTTGGCTGAACACTGCACCGCATCGATGGCTTCAATACCGACAATGTCTTCAATTTCCTGCGCGACGCGCATGGCATCAGCCTGGGGCAGATCAATTTTGTTCAGCACCGGGACCACTTCCAGGTCCATCTCAATAGCCGTGTAGCAGTTTGCCAGGGTCTGTGCTTCAACGCCCTGAGCTGCGTCAACCACCAGCAATGCCCCTTCACAACCCGCTAAACTGCGTGACACTTCATACGAGAAGTCCACATGACCGGGGGTGTCGATGAAATTCAGCTGATAACGTTCACCGTCGTTGGCTTCATAATATAAAGTCACGCTTTGCGCTTTGATGGTAATACCGCGCTCACGCTCGATATCCATTGAGTCAAGGACCTGCTCAGCCATTTCCCGCTCGGCCAAACCACCACAATGCTGGATCAGACGATCCGACAAGGTGGATTTACCATGATCGATGTGAGCAATAACAGAAAAGTTACGAATATTCTTCTTGGCAATGCCTGGCTGGCTCATAAAACCTCTTATCAGAACCGCTAAATTCGTTGCATCCTGGCTGCGCACACAGGCGCGGCCAGCATAGTGTTAACCGTGAATTTTACTCGCTTTTGCCTGTCCATACAATGAAAGTGTGGCAAAAGCGCGCCTGGGGATAGGTAGGGTTGTCAGGATGGGTCGGGCAGATGACTCACTTTGAGCAGGCGCTGAACTTGCACATCTTTATATTTCATCATCGCTTTGAGAGCGAAGAAACTTAAACCGAAGCCTGCGCCACCCAACGCAATGGACAGGCCTTCATGGGCCGGTTGCAACCAACTACCGAGGGCTGCGCCAGCGAGCAACGCAACCAATGGCAACAGGTACAGCGCCAACGCATAGCGTGTCAAGGTAGTTTCCGGAAGTTCCAGCTGTATGCTCTGCCCAAGGGTATAGGGTTCAGTGCTGGTAATGCTGAATTGACCACGCCGGTTAGGCAATGCCCGGGACAAAATACCGGCACCACAGGTACTGCGTTTGGCGCAACCAGAACAGCCACTCTTCAGCTCGGTGCTCAACTCAATGGTGTCACCGTCGATAGCTGTTACTGTAGCAATTTCACGGACCATACCATTCCTAATTAATTTGCCGGCCGCACCGACTGTGCGATACGTTCGATGGTGGCCAGTGGCAGCTCACCCACCACCGTCACCTGATGCTCATTCAGGCGCGTTGAATAAAGTGATTCGGCGCCTTCTATTTGCATCGACTGCGACGCCGGCGTGCGCTCGCTAATATATACCGACACTTTTGCCAGTCCGTCAGAATAAAGATAGTAATCCGCATGCTTACCGGTCACCGCCATACGATGACTATTGGAGCGAATCATGTCAAACCCCTGCGGTAGCCAACCAATATTCCATGCGCCACGCACCGGGCTGCGATTGGAGTAATCTTCAATCAACGGTGGCCGAGCCACTTCTTTGAGTTCACGCAGATTGTCCATGAAATCTTCGCTGATAAACAGGCTGGTCAACTGTACTTGTTCCAGTATGTCACCTTCCATCGACAGCGTAGCGCTGCGCAACAGCATGCCGCTATCACGATCAATCCACACCGAGTAGCCGTAACGTTGACGGTCCCGGGCGACCAGGCGAATATGTTGTGCCGGGCGATCCATAATCCGGCCGCCACCCACGGAAACTACATGGTAAGCATTGCTAATGCGTGAAAATGGGTAGAAAAAACCAGCAGGTATTGGCCCACTCAGGACGCTGGTTCGCATACTGTAGGGGGTACCCAGGGAATGGTAATACGAGACGTGATTGTTGTGGCGCAGGGCTCGATACTCAGGGCCGTTCATGCCCGACAGGAGCTCAACTTCCTCACCACTTTCACTGACACCATGAAGCCATCGGTAGGGTTCGATTCGCTCGCCGCGAACATGCACAAAGGAAGCGTCAAAATTGAGCTGACGCAACGCTTGTTGCATCCGATCAAACCAGTGCGAGCCCTGGCTGAGATCATTTTCTTCAACCTGTGGCTGTTGTGACTGGACAGAGCCAGACATCATCAACAGGGTCAGTGTCAACAGGCTGGCTGCAAGGCGTACTACATGACTCATGCTTGGCTTCCGCGCTGATTCAATATAACAAAATTAACTTACCGCTGATGAGCGTCTGGCTGTTCATCTGCTTGCTCAGGCGAGTCTTCTTGCTGACTAAGTTGCGTTTGTTGCTGATGATCGACGAAGTAAGACTGGATATAACGACGCTGATCAGTACCCTGAGTGTTCTCTTGCAACATCGGTGCTTCCTGAACAGCATTAAAGCTGACCGGGCTTGCCATACCGCTAAGCGGCGACGTTTCAAAGACAGGGTTGGCTGTTGGTGAGGGTTGCCCACCCGCTTCACTTGGGTCAAGCATGTAGTTATTCACCCCAATCACCGTGACTAAGGCCACGCTGGCTGCCACTGCAAGACTTGCTGCCGGGCGCCACCAGGAATCATTGGCAGCTGGTCTGGTCCAGCTGGAACCAGCCCGCTTCGCGGGTGCAACCACAACATTGTGGGCAGGTTCTGCAGCGACCTGGGCCGCAACTGCCGCGGATATGTCAATGGCCATGCCCGGTTGAGCTTCATTACGAATAATCGAACTGGCGAGTTGATAACGCTGCAACCGCTCTCTCTGCGCATCGTCGGTAAGCATGCTATCAAGCACACTTGCATCCATGTCCTCACCGTCTACCAGTGCTGACAGATGTTCATTATGCTTGTCAGTCATATGCGTTTCCTCAAAATGTTAACCTTCTAAAAGGGGTTTCAATTTTTTATCGATAGCCTCACGTGCACGGAAAATACGTGAACGCACGGTACCTATAGGACAGTCCATAGTCACTGCGATTTCTTCGTAACCCATCCCGTCCAATTCGCGCAACGTAATTGCCTGTTTGAGATCATCGGGCAGCGCGTTGATTGCTTCCAGCACCGTCGCTTTAATCTCGTCTGACAACATTTGGCTTTCGGGTGAGGCGATGTCTTTCAGACCATGACCGTCATCTAAAAATTCTGCTTCCTGAGCATCGATATCCGAGCCAGGTGGTTTGCGACTGCGTGACACCAGATAATTCTTCGCGGTATTCACTGCAATTCGGTATAACCAGGTGTAAAACGCGCTCTCACCACGAAAATTTGGCAGTGCCCGGTAAGCCTTAATAAAAGCTTCCTGGGCCACATCAGGCACATCGCCCTGCTGCTTAACGTAGCGGGAAATCAGACTCATGATCTTATGCTGGTACTTCTTTACCAGAATATCAAAAGCGGCCTGATCACCTTGTTGCACGCGCTCTACAAGTTGTTGATCTATATCCTGTTCGCTCATCCGAGCCCACTCTCCCGTTCCCTTGCACGTACTGCTAAAAGTACTGGCTCGAGCTGCGTGTCACATAACTAGACTCGTAGCTTTTCAAAAAGTTCGCATTTATTACGCAAACAAGGGTAAAATTCTTATTCAATCAATACAACAGCTTTGGATACTATGACATCTCATCAAGCGTACCACTGTGATGCGCTGATTATCGGTAGCGGCGCTGCCGGCTTATCATTGGCGTTAAAGCTCGCCCAGGACCTGAATGTAATCGTTTTAAGCAAAGGCCCGCTTGCCGAAGGTTCAACTTATTACGCCCAAGGTGGTATCGCCGCCGTCTTTGATGAAAATGATAGCATTGAATCCCATGTTGACGACACTTTAAAAGCAGGTGCGGGGTTGTGTGACAAAGACGCGGTCTTTTTTACTGCTTCGCGGGCTAAAGCTGCGCTCCACTGGTTGATTGAGCTTGGCACCCCCTTCGATCAAGAAACCAACGCCCTCGGCGAAGCCCGTTTTCACCTTACCCGCGAAGGCGGGCATAGCCACCGACGAATCTTACACGCCGCAGATGCCACAGGTAAAGCGGTGCAAACCACCTTAGTCGATCAGATTCATGACCATCCAAATATTCGTGTGTTTGAAGGCTTTAATGCGATTGACCTGATTGCTGGCGGTGAGGGCGACAACCGACGCTGCATTGGCGCTTATGTATGGAGTAATGAAGAACGCAGAGTTTTCACCATAGGTGCACCTTTTGTCACCCTGGCCACCGGCGGCGCAAGCAAAGTCTATCAGTACACCAGCAACCCAGATATTGCGTCAGGTGATGGCATCGCCATGGCATGGCGCGCTGGATGCCGGGTCGCTAATATGGAATTTAACCAGTTTCACCCAACCTGTCTGTTCCATCCAAAAGCACAGAACTTTCTACTCAGCGAGGCGTTAAGAGGTGAAGGGGCCATTTTACGTCGCCCCGACGGCAGCCCCTTTATGGGCGACTTCCACCCTGACAAGGAGCTCGCACCGCGAGACGTAGTCGCCCGCGCCATCGATTTTGAGATGAAGCGTTTAGGCGCGGATTGCATGTTCCTGGATATCTCCCATCAGGATCCGGAATTCATTCAACACCACTTTCCAACCATTTATCAGCGCTGTCTGGATCTTGGTATTGATATTACCAAGGAACCAATGCCGATAGTGCCTGCAGCGCATTATACCTGTGGCGGCGTGATCGCTGATAAACACGCACAAACCGATCTGCCTGGCTTGTATGCGATTGGCGAAGTCGCCTATACCGGGCTGCATGGTGCCAACCGGATGGCCAGCAACTCATTGCTGGAATGTGTGGTATATGCCCATGCCGCTGCTGAGCATATTATGCTCCAGCGGGATAAGGTGCGTATTGCTGAGGCGCTGCCCATTTGGGACGAGAGCCAGGTCACCGACTCAGATGAAGAGGTGATTATTCAGCATAACTGGCATGAGCTGCGCTTATTTATGTGGGACTACGTCGGTATTGTGCGCACCAATAAGCGCCTGGCCCGGGCCGCTCGTCGCATTGAAATGCTGCAGCAGGAAATACATGAGTATTACTCGAATTTCCGCGTGACCAACAATCTGCTTGAGTTACGTAACCTGGTGCAGGTAGCTGAGCTGATTGTGCAGTGTGCGATGCAACGCCATGAGAGCCGTGGCTTGCATTATAACCTTGATTACCCGAATCAGCTCGACGACCCCAAACCGACCATTATTGCGCCGTCCCGCAAGACTTAAGCTGTGGGCCTGGCGCCGGTAGAAACATTCTGACAAACCCGATTCAGTCGGGTCCAGTGTTCGGGGGAGAGTTGATCTCGCACCACCCAGACCCAGTGGCATGGGTGCTGTTTGCTGTCGACGTTATCTGGGAAAGTTGTCAATGCGGGGCCAAGTTGCAGCGCAATGAGCCATGGCGTGCGCAGGCTGTGGTGAATTTGGAGCTGATTAAATTGACCAGCTTCGGTTACCATTAAAGTGTGCGTTGCAGGCTGCTCCGGCGCTGGCAGGTAAGCCACCACCCAGCTTGCATACAGCAGCATTGGCCAGGGCCATAACCAGTCACCCCACCAGCCACCTACCCCAATGAGACCAGTGACGTAAGCCACCACCCAGCCTGCATAACAAGCCAGGCTCAAGGCAGTCAAAAGCCGCAGGCGCTGAAGCCAGCGGGACTGATTAGCCTTGAGCGTCCAATGCTGGATAAGCATTAGAAATCGGCGCCAGGCGGGGCTTGCGGACTAAACTTTAACCCTACTCAACATCAGCTTAACCATACCATCAAGCTCTTTATCGTCACAGGTCTGATGGCCCATAAACCAGGCAAACAGATCTGGATCATCACAGGTGATAAGGCGTCGGAAAACCGCTTTTTGCTGTTCATCAAGCTCGTCATATGCCTCTTCAACAAATGGCGCAAACAGGACATCAAGCTCCAGCATGCCGCGGCGGCACGCCCAGCGCAGTCGTTTCTTATCAATAAGCGCATCAGCTGATTGCTTTACCATTTCCATGCGAAACACCTCTTACTTTGCTCAAAGGAGCGCCTGACAAACTGCACACATGCGGATCTAAGCTGCAGCGCCAATGACGTAAACCATACAGGTGTTATCTTAACACGTGATTTTGTTACCCTGCAGCTTGTTATTATGAAATATGTCCCCATCATCAGGTTATCCGTTAAAACGTACAGTTAGACAGATATCAGGATGAGCGTGTTTTATGAGTCTAAGTTACCAGCTTTCACAGCTTGCAATTATCAAAGTGACCGGAGAGCAAGCTGCAGACTTCCTACAAGGTCAGCTCACTGCCGACGTAGTCAACCAGACTGCGGATAGCTGGCAGTTCGCCGGGCATTGTGATGCAAAAGGGAAACTCTGGGCGATTCATCGAGTCGTGAAAACATCGCCAGGGTTTTTACTGTTAACGGCACAATCCTGCGCTGCCGACAGCCTGGCGCAGCTGAAAAAGTTTGCGGTATTCAGTCAAGTTGATATCACCGATGTCAGTGCGCAATACACCGTCTCCTTCACGCCACTGAGTGCGCAATCAACGTCGCCTAATCAAGTTTCCAGCAACGCTGATGATGATGTCACCTTGCACCTGGAAAATGCCGAGCTCAGCCTGGCGCCTGCTGCGCAACCTCAGGTTGAAACCAACGATGCAGTATGGCTGCGGTATGAGCTAGAGCATGGGGTTGCGCAATTGACCCCGGCGACCATTGGCGAATTTGTGCCGCAAATGGTGGGGCTTGATCGGTTAGGCGGCGTCAACTTTAAAAAAGGGTGCTATATCGGTCAGGAGACCGTGGCACGTATGCATTATTTAGGTCAAAATAAGCGTTTGCCCCGCCTGATGAGCGGTTTGGCGAGCGCAATACCCGCCCCTGGTGACACCCTGGAACGACAAATGGGGGACAACTGGCGGCGAGCGGGTGCAGTTCTTAACGCAGTGCGTTATGATAATGGCGAAGTTGCGGTGTTGGCCGTTCTGCCGGCAGATATCGAAGACAACGTAACGATTCGCATCAAGGGTGATGAGCAAAGTCAGCTGACTTTACACCCAAAATTCGACAACCAGGAAATTTCAAATGAGTGAAGCAATTACCGCAGATAAAGCCGTAACCATCCATTACGCTGTAAAAAACCCAGCTGGTGAGGTTTTAGACAAGTCCAGCGAAGAACAACCGTTAGCGTTCATCTTTGGCCGTGGCATGTTGATCCCAGGGTTAGAAAAAGCTTTGGAAGGCAAGACCGCGGGCGACACTTTCTCAACTGACGTCACTGCTGAAGAAGCATACGGTGAGCGTCATGACGGTCTGGTGCAAGCCGTGCCTCGCGAAATGTTTGGCGAGAATGAAGTTCAGCCTGGTATGCAATTCCGTGCCAGCACTGACCATGGCGAACAATCCGTACTTGTGGTTGAAGTCAACGAAGAAACCGTAACTGTTGATGGCAACCACCCGCTTGCAGGCGTAAACCTGAGCTTTGACGTAGAAGTTGTTGACGTGCGTGAAGCGACTGCCGAAGAACTTGACCATGGACACGTTCATGGCAAAGGTGGCGTTGAGCACTAAGCCGCCCGGCGTTAGCGCTCATTAAGATCCCAGGCGTACAGTAGACGATCCACTGGTACATTGCCTGGTAGATAAAAAAGAGGGTAGCTTTCGAGCTACCCTCTTTTTTTATGCCCTGGCGTATCAGTCGCTCGCAATCCGCCTTTAATCGCATTGACCTTGCATGAGCACTAAAATTGCCGCACTTTATATGCATCAATCACAACACAGGGAACATATGATGACGGCGACGCAACAGCAGACCACACCATGGGGCATGCGCCTCACCGTGGCGTCTTTGGTTTTTATTGGCAGCGCGAGTGCAGCGCAGGCAAATCAGGTCGATCTACCTTATCAACAACCTGCCCAGGACATCATTGATATCGTCGATGCAGCCCCCTCCCCCGGCGCTTCGGTGTCACCAGGAGGCGAGTACCTGTTGATTCAGCAATACCCTGCCTTACCAGCCATAGAAGATCTCGCCTCAGCCGAGTACCGCCTGGCTGGTATGCGCATCAACCCTGACAACAATGCAATTAGCCAAAGCCGTTACATCCAGGGGCTGGAGTTAGTCAATATCAATGACGGCAGCACCACGACCATCAATGGTCTTCCCCAGGATGCCAGAATCATCAACACATCATGGGCACCTAATGGTGAATATTTCGCCTTCCTGAACATGCAACCTGATGGCGTGCACCTTTACCGTGTCGATGTCGATAGTGGCAATGCCTCACGTTGGAGTGATGTTCAGGTCAATGCCCTGCGTACCACCAGTATTCAATGGCAACATGACAGCCAAAGCGTCTACCTAATGGCGGTAGATCCAGACCGTGGCGCTGCACCGGAAGCAAACCGCGCGCCAAGCGGCCCGGTGATCACCGAAAGCCGGGGCCGTACCGCACCATCGCGTACCTATCAGGACTTGCTGCAAAACAGTCATGACGAAGCCTTATTTGAATATTACTTCAATAGCTACATTGCTCGCGTTGATCTCGACGGTGACCTTGAGTATTTAGGCCAGAGCGGCATTTATGACAGCTTTAGTTTGTCACCAGACAATCAGTACCTGTTAGTCACTGAGTTGAACAGTCCTTATTCTTACGCGGTGCCACACTTTAGATTTGCGCGCACCACGAACGTGTGGGACACCCAGGGTAGCCCGGTCTACCAGGTGGTTGATCAGGCTTTGGCTGATGACTTACCGATTTCATTTGATGCCGTGGTGCCTGAACGCCGCAGTATCAGCTGGCGTAATGACGCGGACAGCACCCTGGTGTGGGCCGAAGCAGCAGACGCTGGCGACCCGCGTAACGACAGCGAATACCGTGACCACGTTTATCAGTTAAGTGCGCCTTTTGAAGTAGACCCAGCGCATTTGATGTCGCTGCAATCCCGTTTTTCTCGTTTGGCTGCTGCCGACGAAGAGAACGCCATTGTCTACGAGCGCTGGTGGTCAAGCCGTGAAGAGCGGGCATGGCATGTGGACCCAAGTGGTCAGCGTGACGCCCACCTGATGTGGGAACGTTCGTGGCAGGATCGCTACAATGACCCGGGTTCACCGATGATGACCCGTGACAACCGTGGCCGTGCCGTTGTGTATCTGAACGACGGAGAGATTCTGCTCAGCGGTGCTGGTGCGTCAGATGAAGGCGATCGTCCTTTCATTGACCGCTATACCCTTGAGACCGGTGAAACGGAACGCCTATGGCGCTCTGAGTCGCCCTACTATGAACGTGCACTCAGCTTGCTCGACGCCGACAACCTGGTGTTTTTAACGCAACGGGAAGCGGTGGATGAACCTGCTGACTTCTATAAGCGCAACCTCCAGTCAGACGAGCTGACGGCGCTGACTGACACTGATCACCCAATGCCTCATACCTCAGGGATTAGCCGCGAATTGGTTCATTATGAGCGTGAGGACGGATTAGCGATGTCGGCAACCTTATTCTTGCCAGCAGGCTATGACAAAGACCGCGATGGTCCACTACCGACTATCGTCTGGGCTTATCCGCGGGAGTATCGCAGCAGTGCCGATGCCGCTCAGGTGAGTGGTTCGCCGTATGAGTTCAATCGGATTAGTTACTGGCGTCCACAGTTTCTCGCCACCCAGGGCTATGCAGTGTTTGATAATGCGACGATGCCTATTGTTGGTGAAGGCGACAACCAGCCGAATGACACCTTCATCGAGCAGTTGGTGATGAACTCAGAAGCGGTGATTAAAGCGGGTGTTGATCTTGGTGTCAGTGATCCGGACCGGTTTGCGTTGGGTGGCCACTCTTATGGCGCCTTTATGACCGCCAACGTGCTTGCTCACTCGGATCTATTTAAAGCCGGTATTGCACGCAGTGGCGCCTATAATCGCAGCTTAACGCCGTTTGGTTTTCAACGTGAAGAGCGCACAGTATGGGACGACCCACAACTGTATCTGACCATGTCACCGTTCTTCTCTGCGCATCAGATTAAAACCCCACTGTTGCTTATCCACGGTGCTGAAGATAACAACTCAGGGACTTTCCCGATGCAAAGTGAGCGTTTATACCAGGCGGTTAAAGGTCTCGGTGGTACGTCACGTCTGGTGATGCTACCCCACGAATCGCATGGTTACCGCGCCCGTGAATCTGTGCTACACATGCTATGGGAAACCGTAGAGTGGCTGGATGAGTTTGTGAAAAACGCCGAAGAATAAAGCTGGCATATATCGGGTCCAGCCCCTAGGTAGATGATAAAGCGCTGTCGCGGTTGATAAATATCACCCCTGACAGCGTTTTTTTGTTGAGAAAATAACAATTTATACATAATCTGAGGTGACGTAATAACGCCAAATGTGATCGATTAGTTGAAAAGGAAACCCCATGTCTAACGATGCCTACGATACGCCAGACCATGACAACTCAGGTGACAATCAAGCACCACCACCAGAGCACTACGCTGCCAAGCAGCAAACCGACGCAGAAAACAGTTTAGCCATGGTGCTGTCAGTATGGTGGTCTTTTACCTGGCGTTCAGGCTTGCTCTTTGTCGTTGCAAGCTTTCTGGTCGGTATGATTGTGACTATCGCTACCGGTGGTGATTTAGTAAGAATCGAGCAAATATCCGGTATTGTGACATTGATTATCGCCATTCCCATTGGCATTTGGTCGATGGGTAAAGCGCTGAGTGTGAAGCATAAAGGTCATCGGATTATATTTACCCGCGATCAGGACTAAGTTTAATCACGCCCGGCAAGGCTTTACAGTTAGCGCAAACCCACTACTTTATATGGGTGTTATTTATATGTCGTAAAGCCTTTAATACCCCAGGAGTTCAGATGTTGTGTCGTAATAGTTTTTCCTTTTGCTTGTTGCTTGGGGCAATGGCCTGCTTACCCGGGCTCGTACAAGCGAGCACTGCCGCGCAAGGCACGCCACCGGTCACAACACCACCTTCGGAGGTGGGCCCGCAGGAACCCGAGAGCCGGGTTGACGAACGTGTTGAAGCGGAGCTGGAAAGCGCAGAAAACCGCTATGTAATTACCCCGCACCGACCGAACTATGTACTCCCAGCGAAATATACCACGCGCAGTAATGAAACGGCTTTTGAAGGCATTCCAGACTCGAGTGATATAGAAGACCTCGAGTTTAAACTCCAGTTCAGCTTTAAATATCCACTCAGTACCGGACTGTTCGGCAGCCGCCATGCGCTGTGGGTTGCCTACACCCAGCAGTCTTATTGGCAAGCTTATAACAGTAAAGAGTCACGGCCCTTCCGTGAAACCAATTATGAACCAGAAGTATTTGTCGCTTTTAATGTCAGCGACTTCAACTTTTTTGGTATCGACCCGAAGTTCATCAATGTCAGCCTGAACCACCAATCGAACGGCCGCGCTGAACCGACGTCCCGCTCCTGGAACCGGGTGACCGCGGAGTTTATTTTTGAGCATGACAATCTCGCATTCTCAATCCGCCCATGGTGGCGCATCCCTGAGTCTGGCGATGATGATGACAACCCAGACATCAAACGTTACCTTGGTTACGGTGATTTGAATTTTATCTACAGTTGGAACGATTACAGCGTCGATGTGCTGCTGCGCAATAATCTGCGCACATCAACAAACCGTGGCGCCCTGCGTGTTGGTTTTTCCTTTCCACTATGGAACAGGTTTCGCGGCTATGTGCAGTACTTCAATGGCTACGGAGAGTCCCTGGTCGATTACGATCACCATACCCAAAGCCTGGGCGTCGGCATTATCCTGACTAACTGGCTGTAAATAGCACGCAGCTTTTGCGTACTTCCAGCACACTTTTGCAACGTTAAGAGGCCCTTACTATGGTTGTTACAAAGCAAGCTTCACTAGCTGCGCCAACATCGCGCCGCAATTTTATTACCTGTGGCCTGAGCGCGTTAGCCTTATGCGTCACCATCGGTTATAGCGCACAGAGCCATGCCAATGATCACCGTCAAATCTCAAGTGAACTCGAACAGCAAGTCATTGAATGGCGTCGTGACATCCACCAGAACCCCGAACTTAGCAATCGTGAATTTCGCACCTCTGCCCTGGTGGCAGAACATCTTGAAGCATTAGGCATGGAAGTACGAACCGAGATAGCCCACACGGGCGTAGTTGGTTTCCTACGCGGAGCTCACCCAGGGCCAACCATTGCGCTGCGCGCCGATATGGACGCATTACCAGTGACTGAACGCACCGACGTGCCTTTCGCATCCACCGCCACCGGCGAATACCGAGGTGATGAAGTTGGCGTGATGCACGCCTGCGGCCATGACTTACATGTGGCCATGCTGATGGGCGCCGCTGAACATCTGGCCGGCATACAGGACGAGCTGCACGGCAACGTGATGTTCATCTTCCAGCCCGCTGAAGAAGGCGCGCCTCCGGGGGAAGAAGGCGGCGCTGAACTGATGCTGGCCGAGGGCCTGTTTGACGAGCACAAGCCAGACGCCGTGCTGGGTATTCATGTATGGTCAGCGGGCAATACAGGCGAAATTGGCTATCGCAAAGGCCCGTTAATGGCCTCTTCTGATCGCTTTGAAATCTTTGTTAAAGGCGAACAGACTCACGGCTCACGCCCTTGGGGCGGCGTCGACCCTATCGTCGTCAGCAGCCAGATCATTAATAACGTACAAACCATTGTCAGCCGCCAGGTGGATATCACCAAAGCACCAGCCGTGGTCAGTTTTGGTAAAATCGAAGGTGGTGTGCGCAATAACATTATCCCTGACGAAGTTTACCTTGAAGGCACCATCCGCAACTTTGACATGGGTATTCGCGACGAGATTTTTGAAAAGCTAACCACCACAGCTGAATACACGGCCAGAGCCAGTGGCGCAAGTGCAGACGTGCACATCCACGAAGGCTACCCGGTTACGTCTAACGATGCAGATCTGGTGACCCGCTTGTTGCCGACCACCTATCGGGTCGCTGGCGAAGACAAGGTATACGAAAATGAGTTGGTCACTGGCGCCGAAGACTTTTCGTTCTTCGCCAACGAAGTACCCGGTATGTTTGTGTTTCTGGGTATCACCCCACCAGACCAGGACCCTGCCACTGCGCCGAGCAACCATTCACCGTATTTTTATGCGGACGAAGATGCCCTTAAAGTGGGCGTGGAGCTCTTTGTGAACTGGGTGATTGATTACTCACAAGGCGAATAGGTCAGACACGCGTAGATACAAGCAAAAAAATCCCCGGCAAACTCAGGCCTGCCGGGGGAATGCTTAACATCCAGGGAAGTGATAGTTAAGTTCTTCATCATGTTTTGACGAGAGCAATCTTAAGCCCACTTGACGACACTTTCGCTACAGGTTTATGACGCTTTTGTGAACCCTGCTTCTAGCGGAGATTCTCTTCGCCTCAGTTTCCATTTACATTCGTAACTTAACATTTAAAATGGCGAGCTCAGTTCATAATAAGGAAATGAAAATGAAAGGGCATTCACTATTCTTTGCTGCCGGCACGGTTAGCCTCGCATTATTCGCAATACCTGCAGCAGTTCAAGCTGCAGAATCACCCAGCTTCGATAACATTGGTATTAGCTATGTTGATATCGATTTTAACAGTAGAAGCCTCACCGGGTTTGCTATTAACGCCGAAAAGACACTACCATTCGGCTTTTTTCTCTCCGCCGATGCGTTGAACTTTGCAGAGAACTTTGGCGACCGGGTGGTGATCGATGGTGTTGGCAACGAAGCCAAATATCGATATTCGTTTCTGAATGCCAACCTTAATTACAAGCTGGTGGACAGAGGCGGTTTCACCGCTTATGCAGGTGCCGGGCTGAGCTATGTTAAAGACGAAGTTATCGTCAGAGGGCAATTCAGCGACAGCAATAGCGAGAATGGTTGGAACATGCTGGTGGGGATACGTCACGCTATTACCAGTGTCATTGAACTGGACGCCAATATTCGCCACTTAAATATCGCCGATAGCAGCGAGCAGATTATCAGCGTTGGCGCACGCCTCTATCCATCAAACCGCATATCGCTCAATCTTGGTTACACCGAGATTCATAACAACTTTACGTACATTGAGTTTGGTGTTAGTTACCATTTTTAATGGTTCCCGGGGGGAAATAGATTTCTCTGAACACCATAGCGGAAGCTAGTAAATCATTACTTTAATTCATTCGAATTATTCCAAAAAGCCTCCCGGATATCGTACAATACACAACAGTAAAGACATGTAGAGAATACCGGAGTGTAAAAGAGTTAGTTATTATTATGAATAACTAATAATTAAACTGTCACTTCGCAGCACCACGGTAAGTTTCTCTTTAAAAGGTTTTGCGACAAGCCCCTCGGCATAGGTGTCGCACGTCAAAGTTTAGGCGAATGGCTGTATGTACAGCCGAAAACATAGCCCTGAGCCGCTCTCCCAACCCGGTTCAGGGCTTTTTTTCACCCATCTGCAATACTTGAGTAAAACACTCAAGTATGTCATTATTCTGCTAATTGAAATCTTATTCGCTGTTCTCTCAACCATGAGGAACAGGTAAGGGGTAACCATGCGATTAACTTCCAAAGGACGCTATGCGGTAACCGCGATGCTCGACGTTGCGTTGCATGCTGACAAAGGCCCGGTGCCACTTGCGGATATCTCAGAACGTCAGGAAATTTCGTTATCTTACCTGGAACAATTGTTCTCTCGTTTGCGCCGCCACCAGCTGGTGGACAGTGTGCGTGGGCCTGGTGGTGGTTACCGTTTAGGGCGCGAACCTGAAGCTATCGCCATTGGTGAAGTGATTCGTGCGGTGGATGAGTCAGTAGATGCTACCCGTTGTCAGGGCAAGTCAAACTGTCAGCAAGGGGAACAATGTCTTACCCACAGTCTGTGGGAAGATCTCAGTGATCGTATCTCGAGTTTTCTAGACAGCATCAGCCTCGCGGAACTGATGCGCCAGGGAGATATCAAGACTGTGGCCAGTCGTCAGGAATCGAATGTCATCAAACTTAAGGTGACAACCGGTTAAATCAGGCCGCTAACCCCTGAATTTTTGCCACCATCGCGCGCAAGCCATTGCCGCGGGTTGGCGAAATATGGCGCTCTAAATCTAGCTTGGCAAAGTACCCGTCAATATCGAAGCTCTGAATTTCCGCTCGGGTTTTATTGTCATACGCAGCGAGTACCAGAGCTAATAAACCCTGCACGATAATCGCATCGCTATCCACTTTAAACGTCAGTCGCCCAGCGTTTTCTTCAGACACCATCCACACACTACTCTGACAGCCACGCACTTTATTCTGCTCAAGTTTCAATGTATCTGGCAGGCCTGGTAGCTGCTTACCAAGATCAATAATGTATTGATACCGCTGCTCCCAATCGTCAAGGAAGTCGAGGTCGTCAATAATCTCTTCAGTACTGGGTAAATTCATTTAAGCTCGTATTCCTTTGTCACTGAGCGCGGATTTGCTGCGCGTTCAGAAAAAAACGCCAGCCTCAAGCTGCGCTTCTTCGCTCATCATGTCTCTCGACCAAGCCGGGTCAAAAACCAAATCGACATTGACCGAGTTCACATTTGGCACCATTCCCACACGATACTCAACGTCCCCAACGAGCACAGGGCCCATGCCGCAGCCTGGCGCAGTTAAGGTCATATCTATATTCACGCTAGCGGAATCCTGATCAATAGACACTTTGTAAATCAAGCCAAGGGAGACCAGGTTAATCGGAATTTCCGGGTCATACACACTTTCCAGCGCCTGCCATACCTGCCCTTCATCGATGCCTTCTACATCTGATTCAGCGAATTCAAGCACCGTTGGCTTGCGCCCTAGCGCATCGGCATCCGTACCATCAATGCGCAGCATATTGCCCTGCCAGGTAATCGTATAATTGCCACCCAGGTCCTGAGTGATAGTCACGAATTCACCTTTCGGAATAATCTTCGCTTCGCCGGTGGGCACGCGTCGGGCTTTCACCTCACGCGTGGTATTAACCATTTTCTGCATCGACATATTATACCGCGGACTTTACGCTAAAGCTTTCACCGCAGCCACACTCGTCGGCGACGTTGGGGTTATTAAACTTAACGATACCGTTAATCCCCTCTTTGACGTAATCGATTTCTGTGTGTCTGAGGGCTTCTAACGAACCGGTATCTACGGCTAAGGTGATCTGGTCACTGATTTCAATCACCAAATCGTCGTCTTCTGGCCCGTCTGCATAATCAAGTACATAGGCAAAACCCGTGCAGCCGCTCAACTTAGTGGAGAAGCGGATAATTTTATCGCTATGCTGATTTAGTTTCCCAGCAAAGTAGCGTTGTGCAGTCTCGGTCATGGTGACCACCTGAGTCTGCGGTGTAAACGTTTCAACTGACATACATTACCTCCCCTATTACGCGAGCATCATCGCTGCTTTTTTAAGCCCTTTAAAGAGCGCATCGACGTCTTGCAGGGTGTTATAAATCGTAAATGAGGCCCGTGCTGTGCCCGGCACACCTAAGCGTTGCATCAGCGGCTGCGCACAGTGATCACCGGTACGGATGGCGATGCCCTGACGGTCCAGCAAAAAGCCGATGTCTGCAGGGTGAATGCCTTCAATCACAAAGCTAAGAATACCAATCTTGTTGTCAGCATTGCCAACAATTCGCATGCCCGGGATATCTTTCGCCAGTTCAAGCGCGTGCTCTAACAACGCCTGTTCGTGTGCTTTAACCGCATTGATATCGAGCGCCTGGAACCAGTCAATCGCCGCCGCCATACCAATCGCACCGGCGATATTTGGCGTGCCCGCTTCAAGACGGTTGGGCAATGCGCCCCAGGTTGCGTCCTCATAGGTTACCGTGGCGATCATCTCACCGCCAGTCAACCAGATCGGCCAGTCTTCAAGCACCGCCTTGCGACCCCAAAGCACACCAATCCCTGTTGGACCAAACAGTTTATGCCCTGAGAATACATAAAAATCGGCACCAATCGCCTGCACATCGACATCGCCATGGGCAACGCCTTGAGCACCATCAATCAATACCAAGGCACCTTTGGCTTTCGCCTTGGCAGTCAGGCTTACAATCGGGTTCACCGTACCCAGCGCATTAGACACATGGGGCATGGCTAGCAATCGCGTGCGATCACTTAACAGCTGGTCAAACGCCTCAATACTCAGGTTCCCCTGCTCATCGATAGGTACGACTTTCAATTGCGCGCCCGAGGCTTTACACGCTTGTTGCCAGGTCACCAGATTCGCGTGGTGCTCCATCTGGGTGACCAGAACTTCGTCACCGGCCTTGAGCCGCTGCGCCATACCTTTGGCGATAATATTAATGCCTTCAGTGGTACCGCTAGTCCAAATAACCTCTTCCACCGCTGCGGCATTGATAAAATTAGCAACGGTTTTGCGCGCGTTTTCAAAGCGTTTAGTGGCTTCATCTGACAACTGATGCGCACCGCGGTGAACGTTGGAATTGCACTGGGTGTAATAGTCTACCAGTGCGTCAATCACTGCTTGCGGCTTCTGCGTCGTGGCGGCGTTATCGAGATAAATTAACGGGTTACCGTCCAGCTCTCGCTGTAAGATCGGAAACTGCGCGCGCACTGCACCAACATCAAAGTCGGTTACCGTCTCGGTCATTTGACCTCCATATTGACAAAACGCTCGCGTAATTGTGGTTGTAACCAATTGCGCAGGGCTTCATTTGGCATTTGCTCAACCAGCTCCTGAATAAAGCCAAAGTTCAGCATAACCAATGCTTTTGAGCGGCTGATGCCGCGGGTCAACATGTAATACAAGGCTTCGTCATCAATTTCCGCAACGGTCGCGCCATGGGCGCACTGCACGTCGTCCGCATAAATCTCAAGCTCTGGTTTGGTATTGATTTGACCGCGACGAGACAATAGCAGGTTGCGGTTATTCAGTTCCGCCAGGGTTTTCTGTGCGTCACGGTGAATATGGATGCGACCATTGAATACTGCCTTGGCATTATCACCAACAATACCCCGAGCGTTTTCTTCGGTGGTACCATTGGGCATCGCATGCTCAATGGTGCTGTGCAGATCAAAGTGCTCGTTCTCCGCCAGCAAATAGATATTATTGAACTTGGCGTAGGCATGCTCGGCTGCATGCTCGATATCAACATCGAGGCGCGACAATTGACTGCCGTAGCCCACCAGGGTGCTGTTCAAATTCGAACTTTCGCCCATTTTAAAGTGGCTGCCACCAATATGAATAGCGTCGCCGCCATGCAATGCAAAGCGATAATGCTCAAGCTTTGCCTTGGTACCCAACTGGTATTCAGCAAAAGCAGTGTTCATACTCGCTGCTGACCCTGCACCATGCTCAATCACCGTCACTTCGGCTTCATCACCGACTCTGACCAATACCCGATTGTGCGATTCAGTACCATCGGTCACCAGGTTGATCACGCGAATCGCCCGGGTCACTTTCACGCCGGCATCCACATCAACAATCAATCCTTCGGTGGCCATGACATCATTGACTAAACCGAACAGGTGCCGTTCAGGTTTGACCTGAGTAAACACCTGACCGACCACAGTACGCGCGGCATCGCCAGGTGCGCTAAGCAAACTGATGTGCACACCCGCTGGCACATCAAGCTGCGCCAGTTCAGTTCTAAGTTCGCCATTCACAAACAGAATATCGACACTGTCCAGTCCCGGTACCGCGAAGCTGTCACTGTCAATGGACACATTGACGGACTCGTTTGCCGCACGTCCCGCTAAAGCTTCCACCGGATGCAGTGAGGTATAACGCCAGGCTTCCGTGCGTCGACCAGGCCAGGCTTGCGTCTGTAACTGATGCAACGCGTTGCTGCGAACTGGATTCAACCAGTCGTCGCCACTGGCCATTCGGCTGCTGGCGCGATCAATGACTTGGTTTAACCACTGACTCATGCATCCGCCTCCTCGGCCTTTGCGCCGAGCCAGGCATAACCGGTTTTCTCAACTTCTTTAGCCAGTGATGCGTCACCGCTTTTAACGATTTTACCGTCAGCGAGAATATGCACATAGTCAGGCTCAATGTAATCTAACAGGCGTTGATAATGGGTTACCACAATAAAGCTACGCTTGCCGTCACGCTGGCTATTAACGCCATTAGCAACGACCTGCAGAGCGTCAACGTCCAGACCGGAGTCTGATTCATCCAGAATACACAGGCTTGGCTCAAGCAAAATCATCTGCATAATTTCGTTGCGCTTTTTCTCACCGCCAGAGAAGCCTTCATTCACCCCACGTTTTAAAAACGCTAAGGGTAGGTCCACCTGCTGACAAGCCGCTTTGGCTTTCTTCAAAAAGTCAGTCGCACTTAAGGCTTCTTCGCCCCGCGCCAAACGAATCGCATTCACCGACTCTTTCATAAATTCCATGTTACTAACCCCAGGTATTTCTACCGGGTACTGGAAGGCCAGAAACAAGCCTGCCTGGGCGCGATCTTCTACTTCCATATCGAGCAGGTCCTGCCCTTTGAACTCGACACTGCCGCCTTCCACTTCGTAGCCGTCGCGGCCTGATAACACGTAGCCTAACGTACTTTTACCCGCCCCGTTCGGGCCCATGATCGCGTGTACTTCGCCGGGTTTGATATCCAGGTTCAGACCTTTCAAAATCTCTTTGCCTTCTATGCTGGCACGCAAATCTTTAATATGTATCATCTTTACCCCACTGAACCTTCAAGACTAATTTCTAGCAATTTGCCCGCTTCAACCGCGAACTCCATTGGCAATTCTTTAAATACTTCCTTACAGAACCCATTGACGATCATTGAGACCGCTTTTTCAGGGTTAAGCCCACGTTGCCTGCACAGGAACAACTGATCGTCACTCACCTTTGAGGTGGTGGCTTCGTGCTCAACTATCGCAGACGGATTACGGCTTTCGATGTAAGGAAAGGTATGCGCCGCGCACGTGTCACCAATCAATAACGAGTCACACTCGGTAAAATTACGAGCACCATCAGCATTTGGCCCCATCCGCACCAGGCCACGGTATGCATTGCTGCTATTACCCGCAGAAATACCTTTGGAGATAATGGTTGAACGGGTATTTTTACCCATATGAATCATTTTGGTACCGGTATCGGCCTGTTGGCGCCCGCGGGTCAGTGCGACGGAATAGAATTCACCCACGCTATTGTCCCCTTTGAGGATACAACTTGGATACTTCCAGGTAATCGCCGAGCCTGTTTCTACCTGAGTCCAGGAGATCTTCGCGTTGGTTTCAGCGATGCCTCGCTTGGTCACGAAATTGTAAATACCACCTTTACCGTTTTCATCACCCGGGTACCAGTTCTGCACGGTAGAATACTTAATTTCAGCATTATCCATCGCCACCAGTTCAACCACTGCGGCGTGCAATTGGTTCTCGTCGCGCTGTGGTGCGGTACAACCTTCGAGGTAGCTCACGTAGCTCCCTTCTTCGGCAACAATCAAGGTGCGTTCAAACTGTCCGGTATTGAGCTCGTTAATCCGGAAATAGGTAGAGAGCTCCATCGGGCAACGGGTGCCTTTCGGAATGTAGACAAATGAACCATCAGTAAACACCGCACTGTTCAGCGCAGCAAAATAGTTATCGCCTCGCGGCACTACACTACCGATGTATTTTTTTACCAAGTCTGGGTACTTCTGAATCGCTTCAGAAATCGGGCAGAAAATAACCCCTGCTTCTTCCAGCTTAGCGCGGAAAGTGGTCACTACTGAGACTGAGTCGAACACCGCGTCTACAGCAACGCCGGCCAGCATTTCCTGCTCGTGCAACGGAATACCAAGTTTTTCGTAGGTGCGCAGTAATTCAGGGTCGACCTCGTCCAACGACTGAGGCTTGTCCTTCATGCTCTTCGGCGCAGAGTAATAAGAGATGGCCTGATAATCCATTTTTGGATAATCCACATGGGCCCACTCTGGCTCTTCCATTTTCAGCCAGGCACGGTAGGCTTTCAGGCGCCACTCCAGCATCCATTCAGGTTCATTTTTCATTGCTGAAATGCGCTCAATGACTGATTCGTCAAGACCCGCTGCAAAGGTATCGGACTCAATTTCTGAAACGAAACCGGCATCATACTTACGCGATATCGCCTGCTCGATTTGCTCACTCATGACATACTCACTCGGGTAGCTGAACTAATGGCCCTGATTATATAGTACCCGACTATTTCACTCAAGTATTGAAGCCGTGGATGCACCTTACCGCCCCCGTCCCCAGCAGAACATTCGTTTTAAATACAATCGCTTAGTATGTGCATACCCCACCTGCGGTAAAGAATGGTAAGTATTTTCAAAAATTCTGGTAATATTTAACAAAATTCCAATAAATAGAGATGCGCCCCATAACATTTAGTTATAACTTGTTGTTGTTTTAACTTACAAATGTCGGTGGCAGCGCTAAATCTCAAAAAAAAAAGCAATGGATGATGGGTAAACTTTCGATATTGGCCAGGACGGCATTTTTTGCTATCAACTTATGCGGGTGCTTCGCCCTGCTAGGTGCGCTTGCAACTGCCCAGGCCACATCCCTGGGCGGTAATAACACCGAGCAGCGATTTTACCTGAGTCAGAATCATGCCTATTCAGCACCTCCTGTCCTCTCCAGCGCTATACTGATCGACCCATCCGCTACTGCCACATTTCAGGACGTGCAGCAGGCAGAGTTCACCACCATAGAGTCGCACAAAGACTTACATCTTGCTTATACACATGCGGCAGCCTGGCTGAAAACCCGGATCCACAATGATAGCGATCTCACCCGTACATTGTTTCTGCGTTTTGACAATCCATCTCTGGCAGACATTGAGCTTTACGTGATGACTAAGAATGGCAATGGTGTGCCACAAAGAACGATGCGCAGCGGCCTTGATGTGCCGTTGTCTCAACGCGCTTATGT
Source organism: Idiomarina sp. (assembly GCA_020832105.1). Classification (GTDB taxonomy): domain Bacteria; phylum Pseudomonadota; class Gammaproteobacteria; order Enterobacterales; family Alteromonadaceae; genus Aliidiomarina. Next base: position 43,733 of record JAFIFH010000029.1, read on the forward strand.
TACTCGCTTAAGTAGCTTTCCAATGACCTTCGAACCCCGGCAAACTTTACTTATTTACACTCGGGTGGCGTCGCCAGCCAGTACCAGCCTTAGCTTTAATCTACTGGACGAGTTCGAACACCGCAATTCCGCTTACCGACACAGCTTTTGGCTAACCGCCTACTTCGGCATGTTTTGCGCCTTAGCATTGTATAACCTGCTGTTGTTTAGCGGGCTGCGCGACAAGGTGTTTGCGCTGTACGCAGTGTTTGCAATGAGTTTTGGCATCGCCGGGCTCTCCTTTAACGGCCTTGGCACTCTGCTGTTCTGGGGCGATGGGCAGATTAATTCTTATCGGGTAGTCGCCGTTGGCTATACCCTATCTGCGTTTTTTGGCACCCTGTTCACCCAGCAATTTTTGCATACCCAGGTTATTACTCCGGGCTGGCACCGTTACCTGAACGTCCTGGCACTGTTCGCCGCAGGCGGCGTGGTGGGGGCCGCGACGTTACCGACAATGACCGCGTTACAACTGATGGACGTCGTCGGACTCGCGGTATGTGTCAGCCTGCTTAGCTGTGGTATCTACTGTGCCTGCAAAGGCGTGGCTGGTGCGCGCATCTTTGTACTCGCCTGGTGCTTATTACTTATCGGAGCCAGCGCCTTCGCCCTGCGCAACCTGGGTCTGCTGCCGTCAAATATCTATACCATGTACGGTTTGCAATTTGGCTCAGCACTGGAGATGCTGCTGCTTTCGTTTGGCCTGGTGGCGCGCTTCCACACCCTGAAACGACAAAAAGAGATCGCTCAGTCACGGATGTTGCTGGCAATGAAACAAAATGAGCTGGAGCTTGAGCAGAAAGTTGCGCAACGCACACAGGAACTGGAGAACATGGCTAGCACCGATATGCTGACCGGCTTACTCAACCGCAATGGGATGGCCCGTTATCTGAATACCATGCTGCAAAGAAGCCGTCGCGCTGAAGATGCGAACCACACTACATCACAGGTCACCCTGTATATGCTTGATTTAGATGACTTCAAACCGGTCAATGATATTTATGGTCACGAGGCAGGTGACGTCGTACTGAAAGAAGTGGCGAAGCGACTACAAAACACAGCCCGTGGCAAGGATGGCATTGCACGATTTGGGGGTGACGAGTTCATAATCATTAGCGAAGATTCGCTAAAAGACGCAAAACTGCAGCAAGCCAACATCGACGCTTTTATTGAGCGCCTGCAGGACGTTATTCGTAAGCCCATCATGTTACCCGATGGGAACGAAGTGTCGGTACACGCCTCAGTGGGCCATGCCACAAGCCTGGGCCGCGCTGATATTGACCAAATGCTGCGCAATGCCGATATCGCCATGTACTGCGCGAAACGGCAAAAGGCAGCAAGTTAGTAACGGTTTAAACCAGTCGAAACGCAACCATCAGCTGTGCAATGATCACCAGCGCACCTATCACCAGCGCTACATTCAGGGCCAGGGTTCCACCGGCGACCTGATAGCCACCATGGGGCTTCTCGGCACGTACCTTACGCACCATGATCACCGGTAAAATGATTGCAATCACTACCAGCGCGATCGCTGCGTAGCCAAGCGCCATGATAAAACCCTGCGGGTAAAACAAGGCGAAAATCAGGGGTGGAATAAAGGTCAGTAAACCAGTTTGAGCACGACCTCGCTTATTGTTCTGGCGCTTGAATTTTTCCGCCAGAAAATCAAACAAGCCCAGACTGACACCAAGGAAGGATGTAGCTAACGCCAAATCGGCAAACAGATAGATAGATGCCTCGACCCAGGGTGACTGCACCGCGGCGGCGATGGAGCTGACAAAGCCTGGCAAGTTATCATTCTGCAGCAGAACACTCTGCCCTACGGCGCCAAAGCTCAGCGCTTGCCAGATGATATACACCACCAGCGGCAGTGCCGAACCAATCAGCACGATTTTACGCAGTGCCGCCATGTCTTTATTGACATAACGCACCAGCGAAGGAATACAGCTGTGAAAACCGAACGAGGTAAATATAACTGGTAATGCAGCGACTAACAGCCCCTGTTCAATAGGCAGGTCTAGCAAGTGTCCACCAGACACCTGAGGGGTCAACATCACCATAGTAACCGCGAGCACGACAAGCTTAATCACAAACAGAATACGGTTTATAATATCAACCTTACTGGTGCCCAGTGACACCACCAGCCCGATAATCAAAGTAAATACCAGCGCGCCGCTAAAATCAGGCGCACCTGGCAGGTGGCCAATCACCCGCTGCTGCATTAACGCACCGCCCCCCGCGATATAGGCAGCACATAGCGCATAGAGTAAAAACAGCATAGATATGGTTGCTGCAAGGCGTCCCTTCCAACCAAGAAAGGCTTCAGCAAGTCCATGCAAGGTTGCGGTAATAGGTACATGCTGGTGAAGTTCAAGCATTAACAGGCCGGTATACGCCATCAGCACCCAGATACCGAGCATAATGACCACTGAGGTACCAAACCCTAAACCAGCTGAGGTGAGTGGTAAGGCGAGCATTCCTGCACCTATGGTGGTGCCGGCAAGAATGAAAATACTTCCGAGAATTCGACTACGGTTACTCAAAACGGTGATGTCCTTATTGTTCTTGTTGTTCTTGTTTTTGTTATCACGCGCGGCCGATTTATTCTTCAGTGGATGTAGCTCGCGACATGTGCACTTTTTAGTGTATGCGAAAGGCTAGCCGACTTTGCAGCAAAGTGGAAGTGTTAAAAAACTAGATTCATTACAGTTTATTACGCAACAAAGGATGCAACAAATTCGAAAAGGTGAGGTCGGAGTGCTATACCTGCTTAGGTATATATACTAACTGGACGGTCAGTCGGCGGGCTTTAACAGCCTGCTGTGATGAAGCATTCCAGCGAGGACTCACTAGCTACTTAATAAGGACTTTATATGAAATTAACTTTGTTTGCCGCCCTCACCCTCAGCGCGGTTACTTTCAGTGCTACAGCGCAAACTTCGCTGGTGCCGACTCAACACCAGCCTTCTTTCAACTTCGTTCAGGCGGGTTACCAGAGTTACGACATGGGCACCATATCGGGTGATTTAGATGGCTTTGCGCTGCGTGGCAGTTTTGAATTCACCGAGCAACTATTTGCAACTTTGGACTATGAAGACCTCTCCGGCAGTAATTGGAATGACGGTTTTGGTGCAAGCAGCGACACCCGAGAACTTTATTTAAACCTTGGCTATCAGTTTTATCAGCAGGGTAGTACCTCTTTATATGCAACCGCTGGTTTGGCCTGGTATGAGTTTAAAGCGAACTACAATTTTGCTGGACTGCCTGAATCATCTTTTTCCGACGATGATACCGGGTTTAACGCGCTGATTGGTGTGCGTCATCGTTTTACTGAGTACCTTGAAGTAGACGCATCTGTTCGCCATGTGGATATCGGCGGTGATAGCGAGCAGATATTTAGCCTGTCAGGGCGCTATTATATTAACCCGCGCTTTAGTATCGATGCCCGATACACAAGAATTGACAGTGATCTCTCAGGGGTAGGTATTGGTGCCTCATACCATTTTTAGGGACGGTTAAAGGTTCCTTTACGTGGACAACATAAAAAACGCCCTGCAGACCGGGCGTTTTTGCTCATCATTTGCCGTTAGCCGTTGTCGCGCACAAACAACAAGGTGTGCCAGCGGGTCCCTTCTCGTCCCTGAGCGTCACTGCTGACATGCTCATCCACACACCAGAAACCAAGGGCTTCTGCAATGGTATTGAGCTGGTTTGGGGTCACCGGTGAAAATAAGCGCCCATTTGGATCGCGAAAATCATCGCCGATATCTGGCCGTGCAGCGGGTATTGATAGCAGCATCCGCCCATCATCAGTCAAGCACTGCGACATCTCCTGCAATGCACGGGGCAATTGAGCTTCAGGTAAGTGCATCAACACCGCGGAGCAAATAATCGCATCAAAGCTATGAGGGGCGTTTAAAGGTGCTGGCAATTCCGCTCGTAAACCATCGGGTAAGTACCCTTTAAAAAGCCGTTCCTTAAGCTGTGGGTCCGCTTCAATAGCCAGCTCCCGCAGCGCATCCACCGGCTCGACGCCGTAGGCATCGAAGCCCAAATCGAGCAACCTCTGCACATCCCGGCCACTACCAGCACCGACATCCAGCACTCGGGTTCGTGGCAATAGCGCGCTCTTGAAAAAATTCGCAATCCCCCCCTCGACCTGCTGGTAGCGCTTAAAAACACTCTCTGCATGCTTACGATAATAAGCCATTGTTACTGAATCGCCGAACGCCATATCTATTCCTTTGCCTGGTTTGCTGCATATTGATTATGTGCCAAACAAAACGTTAACACCATGTTAGTGGTCGGACAAGCTTGATCGTCAGCGTAGCTCCCGGGAGAGGTTGAAACGCGCTTCCTGCTGAGCTTCAAGTTCACTGAATACCCCATGCACCAGTAATTCCGCCTCATCTTTAAGCGTCGCTTCGAGTTCTTGTTGATGTGCCTCCACACCATCCATCAGGGTAGTGAACATTTCCTCTCGATTAATTCGCTCGTCACCGTAATTAAGCACCAGGTCGGTGCCGATCCAGGTTGCACCGCCGAGTATCAACATACAAATGGGCCCGCATACACTACCGGCACTGGCGGCCGTGGCACTGCTGCCTGCACGCACACTAAAGCGCGCAAAGACGCTGGCAAACATACGCCGGGCGCCAGCGCGACCGGCAACGGCGGCACCTGGCGTCAAGGCACGGCTCATCAACAACAACCCCGGCGCTACCCCGGCACCGACACCTGATTTATGGATCAACTGGTCGACATCAACATTGAGCGGCGTAAGTTCAACACACCAGGGAACCTGCACTGGGCTTGCCACAACCTCATCCCGATATGAGATGGCGGCCTGCTGCACAATAGCAGTTAAATCGCGATTCAACTGAACTTGTGCAGCCTCGAGTGGCGCTTGCAGACTAGCCGCCATAAAGACATCAATTTTCTCGGCCATCAGTTGGTCAAACTGTTGTTGGGTAAAACTACTGCGCATCAGGTATGCCAGCTGGGTGTACTGACCTGCTAAGGAGAAATTCCAGTCCAGGAAGCCATTGACCGCATCGTCTGCACGGGCATAGGCGCTATCCAGGGCCTGCTCAATGCGCTGGTGCAGGCGAGCAATCACTTGCGCTTCATATTCCGTTCGCAGTGCTTGGTTGCGTGCCCGATAATCTTCTCGTAAAGAATCAATACGCTCTGCGCTGCAGGGGTCCTGTTCTAGCTGCCCTCGCTCGCTACGCTGGGCCTGAATGCCGTCAGTCCAGCCTTGCCAGGGCTCAGCCAAACGACTGTCAGCCACAAACCAGGTGACGCTGGCAACCAATGCCACCAGTAACCAGATGACAAGCCCACGCCCGAACCGTTGCCGAGGTGCCGTTGAGATTGCCTGATAGTCGCTCATCAGTGCGTAGGCACCGAGCAGCAGTAACCATATCAGCGCCACCTGAATGACCATCGCAAACATCACCACGAGCCAGAAAGCAAGAGTTAGCCACCAGGGAAAAGTGCCGCTGATCAGTTGGGTAATATGCCAAAAGCCAGAATACAGTGCCGCGTTGACCCCAAGCATCCAGCCACTGAGCTGCAGTTGTGCAGTGGCAAGTTCGGCCTGGTAAGCCTGTTGCATCACCTCGACAAGCGACAGGTGGCGGGTTTGTGGCACTTCAGTCACCCAATAGTGCAACGCCAATAATGCCAACACCAGTAACATAATATTGAGCCAGTGACTTACCCGCAGCGCTACACTGGTTTGGTGAACAGGTTCGATATGGCGCTCAACCCAGGGCCGCAGCGCGCCTTGAATGAGATGAAATGAAATCACACTGCCCGCGATGACCGCCCATTCCGGCCCGCTCAGTCGGGCGGAGGCAATCAATGCGGCTGCCGCCAGCGCCAGGGAACTTAGTGCCACCAGCAACTGCACCCAGCTACTTTGCCACAGTCTTTGCCGCCAGTGACTTTCGTGCCTGGTGAGCAGGCCGATATAAGCATGCCTGCGCAAAAGCATCACCTGGGTAAGATAACTGTAGATGAGAAAGCTACTGCCGATCAGGGTTAGCCACAAAGTGACCACGCCCATTGCAGACAAAGGATAAAATGCCAGCACCAGCAATATCGCTGCACTGGCGAGCAAATGGCCGGCACCGGTCTTATAGGGTAATTCCAGCGACAAACAAATCTCCTTTACATTATGCTACGCGGCAACCAGCTATACTCCAGCTACAATAATTCATTAGCTAAAATAGAGCAGTCATTGCCTAAGCTTTCATTGTCATCTCATTGTTAGCGCAAAGATAGCCTTTAACAACTTTTTAGGAAACTCCTGTTGCCGCATCACGCAAGCCTGCATATGCTTACTCGCATGCGAAAAATTTTGATTGTACTCAGTGTTTTAATCCTGTTGCTGGCCGCTGCTATCGGCGCGGCCTATAGCTATGTGCAATATCAACTGAGTCAGTTACCAGTTGAGAACCTCAATTACCGGGTTGCAGCAGTGGGCTACAAACATATCCGCCTGGCCGAAGTTAGCTTTACTTATATTGAACCGGCACGGAATGTAGACGCGCTCAGCTCAGGTTTTCGAAGTGGCGAAGCCGCCCTTAAGGCCCCCGTGCGCCTCGACGATGTATTCGTTACATGGCAGTGGCGCGGCTTCAGCCCCAACCTGCAAATTGTTGAGGTCGGCCATGTTGACTTTACCTTGTCCCACTGGCCTGCTGCTTTTCTCGAACATAGTGAAGATGCAGGCAGCGAGGGCCTGTCGCTACCTGATGACTGGCGCGTCACCGACGATCTCCCCCACCACTTTGAGATTAAAAGCTTTATTGTCGACCTGCCCTGCGCTGATCGCTGCTACTATTCTGGCAGACTTTCTTTTTCCAGCGACAATAAAGACCCGCTGCTTACCACCGATGAACCTCAGCGCACCCAGCTTAACTTATCCTTGAGCCCGCATCAGAACTTCCATGAGATGGAGCAACTTAATATCTATGTGGATTATCGCGTCATTGATGACCTGCCCGAGTTAAATTTGACTGTGCAAAGTCCCATGGCGCTGAATCTCAAATTAAGCCAACAATTGAGCAGAACTCGCCAACTCTCAGGTGAGCTGATGCTACAACTTGAACCTTCAGCGCACTGGATGTTTAGCGAAATCAACCAATGGCGGCCGCAATTCGAAGCCCAGAGCGAATCTGTATTGAGTTTTTTAAGTGACAGCCTGGAGGTTAATGTATCGTATCACAGCAATTTACCAGACACCCCCATACAGCGCTGGGCTAATGAAATCGAGGTTGAGCTTACCGCTGACATCACCTTACAAGATCAATTGTTCGCTAACTTTACCGGCCAGCTCGAACGTGATGACTATATCGACCTAACGGGTAGCCTTGATGCCACTATATGGCCTGGCCTAAGGGCTAACTTGTCCCCTTTGCTCGCGCCTCGAGACCCAGCAGAGCAATCGGCATTTCAGGCCGATGCCCTTCTCGCTCAGCTGGAATCACCAGTAACCCTGCGCTCTAACTGGGCCTTAGCGTTTCCACCAGGCACTGAAATCAGTAGCTGGGTGGACCAGGCAGACGGTAGCCTTTCCTTTGAGTTTGCGAGTGATAACGAATTTGTCTTTGACCAGTTTGCGTTAATGGAGCTAGGCAGCCAGGCGGAGATCACGCTGGTTGCGGGCATGGTGGATAGAGTCGACCTGATAGTTGCCGGGGGATTAGATCTACTCACCTTTAATGAGCAACTGACGCCGCTGAGCATAGATCCAGACCGAGTGCATTGGTCAGTGCATATCGACACAGAACAGATGATTAACTGGGCTGACTTGCCGGTTCACGTGCAGGCGCAAAGCACTGGTAACTCCGACATCACTCTTGATGCACAGTTGCGCGCAAATATTCAAAGCTACATTGAGCAAACCAGTGATGACCCGCTTACGCAGCTTGCAATCCGCAGCCAGCGTGGGCACGTACTGTTGCGCCAGCCTGAACTACGCATGGATAGCATGCATGCCCACGACATTGAACTTGAGTTGCCATTTGCTATGCAATTTTCGTTGGTCGATGGCTTACACATAGAAGCCGCCGATACCGCGCACTTGCGCATGGCTCTGAGTATCCCCATGGATGAACAAGTCATTCAAACGCCCCAGCTGGAGGTGACGCTGAACCAATGGCAGTGGCATATGCCAATGGCTGACATTGCAGACAGTCGGTTCAGTGCCGATATGGATGTCAATGCGGCCAATGTACAAGCCCCCGCCGTATTACCCATTAACTGGCGCTGGTTTGGTCAGGTGTCCGCCGAGCCTCTGCGCGAACATCCCGGGCTGCAGGCAAACGGTCGGCTCACGAATAGCGCCGGTTTAGTGTTACGTCAACAACTAGCAGGATCGACACAACAGCTCACCCTTGATTGGCAACTGGCTGATATTTTCTGGTTAGCAGGCAACCCCATAGCTGCAACCCTAGATGGGCTATGGCCTGAATTACTTACTCTGGAGCGCGGCCGTACCCGTGCTTCAGGGCAAATTCAGCTGCCACTTAACAACGCGCCGCTGCTGATGAATGCCGACCTTGAGCTTCTCGATGTGGCTGGCATCTATGATACGGCCAGTTTCTCTGGGCTAAGGGCACAACTCAGTGGGCGCACCGACGGCAGCAGCTTTTCCGTGGCACTGGATGAGAGCTACCTGCAACGCCTGCAATATGGCATGACTCATGGGCCTGGTGAACTGCAGCTAAGTTATCAGGGGCAATGGGCGGCGCCATTGGACGGCCAACTGGAGGTGAAAGCTAACCGACTTAGCGTCCTTAATGGTATTGTTTCGCTCGTTCCGGCACATTATGACCTAAGCCAGCCTGAGCACATTTTTAACGTCGATATCTCGCAACTTGATATTGCACGGCTGCTGGCCGAGTACCCGGCTACCGATATTCAGGGGAGTGGTTTATTATCAGGGAGCATTCCGGTGCGCTATTCAGCACAGGGGATATTTGTCGACAACGGCCGCATTAGTGCGCTCCCGCCTGGTGGGCAACTCCAGTATCGCTCCGAGCGAGCGCGGCAAATGGCACAAAGTAATATGGCGATGGGGATTGTCATGGATGCGCTGGACGACTTTCATTATTCGGCACTCCAAGGCGATGTGACCTACCTCGAAGACGGCACCCTGCAACTGGGTTTGCTGGTAGAGGGGCGTAACCCAAGCCTTGAGCAAGGCCGGCCCGTGCGCCTGGAAATCACAGTACAGGAAGACTTACCCGCACTGCTTGCCAGTTTACAATTGACTAACCAACTGAATGAATTGATACAGGAGCGTGTTCAACAGCGCTTAATTCAGGGACTACGCAACTAACTCGCGACCGCAGGGTCGTAGGACTATGGACAAAGGAGAGATAACATGAAAAAACGCGTATTGCTCACCTGCTGTGGGCTGCTTACGTTAAGCGCTGGAGCACTCAGTGGGTGCACCCCAACCGTTCAGGTCGCTGCACCTTCTGAACCTATTCACATTAACCTGAACGTGCGCATCGAACATGAAATTTATATTCGTGTGGCACAAGAACTCGACGAAATTTTCAGTGAATCCAGTGGCCTGTTTTAAGGAGCTCGCATTATGCAATTTATAACCATGTTATCCCCCGCACGCTTATTATTCTTGTGCAGCCTGTTTTTCGCCTCTTTTGCTATTACCGGAACCGCCCATGCTAATGAGATGTCCTTACAGCAAGCAATGAGCGAACTCAGCGGCGCGAAAGCGCAGGGCCAGGTGGGTGAAAAAAGCAACGGCTACCTTGGCGTTGTGAATGACGCCGCACAGGCGCACATGATCGTCAATCTGATTAACGACGCTCGCCGTTCAGAATACGCACGCATTGCTGAACAGAACAATATTGCGGTTGCAGATGTCGAGGCTATGGCAGGCAAGCGAGCCATCGAGCGCACGCCTGCAGGGCAGTATATTCAGCTTGATGGTGAGTGGGTCGTGAAACGCTAACGACCTTCTATGTTTAGAGAGCGAGCCACGGCTCGCTCTTGCTTTGCCCGCTCCCCTATTGCTGTCATGATCCCCGTAATGATCCCATCCACGCCTTTACACTGACTATTTTGAGCTATTCCTCAGGTAGATACGTAAATTGTTCATGAAGACGACAGATCTTTGCTGATGTTTTCCTATACTTCATGAGTAACTAGAAGGTAGCTAAGTGACCTATCACAAGGGAAGCTGCTAAGGGGATAGCAATGAAAACGATTAAACTAGCAAAAATGGAAAGACAGCCTCAACGCCCTAAGTGGCTCTCGTTGAGCAACATTACCTACGCGGGGTTAACCATATTCGCGTTGGTACTTTTTATGCAGGACGCTCAGGCCTCAGCCTCCTTGTCGACGTTTTTGTTGAACCTGCAATAAAATATTCGCTGCCGCCTCCGCATCATCCAGTGCCCGGTGATGACGCTGTAAGTCAATGCCCAAGGCTGCACACAGCTTGCCCAACGAGTAGGATTTGTGCCCTGGAAAATACTGCCGAGCCAGCCTTACCGTACATTGCTTAGGTAGGCGCAAAGACCGTTCGCATCGTTCAAACTCACGCTTAATGAACCCATAGTCAAAATTCACATTATGAGCGACAAAAATAGCCCCGCGCATAAAGGATTCGATCTCCGTGAGCAACTCACTAAATAATGGTGCGTCTTTTACCATCTCATTACTAATCCCGGTTAACTGCGTAATACGTTGAGGAATATGACGTTGCGGGTTGACCAACGATTGCCAGCGCTCAACGATACTGCCCTCGCGCACTTTAACCATACCTACTTCAGTCACCCGATGCCCGCTATGGTTTCCCCCTGTGGTTTCCACGTCGATCACCACATACTCCTGCTGCGGATTAAACTGCCATATGACGGACTGGACCTGCACCTGAATACCAACTCGGTTGAGCATTTGTATACTGATCAACTGATTACGGCGTAAACTATCGCCTGGTGCTTTAATCTCTTCGAAACGTAGGCCTTGCTCGTCAATCACCATTAAATCAGGAAAACCGTCACTTAACCCATGGTAGTCCTGCGCCATGGCTCTGAGCACCTCGATCAGGGTATGTAGCGAGGTGTTGCTGGTTAACAACTTGAGGATTTCAAGCATCTTTGGATGCCAGCGAAACACCCCATTCCCCTTGCCATACTTTTCCGTGCTGACCCTAACCAGATACTGATACAGATCATTCTGATCGCTGAAGCTGTCGAGCTTTGCCTCGATCTCTGTGGCTAACTGGGTATAGAACAGATTTGCCTTAAGCACCGGTGGCAGCCGGTCAAATTCATTGCATAGTCCAGCCTTCGGATTTTCAAATAACTCGGTCCAAAATACCAAACCAAATAGCGCCCGCCACAATCGATTCTCGGTTTTAAAGGCTGCTAACCCCTGACCTTGATAAAGCGCTTTAACGCCGGCCTCCACGCTACCCAGGTAAGCTTCATCCAGTGCCAGCGGTGCACCACTTTGACGCAACATGTCAGTCAGTATGCTGGTGCGCTTGCGGTGATATTTTCGCGCATAAAAATCCTCTGCAAAGACCAGCAGCGCCTCATTCGGTGGATCGTCGATAAGCTGTTCAAGTGCCTCACGAACCTCTTCTACCTGGCCGCTAGCATATTGCTGGCGCAAACGCTTTTCTACTGCGCCGGGTGCTGCGGATTTTTGCAGATACGCTAACCCCAGAGATTCATCATGTTCGGCTAAGCTACTACTGAGCACACGACGCCCGAGTTGCTCATAAAAGATATCTTTGGCATCGACTGCCTGCGGCCCCTTAACAAGCTCAGGGACCTGCGCCGCCAGCGCAGACAGGCCGCTGTCAGGGGTGACTTTAAGTTGCGTATTGAAGTGCTCAAACAGGAAGCTACTTTGGGCTTCCTCGCGGGTTGCAAAGCGGGCCTGTGCCTGATGCTGCAATCGACGGGTACGCATGATGCCGAGATCACGCATAGACAACTGATTCAACCGCGCCTGGGTCGTGCCAAAATACAGGAATAAAAAATATTGCATCCGCTGTAGCTGCGCCTGCACCACATAATGCTGTTGTAACCAGCCCTCGGCTTCAGCGAATACCACATGATGACTCACATAGTCCTGCCATACCCCTTTGCGCGCAGATTTCACCGGTGGCGCTACGGAAGTGGCTGCAACCTCAGCGATACCCTGCAGTTCGGCTTTATTTAGCTGGGTTAGTACATATGGCCAATCGGCTCCCCTGGCATGGCGCACTAACCCTGCCGCAAAAAGCAATTGCAGGGCCTGTTCACTATCCTTAATTTCCTCATAATGCAGCGAGTCGCGGCGAACATAGGGCGACTGACGATTGAAAATCCGCACGAGAACGCACTGGGCGTCCTCAGGCAGGTGTTGAAAGCCCTCGATATAAGCACTATCGTCCTGATCCAGCAGGTGGCTGCAGGTACCTTCGAGGTACGCAGTAAACTCTTTAAAATGATCAAGATAGTACTTAACCGGCAATGCTTTCATCACTACGACACGTCCTGCTTATAAATTCAGATTTCCAGCCCTTGAGGTTTGCCGCGACACCGCCTGCTCTAACACCTGCCACCGCGGCACCACCATGGTTAATTGCTCTGCGGCACGGGTCACCCCGGTGTAAATCAATTCGCGGCACAAGACTGCATTGTCAGTGGAGGGCATGACCATCACCGTATGGGCAAATTCAGACCCCTGCGATTTGTGCACGGTCATCGCGAAAACCGTTTCGACCTGGCGTAAACGGCTTGGCAAAATCCAGCGCAGGCGGCCTTCACTATCCACAAACACCACCCGTTCACGACCGTCCCGCGGCCAGGTCAATACCATGCCTATGTCACCATTACGCAAGTTCAGGCTATAATCATTTTGAGTCACCATCACCGGTCTGCCCTCATACCACTGGGACGGCTTAGGCATGAAGGTTAACCAGCGCTCTACCTGATGGTTCAGCCCCTCAACTCCGAACACGCCATCGCGAATTGGAGAGAGTAACTGAAAGCCCGCATAGGCTTTGAGTACGTCGCGGGCCCAATGTTCGATCTCAGTGTCCTGCGCGTCTGCTGCCGGGCGCCGGCTCTCAATTGTCTGCCAGTATGTTGCAAAGCCTTGCAGGCACACCAAGCGCAGTGATTCCAGCAATTGCTGTTCACGCGCGAGGGGGGTATCGTCATCCCTAAAGCCTGGGGTTAATAATCGAATATCGGTAAATAAGCGCGCGTCATCCTGGGCTTTAAGTAATTCACTGATTCGCGGCAAGTCACCGGTATTTAACGCATGAGCCAGGTGGCCAATGCCGCTACGACCATCAAAACGTCGGCTGACTCTGAGCATCACCACATGTTGCAAGTACTCTGGCCCCTCGCTATCAAATAGCTGCATGGGCAACCTGGCTTTACTGACTGACTGCAAATAATCAAAACTTTGTTGGCGATAGCGGCCCGCCTCAGCCCCTGCACACAACTGACCTAACACTGCACCGGCTTCTACCGAAGCCAGTTGGTCTTTGTCTCCCAATAAAACCAGCTGCGCATGCTTTGGCAGCGCTGCGAGAATAGCGTCCATCATCTCAATGTCCACCATACTGGCTTCATCGATCACCAGCACATCAAGACTCAACGGGTTACCCTGATGATAGCGAAAGGCGCGGGTGTGCTGTTGGGTACCCAGTAACTTATGCAAGGTCAGGCTGTCGCTGCTGATCGCATTAAATGTGTCCTGCCAGGCCGCAAACTGAGGCGCCACCCGCATCTCATCGAGGGCGTTTTGAATCGACTCCTTCAGTCTGGCTGCCGCTTTGCCTGTGGGGGCTGCTAAGCGGATCTTTAACGCCTGGCCGCCCTGCTGCATGGCCAAACGCTGCAGCATCGCAAGTAAGCGAACCACCGTATACGTCTTACCTGTGCCGGGCCCGCCGGTAATCACACTAAAGCGACTTCGCAAGGTATTGGCGCAGGCTAATTTTTGCCACGGCACCCGCTCTATGGCGGAGGTTGTTGCAGCGGTCGTTGGCGCCTCTAGCGGAAACAATTCGTTGAGCATGGTGTTCAATGTCGCACCAGGCACGGCTTCAAAGGCACCACTTTTCATGCGCCCGCGCAGCTGACTGGCAATGCGCTGCTCGTATAACCAGAAACGCCTTAGGTATAATGCGCCCTGCGCATAAACCAAAGGTTCACTGAGATCGTCACTCGAGGGGGCTGCACCGACCACAGCGACCGCAGGACTGGCTGCAAAAGCCTGCTGAATATCCGCTACCGTGACCTTTGCAAGACAGTCCGCTGGCGTTTGCGTCAGCGTCTCGGTTTGCGCAAACTGACGCGGCGACAAGCCAAGTAGCTCATGTGGGTCACTGAGCAAGGTATCAAGATGCAAACACACATGACCGCGCATCACTTGATAAGACAATAATGCAGTCATCAGTGCGATCACTTCGCTGCTGTTGGTTTGTGCAGCATCACTAAGGGGTGCGGTGGTCACCATGCGGGCCAGAGCTACATCAAGTGCCCCCAACCAGCCTGATTGCTGCCACTGCTGCAGTTGTACCAGCATGGTCTCGTTATTCGCCAGCTCGCTCATCAGGTTGCTCCTTGCTTACAGTAGCTGTCGAGTTGCTCAATGAGCGCTTTTGCTGGCCGATCAAAAAACGCACCATGCTCAGCACCGTTATGGCCGCGTAAGAACAAATACACCACACCGCCAATATGGGTGTCATAGTCATATGCATCACCCAGGCGGGCTTGCAATAGTCGATGCAGCGCCAGCGTATACAGCACATACTGCACGTCATAGCGGCTACTGAGCATCTTATCGCGCATCGCAGACTGGGTATAATCTGCGTCACCTGGGCCCAGGTAATTCGACTTGTAGTCGGCCACGTAGTAACGCCCTTCATGCTCAAATATTAAATCTATAAAGCCCTTTAACATGCCGTTCAGATAGTTGTCCTGCAGTGCAGGTCGCGGGTGTTCAGGCATCACATGCGCGGCGATGAGATCATCAAGCTTGCGGGCACTGACCTGATGCAGAGCAAACCAGAATTCTGGTTCGGCCTTGTAATGCTGCAAGCCGGCTAGCGAAAATGTCTGGCCATTATCCAGCTCGAAAAGGGTCGTTACATACAGTGCCAGCCAACTATCGAGCTGCTCGCGAAGTTCCAGCCATATGCCATGGGTGCAACGCTTATCGATAAGTAACTGGCGTGACTGCGAATCTTCGGCGATGACGGCAAAGCCCAACTCTGCAGCATCCTCAAGGATATTGTGCAAAAAGGTGCCCGGCTCTGCGCCACGTGGAAAATGATGCAGATGCGGCCCACCTTCGCTGGCAATCACAGGCTGCACCGCTTCAGCGGGCTCTGCGTCGGCACCGTCTTCTTCATACAGGTTTGCCTCCAACGCACTTTCCGGCTCACGTAAACCGGTATATTTAAGGGCCGAGTAACTGGCTATCCACCAGCTTGCAAATCGATGCTGTGCCGGCATCTGGCGCACCACTGGCTGACCGATTTGCGCAACGGGTGGGGTCCAGTGTTGATTGGTTACCGCCGGTTGCGGACACACCCGAATACCAGGTTGATTTGACCAGGTGCGTTTCGCCTGGCTGATAAAGTCAGCGGGCATGCTGTCTTTGCCCGCTGAGGCTCCAGCCAGATAGGCCAATGCGGAATGTTGCCAGTCTTTGACTGGCGCCACACTTGCCCAGCAGGCAAATCGGGAACGGGTTAAGGCCACGTACAAGCGACGGATTTCCTCACCCAGGCGCTCTTCGTCTACCTGCTTTATCACCTCAGGGGTAGCCTGCATGCTATGCCGTAACTCACCCTCGTCATCGTGATAAGAAAACAATGTGCGCTTTTCATCAATCGCTCGGCTGGCACTACTAAAGGGTAAAAACACCAACGGGTATTCGAGCCCTTTAGACTTGTGCACCGTAACGATCTGGACCAGTTGGGAATCACTTTCCAGCCGCACGCTTTGCTCGTCGCTACCTTCTTCGTCGGCGTGGTAAATCTTTTCCTGCAAAAAACGCAACAACGCATGCTCACCATCAAGCATGCCAGCAGCCTGCTGCAGTAATTCCGCTAAATGCAGAAGATCGGTAGATTCGCGCTCCCCACCAATCTCACTGAGTAGCCGCGTCGCAATATCAAAGTCGTGAATAACCTGATGTAACATTGCCAGTACACCCTGGGTTTGCCAGCTATGCGCGTACTGCAAGAACTGCTCTACCCGGCTATCCCAGGCCAAATCATCATGTTGCAAGTGGGCCAGCTCACTCACCGGCACATCTAATAGTCTGGTATACAACGCGTTGGTCAGCCCCTGACGTTGCTGCGGATACGCACAAGCGTGCAATATAGCCAGCACATCTCTGGCCACTGCGGTGTCGTAGACCGAGTTCCGGTCCGACAGGTACACACTAGCGACACCTCGCGCACGCAGATGCTGTTGCACCAGGTAGCCTTCGAAACGACTATTAACCAGGACGGCGATATCGGCACTTCGCAACGCGTTTAGCTTGCCATCCGCCTGACGAATGCCGGTGAGCCCCTGCTCAGCGCCCTGCAGTAAGGACACAATGTAGCTGGCACAGCTCGCCGCTTGCTGCTCGTTGTAATCACCTTTGCTGATTGGCTTGCTCGGGTCTTCAGTGTTCTCATCAAGCCATAGTTGTAGGGCTTCACTGACCTGCTCACCATCAATCACCAATGACGCTTGCTGGCCATGGGCTGCCACCTCAACAAAAGGAACCTGATTACCGTTAGGCCGATTAAATAAGAAGGCTTTCTTCGGCAATGAGGACTCAGCAGGCAAAAAGACATGGTTGCTGGCCGCCACCATGTCATGGCTAGAACGGAAGTTACGGGCCAGGGTAAAATGCCGGCCTGCAGTGTCCCGCCGAGCTTGCAAATAGGTGAAAATATCGGCTCCCCTGAATGCATAAATCGCTTGTTTGGGGTCGCCAATTAAATAGATAGCGCTATTTGCAGGCTGCTCTGCCAATCGATAAATGGTATTGAAAATAGTGTATTGGTCGGGGTCTGTGTCCTGAAATTCGTCGATCATCGCGATCGGGTACTGCGCCCGAACACGTTCCGCCAACTCATGCCCTGCTGGTTGTTGCAGGGCCTTGCGAGTTTGCAGAATAATATCGTCGAAACTCATTAAGGCATGCTGGTGAAGTTGTTGGCTAAAGCGGTGTTTGATCCACTGCGCGGCGTGGTAAAGCAGCTCAGTTTTGATGCTCGGCCCGCTGTCCTGTAATGCTTTTAGCTCAGCGAGTTTACCGGTAAATGTGAGGTGCGCGGTGTCGATACTCAGCAACTGAGCAAAGCCCTCAACCGAATAATTATCGAGCATGGCAGGGGTCACCTTAGGTAGCGCATGGACCGCCTCAGCCACAGGTAGATCCAACCACGCCTGCACTGGCTGTAATGCCTTTTTGGTGGCATTGGGCGCTACTTTACGTTTATTCAGTAACCAGCCCTGGGCATCTGCTTCATCGACAAACTGCAACAATTGCGGCAAATAGCTTTGCCATGCACGATGCACCTCAGTCACCCGAGCCTCGTACTCGGCCCGTTTTGTCGCCACCAGCGCGGTGATATCTAATGGCTGTGGCGGCGCGTCGTCGACCATCGCCCACAATGGCAAACTGAGTTTAGCTAACCCTTGTGGGGAACTGGCAACATCAGCGACTGCTGCATAATCATCTGCCTGCAGGGGGTAGACCATATTGCGCCAATAGTCTCGCGCAGCGTCATCACGAAACTTTTGCAACTCGGTGGTCAGCTCCTGAGAGAACAGGCTGCCACTGCTAAATGCGTGTTCGCGTAACAACCCCTGACACCAGCTGTGGATGGTTTTTACACTCGCCTCGTCCATCCATTCACTGGCAGTCTGCAGTGCCTGCGCGCAACGCGCCCAACTGGCGATTGGATAGCTTTGTCGCAACGTGACCAAAAATGGGTCGACAGCGTCACATGTTGCATCCTCAGCCTGGCGAAACCATCGCGCTGCCTCCACCAGCCTTAAACGAATACGGTCTTTTAACTCTGCCGTGGCCGCTTTAGTAAAGGTGACCACCAAAATATTTGGCGGTAAGAGTGGCGCAGCGTCGCTACCGTCACCATGCTCAGCGGCTGCGCCCACATCTTTGATATGGGCAAGAATAAACCGAATATACAAAGCTGCAATGGTATAGGTCTTTCCAGTCCCGGCGCTGGCTTCAATCAAACTACTGCCCACCAGGGGTAGTTGTAGTGGGCTACTCAGGGTGACACTAGGCGTACTCATTTGGCACCCCCCTGCCCTGAACCGTAGGAGGTAAGCTGTGCTTTATCCATCATCGCTTTAAAACTCTGATAATGACGTTCACTGACGCCTTCGAAATCCGCCATGGTTAATGCCTCAGCCTGTGGGTAAAAACGCGACAGATACACCAGGCTCTCCGCCTGTTTACTATAGGCTTGCGTTAGATCGAAGGATTTCGGCTTATCGAGCCAGGCCCAGGCCAGCGGCAAGGCGGTGGCCAGAGGCTGGCTCAGCGCATGGTCCATCAATCTGCCGAGCTCATCCAGATAGCCGCGGGCATCGTCTGCAGACAGCGCTGCCAGCCGCACACTCGCCCCTTCGCCGACCAGCAGGGTTTCCACCTGATGGCTACCGGCAAATACCAGCTGGGCGATAAGATGGCGCAGCCATAGCGAAACACAGTGTTTAGGCAGCACGTACTGGCTACGTGACGTGATATGGGCGACTTTACTGACTTTTACCAACACCTGTGTGAGCTGAGTATCCTGCTGCCGATGACGGTATAGATCGGTTAATTCCCCTTCTATCGCAAAACGACCTAAAGGCAGATTAAACGAAGTATCAGCAATATTCAGGTAATCCCCTGCCCAGTAAGGCCGAATCGTGTCACTGATTGTGGCCACTGAATCTGCAAGGCGGGTTTTCAGGTGGTGTACTTCATAAGAGAGCGGTAACTGACCCCGGCGGCGGATCCTGGCGAACGTATCATCGATGATCTCCGCACAGGCTGAGTGATGGGCAGGTTTGTGCAACAGCACCTGGGTCACCAGTTCATGCTTTACCTTCCACTCGTCGAGCTTATTTAAATTAAAGGCTTCGTCATCATAAGACTCACTGCTCAAATCCTGTAACGAAACCCCGAGCCGTTTACGCGCAAATAATTGCGCGGGCTCGCGTAGCAGCCATTCCAGATCATAGAGTTGTAACGGTGCCTCAGGCTCGAAGGGCTCTAACTGCGCGGCGTCTTGCAATGGCGAAGAAATATTCTGGTGACCGTTCCTATGTATCGGCAGCCACTCTCTGGCATAGGTAAAAAATTGAGTATGACTGCCTTCGGGCGCGCTGAAGTAGTCTGCGGCGAAGGGCTGCAAACGATGGCTTGTGGTCAAACGATCAAGTAACAGGTCCTCGTCGTCCGCCGCAGGTTCGGCTTGCCAGCCAGCGGCAAGATGATCGCGCAGCTGCCCCACCAGCACCGACGGCGGCATTTCACTGTTGTCCTGCGCGCTCATGCCAACCCAACTGAGGTAGAATTGTTCCCGCGCAGACAGTAATGCCTCGAGAAATAAATAGCGGTCATCTTCGCGCCGTGAACGATCCCCTGGCTGATAATGTCCGGCCATCAAATCAAAGTCAGTGGCCGGGGTGCTGCGCGGGTAGTCAGCATCATTCATGCCGAGCAGGCACACTCGTTTAAATGGAATCGCACGCATTGGCATCAGCGTGGCGAAATTCACACTGCCAGCCATAAAGCGCTGGTTGAGGCCGCTTTCATCTACCGCCGAAAGCCATACTTCCTGCACAATGTTATAACGCAGGTCACCGTCAAACTGCGCCTCATCAATACTCTCAGCCAGCTCATCAAGGGCCTCGCGCAAACGATTGAGCATCAATTGCTCACTGTCCTCACGAGGACTAAACAGGTCATCCAGCAGTTGCTGTAAAATAGGATACCAGGCGCTAAAACTTTTTGCGTTGGCCAGCGCCCGCCAGTAAAACTGCAGGCAATTGATAATATCTGCCAGCGCACCCGCTGTCTGTGCTTGCATCCCTGCCACTTCAGTATAGGGCTCGATGCCTTGCCATGGCTGATTATCTACTTCGCCAGCGGCGTAGCCATACAGCATTCTTTGCAGCGCAAACAACCAGCTGTTCTCTGCATAGGCCACGTCCAGACCCAGCGACATTCGGTGTTGCTCCTGCAGCCCCCAGCGCGCGCCCGCCTGAGCCGCCCATTGCTGCAACTGCTCCACGTCAGCAGGCTGAAGTTTAAAACGCTGCTGCACCGCAGGCACCTGTAACAGATCAAAAACATCGCTATGGGTAAAGCGTTGCTGGGGCGCCGCCAGCACAAGTTCCAGTGCAATCAGGATCGGGTTCTTGTGGCGCTGCCCCTGATCTGCAATGGTAAACGGTATATACCGCTGATCGTCCCGGTGCAAGCGGCCGAATACCGCGGCGATATGTGGTGCATATTGATCAATATCCGGCACCATCACCATAATATCTTTTGGCTGCAAGTCAGGGTCCGCGGCAAACGCCGCAAGCAGCTGGTCGTGGAGAACCTCAACTTCACGTTGGGCGCTGTGACAGCGATGAAAACAGATCGAACGGTCCTGCTCAGCGACCTGCATGCCCCAGGCAGCATGGGTTTCATGCACAGGGCGCAAATGCAGAATGTCGTTCTGTAGCTGCTGAAGTAAGTTAACGGCTTCGACATCGTCAAAGAGATCAAAACGCAGATCCGCAAACTTTGCCTCCATTTGCCGGGTTTCATCAAATTCATCTAGTAGACGGATATAGTCGCGCCCCTGCTTGCCCCACGACGCCAACAAGGGTTGCGCATGAAGATGCAGCGCGTCTATTGCCACCTCGGCAAAGTCAGCACTTTTCAATGCGTGGCGGGCTGTCTGGTTATGTCGGAATAGCTCACGACCATCAACAATATCAGCCCAATGATACTGACAGGGGTTATGCACACAGAGTACGACCTGGCAAACGCCCTTCAACGCATGGAGCACTTCCAGGGTTTGTTTCGGCAGGGAAGAAATACCAAACACCACCACCCGTGGCGAGATTCCTGCGGGCAGGTTGCTGAGCGCCGAAGCGCGCTCAATAAAGGTTCGGTGCAGGGCGGCGCGGTTGCTGCAAATCTGTTCGCGGCCGATATCATCCACCAGGGCGCGCCATAGTTCTGGCTGCCAGGCGTGCTCGTCGGTTAAAGGCTGCGCTTGACCACGTAAAAATATGACATCGTCACCCTGCGCCCAGGCATCCAGCCACTCCGCACGGTAAACCTGATATTGATCATACAGATCAGCCAGTTTGTCGCTTAATTGAAAAAGCTTACGCTGATCGCTATCGTCTGCCACATAGCGCTGCAAGGCTGTGAAGGCTGCATGGCTGGCCATCAGTGCCGGTAATAAGCGCATGATGCGCCAGCGCAGACGTTGTTTGTCATACGGAGAATGGCGCGGAATATCCTCACCTAGTACTGCGCGGTATGCGCGCCACACAAAGCGTGCGGGCAACGTGACGTCGAGCATCGTAGCCACGCCGGTATGGGTTGCCAGCTGTATTTTCAGCCATTGGGCGATCCCATTGGACTGCACCAATAGAGCCTCTTCGGCCAGAGGCTCCAGCGGATAGCGCGCAAGTAAATTGACTGTGATATCCGTCAGGTCTTCTAAACGGTGACTATGTGCTGCGATAAATCCGGGCGTCAGCGGTTCCATTGCATTCCTTAAATACTGCCGTTTCACTTTACCATTGAGTGATAACACTTTACCGTATTTACCATTGACTGGCAGCACAATTGCTAATAGCTGATAACAATTCAATATCACCCCAGGAAAGAGGACGAACGATGCAGGGATTTGATGTCATTGGTGACGTTCATGGCATGGCAGACAAGCTGCATGCATTACTGAAAAATCTTGGCTATCGCAGGCATGCGGGCGTGTGGAGCCACCCTCAGCGTCAGGCTCTTTTTATTGGCGACCTGATTGATAACGGCCTGCAAAGTATTGAAACCTTAACCACAGTGCGCGATATGGTTGAGCATGGTGCGGCCCGGGCAATCATGGGCAACCATGAGCTTAACGCTATCGGCTGGGAAATGCGTCACAGTCAGACCGGCGAACCTTTGCGTGAGCACAGCGACGCCAATCTGGCGCACCACCAGGCCTTTCTAGACAGTATTCCGCAACGTGAGGACCGTCTGCCGGGGCTGAACTGGTTCAAAACGCTGCCACTGTATCTCCAGCTCGATGAGCCTGGTTTAGGGCCGGTTCGGTTTGTCCATGCATGCTGGCACCCGACCTCAATCACCGCACTACAACCTTACCTTAACTCAAACCACCAGCTTCGCGATGATGCCTGGGAAGTCGCTTTTGAAGAGGGTCACGTTGCATTTAATGCGGTGGAAAACATTCTGAAAGGAATTGAAATCGACCTGCCCAATGGCATGAGCTTTACCGATCATAAGGGCAAGCAGCGTCACTCTACGCGTATTTCATGGTGGCTCAAAGATGCCGATAATATGGCGGACATGGTGCATATTCCGATGCCAACGCAAAACCAGCACGTGCTCGATGCATTGCGCCAGCGTCCGGCACAACAGGATTTGCTGGAGGACAGTTGCTATCAGGGGCAATGCCCGGTGTTTTTTGGCCATTACTGGCTACGATGGCCTGCTCGGGTGCTCAATGATAAAGCCGCCTGTACCGACTATTCAGCAGGTAAGGACGGTCCCCTGGTGGCGTACCGCTGGTCCGGAGAGTCCATATTGAGTGATAACAATTGGGTCAGTTCTGCTGCGTCGTAACTGTGATGGCTATCGAAGCGTAGCCGGATTCAATCTTTGTCTGTTTAGGTCAGGTAAACTGCTAATCCGGCAATCGCAAGGGCACTGGTAAAGCTGACCAGGGTGCCAAGTAACATATATTCTGTTAAACGCCGCTCGTGGGCCTGACTCAAGTCGCCAAAACGGAAGATACTTTTCGCCGCTAACAGAAAACCAATCCCAATAAACTGACCGCTGAGCACAAAACTCACGATTAACCAGCGTTCGACGTAGCCAATCAGTCGCCCTGCCTCCACCAGCCCCTGGGCTGAACCCGCGAGCGCCTGAGCCTGGCGACTCAACACGGCGGCGGTGAATATAGATACCGGCCTTGCGGTTAACAAAAAGGCCATCGCAATAATCAACATATCGCGTTGTAACAAAAAGCCGAGGGTCCAGGCCATCACAAAGGGCCATAAGCCGGTTAACCAGCCCCACACCAGGGTCAGCATGAGAATATGGGCGAACTGATCCACTAGCAGTGCTGTGGCGCTTGGTCTGGCATAAGACTTGATAATATCGATGAGGTAATGACTCAGCCAAATGGCAAGCCAGGCAAGTACCAGGTTTAGACTCAGGCTTAGTTGACCCATTGCCACGCAAATAAGCAGAGCAAGGGCAGAGGTCAGCGCATGCACCGCAACATGTTTCAGTAAACCGAATGACTTGAAGTGGGCGCGCTCACGGTCATCCACCCAGGCCTTGGGTTGCAAGTAAAAATCAGTCACAAAGTGCGCGAGTAAAAGCCATACTAAAACAGTCATTGTATCTCTTTAGCCTTTGGTGAGGGGCCATGGCCAGCTTAATCAACGCATCGGCGTTACTTCAGCCAGCGCTCCACCTGGTTCAAATAGCGGACCAACTGGGGGCCCCCTGCTTTACGCCAGTGCAGGCTGACATTTTGTCGGGTCATGCCGAAAGCTTCGGCTATTTGTTGCTGCTCACATCGCTCGTGGGTTAACCAATAATACAGAATTTGCGCTTGCTTGCGAGTCAATTTGCTTAACACAAAACCTATTAACTCAGTGGCTAATCCAAGCCTGATAGTCAGTTCTTCATCGCTACTGTGCACGGACCAGCCACCCCGCGGGGTATCTTCCAAACCTTGCCCTGACAGCTCGAAAGCCGGCCCCTGAGAGAGTGCAACACGCTCGGCAGACGCTGCGGCGGCAAACGCCAGCGAAAGGGTAATGTTGAGTCCCTCACTGGCCAGCGCGCTGATCAGCGCCACGCAAATAGCGGGCGCCAGATGTTTCTCTGGCACCAGTATTTGCAGCGCATCACCGCGATATAACTCACCACGACACCCTGATGATTCACTAAAGTCAGCGATCACCTGTTCTATTCGCCGATGGGCGCGCGACAGCGCAGCCGCTGTTGCCCTGGAGGAATGCACGATGTCGCCGGTAATCACTGCAAGCATGACGTATGTCCTTTTCACCATATAGTTGCAAGATTAACCGAGAATGGCGAATAAGCAAGCTATTTGAGTTGCTTTTAATATAGCAATTCAATAAGCTTGCTTATCTAAATGCAAGCTATAAAGCTTGCTTAATCGCCAATTGGATTAATCCGAGTAACCCCATGGCGCTTGTGGTGTATCCACCGGATTGGTTAAATCGAAATCCACGCGGAATTCACGGCCCTCTCGGATTAAACGATAGGTGAAGGTTTCCGGGTAAATAAACATCTGCCAGATATTCGTATTCGACGCTGGTATTTCCTGACGGAAAAACATCTCTTTGGAATACTGATCGACCGGGAACGACTGTGCCCGCTCGTAGCCCGCATCTACGGTGTGACCGCCATACATGGTTTGCTCATCATAACTACCATCTTCGTAACGATGATCGTGCTTGAGGCTAATACCAGAACCCGTTTTGGTCAGAATCCAGGTGCGCGAATGGTTGTCACCCACATGGAAAGGAATTTCCAGACGGTCGTCTTCACACACCCGCACATGCATGATCAAGCGACCTTCAAATCCGTCAGAAGCCGGGTTATTGACTGCAACCTCGCCCTCGAAAGCCTGACCGCAATGCGCAGCAATGTGCTCAAAAAACTTGTCGTGACTATCAATTGAAACCAATGGCGCAGGCTTGACCACGTCAGCGCTGGCTGCGCTGCTAAGCAGTAAGGTGACCGCAGAGGTTAGTAGTGCCAGCGATGACGCCGATGGTTTAACAGGCTTAATCATGGAGTTCTCCGTTATTGTATTTTATATTCGTTATCTCTTCTAAAGGCAGCGCATTGACTCGCGTGAATGCATACCAATGACTGCTTAAGCCTACCATGAGCGAAACTTTGCGACCACACTGTTGCCCAGCCCCAACGTAAAACGGCTAATGTTTGCACATTAGCCGTTTCAATCTGGACTCATTCACCGCGTATATTAGAGCGCGCGCTCGATGTCGCGACGCATACTCTGATCATCCGGACGAGTCGTACTTGAATAGACCCCAAGCACATCGCCATCACGACCAACCAGATACTTATAGAAGTTCCAGCGTGGACTCTCTCCAGTTTTTTCTATCAGCTCAGCGAAGACCGGGTTGGCCTCGCCACCACGGACCTTAGAGGTGGCCATCATTGGAAACGTCACACCGTAGTTGATATAACACACGTCGGCTGTTTGCTCTTCGTTACCATATTCCTGATTAAAACTGTCCGACGGAAAACCTACCACCTGGAACCCTTGTTCTTTGTAGGTCTGGTAAAGCTCTTCCAGCCCTTCAAACTGACCGGTAAAACCACATTGACTGGCCGTATTTACCACCAATGTCACCTTGTTATGACTCAGCTCACACAAGTCTACGGACTCCTCAGAACGCAGCAAACGGTGTTCACCACGAAGCGGCCCCGGACATTGTGTGTCATAGTTGGAGGCATTATCTGTAGCGCCCATTGCTAACGCAAACATCATTGAAGCGATCATTTGTGGTACCTCGTCCTGTTTCATTTAACCCAGCATGGTCAATTGCGCTGGCCTAAGCGGTGCCTGCTTTGCCATAGGTCAGCTTACGCCAGATAGATTCTAACGGCCCCTGGTGAAAGTGCGCCAGGTATTTCGGGCCTAGCCAAAGCTGTAAAGCCCAGATAGCCATGGCTATCAGTATAAGCTGAAAACGCTGTAACTGACCAAAAAGACCAATCCAATTAAACAAAATAACCGCCAACACACTGTGCATAATATAAAAAGAAAATGCCAGCCGCCCCACCGCACGCAGTCGTTGTTGCAAAGCTGCGGCGATATTCGCCTGATAACACAGCATGAAAATCGCCAGATACCCCACTGCTGTCAGCAGCGACCCCGGTTGATGCCAGGCCATTGGCATAAACATCGAATGTTCAAAACTAAACCCGTCCTGATAGCGAAAGTAGGCACTGTATGCCGAAATCCCAAGACCAGGCACCGCCAGCAACGCAAGGCGCTGGTAGGCCCGGGTGCTGAGTTTGCCGCTCATCACCCCGCCTTTGAATAGCGCCATGCCAATTAACATGTAACCCAGTGCCAGCCATAAGCTGCTAAATATCAGCGAATCTGTTTGCAGGGAGAGGATCAGTCCACTACGCTCCCCCCACAGGGTCAGCAAGCCGCCCTGTACCGCAGCAATTTCTTGCTCCACCTCTGCAGGAGACGGCGCCCAGGCTGACGAAATAAGTTGTAAAGTAGCCTCGTCAAACTGACCAATACTGACTTGCATCGACATGATCAATAAAGTAGGTACCAGGTAAATAAGAATCCCCCAAATTGCCAGGCGCAGCGCTGACTGATAACGCCACATCCAGGCACAACAGCCAGCCACTGCATAGGTCAACAGCACATCGCCATACCACAGAAACCACGCATGCAAGATGCCAAACAACGCGAGCCACGCCATGCGTTTAAAATGTAAAGGCTTGGGCGCTAAGCCTCGACGCTCGGCCGATTGATGCATCAATAAAATTCCCGCGCCAAACAACATGGCGAAAATAGCGATAAATTTTTGTTGCGCAAAAATATAGGCACCGGCCCAGACGAACTGATTCAGCGGACTGAATGAACCTGCGGCGGTGGGGTTCTCCAGCACCGCATACGGCGCGCCCATACTAACGATGTTCATCAGTAAAATGCCTAACACCGCAATGCCCCTGAGCAAGTCCAGTGAGTCTATACGAGGTGGTAACGGCGAGTAGATAGATGTTTGAGAGGCCATATTATTGTTATCGTGATTGAAAAATGGGTTTATACCCGGCTTAGCGGCAAATCAACAGGATAATTTTGTAATCAAGTGTATCTGACATACACTAAGCAAATGAATCAGCCTTATCATCCCTTTCGTAATCAGCGGCCTCGCCGTGAGCCCCGCAACAGACAAGAAGATCTAAGTTACTTCCAGCGCGCTTTTACCTGCCTCAAAGAAAACCCTGAGCGAGTCGAACGAGTGCGCGAGAATCTGCACTATTATCAGCAGCAACCTCACTTGCCCAAATCCGCCCAAGCGGCGATTAAGCGCTTTGAATATCTTTTATCGGTCACTGAAGATCCTGCAGAAATGGAGCTATGGGTGATGGAGGATAGTTATGAGGGACGCAAATTCAGGCAACTTCCGCTGCTGCTAAA
This sequence comes from Idiomarina sp., assembly GCA_020832105.1. Taxonomy (GTDB): domain Bacteria; phylum Pseudomonadota; class Gammaproteobacteria; order Enterobacterales; family Alteromonadaceae; genus Aliidiomarina. The sequence goes on from JAFIFH010000029.1 coordinate 71,289, forward strand.
GGGCTGCTGTGAGTAGCTATGGTCCACAGTAGTTACATTTCTTTAGCGAGCCCAGCGCTCGTCCGCAGTAAATGAGACTGTATACCACCAGCGATACGGGAAGTCTTTAATCTGGTCATAGAGTTGGTGGCGGATAATATCCTGTTGCAAAATAGACATGCTTGACTGATTGGCATAAACGATAAAATCAATCTCCAGATACACCGTGCTGCCTACTTTTTGTAAACGCAGATAATAATCCTTAAAACCATAACGTAAAACAATCTCTTCAACCTGTAGACGTACATCCAGCTCGAGATCTTCAGCCACCTTCAAGCCGACGACTTCTTTACCTGCATCCAGAATACCGCGAATGGGTATGCGAATAAAAAACAGAGCGGCCAGAATAAGCATCAAGGGATCGATTAACAATGCGAACCCGGCATAACCAAACCACTGGGCGACAATGGCAAGGGCAAAACCCAGGGTCAACATCAGGCTTAAGCCGGTGTCCATTAGCCATTCCCGTTGCTCCGCCAGTAGCAGATCTGAATGATCTGCCCGCCTGCGCTGTTGCAGGAAACGAAAGGCAGCGAAACATAAAAGGGTAACCACAGCGGAATAAACAAATGCTTGCTCAAAATTTAGCAAGCGACCACCTCCTAGTAATGTCTGAACGCCCTCCACAATTGAGACGCTACATAGGACAAGTATCGCCAAATATTTAAAAACCAGGGTAATCGGCTGAATAATACTTTTGCCAAATGGGTATTTTGTTTCGTTAACACGACGTATATATCGCCCGGCAACCAGCGAAATCAGTGATAGACCCAGACTGATAAAGCTATACACACCATCAAAAATAATAATCGACGATTGCAGCCACAGACCAATGCCGATGCCGCCAATAGCAAAGCCTAGCGCCATCATTGCAGAAATTAGAATTAAACGGTCTTCAGAGGAATAGCTTCGCAGCATGACAACCTCAATCTGTGAACATAGTTACTTGTGCTTTGCGCGCCATTCTTTAATTAATGCGGCAGCCCGACCACCCCATAGCCGATACCCTTCAGCACTCGGATGAAAACCGTCTGACGCCATATAGTCTGCGGTAAACGGGAAATCTACCACCATCATTTCAGCGAATTCACATTTATTGCAGTGGGCGCGCAGAATCGAATTAAGCCGCTTAGCTCGCTGCCCAAGATACCAGCGCAGTGGTTGCGGTAACGCAGGAAACACCTGCATCGGAGGGACCGCTGTATAAAGAATGTGCTGTACGCCATGGCGCCTTTTTAAGCGTTCACTCAGCCCTTGCAGCTCACAGAGGAACTGATAGCGGCGAGTGCGACTGGTGGCATCATTCACCCCAGCTGACACGATAGCGATGTCATAACTATCTTCATGGTCATCCAACAGTTTTACTATGTCTTTGAGCTTGAGACCGTTCTGTGCGAGAAGCCGCCACCTGACAGGCAATTCGGATGGCAGATGGCTAAGCACCTGACCGCTCAATGCCTCTTGCTGCTGGTCTACACCAACCCCTGCTGCTGCCGAATCGCCCAAAATCAAAACCCTTAGCGGACGATGCTCGCTATCACCCGGGCTGAATTGACCTTCTCGCGGCCCCGCAGCTTCAGGTAATCGGGGTACGTCTTTACGCACTTTCTGCCCCTGGTACATAAGCACAGGTAATAGCAGTATTGAGAGTGTTGGGTGGAGTAAAGGAACTTGCATAGTTGTCGTTAAATCCTTGTTATGCTTAGTGTATTAAACATAGCTTAGGGACGTAAAGGACGCGAACCAGGATATGAAAAAGGCAGCCCTGTGGCTGCCTTTTTGCTTTGTGTATCAGGCCAAGCCTGATACACATCTACCATCGCGCGGCGTCAGGCGGAGCCTGACCTACCGTTGCGGGCGCATATGCGGGAACAGGAGTACGTCACGGATCGATGGGGCATCAGTTAACAGCATGACCAAGCGGTCAATGCCAATCCCCTCACCGGCGGTTGGGGGTAAACCATGCTCCAACGCAGTCACGTAGTCTTCGTCATAAAACATCGCTTCGTCGTCACCGGCTTCTTTTTGCAGTACCTGCTCCTGAAAACGCTGGGCCTGGTCTTCAGCGTCATTCAACTCTGAGAAACCGTTAGCCAGCTCACGGCCACCCACAAAGAACTCAAAGCGGTCAGTGACAAATGGGTCCTGGTCATTGCGTCGTGCCAATGGTGACACTTCAGCCGGATAGGCAGTGATAAAGGTCGGCTGCATCAAGCGATGCTCGGCCGTTTCTTCAAAAATTTCGATTTGAATTTTGCCCAGACCCCATGACGGTTTCACATCGATACCCAGCTTTTTGGCTAACGCCTTAGCGCTTTCAAGGTTCGCCAATTGTGTTTCACTGACATCCTCGTTGTACTTCAAAATGGCGTCGATGACAGATAACCGGTCGAATGGTTTACCAAAGTCATATACATCACCCTGATACGGCACTTCAGTGCTACCAAGAATGCTTTCCGCCAGGCCGCGTAACATGTCTTCTGTGAGATCCATCAGATCGTTGTAATCCGCATAACCCCAGTAAAACTCAAGCATAGTGAACTCTGGGTTATGGCGGGTGGACAGCCCTTCATTACGGAAGTTACGGTTAATCTCAAATACTTTCTCAAAACCACCGACTACCAGGCGCTTTAAATAAAGCTCTGGGGCTACACGCAGGAACAAGTCCATGTCCAGCGCATTATGGTGGGTCACAAATGGGCGCGCGGACGCGCCACCAGGAATGACCTGCATCATCGGTGTTTCAACTTCAAGGAAATCACGGTCCGCAAGGTAACGACGAATGTACTCCACTGCTTTTGAGCGCACCAGGAAGGTATTGCGACTTTGCTCGTTAGCAATCAAATCCAGGTATCGCTGGCGATAGCGGGTTTCCTGGTCAGACAGGCCGTGGAACTTGTCTGGCAACGGACGCAAAGCTTTAGTCAGCAAGCGTACTTCGTCCACCTGGATGGTTAATTCGCCAGTTTTAGTGACAAACAATGTACCGCTAGCACCCAGAATGTCGCCTAAATCCCACTTTTTAAACTCTTCGTTGTAAATACCTTCAGCAAGGTTGTCCCGCGCCACGTAAATCTGGATCTGCCCACTCATGTCCTGCAAGGTAGCAAAGCTCGCTTTACCCATGATTCTACGGGTCATCATGCGCCCGGCAACTTTAACCCGGACACCCTGCTCTTTCAGTGCTTCGCCGTCTTCACTGGCATATTGCGCCTGCAATTCTTTGGCAAGTGAGTCGCGGCGAAAGTCATTTGGGAACGCATTGCCGCGTTCGCGCAGCGCTTTCAATTTTGCCTTACGCTGGGCCATTTCACCCTGGATCTGTGCTTGTGGGTCTTCCTGGGTATCGTTCATCGGCGCTTTATCGCTCATGGTCATTCCTTAAATCTTATGGAGTCAGGCATTGCCTGGCTATCTTCAAATCTCTAGTAAGGCAAATCGCGCCTGCCTTACCCAATGGTGCTCAAGCTGAATGCTACAAACCGGATTTCAAACTGGCTTCAATAAACTTATCTAAGCCGCCATCCAGCACCGCCTGAGTATTATGGGTCTCTACGCCGGTACGCAGATCTTTAATGCGCGAGTCGTCTAACACATAAGAGCGGATCTGGCTGCCCCAACCGATGTCTGACTTACTGTCTTCCAGTGCCTGGCGCTCGTCGTTCTGTTTTTGCAGTTCAAGTTCGAATAACTTAGCGCGCAACTGTTTCATCGCCTGAGCTTTGTTTTTATGCTGTGAACGGTCGTTCTGACACTGCACAACAACCCCCGTCGGTTCATGGGTAATACGTACCGCTGAATCGGTGCGGTTAACGTGCTGTCCACCAGCCCCCGAGGCTCGATAGGTATCAATCCGTAAATCCGCCGGGTTGATCTCGATATCAATATCATCGTCAATTTCTGGGTAAATAAATGCAGAAGCGAACGACGTATGGCGGCGGCTACCAGAATCAAACGGCGATTTACGCACTAAACGGTGCACTCCTGTCTCGGTGCGCAACCAACCAAAGGCATATTCACCGCTGAATTTAATGGTGGCTGATTTAACCCCTGCCACATCGCCATCAGACAATTCAATAATTTCAGTTTTCATGCCGTGGTTTTCACCCCAGCGCAGGTACATGCGAAGCAGCATGCTACACCAGTCCTGGGCTTCTGTGCCGCCAGAACCGGATTGCAAATCAAGATAACAGTCACTGGCGTCATGCGCACCTGAGAACATGCGACGAAACTCGAGTGTTGCCAGCGCCGCTTCCAGCTTTTCAATCTCAGCTTTGGCTTCTTCCAAGGTTTCTTCGTCGTCGGCTTCATCAGCCATGGCGACAAAGGCCTCACTGTCTTCCGCGCCCTGCTCTAGCTCGCGAATGGTCTGCACCACGGATTCAAGCGCAACGCGCTCTTTCCCCAAAGCCTGGGCCTTCTGCGGGTCGTTCCAGACATTCGGGTCTTCCAGTTCGCGCTCAACTTCCTCTAAGCGTTCTACCTTGACATCAAAGTCAAAGATACCCCCGAAGCTGCGCGGTGCGCTGCCGCATGTCTTTAATCTGGGCGTAGATGGCATTTGTTTCTAGCATGAACAACCTTATTCCATATCAAATAAACAGAAGACTATAAAAACGGCGCGTATTGTAACCAATTTAGCCCCTGAACAACAGCTTAGAGGCGCACCGCAGTGATGTGTTCAACCATTAATTGCAAGCTGGTGCGCCCACGAAACTCATTCAGCTGAACTTTATAAGCAATATGCACATAGTCCGCCTGCGGATCCGGCCATTGTTCGAGGTCCACATTGAAGGCAATGGCGTCGACACTTTGCTGAGCGTGCTCCGGCTGCAACACCAGCTTTAGGTGCTTGTCGCCCACCAGGCGTTGACTCACTACCCTGAATCTACCGTCAAACACAGGTTCTGCGAAATTCTGTCCCCAGGGGCCCAGCTGGGCTATATATCGGGCAAATTCAAGACTCAGCTCGTCGCTGCCAAGCTCGCCATCGCTCCACAACACTTGCTGTAACAGCTCATCGTCAATCCATGACTGAGCAACGTCAAGCAGCACCCGATTGAACTCAGCAAAGTGCTGTTTGGGCACCGTCAACCCTGCCGCCATGGCGTGCCCACCAAAGGCACTGATAGTATGCGGCGCCAGGGTATGTACCCGCTCCAATAAATCGCGAATATGTACCCCTGGTACTGAGCGAGCCGAACCTTTCACCACATCCTCATCGGCGTCGGCAAATGCAATCACCGGTCGATACACCTGCTCTTTAATCCGCCCCGCCAGAATGCCTATCACGCCCTGGTGCCAGTGACTCTGGTGCAGGCTTAAAATAGCGGGCAACGCACCTTCGTCAAGTTCAATTTGCGCCAGATACTCAGCAGCATCTTCGCGCATACTTTGCTCGGTGGTGCGGCGCTCACGATTTAACTGATCGAGCTGCTCGGCCAGCACCCTGACACGGTCAGGATCGTCACTGAGCAAGCATTCAATACCTACCTGAATATCATCCAGCCGACCTGCGGCATTAATTCGCGGGGCCACAGTAAAGCCAAGATCACTGGCCTGCAGTTTATCCGGCTCACGGCCGCTGGCTTTGAGTAACGCTAAAATACCGGGCCGACAGCGCCCTGCTTTGATCCGAGCCAGCCCTTGTTGCACCAAAATGCGATTGTTGTAGTCTAGCGGGACCACGTCGGCAACTGTGCCTAACGCGACTAAGTCGAGCCAGGTGGCGACATTCACTTGTGCGCCAGGGTGTTCCTGCTGACGATAGTAAGCTCGCAACGCGAGCAACACATAAAAGGCCACACCAACCCCTGCCAATGATTGACTGGCGAATTCACAGTCTGAGCGCGCCGGGTTAACAATCGCATAGGCATCGGGTAGCTGTGAACCCGGCAAGTGATGGTCCGTAATAATCACGTCGATACCCAGGGCTCGGGCGCGTTCAACCCCGTTAAATGCAGCGATGCCGTTGTCTACCGTGATAATCAGTGTGCTCCCCTCGGCATGGGCCGCGTCCACCAGTTTTGGCGTTAAGCCATAACCATCAGTGAACCGATTAGGCACCAGATAATCGAGTTTGCTCGCGCCAAACTGGGCCAGTGCCAGCATTAATAAGGCGGTACTGGTTGCGCCATCCGCGTCAAAATCGCCAACAATACAAATACCCTGTTGCTGACTAATGGCCAAGGCTATCCGTTCAGCTGCTCGCTCAACATCTTTTAAGTTGCCAAAATGGAGCAGCCCCTGAGCACTCAGGGTTAACTCATCCGCATGCTTAACACCGCGCCGGGCAAGCACCTGGCGAATACTGGCGGGAATATTAGCAGGTAGGTGTGAATCGACTACCTGCTCGCGTCGTTGAATTGAAAAAAGCGCCAACCTGACCTCTACAACCTGATGTTCTTATAAGCTTTGTTCGAGCTCCGCCTGCAATGCCTCAGCGGTGCGGAACCCTGTTAATAATCGACCGTCCGGCAATACGATTGCTGGCGTGCCTTGAACGCCCAGCGCACGACCCATTTGCAAGTGTTCCGCCACCTGAGTGGAACAGGCTGCAGATGGCGCAGCCAGCTGATCCGTGTCGCCGCTTAATTTGGCTCTATCAAGGGCGCCTTTAGGATCTTCTGCACACCATATCGCCGCCAGTTGTTCTGCCCCCGACGACTGCAGCCCGGCACGCGGGAACGCATAATAGTGAATGGCGATGTCGGCAGCCAGATAGTCATCCAGCACCTGATGCATGCGGCGACAGTACCCACAGGTATGATCGGTAAACACACTGACCTGATAACGCGCGTCAGGGTCACCATACACAATCGCACTGCTTTGCTGCTCGGTGAGCTGAGCTATGCGCATGCGGGCATTGGCCTGCTCAGTTAAATTCACCACGGCGGCGGGATCAGACACTGCATACCATTGTCCTGCAAGCAGGAATTCACCCGTCACGTCCATATAATAAAGCCCTTGATGGGTACTGACTGCATACCAGCCAGCTGTGTGCCCTGGCGCCAGGGACACGTCTTCAAACCCCAGCGCGGCTAAACGTTCAAGCACAACAGCCCGTTGCCCGTCATAACTTTCATCCTGGCCTTGCGCTGCCCCAGACTGCGTTGACCCTAGAGCAGGGTTCTTGCTGATGCGCATGCTACTATTTACCCCAAGCACCAGCGCCAACACCAGTACAGCCGCAATGAGCAATGGCAAAACGTGGGCGAGCCCTTGTTGATGAACCCGCCGATGGGTCAATGATGCGGCCACGAAGATTTTCGATTTCATGATGATGACACCCTATGCTGATTGGCGAAGGTAGGATTCAGATGACGCATTGTACCCACTTTACCGGCTGTTTGCATGGCCTGATCTGTGCCGTTGAGCTAACCCCGAGGATGATGTTGGCTGTGTAAAGCCTGCAGCCGGGCACGTGCCACATGGGTATATATTTGGGTGGTGGAGATGTCCGCATGGCCGAGTAGCATCTGTAGCGCACGTAAATCTGCGCCATGATTGAGTAGGTGGGTGGCAAATGCATGACGCAAGGTATGCGGCGACAGGTCGGTGGATAACCCTGCAACCTGGGCAAGCTGTTTGATCCGATGCCAGAACGTTTGCCGGGTCATCTGTTGGCCGCGGGTTGAGACAAAGATAATATCGGTACTCCCTTTACCTGCGCGGTCTATCAACTGCTTGCGCGCATCCTGCAAATAGCACTGTAGCCAATCCAATGCGTCTTCCCCTAGCGGAACCAAACGTTCTTTGTCGCCTTTACCTGTAACCCTTACCACGCCCTGGCGAATACTGACCTGACTGATCTCCAGGCTGACCAATTCAGTCACCCGCAAACCGGAGGCATATAATACTTCCAGCATACAGCGATCGCGCACGCCAATGGCGGTGTTTATGTCAGCAGCCTCGAGCAACGCGTCCACGTCATTCTCGCTAAGGGACTTAGGTAACGGCTGGGCCTGCTTTGGGGTGATCATACTGGCGGTAGGGTCATCCCGGCGCCGCTCGGTATGGAGCAGGTAAGCATAGAATTTCCGCACTGTGCTCAGAAACCGAGCATTACTGCGCTGACTCTGCCCTTGCTCCAGTTTATCCTGCATAAAACCATAAATAGCGTCCGCATTTGCATGCAACAGTGTCTGTTCGGCCTGTTCCGGCGCAAGCTGTTCTATGGTGCATAAATAGCTGCAGAATTTTTTCAGGTCAGAGCGGTACGCGCTTAGGGTATGTTTGCTCACACCCTGCTTAAGCCACAGGTCATCGAGAAAATCTTCAACTAACATCATGGCTAAAACCCTGTTCGTGATCCAGTAGCCAGCGTTTGATATCCAATTGTGGTCCCTGCCCCCAGGCACCGGCGTAACCACCAATAGCCTGCGCTGCGACAATTCGGTGGCATGGAATAAAAAAGCCAATGGGATTCGCTTTGCAGGCACCGCCGATTGGCTGAGCCGCGGTATTTAGCTGTCGTGCTAATTGGCCATAGGTCAAGGGTGCACCTGCGGGGATCTGCTGCAGTTGCTGCCATACGCGGGTTTGAAATGAAGTGCCCGCTGCCGTCAGGGGTAAATCAAAGGTGGCGCGGCGGTAATGAAAATAGGCTTGCAGCTGAGTGGCGATGCGCTTGCTAAGAGGACTCACTGGACCGTCATATGGATGACCCAATTCGCCAAGCATAATCGTACAATTGTGAATAGCGGACTGATCATGGCCGACCCGCAGAATCAGTGGACCTAACTGGAATTGATTTTCGACTTGCATGCCACGCTCCCATTAAGAGCCTGCACTATACCACCCCGCAACGCCCAGCGCATAGTCAGGCTACCGCGCGATCAACACCCCGTAGCTGGTCGATAATATCAATCAAATCCGCGGCATTGGAAGCGTTTTCTGCCGGTTCGTTCGCCGCGTCGGAATAACCTGGCGCTGAAGCTGACTGGTCACCCTGGTAGCGCTGCTGTACATAGTGTGCGCAGTTAGCCATCACGTTTGCCGGAATATGTTTAGGGTCGTTGACCAGGTTCAGACCTTCCGGTCGCAGCGCCTGTTGCAGGCGCCAGTCTGCCCGACTGCGCTGAAAGTCTGCACCGGGATTACGGCTAAAGTCAGCGGAAGCAACTGCCAAAGGCGCTGCCGGGCTGACCGCAAAAGGGGGTTGCCAGCCTGGTGCAACGCTTGCTGCTGGCTTAAATACACTGGCGCTATGCTCCAGCACATTGTTGCTGAGCATGGCCAGCAAATAGCCAAAGTCTGCCCGTTGCTGCTGGTGAACCGCAACATTGAGCTGTTGGCCAAGTGCACGCTCATCACTGATGTAGTGAAGCGCGCTGCCGGCACTGACCTGAGCGGCCTGCTCTGAGGTATTTGCGTTGCTTTCCATTATGGGCTTGCCAGGACTCCGGGCTTCATTCACTATTCGTAACAAGATGCATGTATCGTTGTTACCTTTACCAGACTGTAGCAGCCCTGGTCTGTCGATTTGCTATCGGCAATGCGCCGGAATTCTTAACCGGGATAGCTTGGGGAAAGGCAGGGAAAACAGTCAAGTCCGCTGCTTTTAGGCCGATACGAACTATAAATGGCGAGAGACCAGAACCTTATGAGCGACTCACTAACACTCAGTGACAAGAAGATTTTGATTATTGATGATCAAAAGCCGTTCCAGGTCATGCTGAAAGGTCTTTTATCTCAACTCGGCGCGCGCGACGTGACCGCGGTGGCCTCCGGTGAGGCGGGCATTGCCTCCCACAATCGTCATGGCTTCGATATCCTGTTGGTCGACTATAACCTTGGCAATGGCAAGAATGGCCGCCAGGTGCTTGAAGAAATGCGTGTACGGGACCTGCTGCGCCCAAATGGCTTATTCTTTATTATTACCGGTGAAAGCACCCGGCCGATGGTACTCAGCGCGATTGAGCTGCAACCAGACGACTATCTGATGAAGCCGTTTTCCATCGGCGTGCTGCGCACCCGCCTCAAGCGCAGCTTTCAAAAACGTGCGGCGCTGACTCGCATTTATCAAACGTTGTATGACAAAGAGTATGATCAGTGCATCAAAGCCTGCGTCAGCCACGTCAATGACAATGGCCGTTATCGAAACTATTGCCGACAATTACTTGCTGAGCTCTACCTGAAAAAAGGTGAATTTGAGAAAGCCCAGACCACCATCACTGAACTGCTCGACGAGCAACGCTTTAGCTGGGGTGTGCTTGCCCTAGCGAAAATTCATTATGCCAAAGGCGATTATGCGCAATCCATAGAATTGTGCCATGAAGTGATCCGCTCGACGCCTAACGCGGTTGAAGCCTATGACGTGCTGGCCCGCGCGCTGCAAGGCGATGAGCAGCCGGTCAAAGCGCTGGAAGCTGGCCGCAAAGCGGTCACCCTGGCCCCATTTTCCATGGCCCGTCAGCTCTATATGAGTGAGCTTGCCCGTGACGGAGAACAGTTTGAGCTGGCCAAACAGGCGATGTTTAACGTGCTTGATATCAGCCGTAAGTCGGTTTATCGCCACCCGCGCCATCTATGTAATTACCTACGCAGTATTTTGGATGCCGCTGAGCACAGTGACTCAAGGCTGGAAATTAACAAATACCAGCAAGAGGCATCGCTGGCCTTGCAGCGTGCGCGAAACGACGAAAGCCTGTTGCATAGCAAGCTCAAGTTTCCACAGTTAGAAAATGCGGTATTGGCCCGCATCGAAGCCTTCAATGGTCGCTTCAGTCAAGCCCAGGCTCACCTGGACCTGGTGGCCAAGGACTATATTGAGCATGGCCACGATATTCACCGCGAAATCGCGCCTGATATCGCCGTGGCTTTACTGGATATTGGTGAGTTTGAGCGGGCCCATGCGTTGTTCAGACGCCAGCGTGATAACAAGCAATTAGACCGCTACAACCTGAAAGTGTTAAACAGCAGGCTTGCTCGCAAAGACAAAGAGCATCAGGCTTTCATGAAGTTTAATAAGGCTGGCATTGGCTTTTACACGGATAACGACTTTGGTGCCGCAATTGCACAATTTGAGAAAGCTTTAGAACTCGCCCCAATGAACTCAGGGGTGGCGTTAAATTATATTCAGGCTGCGTTAAAAGTGCTTGGGGATAGCGAGTCACCACTGAATTACCTGGTGGACGGGTGCAAGCGTTCAATTCGCGTGCTCGATGGCTTGAGCTTACCAGCCAATCACCGAGCACGCTTTGAAACCTTGAAAAAAGAGTTCAGTCAGGTACTGACCAACGCCTAGTTGGTCAGAGTACCGTCCTGATAGTCTTTAAACGCCTGGCGCAGCTCGTTTTCATTATTCATTACGAACGGGCCATATTGCGCAATAGGCTCGTTAATCGGCTGCCCAGCGAGAACCAGCATGCCACTGTTTGCGGAGGCGCTGATCACCAGATCTCCTTCAGACTGCAGTTCGGCAAGCTCGCCAGCGCGCAAAGTCACGCCGTCTAAACGGACTTCTCCCTGATAGATATAGGCCAGGCGAGTCGCCTGCCCTTGCCCGGGCACTGTTACTTTACCGCCGTTCTCAGCGAAACGCAGATCCAGATACAAGAAATCAGTACCCGTAGGCTGCGCAAATGTGGTCACAGGCCCGGTAACATCCGCGAAGGTTCCTGATAATACGCGAACTTTCGCCCCATCAAGAGCCACTTCAGGCACATCTTCGCCCATAATATCCGCATATTCCGGGTCACTCATTTTCGCACTGGCTGGAAGATTCACCCACAGCTGAAAGCCCCACATCATCCCATCTTCCTGCTTTGGCATTTCAGAGTGAATCATGCCACGCGCAGCTTTCATCCACTGCAGTCCGCCAGCGCCTATCTCACCGGTATTACCCTGCGAATCTTCGTGCGCCATGCGCCCCTCAAGCATATACGTCAGCGTACAAAATCCACGGTGCGGATGCGGCGGAAAACCTGCAATATAGTCATTCGGGTTGTCCGATTTAAATTCATCAAGCATCAGAAACGGGTCCTGGTGCTTGTATGAGGGCTGGTTAATCACCCGGCTCAGTTTGACCCCAGCACCGTCTTGCGCTGGCATACCGGTAACGCGTTTACGAACCATTGATTGTTTCATTAGCCAAACTTCCTCCGATCATGGGGCGCGGTTAGGTCCAGCGCCGGTCCCTTGGGGATAACACCCGTCGGGTTAATAGTTTTATGGCTGGCATAATAATGCTGCTTAATATGCTGCATATTGACCGTCTCTTGCACGCCTGGGTGTTGATACAGCTCGCGCAGATAATTATACAGGTTCGGGTAATCCGCAATGCGCTTCAGGTTCGCTTTAAAATGCCCTACATACACAGGATCAAACCGCACTAAGGTGGTGAACAGACGCCAGTCCGCTTCAGTCAGTTGGCTGCCCACCAGGTAACGTTGCCCGGCGAGGCGCTGTTCAAGCTGATCAAGCGCCGCGAAAAGCTCGTCAAAGGCTTCTGCGTATGCGGTCTGAGTGGTGGCAAAACCACATTTGTAAACGCCGTTATTGATCCGCTCGTAAACAAAATCGTTAATCTCGTCAATCTCATTGTGCAATGCTTGCGGATAATAATCGTCGTGATTGCCAGTGATGTCATTAAATGCGCTATTAAGCATGCGGATGATTTCCGCAGACTCGTTATTAACAATGGTTTCACGCTTTTTGTCCCACAGCACCGGCACTGTGACACGGCCGCTGTAATCCTGCTTTGTCTTAGTATAAAGCTGGTGCATAAACTTAAGATCGTAAAGCGGATCGCGCAACTCATCATGGCCAAACTCCCAGCCGTTTTCCAGCATCAGCGGGTCCACCGGTGAGTAAGTGATGTGCTCGGTTAATCCTTTCAGCTGGCGGAAAATGAGGGTGCGATGCGCCCAGGGGCAAGCATAGGATACATATAGGTGGTAACGCCCCGACTCAGCTTCAAATCCGCTTTCGCCGCTCGGGCCTGCACTGCCATCGGCGGTGAGCCAGTTACGGAATTGAGCTTCGGTACGGACAAAACGCCCCCCGGTCTTTGAGGTGTCATACCACTGATCGTGCCAGGTGCCATCCACTAAGAGGCCCATAAACTAACTCCTATTAAAATATGTGAAGTGAGTATAGACGGCAAACAATGGAATGATAATAGCTAAAAATGCCGTTAACCATTCTATTAAATAGAACTAACGGCACGTACCCTGGCGTGAGTTTGGAAGATGGCTTTCGCAGCCTGACTCGCAGCGTCCTGCTGGATCTGCTGATGCAAGCTGGTAAAGCGGTGTATGAGGGTATCTTGCGGAGCGCTAATAAAATTTTCAATATGGTCCGCCAGTGCCGCAGCGGTCACTTCGTCCTGCAATAGCTCTGGCACCAAGGCCTCACCCGCAATCAGGTTAGGCAGCGAAAAATGTTCGAGTTTAACGAAGTGTCTCAGAATCTGGTAATTCACTGGTCCAAAACGATAGGCCACGACCATGGGTCGTTTCAGCAACATCGCCTCAAGGGCCACGGTCCCTGAAGCCAGCAACACTGCTTCACTTGCCAGCATCACGTCACGGGATTGGCGGTCGATTAGATGCACCTTCACATCCGCCGGTAATTGCATCTGTGCTAACGCCTGCTGTACTTGCTGACGACGATCTGCATTAACCACCGGCAACAGGAACTCAAGGCTGGTATGACGTTGCTGCAGCTCAGCGGCTGCGGCAAGAAAAACGGGGGCAAGCAGCGCTACTTCACCGCGTCGGCTGCCAGGCAGCAATCCAATATAGCGAGTATCAGGGTTAAGGCCAAGTCGCTCTCGTGCTGCCTTGGCATCGTTTTGTAGCGGAATCTCGTCGGCTAATGTATGCCCAACAAAGGTAGCAGGCACGTTATAACGGTCGTAAAATTGCTTTTCGAAAGGCAATAAACACAGCACATTGTCAGTGGCCTTGGCGATCTTGAACACTCGCTTCTGTCGCCACGCCCAAACCGAGGGGCTGACATAATGAACCGTGACAATCCCTGCTTGCTTCAGTTTTGCTTCAATGGGGATATTAAAATCCGGTGCATCAATGCCAACAAACACATCAGGTTGCGCGTCAAGCATGGCATCGATCACTTGCCGGCGGGCGCGCAGCAGGTCAGGAAGCTGCTTGACCACATCCACAATACCCATCACTGAGAGGCGATCGAGGGGAAACAAAGAGTCGAGGCCTTCAGCCTGCATCAGCGGGCCACCCACACCTATAAACTGAACCTGAGCAGCCTGGGCTTTCAGTGCGCGCATCAAACTGGCACCGAGAATGTCACCGGATGCTTCTCCAGCAACCAGCGCGACCACTTTGACAGCAGTGGCTATTGCTGGCTGCGCCCCAGCGTCGGCCGGACCACTCAACGAATAATACCGCGCTCAGATTGCTCAATGAACTCGATCATCGTGGTGAGTTCCGGAGCGTCCATCGCACGCATATCGGCAAGCGCTGTTTGCAAGGTCAGGCCTTGGCGATAGAGCAGTTTATAGGCACGTTTAA
>JAFIFH010000040.1 GCA_020832105.1 Idiomarina sp.
CTAGTGAAAGGTGGACTGGTGAAATCCGAAGATGGATGGGAGGCGGTTAGTAACGAGGGTACGGCATTTGAAATAGGCTCGGTGACTAAGCTGTACACCGCATACATTGTGGCGCAGCTAGTGAGCTCTGAACAAATACAACTGGATGAACCGATTGGTCAGTACGTGGAAGGCCTGGCGTCAAACGAAGCAAACCCTAGCCTCGCTGATATCACATTTGAGGCCCTGCTCACCCACACCTCAGGCCTGACATTCCTCCCCTCAGAACTTACCGACATGCCGGTGACCAACAGCAATCCGTTAGCAGGCTATACCGGGGAGCGCCTACACAGCTATCTTAAACTCCATGCAACGCCACTTGAATCTAACCCCGAATATATCTATTCCAATCTTGGCTATGCAGTCCTTGGTCTTGCTCTTGAAAGCGCCAGCGGGAAATCCTACGCCGAACTTCTAGACAAGCATGTCATCGCCCCATACGCCCTGCAACATACCAGCTTACAGCGCAACGAACTTGAGCCTGCACTTATAAAAGGGCAAAACTTCGATGGTACTGCCGCTGAATACTGGGATTTTGATGCCTTTCAAAGTTCAGGGGGGATTTATAGCTCACTCGACGACGTTGTTACCTTTATCCGAGGCCAGTTAGATCCGGCTAACTCTGCGGCGGCATTGATGCGGGAGCAACATCACCCCGCTGCGGGCCTGGGCTGGGCTTTTCAGCAAGGTAATGTCACGAACTGGCTTGAACAAACCGGTGCCACTGGTGGCTTCACCTCAGCAGTGCTGATTCAACCCGAGTGGGGCAAGGGGGTTGTCGTTTTATCCAACCTCTCTGGGCTCCACCCCCATGCTCACAATGTTGCGAAACTCGCGGAGTGGCTGCTTAACGCCGATTGCTCTGCGTCGCCTTCAACCGAACTTTAGCGCTCTGTCCGCATGAACTGTTAAAACCAGCCATCGACTTACCGGATCAATGCAACCTTGATCCGAAACAAGCTAATGCGCATTTTTTAAACGATCTTTGAAAAATATTAACTACACTGAAGGGTATAGGGAAATCCCTCCAGCCCTTATTTGTAGCGGCCTAACCCTTAAGTACCAGACAATAAGAATTGAATTCCAACCAGGTTATCGCCATGAATTTGCGTCAATACTATGTTGCTGTGAGATACAAAAACCAGCCGTTATGGAAAGATCGGGAGCCCATTCGCGAAGAACTGTTCGGTATTGAGCGACTTGAACAACATGCGGCAAGCCTCGCCCAGGCACAGGAAGTCAGCAATAAACCAGCTCGGGTACTGTCGTTGCGTGATCGGCTGGAGCAAAATGCCAGCGAACTCATATCAATATATCGGGCATGCGTTCACGACATGGAGTCTGGTAAAGAGATGGTGCCAGCAGCCGAGTGGCTACTCGACAACTATCATCTTGTAGAAGCACAGATCCGCGAGATCCGTCAGGACCTGCCCGCAAGTTTTTATCAGCAGTTGCCTAAACTCGCCAGCGGCCCTTTTGCTGGCTACCCACGTGTATTCGGCCTCGCCTGGGCCTTTATCGCACACACCGACAGTCATATTGACCCCGATACGTTAACCACCTTCATCGCGGCTTATCAACGCGTGCAACCCCTTAGCATCGGTGAACTTTGGGCACTGCCTATTACCCTACGTATTGTCCTGGTTGAGAACCTGTGCCGACTTGGTGAGCAAATTACCCGTGAACAGGCTCGGCGAGACAAAGCAAATGCGCTCGCCGACTGTTTACTTCGCGACGAAGGTGCCGACCAGGCCTTAGAGAATTATCTTCACAGCTCTCAAAGTCAACGTCTGTCAGAAACCTTTGCGGCACAGTTAGTCACCCGCTTGCGCGCGCAAGATCCGGTGACAACCCCCGCGCTGCGTTGGTTAGACAAGGAACTCCAGCGATTGAACCTGTCGGTGGATCTTATTGTTGATCATATTGAGCGCCGTCAAGGTGGTGCCAACGTTAGTATCCGCAATGTGATTACCAGCATGCGATTAGTCTCAGATATAGACTGGTCGGTATTATTTGAGCAGGTCAGCCTGGTGGATGCACAGCTCCGTGCCACCAGGGATTATGCAGCGATGAATTTTACCACCCGTAACCTGTATCGCAATGCCGTTGAAGAGCTGGCTCGCCATTCGCCCCACAGCGAGTTAGAGGTCGTCACCACATTAAAGGAAGTAGTGCCCCAGGGCATTGACCCAGGCTTTTATCTTATTGGCCAGCAGCGCCCTGAGTTTGAGCAGGTATTGGGGTTTAAAGCGCCCTTTCGGTTGCGTCTGGGTCGTTTTATTGGCCATGCCGGCATTAGTGGATTTGTTGGGACTGCCATCTTTATCAGTCTTCTCCTCCTGACACTTGGGCTCATCCTACTCAACCAAAGCGCATTCGGGCTCACCACTGGGTGGATGGTGCTATTTGCCCTGCTCGCCTTTTTACCTGCCACTGACGTTGCGATGACGCTACTCAATCGAGTGGTCGTGTGGGGCTTTAATCCGACCATTTTGCCTGGAATGGAATTTAAAAATGGCATCCCCGATTCATGCCGTACGCTGATTGCAGTACCCACCCTACTCACCAGTCGCGACGACATTCTAAAGTTGGTGGAGCGCCTGGAAGTACACTACCTGACCAGTGGCATCAGTAGTTCGCAGAACCTCTACTTTGCGCTTATCACCGATTGGGTAGACGCTGACTACGAAATAGACGACGCTGATAACGAGCTACTAAGACTCGCCAGCTGTGCCATCGCTAAACTCAATCAACGTTACGCGGGTAATAAATTCATGCTGCTGCATCGCCGTCGCACCTTTAACAAGTGCGAAAACGTGTGGATGGGCTGGGAGCGCAAGCGCGGCAAACTGCATGAACTCAACCAATTGCTCCGTGGCGCTACCACGACGACTTTCTTTGATGATCAGCCGAGTCTGGCTCACCTGCCTAACGATATCCGTTATGTGATCACCTTAGATTCCGACACTCGCCTGATAAGTGACACTGTGGTCAGCCTGATTGGCAAGATGGCCCACCCACTGAATCAACCTTATCTTGATAAAACCAAAGGCCGCATCACCCGGGGCTACGGTATTTTACAACCACGGGTGACTCCGTCATTTCCGATTGACCACCGGGGGTCTCTTTTTCAGCGTATTTTCTCTGGCCCCGGCGGCATCGACCCCTATGCCACTGCAGCGTCAGACCTCTACCAGGATTTGTTTCAGGAGGGCTCTTACACCGGCAAAGGCATCTACGATATCGATGCCTTTGAAGCGGCACTAGATCACCGGATTCCTGACAATACGCTGCTTAGCCATGATCTATTTGAAGGAATATATGCCCGCGCTGGGTTGGCATCAGACGTCGAAGTGATTGAGGACTTTCCCGCCAGTTATGATGTCGCCATCAAACGCCAGCATCGCTGGGCTCGCGGCGATTGGCAACTGGTCTCGTGGATCCTGAACCTGGCGTCATCAGCTCCGCAAACCGGTTCTCAAGCGGTACCCTTGCTAGGTCGCTTTAAGATGCTGGATAACTTGCGACGCTCGCTGATTGCGCCATTTACCCTGGCCGCTATTGTCAGCTGTTTCTTTTTACCCTGGCCGCTGGCGTTGGTAGCCACTTTACTGGTACTGATGACTATCATCGTACCTGCCTTTATGCCGGTTGTGTGCAACTTATGGCCCCATCGTCACATGAGTGTTCGCAGTCATTTCAATGCGTCTTTCGCGGATTTTAAACTGGCCTGCCTACAAATCCTGTTGTCCATTGCGTTGCTGCCGGATCAAGCGTGGCGGATGGGCGACGCCATTGGCAGAACCCTGGTCCGCGTATTTATTACTCACCATCATCTATTGGAATGGACCACGGCCGCCCAGGTTGCCGCCAAACCTTGTCGCACCGCATACGAATTTTATCGGGAAATGGCCGGCAGCACGCTGCTGTCAGTGGCTATTTTAATGATGAGTGCCGCGTTAATGCCAAGCAACTGGCCATTGCTCACTGGGTTAGGTTTGCTCTGGTTGAGTGCGCCGCTACTGGCATTTTGGAGTGGGCGAGTTTCCGAGGTTGAATACAAACGCATCTCTACAGAGCAAGCCACCGAACTGCGCCTGATTGGACGGCGTACCTGGCGCTATTTTGAGGTCTTCGTGAGCGAAAAGGACAACATGCTACCCCCTGACAACTTTCAGGAAATACCGGAGCACATGGTCGCCCAGCGGACGTCACCCACCAATATCGGGGTGTACCTGTTGTCGACGATCGCCGCCCGGGATTTTGGCTGGGCTGGCAACTTGCAAACCATTGAACGCCTCGAAAGCGTCTTTCATACCATGCGTAAGCTCCAGCGCTTTAACGGTCACTTTCTAAATTGGTATGCCACCGACAGACTTGAGCCCCTCACGCCCGCCTATGTTTCATCGGTAGACAGTGGCAACCTTGCCGGGCATTTACTGGTGGTCGCCAATGCATGTGACGAATGGGTTGCTAACAATGATGACACAGTGCCCTCCAATGGCATCCTGGATAATTGCCAGCTCGCCCGGCTCGCTTTACACGGAATCAATGGCCATCACCCAAGAATCACCAAGGCCTTGCACGACATTGAAGAGCAGGCTGCGAACACCGCACCAGACGTGAGTCAGGTGAGTGACTTACTCACCCTAGTGGTCGCGTTGCCAACAGAGCCCTCGTCACAGGCTGCGCTGGCTGAGCTGCGCTACTGGGTAGAGGCGCTGCAACAGCAGGCCGAAGAGTACAAGCGTGACCGTGAGCACGTTGCTGATGCTGAAATGATTACCAGGCGACTGACAAACCTGGCGGCGACTGCGCGTCAGTTTGCCTTAGACATGGACTTTAACTTTTTGATGGACCCGCAACGTAAACTGCTGTCCATCGGCTACTCATTAGAAACCAATAGCAGAGACGAGAGTTGTTATGACCTGCTCGCCTCTGAAGCCCGCTTAGCCAGTTTATTTGCCATTGCAAAAGGCGACGCCGAGAGCAAACACTGGTTTCGTTTAGGTCGTTCAGCGACCCCAGTAATGAACGCTTCGGCACTTATATCCTGGTCGGGCTCGATGTTTGAATACCTGATGCCATCCCTGGTGATGCGCACACCATCGGGAAGTTTACTTGCCAGTACCAACCAACTCGCGGTCAAGCTGCAACAAAGCTATGCCCAATCACTGAATATTCCATGGGGAATGTCTGAGTCAGCGTTTAACGCGCGAGATCATGAATTTACTTACCAGTATTCCAATTTTGGCGTGCCGCAGTTGGGGCTCAAGCGCGGGCTTATCTCAGAGCGCGTGGTGGCGCCCTACGCCACCGGTCTTGCGACCATGATTGACCCCACAGCGGCCGTAGCAAATTACCGGGAGCTGGCTAAATTGGGGGCACTAGGGGATTACGGTTTTTATGAGGCGCTGGACTTTACCCGCGGCCGGATCCCTGAGAATAAGTCCTATGCGATCGTAAAAAGTTATATGGCCCACCATCAGGGCATGACCATCGCCGCCATTGCCAATGCCCTACAGCTAGACATTTTGTCTAAGCGCTTTCATCGCGAACCTATCATTCAGGCCTGTGAGCTACTGCTGCAAGAGCGCATGCCGCGTGAAATCGCCGCACCACACCAGTTGGCAGCGGCCATTCAGCTTCCGGTTAACCACAGTCATGCAGGCACGTCCACGCGGCGCTCCCTGCTGGTAACCCCACACACACCGCTCACCACGCATCTGTTGGCAAATGGCGAATATTCAGTGATGCTCACCGCGACTGGCAGCGGTTATAGCCGATGGCGAGATATCGCAATTACCCGGTGGCATGCTGATCCTTGCCTCGACAAATACGGCACCTTTGTGTTTATGCGCGATATGAACACCGATCGCAGCTGGTCAATTGGTGGCCCCGCACGTGCCCCACTGAAAGAGAACGAAGAAACTACAGTGGAATTTGCCGAAGATCATGCTGAGTTTATTCACCATCACCCGGAGTTAACTACCAGCATGGAAGTACTGGTATCGATGGAAGATGATGGCGAAGTCAGACGCCTGTGCTTGCGTAATTTTGGGAGTAAAACGACGGACATCGAGGTTACGTCCTATGCAGAGATCGTGCTCAATACGCCCGCTGCTGATCAGGCGCACCCTGCGTTCAGCAAAATGTTTGTGCAAACCGATTACTTACCTGAGTTTGACGCCATTATTGCCACACGTAGGACCCAGGCGGCAGGAGATAAACAGATTTGGGCGGCCCACCTAGTGCTGGTGGAAGGCGAACTCAGTGCCGAGCCCGAATTTGAGTCAGACCGCGCGCGTTTTCTCGGGCGTGGCAACACCTTCGACTCTGCAGTTGCATTGCAGTCAGGCCGCTCATTATCCAACACCGCTGGCACCGTTCTCGACCCCATATTTTCACTGCGTCGGCGTGTCAGGTTAACGTCGGGTGGCGTCGCACGCCTGGCATTCTGGACACTGGTTGCAGACTCTAAAGAAGACATCATTGCACTACTGGATAAACACCATGATCGCAATGCGTTTGCGCGGGCAAAAACCCTTGCATGGACCCAGGCTCAGCTGCAATTGCGCCACCTCAATATCGGCAAAAATGAAGCCGTTGATTTTCAGCGCCTGGCGACGCCAATATTGTATCCCGAGGCAGCGTTTCGCTCCTCCGCCGAAATCATTGAGCAAGGCGCCGCACCCCAATCCGCACTTTGGGAGTGCGGAATATCCGGCGACTTGCCGATCGTGCTGCTTTACATAGATAACATCAAACACCTAAAGCAAGTTCAGCAGCTCATCCGTGCGCATGAATACTGGCAAATAAAACAGCTTTTAGTCGACCTGGTCATCGTCAACGAGCAGCCTTCGTCTTATATTCAGGAATTACAGGACGCGATTGAAGCTGAAATTCGAAGTAACCATCTACGCGCTAGTCTCAGCGCACCAACGCGCGGTGCAATTTATCCGCTACGTTTGGACCAGATAAGTCTCACCGCCCGGGCACTGCTTGCTTCTATTTGTCGGGTCAAATTATATGCCGCTGCCGGGGGATTAGGCGCCCAACTCAAACGCATGCAATCGCAAAAAGTCGTGCCGGAGGTAGGGCTGCTGGCACCACGCATTGCAAAACATGCAAAACCTGTGGCTGAGCACCTCACCGTTGACGAATCTGAGCTGGAGTTTTTTAATGGTCGCGGCGGGTTCGCTAAACAAGGTACAGAATATGTCACGATCCTTAACCAGCGCGAGACGACGCCAGCGCCCTGGCTTAACGTAATAGCGAACCCTACATTTGGTTTTCAGGTTGCAGCTGAAGGCAGCGGTTACACCTGGGCGCTAAATAGTCGAGAGAACCAGCTCACCCCTTGGTCTAACGATCCGGTGAGTGACCCGAGCGGTGAAGCCTTGTATGTGCGCGACGATGACACCATGGAGGTGTTCAGCCCGACCGCCCATTGCTGTCGTGACGATGGTAACTATATCGTCACTCATGGATTCGGCTACAGTCGTTTTCAACATCAAGCCCTCGGAATTGAGCTTGATTTACTGCAGTTAGTGCCGCTGAGCGACACTATTAAGATTTCGCGCCTGACTATTCATAACCATTCAACCAGCAAACGGCGATTGTCGGTGACCGCGTTTGTGAGCTGGGTGCTTGGTGCATCTCGCAATTCTAACGCGCCATTCATACAAACGACAGTTGACGACAAAGGCGCTATTCTGGCACGCAACCCATGGAGCCTGGACTTCTCATCACGCATAGCCTTTGCGGATCTTGCGGGTCAGCAAACCAGTTGGACCGCTAATCGTGAAGAGTTTTTGGGCAGAATGAATACGATACCCCAAGCACTTAGCAGCAAGCAGCCGCTCTCAAAAACCACAGGCGTTGCCCTGGATCCTTGTGCCGCTCTGCAACAATCGGTCACCCTTGCCCCCGGTGCGTCAACGGAGGTGGTCTTTCTGCTGGGTCAGGGGGAATCCACTGACGAGGTCGCCCGCTTACTTGCGACCTATCGGGAGAGCGATATTGATCAGCTACTGGCTGAAGTCACTCAACACTGGCAAGACATACTGACCACTGTGCAGGTGAAAACCCCAGATCGGGCAATGGATATCATGTTGAACGGCTGGCTCACTTATCAGACTCTGGTGTGCAGGCTTTGGGCGCGTTCTGCATTTTATCAGGCAAGCGGCGCTTATGGTTTTCGTGATCAGCTACAGGATGGTATGGCGCTGGTGTTTGCTAAACCAGATGAGACTCGGGCCCACATTCTGCGCGCCGCCGCCCAACAGTTTACGGAAGGTGACGTGCAGCACTGGTGGCTACCCCACTCCGGTACGGGGGTTCGTACCCGTATCTCCGACGACAAGGTTTGGCTGGTTTATACCACGGCTAGTTATATTCAAAGCTCCGGCGACCACGCTATTTTGGATGCGCAGGTACCTTTTGTACAAGGGCCGGAACTTGAGCATGATCAGCACGAGCATGTGTTTCAAGCCGAAACCGCAGCCCAGTCCGCATCGCTATTTGAGCATTGTGCCCTTGCCCTTGAGCAAAGCATTGCGCAGCGCGGAACGCTCGGCTTGCCGCTGATTGGTACCGGTGACTGGAATGACGGGATGAACAATGTCGGCGTTGAAGGCAAAGGTGAAAGTGTGTGGCTAGGCTGGCTGCTACTGAAGACCCTACGCCTGTTTGCGCCTATGGCGGACGCCCATGACCCGGTGCGGGCTCAGAGCTGGGTAGATTACGCCGACACTCTGCAAAAAGTGATTGAGCAGGTAAGTTGGGACGGTGAATGGTATCGCCGCGCGACTTATGATGATGGCAGCTGGCTTGGTTCCTGGCAAAGTAAAGAATGTCGGATTGACTCTATTGCACAGTCCTGGGCGGTGTTGTCCGGGGGGGCTGATCACGCACGCTCAGTGCATGCTATGTCGTCACTGTATAAACAATTGGTCGCTGAAGGTGACGGCCTGGTGCTACTGTTCACGCCGCCGTTTGATTATGGTGGTAAACACCCAGGTTACATACAGGGCTATCCACCTGGCCTGCGTGAAAATGGCGGCCAATATAGCCATGCCGCCATGTGGGCGGTAGAGGCATTTGCCGAGCTTGGCGACGGCGACCGTGCAGTGCAACTTTTCCAGCGCCTAAACCCCATTAATCACGCATTGAATGCCAAAGCCGTGGCCCGCTATAAAGTAGAGCCATACGTGGTAGCCGCTGATATTTACTCAGTGCCACCCCATCACGGTCGCGGTGGATGGACCTGGTACACCGGCGCTGCAGGTTGTATGTATCGCGCAGGCCTTGAGGGTATTCTGGGGCTCAGGCGGCGAAGTAATAAACTCATCATAAAACCGAGCATTGCGCGGCAGTGGACAGCCTACGACATTAACGTACGCGTAGATGGTGCCGAGTATCAGATATCAGTCAAGAACCCGCGTAAAAGAAGCCATGGCGTTTCCCATGCGGCGCTCGACGATGTCGTTATTGATCATAGTGAAGATAGCGTTGAGATAACGTTGGATGGTAAGCCTCACAGGCTTGATATTACGATGTAATGCACTTTAGCCGATTTTTCTGCTCAGCTTGTCAGCCCAGTAGCTTACCGGTGCTGGTTTACCAAAGTAAAAGCCCTGAAACCGGGTAAAGCCCATCTGTCTAAGCAGCGCTAGTTGCGCCTTGGTTTCGACACCCTCCGCAATGGCTTGCATACCCAGCGAATTGGCTAATTCCAGGGTCATTTTAACGATTTTGCGATGCCGCTCTGAGCTTTCAATGCGCTCAACAAATTCGCGATCAACTTTTAGCACCGAGGCCGACAAATCGATCAGTTGCGATAGTGACGCGTGCCCAGTACCGAAATCATCAATAATGATAGTGGCACCGACATTGGCCAATGAGGTGAGGCGTTTTTTAGTTTCACCCAGGCTTGATATCACTGAGGTTTCGGTCAATTCCAGCTTCAATTTTTTGCGCAGCAACGCGCTTTCTGAAAAGCGGCGCAGTAATTTTTCGTAGAACAAGTCGTCGAGTAACTCAGGGCCTGACAGGTTCACCGCCAAAGGTGCATCCGGCAAGTTCTCAGGCCAGTTCTCCAGTAACGCCACGGCTTTTTCGACAACCTGCTGGGTAAATAGCAGGTGCCAATGGTTCTTCTCAACTTCAGGCAGGAACTGATTAGGTTGCAGGATTTGATTGCGTAGTGGCTCTTTAAGCCGGGAAAGCACCTCAAAGCCAATGATATCGCCGCGTTCATTGACCTGGGGCTGTAACCAAATGGCTAAGTTATCCTCTTCCAGCAGTTGTCTTACTTTGTCTTTTTTGCGGGTATCCTGGCGGATCAGTTTCACAATCTTTGAATCGTATGGGCTGAAAGGCTGGGTAATATTGCTTTGACTTAGCGCAATCGCACAGGACTCTGCCAACATTGCTGCCGCGCCGTAACCTTCGGCGTTGCAATACCCTGCTTGCCACTGCAGTGGAAATGCCAGACGCGCATCGCCATTGCGTTGTAACACCGTCAGCGGTAAATGCTTCTCTAACCACTCCGGGATGCTGTCAGTCTCGCACTGAGCCTGGTCAATGCTAAGTAAAAACTTTGATCCCGGAAAGCGAAATAAGCTGACTGCAGCGGGAAGCTGTGTGCGCAACAATGCAGACGCATCGGCCAGCACTTCATCACCACGGGAAAAGCCATATTGCAGATTAATATCTTTAAGATTGGCTAGTTTCAATAACACCGCACTGTATTTTTGTCCTTGCTTATGGACAAATTGATGACTCCAATAATGGTGATTCTTTAAGTCGGTAAGTGCGTCTGAATAGTGTTTGGTGAAATGCTCGCGTCGCAGCTCTCCGATTCGTTTGTCTGCCGCTGTCGTCTGCGAAATATCATAACAATGAATTAACTGCTTCTTATGGTGAACCAGGCTCGCAGGCTGAATTCGGTACACCGCCTCATGATTTGAGTGCAAAGTTGCTTCAACCGCCTCCCCTGCTACCAGCGACTTGGTTAGGGTGAATAGTTGATGGATATACTTGCACTCTGCCTGTGCCTGATGAATAAGTTTGCGACCGCTTTTATTGGCCTGCAGAATTCGACCTTGCTGATCACAAAAGAACGATGGCGTGCCGCCGTTATTAAATATTTCCTGATATTGGTTGACCAACTTTAATTGCCGCTTGCTATGCACTTCATTCTGCTCGGACTGCCTTTCAAGTGACGCCATCACCCGAATCACCGCAATGGGCAAACAGAAATTAAAGAACAAGAAGACCAGCGAGGCAAGGTAGATATAGGCACCAGGCAGGGTAATATCAACGCCAAATAAAGGCGCCATCGGCTCGTTGCGCAGTAATAACGAGAACGGGATGATATTGAACAGCATCCCGGCAATAGCGGCTTTGTTGCCATAAAATAAACGCAGAATAATTGGTAAAGTGAAGAACAACAATAAGCCGAAACGCGCCGCAGAATGGTCAACGGTGAACAATATAATGCACAAGCCAGCCAGTACAATAGTCAAGGTAAGCAGGCCCGCGGCCATTCTGATTTTTGATTTCCCCAGCGCAAGGGTGGCCCAAAGCAGGGCTGAAAAACTGCCGGTGACAATCAGCACATTGTGCAGATTACTGGTGTATGCGGTATAGGAAGAATGCACAATAATGGCTGAGGTGAGAATAATTCC
This sequence comes from Idiomarina sp., assembly GCA_020832105.1. GTDB lineage: Bacteria > Pseudomonadota > Gammaproteobacteria > Enterobacterales > Alteromonadaceae > Aliidiomarina. The sequence continues at coordinate 11,733 of JAFIFH010000040.1, forward strand.
GCTCAGCAGGACAAGCCGCAGAACACTAAGTTTCCACGTATCTTTGTCTGGTGTCTGAAGATTCTGATGATCCAGTAAAAGGAACTGCTTCAAGCCTTTCACAATGCGTTTTAGCAAGAGGTAACTTCCCGTATATTTATTATTCTTATCGCACAATCATAGTAGCCACTATGCAAACTATAACAGAAGTAAGGTCCTGTCGAGTATTTGATACGCTTTTTCAACGTATACTTTGCTATACACCAATCTTACCACTTGAATGCCTCTCTTTTCAGCCTTAAGCTGAATTGAAAGGTCTCGGCCGGCTCAAAAAATCGCCATGTCACGCCTCTGTGAATAATTAAGGATAATTTATGAACCTCGGCTTCCACCTTTCTTTACTGAGCATCGCAATGAGCGTGACCTGTGTGCTGTATTTGGTTCAATTACCCAAGCCATCAGACGCCGCGCAACGCATTGCGTTAAACAATTTTATTTGGTTCTACGCACTCTCCGGGCTCGCCACCGCAACTTATTTTGTGACCTTAACGCAAACGGCTCATGTTCTGGTGTTTATTTTAGCGTCCACCAACGCCACCATGATATTCGTTTCATGCTGCTCTATCTTGCTTGCCGTGCGTTCATTATCCGGTACGCCAAAACATATACTAAACTCACCCCTTGCCTGGCTCTACTCCACCACTTGCGGCATGTTTCTGGCCAGTTTGTATATGTTCGAGAACGCTCTTGTTCAATACACAACGCCGCTAATGTATGCCAATATTATTGGTATTCTTGTTCTGGCTCTGGTCACCTTTATTCGGCGAACTCGCCAGTTTAATAAACGCCATCGTATTTTTGTCGACTCATTGTTGGTGATCATCACTTCATACACGCTCACTTTGATCGTTGATTTGTACTTTAACAATCATGATATCTATTTCGTCGCCTTTACCGTCGCCCAGAATGTGGGGTTTGCTGCCATGCTTGGCGGAATCTATTCGTTTTATATTCTGCAACTGGTAGAGGCACGTGAGCATGATGCACTGACCGACCCCCTCACCGGGCTGTACAACCGACGTTTCCTGACAAATCGCTCAGAATGGCTACACACGGATAAGCTCGTGGAGACAGCTCAGCTGTGTGTGATTATTGTAGATATCGATCATTTCAAACAGATTAATGACACGTATGGCCACCAAAAGGGCGATGAGGTGATTGTCCGTTTTGCCCAAATTATTCAAAACACGGTGCGCGAGGCGGATGTGGTTATTCGAAGTGGTGGTGATGAGTTCGTTATTTTGCTGCCAGACGCATCGTTGCAGGTCAGTATCGACGTCGCCGAACGCTTAACTGCAGCAATCGAGGCAAATATTATCCCCCACCCGGACGGACAGTTTACGATCAGCGCGACTTGCGGTGTGGCGGGCTCTGGCACCGAGTTTGAGAGACTCTTCCAGGCTGCCGACAACGCTCTTTATGACGCTAAAGCCAATGGTCGCAACCAGGTTTGTGTCGCCCAGGTAGCACCTGCAATGTAGGGAACCCTCTGCGCGGCAGCAGGTTACAAAAATCTAACCGAATACCTGGCGCAGGTCCCCATCACAAGCGTCTTGCACCGCTTCGAGATTGCGCACACCTTCAACGGTGTAATCAAACTTTACAGTGGTTTTAACCGCCTGCCGGGCTGAATTAGATTCGCTCGGCGCCCATCGCCACTCCTGCAACGCTTCAACCCCTGTGGCATCAAACACCTTATTGGGGAACGAACGTACCACTTCAATATGCTCAGCGCGCCCCTCTGGGCTAATCAAAAACGCCATCTCCACACAGCCTGCATAGCGATTACGCGCGCCGCGCTCTGAATAGCGTGGTTGCACCTTACGTTCGGCGACCCAGTATTCAGCGTACGGCACATCAGTTTGAGTCAGATCGATCCACTCATACGTGGGCTCTGGTGATGTCGTAGTGGCACATGCAGCCAGCAACATAACAGGTGCTAACACACCAATCTTACTTTTCATCTTCATTTCCTTATTGATTCCTCTGGTTCCACCGGTTCTTGTCCAAACACTGGCGGGCTGGACTCCATCTCCAAGCCGTTTTGCCTCATTCTATATTAGTTTGATACGGGTGCCTGAGCAGGCCATGACTCTTCATCGGCTCTTTCACGCAAAAGCTTACGACGTTTAAGCCAGAACAGCACTGCGCCTAATGGAAACGAGACTGACAGTATCCAGGGGGCGGCTGGTCCTGGACTTTGAATTGCGGCACCGAACAAAGTCAGATTGAGTAGCTGGAAAACAAGCTCCCCGCTTGTCCAGTTCAGTCTAAGGGCACTAAATCCTAGCAGAATAAAGATTCCCCACAGCCATTTTTTGCGCGGCATAGGGGTTTTGATAAAGATAATGAAGGTCACCAGGACGAAAAGGACTACACCAATTGCCATGACTAACATTAGAAAATGAAGTGGACTTTTGTCTGCCAGGGTAAAGGCGTTGACCGCACCTTGAGAGCCTTCGGTTTGGTACACATGAAAGCCTATAACCTGATAACTTTCCGCTACCCGTTCTAAGGCAACACTGGCGAGGTTCCAACCTGATTCAAACTCATATTCAAAGGTGAAATTACCCTGCCACTGGTCGCCATTTACGTGTACTTCTGAGCCAATTAACTCGACAGACAGCACCTCACCTGAGTGAAAAAAACCAGCAATCTGGGTTAGCTGTGTGTCTGACACCATAGGCACTAGTTGTGGACTGAAATACCCTCTCACATATTCATAGTCCTCAGCCATGAGACGCGATAGATATTCTTTTGCGAAATCCGACTCTACTTTAGGAATCAGACGGTCTGAGATATCGGTGCACGAGGCTAGAATCACGCTGAGGAAAGTCACTAAACATACACGATAAAACTTAGACCATAGGTCTTTGGCTGGGTGCATCAGGCTAACATCCATGTAAGAAGTTATTATTATGTTACTGAATGTACTCAGATCCTGTCTTTTGAGCAAGTAAAAGGTTTGCTCGGAGATGAGGAGCAAGTCAAAGCAACCCTGAGCCCCGGGTGGGCGTCACTGAGTTTAAGATCCGCATCTAATCGATGGCATATTTGCTGCACAATCGACAGGCCGAGCCCTGATCCCTGGCCGTTACCACCGCGCCAGAAACGATCAAGTGCTTGTCGTTTGTCGTCATGATTTAAACCAGGACCAAAGTCACGCACGCTCATCTCTACAAGCTGGTCGCGCTGGGTCACGCAAACCATTACCTCCTGGCTGGAGTATGCCAGCGCATTGTCGATGAGGTTGCGTAGTGCCATCGCCAATAAACTGCCGTCCACTGCAAGTTTTACCTGGGTGTCACCCTCTACCTGCACCCGCTCAAGATCGCTAATATCAGCTAAAGCCTCGGCGATCACCACGCCGGCTTGCACCGGCGTGGCGATTTCCAACTCTGCATCCACATCTAGCCGAGCTAACAACATCAACTGCTCTAAAATGCGCTGCATACGGCTAATGCTGGCCTCAGCCTCGCGCAACACTTTCTTCGCATCTTCAGGATCCAGGCGCTGGGCTAATTGCACATTGGTCTTTATCGCGGTCAGTGGTGTGCGTAGTTCGTGGGCTGCGTCACTGGTAAATCGTTTCTCCCGAGCCAATAACTCGTTAATGCGCTGTAGCAGTTGATTCAAGCTATGTTGCAACGGCGCAAGTTCATGGGGCATGGGCAGCTCGATGGGGGTTAGATCTCTCGCATCCCGTTGAGCTAATGTATGACGTAAACGGTGTAGTGGCCTCAAGCCCACCCGGATACCCCACCAGGTCGCGTACAGCATAGCGATGAGTGCAATCAATACCGGCCCGGCCACTGCAGTGAGTACCCCCCGGTTCAGTGCCTGTCGCTCCTGAATACGGTCTGCGGTGGTAATCATGATGTCATCTTGCATGTAAGTGAATAGCCGCCAGTTGATGCCATCTACTTCGCGCTCACTAAAGCCAGGCGTTGGGTTCTCAAATACCAACGCCATGTCGCTATTGGTCTGCAATAACAGCTCACCATCGCTGCGCCGCACTTGGCACGCCACGCCATCAAGCATGGCCGCCTGAAACTGTGGCGTGGAGCCCGCTGCGTCAGGCTGTGGACCTTCACTTAATTGCTGCGCGGGCAATTGTACAACCAGACCAGCGACCATCCGCGCGCTGGCAGCGAGCCGTTGATCGAGGGTTTGTTTGAGTTGATTTTGTAAATCGAGCAACAACCACACCGACATAAATGACCAGACCAGCACAAAGGACACAAGCAGCGTCATCAGTAAGCGTGATTGAATGGACTTCACGAGTTAGGCTTTCCTAAGCGATAGCCAAGCCCACGCACCGTTTCGATGATGTTCTTACCGAGCTTTTTACGTAGGTGGTAGATATGCACATTGAGTGCGTTAGAGTCTGGCTCTTCGCCGAAGCCATACAGGCTGTCGTAAAGTTGCTCGGTAGTGATGATGCGGCGCCCGGAATAGAGGAATTTTTCCAGTAATGCGAGCTCACGGCGAGGTAAATCAACTAATTCTCCGTGATGTCGAAGTTCACGGTGGGTAGGGTCAAACTCAAGTTCACCATGGCTAATGGTTTGAATCGCACGACCATGGCTGCGCCTTAACAGCGCATGAATTCGGGCGATAAGCTCGTCGAGTTCAAAGGGTTTAAGCACGTAGTCATCGGCCCCTGTTTGCAGGCCCTGTACTCTGTCCTGCAAGCCGTCACGGGCCGTCAATACCAGCACCGGGGTGGTTAAGCCCTGAGCACGCCAGTTGGCTAACAGGCTTAGCCCATCAGCGTCAGGTAAGCCGAGATCGAGAATAATCAGATCACTGGAAAAGTGCTTAATAGCATGTTCGGCCTGCTGCGCGTTTGACACCCGATTGACCGTGAAATTGGCAAGGCTGAGCCCACGCTCGATTGCGCCGGCCACTTCGTTGTTGTCTTCCACCAGGAGAATATGCATATGTTTGATTGTAGGTCAGGCTCAGCCTGACCTTCCGCTGATTTTGGGCGACCAATTGCCGAACCATAATAGCATCAATTTTAACCCTGGCGGATTAATTCAAGATGAACATAGAACATAGGTCAGGCTGCGTCCGCGTCACGCAGTGATGACATTAACTATTGTGCGGCGTCAGGCGCAGCCTGACCTGCGCCACAGCTCGAATCCCGAACCATTACGGTCCTGGCAGGTATACACCCTCGCCGTCCCAACCGCCGCCCATCGCTTTGAACAGGTTGGCAGAGGCAACGAAACGCTGGGATAAAGCCTGGGTTAAGTTGAGCTCGGCATTCAACTGCTCTCGTTGAGCGTCAAGCAGCTCAAAATAGCCAATTGCACCGGCCTCATATTGCAGTTCCGCCAGCTCCAGGGTCTCATTGATTGCATCAGTCTGCCGGCGAATTGCGTCCACCCTTTGCTGCGCGTAATAATGCATGGTTAACGCGTCACGCGTGTCACGCAAAGCGCTTAACACGGCTTGCTGATACTGGGTCTGAGCTTGCGCAGAGGCAGCTTCTGCACTTTCCACACGTAGGCGACCACGACCAAAATCAAGTAGCGGGCCAGCCAGGTTACCACCCACACTCCAGGTCTCGGTGCCGCTGGCAAACAAGTTATCAATATTCAGCGCCGTAGTCCCCAGCATCGCGCTTAAGTTCAGCGATGGGAAGCGACTTGCCTGAGCTGCACCTATTTGCGCATTCGCCGCCACCATATAGGCTTCAGCAGCTCGTACGTCAGGGCGTCGTTGGAGAAGCTCTGACGGGAGCATCTCAGGCAATGCATCAGGCACGTTGATTTCAGTTAAGCGGGTGTTACCGAAGGACAGCTCACTAAGCATCTCCTGCGGTGTATAACCCACCAACATCGCCAGCGCAGTTTGCGTGGTTTGCAGTGCTTCCTGCAAATCAGGCAGCATGGCGCGCGCGCCTTCAAGCTGCGCTCGACCCTGGCGCAGACTTAACGGATCAATAGCACCACCTTCATAACGAATCTGAATTAAATCCAGGCTTTCCTGATAGCTATCAATCGTGCTCTGTGTAACTGCAACCTGCTGCTCCAGGGCGCGCATGTTGAAGTAGGTTGTGACCACGTCACCCACCAGATTCAGGCGTATCGCCTGCGTACCGTATAAAGACTGTTCCAACAAGGCACCGGACGCCTCTCGTTCGCGACGCAAGCGCCCCCATAGGTCCAGCTCATAGCTCAGACTACCGGCGATAGTAAATTGGTTGCGCGGCGTACCACCACCAAATTCGGCGGGCAACAACACTGCGGGCTGCTGAGTTCTGGTCGCTTCGGCCTGGCCGCCTAAACTTGGCCAGAATTCAGCACTACTCATGCCCAGCTGAGCACGCGCCTGCTCAATGCGCTGCAACTGCAATTGTAGTTCCAGGCTATCGTCCAGGGCACGCTCAACCAGTGCATTGAGATCCTCATCGTCAAACTGCTTCCACCACTGCTGCCAGTCCCCCAGCTGCGTATTGGCGTCTGCAATCTGCTGCGGCCAGCTATCGCTGAGCTCGATATCAACTGGCTGATAATCCGGGCCCATGGCACAACCCACAAGGGCCGCGCTCATAGAAAGTGCAATCAATGACTTGCGTAGATTATTAACCATGTTGCGCGCCCTCCTGGTTAGACTTACCTGCTTTACGCTCTTTGCGCCAGGTCGAGAGATCCTCAAACACCTTATACCCTAGCGGTACGAACAGCAGCGCCAGCGTAGAGGCCGCTATCATACCGCCAACTACGACGGTACCGATTTCCTGACGGCTCGCCGCCCCTGCACCAGAGGCAATTGCCAATGGCACGGTACCAATAATAAAGGTGGCAGCGGTCATCAGGATGGCACGGAAACGCTGACGTGCAGCCGCAATCGCCGCTTCTGTCGAGCTCATGCCTTCTTTGCGGTTTTGCGCTGCGAATTCTACGATCAGAATCGCGTTTTTCGCCGCCAAACCTATCAACACCAACAAGCCCACCTGGAAGTACACGTCATTGGGGAACCCACGCAGCAATGATGCCAGCGCCGCCCCAAGCACACCAAAAGGAATCGCTGTGGCAACCGCCAGCGGTAAAGTCACCCGCTCATATTGTGCTACCAGGATTAAGAACACCATCAGCAAGCCCATGGCGAACGCTGCACCGGCAGCGCCCGCGGCCTCATCAAGCTGGTAGGCTTCGCCTATCCAACCAAGCTGTGCACCGCCTTCGCCATCTAAGTCAGCCACTATCCGCTCTAAGGCCTCTTTGGCCTGGCCGGTGGTATAGCCCGGCGCTGGATCAGCCATGATTTTAGCTGCCGCGAATATATTAAAGCGGTTGATGATATCGGCCCCGCGCTGACGTTCAACGGTGACCAGCGAACTGATAGGCACCATCACCCCGTCTGTAGAGCGCACAAATACATGGCGTAAGTCGTCTGGCTGGGTGCGATACTCACCTTGTGCCTGAACGTTGACCTGCCACAGTCGCCCCTGGTAGGTGAAATCATTCACATACAGCGCGCCTAAGGTGCTTTGCAGAGTACTGAATAATGCATCCAGACTCACCCCTGCCGCGTAAGCTTTGTCGCGGTCTACATCAATCCGGTAACGTGGAATACTGGTATCGAGGGTCGTGCGAGCGCCCGTCAGTTCAGCACTTTCGTTAGCAGACTGCGCTACGCGCTGGGCTAACCCTTCAATCTCTTCGGTGCTCATGTCTTCACGCACCTGCAGATAGCCCTCAACACCACCGGTTAAAGACAAGCCCTGGATCGGCGGTGGTACAAAGGCCAGCACGTTCGCTTCCTGAATACCAAAGCCCATCCCAATCACGCGCTCTGCAATGGCCTGGGCATGTTGCTCAGGGTCGCCGCGTTCCGCCCAATCAGCCAGGTTAATAAAGCCTGCCATGGTGTTAGAACGCAGTGAAGACGCGATAATGTCGAAGCCTGCAAAAGAAGTGAAGTCATCCACCTCTGGCATCGCCAGTAACTGTTCTGAAATCTGGTCACGGATTTCTTCGGTACGACTGAGCGACGACGTCGCTGGCAGCTGCGCATAGAGCATCGCCACGCCTTGGTCCTCTGCAGGTACCAGGCTGCTGGGCAAGCGCGTCATTAAGAACACCGCAACCACACAGCTGGCAACAAACAGGCCAATACCAATCAACCAGTGGCGCAGCAGCCAGGTCACTGCAGCCACAAACCCATTGGTCATCCGCTCAAAGCCCGCATTGAACCATTGAAACGGTTTCGACACTTCTTTTTTCTGACCATCCAAAAACAACGCACACATCGCCGGTGTCAGGGTCATCGCCACCACGCCTGAAACCACCACGGAGACCGCGATTGTCACTGCAAACTGTCGATATAGCTCACCACTTAAGCCACCAAGAAAGGCGACCGGCGCAAATACGGCCACTAGCACCAGCGTCGATGAAACCACCGCGCCAGCAACTTGCTGCATCGTTTCAACCGCCGCATCACGGGCTTTGAGGCCTTTCTCACGGATCAGGCGCTCAACGTTCTCCATGACGATAATCGCGTTATCCACCACGATACCGATAGCCAATACTAAGCCAAACAAAGTCAGCATGTTGATAGAGAAGCCGAGTAACTGCATACCTGCAAAGGTACCTATCAGTGACACCGGAATCGCCACCACTGGAATCAATGTGGCCCGGAAACGCTGCAGGAACAGGAAGGTCACCAGCACCACCAGAATCACCGCGATGATCAGCGTGGTGACCACCTCTTTAACGGAGATCTCAATGAATTCGGTGGTGTCGTAGGGCACGTAGAAATCTAGGCCTTCCGGGAAGCGCGTGCGCATATCCTCTAATGCATCACGCACGTTACCAGCAGTTTCCAGTGCGTTCGCACCTGGCTGCAGGAAGATCCCCATAGGCACAGCCCGCTGGCCGTTGTAAATCGCCGAAAAGTCATAGTTCTGTGAACCAAGTTCAACCTCGGCGACATCGCTGATCCGTAAATAGCCGCCCTCTTCTGTGGTTCGCAAAATGACGTTGGCGAATTGGTCTGGGTCACTAAGTTGGGTATCTGTGGTCGCGGTATAGGTAAACGCGGTGCCTTCCGGTGCCGGGTTGCCGCCAAAACGTCCTGCTGCATACTGGGCGTTCTGCGCGCGAATCGCACCCGCAATGTCCTGGGGATTAAGTTCAAACTGCGCTAACTTTGCTGGATCAGTCCAGATCCGCATCGAATAATCGTCCGGTCCGAACAAGGACGCATCACCAACCCCTTCTACTCGCGCCAACTCATCAAGCACGTTAATTAACGCGTAGTTACTGATATCCAGCGTTTCCATATTGCCGTCAGGGGAATAGAGTACGGGCACCATCAAAATATTGGTCGAACGCGCTTCAACCTGAACCCCTAAATCTCGTACGATTTGCGGCAAACGTGACATCGCCGCCTGGACACGGTTATTGACGTTAATTTGAGCCTGATCAGGGTCGGTGCCCATGGCAAAAGACACAGAGATTTGCAGCATACCCGCGTCTGAGCTGGTGGATTCCATGTAAATCATGTCATCCACACCGTTAATTTCCTGCTCTAACGGAGCTGCGATTGAATCAGCAACGACCTGGGCACTTGCGCCAGGGTACATCGCACTCACC
>JAFIFH010000044.1 GCA_020832105.1 Idiomarina sp.
CGAGCGCGACTTCAGTGCCTGGAGGCGCGTCTATTAATAGTAAAGCAGTTTGTGCCGGCAGTTGATCCCAGCGAGATGATACGCAGCCAGATGCAAAATATGCGGTAACCAGAGCAACGATAAGGTGTTTCATACGCTTTACTATATGCAAGTCGATGAGGGCGCGCAAAGTTGTTATGTACTGCAGCGGTATTTTTCAGATGTCACATGACCAGTCACTCGCTTTACTTTTTGTTAACAAACTGGCATAAATGATGAGAATTGAAGGTAGACAAGATGAAAGCAACCGGAAAAATTAACTACTTAGAAATGCCATCTCCTAACGGTAATGAATATGCGGTTTGGTCGGAGTCTCTTTAAGCATGTTTAGAATGATAATAAGTAGCGGTTTGAGTGCCCTTTTGTGTATCGCGATTTTAACCCAGGCTCGGGGTGCAAGTGAGACTATACTTGAGATGCCTAGCGACTGGGATACTCTTTATGTGGTGCTGCTTACTGAAGGTCCCGAGTACGACGATAACAGCGCACCTGCGGAAACTCAGGCAACGATGTATCAGCATATTCAGTATCAGCTGGGTTTACAGGATTCGGGCAAAGCCATCGCGGGTGGCGGCTTTGGTGAGGCTAGTGATGGCATGATAGGACTGACGCTGCTGCGTGCTGAATCCCTCGAGGAAGCTCAGCGCATCGCCAATGACGACCCTGCCGTTGTAGCAGGGCGGTTCCATGCATTAGTAAAAACCTGGTACATACCTGATGGGCGCTTATAACCAAACAGCCAGCGCTGACAGCTGGCCATCGCACGAGCAACAAGAAGCGCTTCGCCACAAGTTGATTCCAACTTGTACAATTTGTTGAATTCGATCTTCGCGGCATTATCCAGTTTCATGCTAATAAAAGGAATGAACCATGTTGAAAGGACTACCACCACTCAAGTTCGCCGGCGCTTTGCTATGTATAGCAATAGGCCTGAACTCCGCTAAAGTATCCGCTGAAACCGACCTATGTGAATACGACGAAGCCGAGATGCTTGCTCTCGATCCCTGGGACTTTGATCAACATCCAGATAAAGGCTGGCGTCGTTTTGAAACAGAAGAAGCATGTTTTGAAGTGGCGGCGGACCTTATCCATACCTATTACCAGAACCGTGAGATGCCGGAAGGCTTTCGGCGCCTTATGATCTTTCATGAAGGGCAGTTCAGAGCGGAAATCGGGCAAACAGACGCAGCAATAAGCCTGTTCAGACAATCTGAGAACCCAGGCGAGGATAGCGAAGTACGCCGCCATTACCTAGCCGCCACGATTGCGTTTTTAGAAGACGATTTGGAAACGTTAAAAGCGAGCCGCGAGAAGCTGGCAGCGGTGCCAAAGCCTGACAACTTTACCCCTATGGACGCGGACGGTAATGAGGTGGACGTGAGCTGGCCTCCCAACCTCCAGGTAGTAGATAACCTGGTAGAGTGCTTTGGCGAAAATTATAGAGTGTGGTACCAAGGGTGTGAGGTTGAGCAGGGGGAAACGGATTAACCGATGTCAAAGAATGAATGAAATACATTCTTTCAAAAGAGACTTGCTTGCGAAGATCTATTATCCTCTGCACCTCGTAGTAAGCCTTATTTTTTATAAAGAGATAACCTTGTGAGGATAAATGGATTTTGGGCAGTGGCTTGCGGGTTAGCCATTTGCATCGTTGTATTGTTAACCGTCCATGGTTTAACGAAGGTGTATCAGAAAAGTACTCAGAATCAGTTTTCTACAGAACTCCTCTCACATGCCGAGCTCGTTTCGTCACAGCTGTTGAATGCGATAAGAAATGCAAAAGATTACAGTATTTCGGATTGCTCCTCTGAGAGTATTGATGAACTACGAAAAATCGCGAACCAGTATCTGTACGTATACGACTTGGGCGTGGTGTCGGAAAATCAGATCCACTGCACAGCTAACTGGGGCGTTTTTAATCCTCCGCCCACCTTGCCTGATAGCTATTATGCGCCGTCACCAGATTTTCAGTTGTACTCTCAAGCTGCCGGTATTTTCCCTATTTCACAACGCTTCGATATTAGCCGATGGGGGACGATTGCCGCATTCACCGTTGATTTCTCATTCGAACACTTTTTGACCCGGCGCAATGGCTTTTCATATTTAATAAAAACCGGTGATGGGGAGCATGAATTTTTAAATTATCGGCCAGAAGAATCGACCACATTACTGCCGACAGCTTCCGGCGTTAAATTTTTTGAAGTGCGCACTGCCCATTGTAGTCAGGCCTTCGGATACTGTGTAAGCACAGAAAATACCAGAGGTGGCATCCTCTACTATAGCGCTCCGCTAATCTTCGCGTTATTTGTTATGAGCCTGGGTTTAGGGTTCGTGGTTACCTATGCAGCGCAGTCTTATTTATATAAAAAGAACTCAATGGAGTTTCGATTACGTCGCGCTATTCAGCGAAAATTTATGAAGGTTGAATACCAACCAATATTACAGGCAAGAACCAGCAAAATTATCGGCGTCGAAAGCCTGGTACGCTGGCGCGATCCTCTTTACGGCAACGTGTCGCCCGAACTATTTATTGGGATCGCGGAGAATTTGGGTATCTATAAGGATCTTACCTACCATGTTGCCGTTTCATCAATAGATGAAATGAAGCCCGTACTGAAGCGCAATAAAGACTTTTTCATTTCCCTTAACGTGACTAGTTTCGAAGTCCTTGACGACAATTATTTGCTATTTTTGAAGCGAAAAGTTGAAGGCAATGGCATGCATACTCGGCAAGTTAAGATTGAGATTACGGAAAAAATATCGGTGCCCCTCGCGACCCTTACAAAGTTTTCCCGGCAAGCGAAAAAATATGGCTTCCAAGTGTCTTTAGATGATTTTGGTACCGGTGTGGCGAACCTGGTGTGGTTAACTGAAATAGCATTTGACGATATAAAGATTGATCGCGTCTTCACCCAGGCTCTGAACGATAGCTTCAAAGACAAGATGGTTTTGTCGATCATGGACATGGTAACCAGTTTACGCAAGCAGGTGATATTTGAAGGCGTAGAGACCCAGGGCGAATTTGATGTAATTCTGAATCAATTTCCTACGGCTTATGTTCAAGGGTGGTATTTTTATCGGTCTCTATCTAAAGATTCGCTGTTTGCGGTACTACCCAAGCACGGTGTCACAGTGCCTAATAACAAATGACAAATGCAATACGATAACGCAAAATAAGTTAAATGCTCTAGTATTGCCGAGAGGCCCTTCAGGGACTGATATCCGGCCACGGAAACCTACACCATAGGATGGCCTTAACTATGCAACGAATGACCTCACACAAACTGTTTTTTGGCAGCTTACTACTGATCCTGCTCGCTGGCTGCAGCTCGCAGTTGCGCACCGAAAACGACACTCAGCGAGAGCTGGTGGAACATGCTAAATATATTGAGCGTACGGCAGCTCGAGCAGAAGCTTTATGGCCTGACTTCTGGCATTCCAGCACACTTTTTATTGTCTATGTTCAACAGGGGCCTGCGCTGCTAGTCAGCCAAGTAACACCCGTTGGCGATTATGAGCAATTGAGCGAGACCTATTTTTATTTTGAGCGGGGCTTGCCACGACTCAGCGGAAGTTTCAACATCGATTACCAAGTGGGTGATATCGTTAGCACGGCTGTTTCGCTTCGCGAGACTCCCCAAGACACCTTGAGTTTATTATTCCACGAAGCCTTTCATGGTTATCAGAGACATCATTTCAACAGCGCCGCAATAGACGAATTTGTGCATGAAGATGCATTTAAAGACCCGCAAGTTCGTGCTTTGCTTCAGCTGCGTCGCCTGTTATTGCAAAATTCTTTGAAGGCACCTGCGCAACAACTGAGTCATTTGGTTGACGATTTGCTGACAATAGATCATTTATTGGTGCTGTTAATGGGCGCAGACCCCGTTGAGCGCATGCACTATTTTGAGTTACGTGAAGGTACGGCAGAATACGTTGAACATGCTGCAAATCGCCTGACTAGCCCTAGCTACAATATCGAAGGTGCTGTGAGCCAGCGTTTAGAAGTATTGCCACAAGGTGTTCATCACAACACTGAGTTGCGAATATACAGCTATGGTACGGGCGCGGCTCAGGTGCTTATTGCTAAACGGATGGTTCAAAGTGCGGAACAACAGATCAATGCAGCACCTTCACTCCACGCTTTGTTTACCCAGTGGCGAGGCTATGCTGAACCTAGTGATGATACGATCAACGGCTTACTTTCACGGTATCCATTCGAAACTACGCTTGAATGGGCCTACGAACACAGCGACCCAGAGGCAGCACTAACCCTTGAGCGTTTCGCTGTGTTGGATGACGCCACCCTCGACTTTTCCATTCACCTGAAAAGCCCACAGGCGGCGGATGCTCTGGATTTAAATGTTTCCAGCGGACCGGATGGCTTTACTCAGCCGCAACAGGGCTCCATTTTATTCCCTCGACCAGACTCGGTTTCAATTTATGCGGCGATGACGTCTTTATTGATCGAGGGGGTAGCCACTCACCTACAAACACCTATTGATGACAATCGAGTGCTACGAGTACAGGTCAAAGTGGACTCATTACCTGAACTTTGCGAGCAAGCGAGCAGTTGCCAGTTAGACACGCTAGACTTTAATTGGCAGGGCGTGCAGTTCAGCCATGAATCGGATGTGAGCGTTCGTCAAGACGGCAGCCATTTGTACATTGAGGTGGTAGAGCTCTGATAGACGTGTCCGCAGCTGAAAACTGAGTCAAAGATACCTTGGAGCAGGTTATGCTTACCACCATAGCGTTATTAGTTCTTCCGAACGCAAAATATGAGCAGAGCTACCGCGAATATATCGCTGAGCTTGGCGATGAAGAACGGTACCCATTTCCCCTCGACTTTGATCACACTGACTTCGCGGAATTGCTTGCGAAGAAAGAGCGATTCAGAAATGGCATTGACCTGCCTGACGGCTTTGTTGCGTCAACCACTTATTGGCTTGTAGAGGGCGATGAAATATTAGGCGTAGCCAATCTCAGACATCAGCTGAATGAGCGAATACGCCACGCTGGTGGTCACATTGGGCTCGGCGTGCGGCCAGCAAAAAGAGGTTGCGGCCTTGGCAACCTGCTGCTGAAACTTACGTTAGATAAAGCTTTTGATAGTGGAATAAACCCCGTGCATATTCATTGCCACAAACACAATGCGGCCTCAGCCCGAATGATCATCGCCAATGGCGGGATTTTGGAGTCGGAAATTGGCGATGGCGGCGAGGTTGTGCAGCGATATCTGATCAATGCGCTTTAGCAAGCATGCCACGATACTGTAGAGACGAACTGGTCACCAGCCCTGCAATACGTGCATCGCTTCGACCCGAGTTCAAATTAGCCGGCCTTGCAAACGAAGAGGGCCGTTATATATAAGTGATTTGCTTACAGTTCCTTTAATAAATTTACTATGTGTTTTCTCTTCCTTATCAGACAAATGAGAGCCAGTTATCGATACTTAAACTATATCCTGTTTAAGAGTATTGATTATGACTGGCGCACCGCAAATTGAACTGGCAAAACTGCATGAAGAATTCCCCATTTTGAACGATGTCCAGGGCTCATTGGCCTTTCGCATTAACGAGGGGGAGTCGAACCCTGGCAATCTTATCTGGAATCTGGACAGTTCGGTTCAGCATCACCTGACCCGATTAGGCATTACAGCGCGCCTGCAGGTATTGCTGGCGCACATCATTAGACACCAGGGCGGCTGCAGCTGCGAAGGTAAGATAGAATTCGAGAGAGGTCGGTTCCGAGTCTGTGTTTAACGCACGGTAGTCGACTTATCTGCCTATTTATTCCCTCAGGTTTACCTATAATGTAGTAGTCAACAGGCTACGACTCGTCTGAGGGAAAGCAATGCATTTTATCGTTTTATTATTTGCCATCTTTTTAGTCATCATTGGTGCCATTATGCTGGGCAGGCCAAAGGTGATTTTGACGGTATTAAGCAGGTACTCCGAATCAATGGCGCTACATGTCCTGGCTGTAGTCGTCAGGCTGTTGTTAGGTGGCGTATTGCTGCTAGCTGCATCGGGTTCAAGGTTCCCAGCGACCTTAGAAGTGATCGGTTGGATCTCAATCGTGGCGGGACTTGTAGTTGCGGTTATGGGGCACAGACGATTCGTTAAGCTGATGGAGTGGGGCATGTCCGTACTTCCAAAATACAGTAGCGTTATTGGTATGATTGCGATATTACTTGGCGTATTCTTGGGGTATGCGGTGATTTAATAAGGCGGGCAGTGCATCCTAAATCGTTAAATACTTGTTATATATCCATCAAGCCGGTACATTCAGGTTTACCCTACTGTCTACCGGAATACCCTAAGGCTTTGTGAGCATTAGGGAAACAAGGAAAGTTTTAATGGATCATCCCCCCTTATATGTTATCGCGATGGCGGCTATTTCTTGCGCGTTTGCTGCTTTCCTCATCGTTTTCCCTCTTAAAACACTACTAACAAGGCGCCCGGTCATGTTGCGGTCGCGCTATCTATTCGCCGCTCTATGTATGTTATTCATACCTATGATTGCGTACTCAGTTGTAACTGCTCTGTCGTCAGGAGAATCATTGGGCTTGATATCCTGGCTCATCCCAATGTTTTATACAGGGGTACTAGTTATGTTTTGGATACAAATGCGTGGATTTATGGTCACTGGAGCCACGGATACTTACTTTCGTCAGGCGTTGCTCGCATCCACCAAATCATTGGGACTTACGACGGAAGAAAGTTTATCCGGAATCAAAGTCAGAGAAACAGGTGAGGAGATTCAGGTCATCATGCCGGGACGCACAGGAGCGGCGCAAATGAAGCCGCTAAATAAGCAATCCAAACCTGTTTTGGCGAAAATAACCAATGAGATGACAGCCTACTTTAAAAATCATAGTGGCGAGATGAATTACGTAATGTCCTTCTTTGGTATATTTGCTGGCCTCATCATGTTTGCGATAGTTATCAGTATGCTTTTATTATTCCGCTAAGGCTAATCCTGAGGGTTCGCACCGCCGTATACACTGGCTGTTATCGCAGCCGTGGCACCTGCACGCAGAAATTCAAGTGATCTGTCCGCTCCCTGAATAAGCCCTCAGAGCACTTCGATACAGTCCTGCTCAAGCTCTGCTTCTAACCTGCTTTTTTCTTCAGCAACAAGCTGACTTGGTTGTAATAGGCGTAATCCAGCGATTCGGATTGGCAAGGACAGGACTCCTGCTGGTGAGAACAGTCACCGTAGAATTTGCCAGTTCTGCAGGTCCATGCTTGGACCTTGTTTTAGTAAAATAGATTCTGTAACCTCAGCAACATAAAAATAAGGGGAGTAAGAAAAATGGAATTTCTGGGGTATCTTGGCTTCGTAATCATGATTTTCGGTTTCATCGGATTTCTGATTGCGGCGTTCGAACATAACAAATGGTGGGGGATTGGCTGCATTCTTTTTGCACCAGTCTCATTGGTATTTATGTTCCTCCATTGGCCCGCCGCTAAAAAACCTTTCTTTGCCACACTAATCGGCTTTTGCTTGCTATTTCTTATGATATTGATAAATGGAAGGGCTTCATCGTGAACACTGTCACTATGAACATGCTTTTATTGTCACGGGCACAAGGCTAGGCTCCGGTTGCTGGCGGATATCGCAGCCGCTAGCTATTCTGAAAGTTACACAGATAACTTGGAAATCACACTCATGAAACGTTATTTTTGGGGGTTGTTGCTGGCTCTTTCTTTAGGCAGCTTTCAGGCTGTTGCTGATAGCGAGATATTAGCTGGCAAATGGTACGGTCACATCACCATGCCAGAAGGTGAGATGCTGATCATTACTGACTTCAGCTACGATGACGGCGGTTGGGCAGGCACCCTCGACATTCCCGAGCAAGGTGGCATTGGCATCCCGTTGTATGATTTTGATGTTAGCGATGAGCAAATTGCATTTAGTATTCAAGGCCTCCCCGGCGAGCCCCGTTTCACCGGCCAACAAGACGGCGACCTCATCAGAGGTACGTTCTCCCAGGGCGATAACAGCATGGCGTTTAACCTTGGCCGTGAAGAGATAAGCCCCCCACATGTACATACCGCTGAAGAGGCTGCCGCGGTTATCGACGGTCACCTGGAAGCCTATAATGCCCACGATTTGGATGCCTTTGTGGAGTGGTTCCACCCGGACATCGAAGCCTTTAACTTTCCTGATACCAAAGTATTCGAAGGCCGAGACATCTTACGTGCTAGCTTCCAGCAGTCGTTCGAGAACAAACCCCACGAAACCGTGCTCAAGCGCATCATTGATGGTAATCACGTGATTGACCAGGTCAGTGTCACCTTCACGATCGGCGGCACCGAAATGACCCACGAGGGTACAGTCATTTATACGTTGGAAGACCATAAAATCCGCCGTATGACTTACATGCAGTAGGTGTTTGAATAGAGCTTTCGCATTTCACAACTTCCTTGAATCAGAGTTAATACCTGAAATAGAAAAGCATTCCGCTTAGCGGTAGACAATACCGCCATCGATAAGTGGCGCTTGTCCGGTCATGTAATCGGAGTCGGGTCCTGCAAGGTAGGACACGAAGTTAGCTACGTCTTCTGGTGTTTGGGCGCGGCCAAGGGCGATACCGTCAACGTATTTCTTATAGGTTTCGCCTTCTTCTGCGCCCGTAATTTCTGCAAATCGCTTATCGATTTCCACCCACATGTCAGTACCAACCACGCCGGGGCAGTAGGCGTTGACGGTAATGCCGTCACCTGCATATTCTTGCGCTGCAGCCTGTGTTAACGCACGTACCGCAAATTTCGTCGCTGAATACACACCCAATAGCGCAAAACCATTGTGACCGGCGATAGACGACGCATTGATGATTTTGCCTTTTTGTTTACGCTCGATAAATTTCTTCGCGGCAGCCTGAATTCCCCAAAGCGTGCCCGCCACGTTGATCTTTTGGATCTTATCGAACTCCTCTGGCGTGACATCCGCAATCGCCTGAACCTGAGCAATACCCGCGTTATTGACCATGATATCGAACCCACCGAGTTCTTTTTCGGTATGCTCAATCGCTGCATACACTTGCTTTTGGTCGCTCACGTCGGCTTTGAAAGTCGTCGCTTTACGTCCCAGCGCTTCCACTTCCTGAGCGACTGCGCGCATTTTATCTTCATTTAAATCAACGATAGCAATGTCTGCACCGTCTTTAGCTAACCGTAGGGCGATAGCGCGGCCAATACCCTGACCCGCACCTGTAACTAATGCTACTTTACCTTCTATCGACATAATCTACTCCTTGGTGATGTGAACGGAATAATCCAGTCTGCTGAATTGCTTTAATCACTGCTCTACTAATCAGCCTAGTCGTAGTGTCGCTGAATGTCGTAGACCTGGATCAATAAGTGGGGCTAATGTTGAGCTCAATCCGCATCAACCCCAATCTCCAACACAATGCGTTCGCCTTCTACTGAGTCGACCGCGATGGGGTCGATAATATGCACGCGGTCACTAGCGATGCCCGTCCCCTCATCAGTGTCAACCAATGCGTCGCGCACTGCGGCGGCGCGGGCATTGCCGAGCGCTTGTAGCGCTTCGTCGGATACTGATTGCATGGCAATGATTTGCTGGGCGAGGTAGTTCCGGTAGGCCAGGTCGTCAAAGTCATCTTCCTCACCTTGGGTATCGGTGTAGCGCTCACGTACGGCGTCGATATCGCTGTCAGGGTAGTAGGACGCAAATAAGGTTTCGACAGCATCCAGATTCTCTTCGCTGGTCAGGCTTGGGTCGTCCTCGTCGCGGCCAGCTTCAGCCAGGTGTTCACGCAGGGCTTCCTCTGCTTGTTGTTGCTTGATTGCCTCGCCGTCAAAGTCGCGGCTATAAGGCCCCGCGATCTTAAGAACCAGGTCCGGCTGAGTATCCAGGGCTTTTAGCAGTTCCGCTATACGCTCACGCTCGGGTGGTGCCAGGTCGCTGCGGCCTTCTGCAAAATCCACCTGACCGAGGTCTTCTGAGTCCGAGTCAAGCACATCTGCGAGCAGGCGGAAGGGTGTTTCGACAACCGTGGTCAGCGCCCGCCACAAAGCTTCGCGGACGATGGCATTAACGTCAAACTCAGGGTCATCGACATCGCCTCTGACTGGCAAGGTCAGATCAATTACGCCATCGCGGTCTTCCAGCAACGCGATAGCAATACGCAGGGGCAAATCCATACCATTGTCGCCATCAATATGCTCGCCAAGTTCGAGGTTGCGGATGACCATGTTGTTCTGCCCCTCAAGTTGCCTGCTATCGATGGTGTATGTGAGGTCAAGGTCCATGGTGCCACCGGCAATTGTGCGACCAGCAAAGTTCACGGTGTAGGGGGAATACTCTGGAATTTCCAGGTTACGGAAAGTAACTTTTATTTCTGTCTGATGAGTGGGGTCAAAAACATGCAAAGCACCTTCAGCCCGTGCCAGGCCATAATCATCGACCTGGCCTTCCAGTTCCAGCCGCGCAGGCTGGGCAGAGGTAGAACTTATCGTCGACACCTCACCTTCCAGTGAGTGAATACTGGTAGAGAAGGGCAAGGGCAGAGAGTCATCGGTAAACTCAATGGAACTGTCACTCAGTGCAATGCCTTTGATAACGATCCCAAAAGGTGTCAGCTGCTCACTGCCGTCCGCTGTTTGCGCGGTGCCTTCGTTCTCAGTTTCAACTGCAATCGCCTCATCAGCCCCGTTACTTTCGTCTTCCTCCGCGCGCGCATCGTCAGCTGGTGGCGTGTCAAAGAGCTCGCTGAAGTTTGTGGTTTGGTCCTGGTTGATCACAAGCTGTCCAACCAGCCCTTGCAGGTAAATCATATCGGTTTCCAACTCGCTGGCGTAGAAATCGAGGTGAATATGATTGGTGTGCAGGCGTTGCCAGCCAAGCAGTGCTTCGTCGTCAGGTGCCTGGCTGATCAGTAAATTTTCAATGCCGGCATTACCTTCAAATGCCAGTGGCTGTTGTTCACTGGTATTCAAATCTCCGTTCACAGACAGCACGCCACTTTCAAGTTGCAGGCCAAGGTAGTACAGCAGGTAGGGTGCAAGCTGGGGCAATTCGACGTCATTGATGCCAAGCTCGCCTTGTACAGTGGTGCCTGGTTGCATCTGAAGTTCACCGTCAAAGGTCAGCTCACCACCTCCGGCAAGATAGCCTTCAAACTGCATAGAGGCGAGCGAGTCGTCATTGAAAATGAGATCTTCAAGGGTAAAGTCGATATTCTGCAGCGCCAGGGTGACCTGGCTTGGCGTATCCTCGTCGTCGTTGTCCGCCAGATTATCGGTAAAGCGCACTTCACCATCTTGGATATGGAAAAACTTCAGTTTGAATGCCAGGTCTGATGGGTCGTCATCAGTCTCATCTTCGTCTACTGCCTCCTGAACCAGGCGCATCAAACGGGTTTCACCTGAGGCAAAGCGCTCTTCGTGCACAATCGGGCTTTCTATACGAATGCTATTAATGCGCCAGCCAGCACTAAAAAAACTTGACCAGGCAAGGTCGACGTCCAGTTGCCCAATGTCCAGCAAGGGGGCTTCATCGGTATCCAGTAGCATCAATTCATCCATGCGCAGGGTTAAATTGAAAGGGTTGGTGCGTACCGTTTCAACTTGAAGTTCACGGTCGAAATCTTCCCTGACGATCTTCTTAGCATAGTGCTCAACCACCGGTGGTAGGGCAAAAAAACCAAGCAGAACATTAATAATAAAAATGATCAGTAGCCAAAAGCGGATCCGACGCGGCGACAGCCACTTTTCACGCAGGTAATGACCGAACTGGCTAATTGAACCACTGTGCATGTGCGAGCCCCAAGGTAAACAGACAATAAAGGACAGTGTAGACGGCCTCACAGATATGTGTGTAAAGGCACCAGTACTAGCACCGGGCGCGCAGGTAAGTTATGGTTAACAGCTAAAAAATAATTAACTACAAGCACAGGCCATGACCAGCAGTATTTTCTCTCAACTTATTTTACCGATTAGCTTATTTATCATCATGTTTGGTATGGGCCTGAGCTTGCAGCTCAACGACTTTGCCCGCGTGGTGAAATTCCCGAAAGCTGTAGCCATAGGCCTTGTGGGGCAGATGGTATTGTTGCCAGCGGTGGGCTTCGTTATCGCGGCATGGTTTTTAGATATGCCCGCATTAGCCGTTGGCCTGGTCTTATTGGCCGCTTGCCCCGGCGGTACGACGTCGAACTTGATTGCGTATCACGCCCGCGGCGATCTTGCTTTGTCGGTGACCTTAACGGCAATTACCAGTGTGCTGACCATTATATCTATCCCCATCGTGGTAGGACTTGCGCTTGCTGCCTTTAAAGACACCGTGGTGCCCATTGAACTGCCAATTGCACGGATGATGCTAACGCTCTTCCTAATTACTCTGTTGCCCATTGCGCTCGGTATGCTGCTACGCAATCGCACGGCGGCGCTGGCGCAAAAACTTGAGCCTAAGATCAGCGCCTTTGGGGCGATTTTCCTGGGCCTGTTGATTATTATTATTTTATCTGAGCAGGGTGACAGTTTACCCGGACAAATACTCAGCGCTGGCCCCACCGCGTTACTACTTAACGTGGTGATGATGATAGTCGGCTCACTCATGGCCATTTGGTTTAACTTGAACGACCGCCAGCGAGCGTCGATTACAGTTGAAGTAGGCATTCAAAACTCGACGCTTGCGATTCTAATCGCGTCGACGGTACTCAATAACGGCACCATTGCGCTGCCTGCCGCGATGTACTCATTGGCGATGTACCTGACGGGTGGCAGCTTTATCCTGTGGCGCCGTTTGCAGGCACGACGAGAAGTTGGTTAACGCTGCTGTTAGCACTTGGACAAGAAGTGAACAAGTCGGTACCTTTCTGTGTTCATTCAGGCTGAACATCTTGTCGCACGCGCAAAAAGCTGGCAAAGCGGGGCAGACCGTTGTTGGTATAGCCATGGTATTTGTAGGTGATAGTGCTGCCGATCGGTGGCGGATTTGCCCGCTCCTCATCGGTAAAACCGCTGCCAACTGAGAATTCAATGGCTTCGTCATTGCGTAAGCGCAAAGCGCCAAGCTTACCTGTGTATTTCCCCCGGCCTGGTAAATGCGCAATGACCACAGCTTCAGCATCAAAGTAAGGTTTTAGCTTAAGCAAAGCGTTGCTCCTGCCTGGCTGATGGTGCGCGTCAGCTAAGTGCAGCATCAGGCCTTCTGCGCCTTGCTCAACCATGGCTTGCAAGTGTGCGCTTAACGCGTGATTAGAATCAAAACGCTGCTGTTTTACAGCCTTGATGTGCGTAGCGTCGATCGCTTCGATTAGCCGAGCATAGTTCTCGTAACGCTTCGCAAAAGGAAGCTGCGCATCCGGCATATCAAACACCATATAACGTACCTGTCCCCACAGCGCATCGTTCGGAGTTTGCCTGCGCACAATACCGCTGAGCGCCTCGAAATCCTGCCGTTGTGTCCATAACTCACCATCAAGCCATACCGCAGGTAAAGGTGCAATGAACCACTTTGGTGCAGGTATCAGGTTGCCTTGCCGGGTCAGTAGCTGCTCGCCGGTCCAGATAGCACGCACACCGTCATATTTCTCGCTGACCAGATAGTCGCTGACATGGTTAATTTTGTTCTCATCATAGACGTTGGCGAGCTGCGCGCCGGCCGCGGCATTCGCGTTTGGCAAACTGACATACAAAAAGATCAGAACAATGATTGGGGCGGTAAAGACCTTCAACATGACTGCGTCCTTGCTTACATGATGCGTGCTGAGTTATCTGTTGCTTCAAATTTTAGCACTGGGCCATAGGGTGAATAGGGTGGCAATTGCGTATTTGTATGATTCGGTTTCGCTCCTGCTCGTGATGGACTAGATCCTGAATGTTTGTTGATTGATGCGCTGAATGTTCGTACGACAGAAGTCCTGCATATATTTATTCGGGGCAGATAGGGGCAGAAGATTTCTGATAGTATTAAACTTGTTAAGCCGATATATTGGGTTGATGAGCTAATCGCAAGCTATTTATTTGAGCACATAAAATTAGTTATACGGAGTTTGACCATGAAGAAAGGACGCCTGGTATCAAGTTGTATCGCAATCGCTGCCTTAAGTGCTTGTGATAGTGACCAACGAACAGATGACGAGATTCTGGCAGACGGCGGCTATATCCTTGAGTATCGCCTTGATGGTCAAACCTATGAAGCCCGGCGGGACAATGTCGGCCAGTTCGAAATCGCCTGCGCCCCCGGTGAGGTCTGCGACAGTGAATCGAGTTACCGCGCTCATAGCTTTCAAGACGACAACTTGGCAATTTATATGTCGTTTGCGCCGGAGCTGGTAGGCAACTACTCCTACGACAATATTGTCACCAGCTTCAATTACGCCGATTTACGCATAGCAGTGCCTATGCTTGGCTCAGATAACAGCGAAGTGTATTTTCAACCTCGAGACGTTCTGCGTGAACTCAGCTTCAATGCCGATATCGCCTACACCTCCAGTTTTAGACTGGACCTACACAGTTTTGAAGATGGCTACCTGCGCGGAACCTGGACCGGTACCATCACCGAGTTGACGCAGCGCACACAAGACCTGTCTGACGATGATTGTGTTACCGGCGATATCGTGGGTGAGTGTTTTGAGTCCATTGCCGTCACTATGCCATTTACACTGCTATTTAACTTACAGGTTGCGCAATAAAACCACGCTGCTTAAGAATGCGCATTGAAATCAGTTTTACAGACCCAGAATTTGGATGACGCCGATAGCGATAAGATAAATGGCCACAACATAGTTGAGCAGCTTGGGCTTAATCAAAATCAGAATACCGGCAATGATCGAGATAACTGGAATAAGGGTGATGTGCAGATTCATAATCGTGTCCTTAAAGACATTAGGTTAGTTGGTTGGTCAGGGCAGTGTGCGCTCAGGGGCGGTGGAAGGCAATGTATTCCCTGAGATTGTGTTTAGCGGGTAGAGCTTGCGAGCCATTTTTCTATACCGGAGAGCACAAAATCTATCGCAGCAATTCATAGTTGTCACTACTCACATATTTTTTGTTGCCGTCCGGGTGTGCTTGTTATAATGTCGTTAACATGTTTTTAACGCTATATGGCGGCTCCATTTCCGTAGATAAACTAAATCAAGGACGATTCTCATGAAAGTATTTCTATCTTTAACATGCTTAACTTTGGCCTCGGCTTTAGTTGCTCCAGCAAGCGCGGAGAGTAACTGGTACGTCGGAGCAGCGTATAACGCGCAGGAATTCTCAGTGCCCGGGCGAGACTTCAATGCCGCTGGCCTGATTGCGGGCTACCAATTTCATGAGTACTTTTCAGTTGAGGCCAGAGGGTTGACTGGCACGTCTGGTTATTCAAGCTTCTATGGCACCCCTGATGAGCCAGAGGGCAATTACAGCGAAGATATTGATACACAAGTTTCGGTACAGCTGAAGGCGTCTTACCCAATCTTTGAGTCACTCAGAATATATGGCTTGGCGGGTTTCACGCAGACAAAGCTTGAAATCAATGGCTACGGCCAATACAACGATGAAGATGGCAATATAACCGGTAATTATCCGTATCGAATGACGTATACGGATGATGGATTTAGTTACGGCGCCGGTCTGTCTTACGGGATAACCACGCGATTTGACGTCTTTGTTGATTATCAGGTTCTACCTAATTTCGAGCCTAATTCAAATATCTCCAGAAGTTGGAATAGCACTACCATTGGGGTTAACTACCGCTTCTAAGAGATGGAGTTTTGCGGATTTTGTTATTAGGGGCTGAACTAGCCTTTGGTATCTTTTTCTCCTTTGGTAGCTAGCTTAGCTTTTGGTAGCTAGCATTAAATGGTGTGCCCATAGGAGCCTGTTATGACAACCACCCAAGAACACGATCAACGCATGGCGAGCATGACATTCGCTGAGGTCTACCCGCACTATGTGACCAAGGTGGAGAAGAAGGGTAGAACCGTTGAGGAGCTGCATCAGGTGATCACCTGGCTGACCGGCTTTAACGAGCATGATCTGCAACGTCTGATTGACAACCACGCCACATTTGAACAATTCTTCGCTGAAGCGACGCTAAACCCAAATGCGGAGCTTATCACAGGCACCATTTGTGGTTATCGCATTGAAGAGATTGAAACGTCCTTAACTAAACAGGTCAGGTACTTGGACAAATTGGTGGATGAGCTGGCGAAAGGGCGCAAGATGGAGAAGATTCTGAGGTCTGCCTAGCGCTCTAACTCGATATAAACAAAGACTTCATTGAGCTCCGGTGTTTCCACTGCAACAACACTGACACTCACAAGTTTGTCAGCTTGCCAATCCCCTTTGGAGCTGAGGGTGAAAACCACGCCATCGTCTGGCAGCGTGCTCACCACAGAGTGGATTTGCTCAGCGTCGTCGTCAGATGTGGCAATGACGCCCGCTTGAGGAACGCTGGCGCGAAAGACACGCAATTGCTGCTCAATACCGTCATGCCCTAGCAGGAAAAATGAGATGGTCTCGTAACCTTCATACCCCTCTACCTGAAAGCAGTTCTCGTAGTTCTCTGCGGCGTGGAGCTGCAGCTGAACCGTTGCGCTGTCCTCCAATACTAAACACTCCATGCTTTGAGCGTTAGCTTGTGGTGCTGAAAATAGAGCGGCAGATAGGATTAATGCTGAAATTGTACTTGCGGGGTAGAACATAAGCGACTCATTGGGGGAAACCGAATTGAGTAACCTTAGCATTTCTCGAAAAAAAACTGAAAGTTGGCTGGCGATGCAGTTTCTTGAAAACGACATATGACGCTGGCAAAGTTTTGTGTCATTGCCCCAATCGTAAAGTGATACTATAGTGACACTAATAGTATGAGTCACGGTGAGAGTATGAAAGTTGAGCTGGTAACAAACCTAAAACGTCAGGCTACAAAGATTCTGGCGGATCTTCACGATTCAAAAGAGCCAGTATTGATCACCGAGCATGGTCAGCCATCAGCCTACCTTGTAGATGTTGAGGACTATGAGTTTATGCAGCGTCGGCTTGCATTGCTCGAAGGGCTCTCAAGAGGAGAGCGTGCTGTACTTGATGGAAAAACGTACAGTCAAAGTGAGGCCAGGGAGAGAATGAGTAAGTGGCTGAAGTAATCTGGACGGCGCCCGCCCTGCAGGAGCTGGATGCAGTCGCGGAGTACATTGCCCTGGATAATTCCGCTGCAGCAAGTAGTCTGGTCAAAGCGGTTTTCGACAAAACCGAGCGTTTAGAAAACTTCCCTGAATCAGGGCGAACCCCTCCCGAGCTTCCTCATTCGATATACCGCGAGCTGGTGATACCCCCATTACGTATTTTCTACCGCGAAGATAAAAATCGGATTCTTATCTTATATGTGATGCGAGAAGAGCGGCAGCTTCGTGTTTTTATGCTGGATAACAGTGGATGACGGAACACCAAGACTATGCGAGCAATACTTCTGGGCAATGTAAGATCAGGCAAAGGACGCTCTCAGATGTACAGTTTCATTCACTTTTTGTGGAGCTTTCGGTATGCCAGCAGTAAAAATTCCGACAGACGAGGCCGAGCGCCGCAACTTTGAACTGTTGCGCTGTCCAGCCCGTATCTGCTCAGCTAAAGCTTGCTCCAGGGTTGCAGACAGATTGATGTTGAGCCCTTTTGCCTTGCTAAGTAAGTCACTGTTTATACGCATTATTATGTGCCGCAAGGTGTGGGCAGAAATAGTCAGGCTATGTCGCGGACGCCTAACCCCTCCTAAACTTCAAAGCCAGCCAACACGACAAATCATCAAGCAGTTTATACGCCAGTGGCACGAAGATGAGGGCGAGGCTGCTGGCGGCGAGCATGCCACCTACGACCACGGTGCCGATTTCCTGACGGCTGGCAGCACCTGCGCCACTGGCAATGACCAGGGGCAGGGTGCCAACAACGAAAGTCGCAGCAGTCATTAGGATTGCGCGAAAACGCTGGCGCGCGGCGGTGACTGCGGCACTAGCAGCCGTCATGCCCTCACGGCGGTTCTGCGCGGCGAACTCGACAATAAGAATCGCATTTTTGGCCGCCAGACCGACCAGCACCAACAGACCTATCTGAAAATATAAATCATTGGGAAAGCCGCGCAGCATCGTGGCAAGCGCGGCACCTAATGCCGCGAACGGCACTGCGGTGGCGACCGCCAGCGGCAGAAACAGTCGTTCGTATTGCGCCGCGAGAATCAAAAAAACCATCAGCAAGCCCATGAAGAACGCACCCGCCGCACTGCCGGATGCTTTATCCAGTTGATAGGCTTCGCCTATCCAGGCCATCTGGGTGTCAGCATCGAGCGGCAGGTTGACAGCAACTTCCTCTAATGCGCTTTTCGCCTGATCGGTACTGAATCCCGGCGCTGGATTTGCCATCACTCGCACGGCGGGGTAGCCGTTAAAACGGTTAAGTAGATCGGCGCCACGGCGGCGCTGCAGTGAAACCAAAGCGTTTAAAGGCACCATCTCACCGCTGTCACTGCGCACAAACACATGACGCAGATCTTCCGGCTGGCGACGGTACTCACTTTCTGATTGCAAATATACCGGCCACAAACGACCAAGGTAGGAGAAATCATTGATATACCTGGCACCAATGGTGCTTTGCAAGGTGTTGTAGATGCGCGACACCGGCACCCCCATCGCCTTGCTTTTGTCGCGGTCTACCACTGAGTGGTATTGCGGCACATGGGCTTCAAAGATCACGTTTACCGCAGCCAACTCGTCGCGCGAAGAAGAAGCCTGTCGTAGCGCACCTGCCATCTGTTCGAGTAGCGCGACGTCGGTATCGCCACGCAGTTGCAGGTAGCCTTCAACACCGCCGGTGAGTGACAATCCGGCAATCGGTGGTGGGGTGAACGAGCGCATATTCGCTTCCTGCACACCGCCACCTAAGCCTCGCAACCGCTCGGCGACTGCAGCAGCACTGTGCTCCGTGCCACTGCGTTCATTCCAGTCCTTCAGGCTGACGAAGCCGCCCAGCGCATGACTGCGCATCACCCCGTTGACCAGGTCAAAGCCGGCGAATGAAATGTAGCTTTCTACTTCCTCCATTGCCATTACCTGTTCAGACACATCACCGCGAACCGCTTCGGTGCGTGGCAGTGACGATGCTGGCGGTAATTGGCCTAACACCCGCACCACACCCTGGTCTTCACCGGGTAATAGCCCGACCGGCAGGCGGTCAATCAACAGCCATGTGGAAGCGAAGCTCAGTAATAGCAGCGCCACGCCCATACGCGGTCGATTGAGTAAACCGCTCACTACCGCAGTGAATCCATTGGTTAGCTTGTCAAAGCCATGATTAAAGGCGCGGAAAAACCTGCCCGGCGCTTTCGTCTTGGGCCGTAATAATAGCGCGCACATCGCAGGGGTGAGGGTGAGTGCGACCACACCGGAAATTACTACAGATATCGCAATGGTCACCGCGAACTGGCGATA
>JAFIFH010000045.1 GCA_020832105.1 Idiomarina sp.
GGGGGCTCTGGCCGCAGCCCGATGGCTTTTTAATGACCACCGAAGATTTAACGTTGCGGGTGGATGACGCGCAGTGGCCAGTAGATTCTGTACGCTGGGGATTTCGTGACGGGGAACATATCTGGAACCTGAATAACTTAACCTTTAGCGAAACCGCGCCACTTTGGAGCTTATTTGGCTCGCCGGGCGCACAGATCCGTGATTGGTTCGAAGGCATTCAGCCAGAAGGGGTCGTGAATGAGGTTCAGGTTCGCCTGGATACAGAGTTGCAATGGTCATTTTATGCCCGGGCGGATGATATCCGTTGGCAATCTCATCGCGGCCTGCCTGGTTTAGACGGCTTGGGATTCGAGCTCTGGAGTCGGCAGGATCAAGGTGCATTTAGCTTGCATGGTGACGATGTGAATTTTGTCTCGCCAGCGACCTTTAGCGACACGCAGCAATTGTCTCAAATCGACTGGTCTGGATACTGGACCAGCCTTGAGGACGGTTTTCGGGTGGCATTACCCCATGGCCAGGTGAGCATGGCGAATGTTGTCTTCAACCAGCAATTTACGATGAGCCGTGAGCAAGGTGCCAGTCCGGTGGTAGAGTGGTGGCTTGAGGGTAGTGGTGCGGATTTAGGGGTTTCAGATGCCTTGCAGTTACTGCCATTACAAATTGGCGCACCCCTTACGGATTATCTGCAAAATGCGGTCCTGGAAGGTGAAGTTAATAAATTGAATATGTTGTGGCGGGGAGATTTAGACAGCTTCCCCTACTACCACAGTGACGGCATTTTCATGGCGCGGCTACAGGCAGATGACCTGGATTTCAAATTCCAGCCGGACTGGCCTGCCATTGAACAGACTCAGTTGGTTCTCGGGTTTCGAGACCAGAGCCTGCATATCAATGCCAGCGGTGGCAGTATGATGGGCGCTGAGTTACATACGGTCGATGCGCTAATTGCTGACTTAATGATGGCAGACCCCTGGTTAAGATTAACCGCGTCGGCCCGAAGCACCGGGCATCAGGCTCGAGCGCTATTCAATGCCAGTCCGTTAGCGGATTCGGTGGGTAACGTCCTTACCCAACTCGAGTCGGCAGATGCATTTGATGGCAGCTTTGCTTTAGAGCTCCCACTTTTTGCTAATCGTGAAGATCAGCTAGACGATGATGACACGCCCCAGGCAAGGGCCCACGGGCAGGTCGAGTTTACCGGGCAAAGCATGCGCATCGTTCCATTAGATTTGGAGTTGGCCAACCTGCAAGGCACGCTGCAGTTTGATGGCAATCAACTCGATGCCAGGGCCGTGCTGGCGGAAATTTATCAGCTTCCTGTCTATGTGAGCCTGCAAGGTGGCATGAACGAGGCCTCATC
Source organism: Idiomarina sp. (assembly GCA_020832105.1). Taxonomy (GTDB): domain Bacteria; phylum Pseudomonadota; class Gammaproteobacteria; order Enterobacterales; family Alteromonadaceae; genus Aliidiomarina. Next base: position 1,361 of record JAFIFH010000045.1, read on the forward strand.
GGCGCTTAGACCGCGACTGCAAGAAAGTCAGCAGGCGTATCAACTGAGCATGCAGATGGACAGTTTGTGGCCTACCGAGGCGCTCAGTGATTCCCCCGTGCTCAGTTGGCTGGCGCCGCATGTAGAGGGTGAAATAGAAACCGATACTGATTTTACTTTGCAAATTGCCGAAGGGTATCTTGATTACGACTGGCATATGCGTGCTGCGTTGGAGAACACGGCGGTTCATTTACCGCAGCCCATTGCCAAACAGATAGGTGATGAAGAATATATTGATATCAGGGTTCGTGGTGATGAAGCGCGTTTGCACGCACAAGTTGTGTGGCCCGACGCGGTGCGCTTTGAAACTGAACTGACCATCGGTCAGGCCCAGTTGGATCGCGCGCTGATTGAGCTTGGTAGCTTTGATCAGCGGGGGCCGGCAATGCCTGAGCAAGGCATGGACCTGTATGCGAATGTGGACCAGCTGGACCTGGGTATCTGGTTTGCAGCCTTCGGGGCTATGACCTCAGGTGATGATACCAACGCAGCCGACCCAGCAGGAAGTCGCCTGCCGTGGCAGCTACCACCGTTGCACAACGTATCAGCGGATGTGCAGCAAGCGACATGGCTTCAGCAGCAGTTTGATAACTTACAGTTGTCAGGTGAGCGTGATGGGTCGCACTGGGCATTAACTGTGAATGCTGAACAGGGCCGAGCGCATGTCTCAGTACCCATGACACCCCCTACGCAGATGACCGATGACGCAGCGGTCATTCAGGTTCAGTTTGATTATTTAAATCTCGCTCGCGAAAAGAATGACCAGCGGCAGTCTGACACTGAGGGCACGGATATGGCCTGGTCGCGTCCGGATGGAGCTTTTTTTGACCGCCTGCCAGCGTTTCACCTGGTGTGTGAAGTCTGTCGTTATGATGGCAATGATATTGGCAGGATTGAAGCTCGTTTGAACCCCTCAGTAGTGGGCGCGCAACTGGAGCAACTGCATATTCGGCGTAGCGGCGCAGAGGTCAATATGACCGGCGGCTGGTATGCTGAAGAAGGTAGTTACGAAAGCTATATCAACGGCTGGGTTGCGGTGGCAGACGTCGGGAACCTGGTGGCGGACTTTGGCAGTAGCTCGGTAGTTCGAGACTCAAGCGCTCAGGTTGAGCTTAGCTTAAATTGGGCTGGCTCTCCGGCTGAATTTGATCTTGCTAACTTAAATGGCGAGGTTGATTGGCGGTTGGGCTCAGGGTATTTACGCGATGTGAGTGACGGGGGTGCAAGACTATTCTCGTTATTCAGCCTGGAAAGCTTAATGCGTAAACTGACCCTGGACTTTCGCGATATTTTTGCCCGCGGGATGTTTTATTCCAGTTTTCGAGGTACGCTGAATGTTGAGGACGGGATTGTTTTTACCGACAATACCCGAATGAATGGCTCTGCTGGTGACATGGAGGTGACCGGAAGTACAAACCTGGTCACCGAAGCGCTTGACTACACTTTGGTATATATTCCGAAGGTCACCTCAAGCCTGCCGGTATTGGTGGCTTGGATGGTGAACCCGCCAACCGGCCTTGCCGCACTTTTAATTGACCGGGTGTTGCATGATGCTCAGGTCATTTCACGTTTAGAGTACTCAATCAGTGGCACGGTGTCGGAACCGATAGTGAACGAGGAAGCACGCACCGAGACCGACGTTGAGATACCTGAAGTCGAAATCGAGCAGCTCTTGGAGGAAAACAATGACCCAGATTAGTGTGATCCAGTGGACATCCGGTAACCAACCTGAAGAAAACATCGAGCAGTTGCAGCGGTTGGTCAGGCTATTACCAGAACATCGGCCGCAGTTGGTGGTGTTACCTGAAGCCTTTGCCAGTTTTGGTGCTGGCGAAGCCAGCCAGCAGGCGAGAGCTGAAGCCCCGGGCAGCGGTCCAATTCAGGACGCGATAGCGGATATTGCCCGTAAGCATGACTTGTGGATAGTGGCCGGTACCATCCCTATCCAGGCAGGGGAACGCTACTCGGGGGCTTCGATCTTGTTTGATAACCAGGGCAAGCAAGTCGCGCGTTACGACAAAATTCATTTATTCGATGCCACGGTAGAAGACGGTACGGGTAGTTATCAGGAATCAAAATATACCCAACCTGGCAGTGAGCTAGTCGTCGTGGATACGCCATTTGGGCGCATCGGCATGAGTGTATGTTATGATTTGCGCTTCCCTGAGCAGTTCCGCGCGCTGCGTGCTCAAGGTGCAGAGATCATCGTGCTGCCCTCGGCGTTTACCCGGGTAACGGGTAAAGCCCACTGGCAGCCTTTGTTACAGGCACGAGCCATTGAAAATCAGTGCTACCTTGTCGCGCCGAATCAGGGTGGAAAGCACCCGGACGGACGCGAGACCTGGGGACATTCGATGATTATCGATCCCTGGGGTAGGGTATGTACGGAAATCAGCAGTGACATTGGCGTTGGCAGTGTGCCCATTGAGCCGGCCAACATCAGCGATGTACGAAAACGGATGCCCGTTGAATCCCACAACAAATTTAAGGTGAGCTTTAAAGATGCATAATGACGTCGAAGAGCAGTTGCTCGCGCGATCTGAAATGAGTGTTGCAGACCTCGAAAGAGGCCTCGCGCACTTGTATCAAGGCAGTATTGATTATGCAGACATTTACCTGCAGTCCAGCCACCATGAAAGCTGGGTGCTGGAAGACAGTATTGTAAAGTCGGGCAGCTTTTCCATTGACCGCGGCCTTGGCGTGCGGGCGATTGAAGGCGAGAAAACTGGCTTCGCCTATGCCGACGACATTTCTAATAATGCGTTACAGCAAACCGCCAGTGCGGCACGGGGCATTGCGGCGATCGGCCAGAGCAAGCAGGTTGCTGCGTTGCAAACCACCGCAGCAAAGAGCCTGTACCTGCCGCAGAACCCACTAGCGGCATGGAAAGAAGCGCAAAAAATTGACATCCTGAATGCGGTGGATAAACACGCGCGTAAACAAGACCCTAGAGTGAGTGAAGTGACCGTTAGCCTGACGGCGGTATACGAGCATATTTTAGTGATTGCCACTGATGGCACTCTAGCCACTGATATTCGCCCATTGGTGCGATTAAACTGTAGCGTGCTGGCGATTCAAAATGGTCGTCGTGAGCGCGGTTCTGCAGGGGGTGGCGGACGCTTCACCTATGACTACTTCACGCAAAAAAATGAGCGCGGGCAACCACGCCATTATGCCTTCGCTGAAGAAGCGGTGCGTCAAGCACTGGTGAACCTTGAAGCTGAAGAAGCACCGGCGGGTAAAATGCCAGTGGTATTAGGTGCCGGTTGGCCGGGTGTGTTGTTGCATGAAGCCGTAGGCCATGGCCTTGAAGGTGACTTTAACCGCAAGGGGTCTTCCGCGTTTGCTGGTAAAATCGGTCAACAGGTGGCTGCCAAAGGGTGTACGATTGTAGATGACGGTACCTTAGAAAACCGTCGAGGCTCGTTGAGTGTGGACGACGAGGGTACTGCGTCAAAACGCAATGTGTTGATTGAAGACGGTATTCTCGTGGGCTACATGCAGGATAAAATGAATGCCCGGCTCATGGGTATGGCACCGACCGGTAATGGCAGACGTGAGTCGTTTGCTCACTTGCCAATGCCGCGGATGACCAACACCTATATGTTGGCGGGTGAGCATAATCCAGCGGACATTATTGGCAGTGTGAAAAAGGGTATTTATGCGCCACATTTTGCTGGTGGTCAGGTTGATATCACGTCGGGCAAGTTTGTGTTCACTGCGTCTGAGGCTTATCTGATTGAAAACGGCAAAATCACCCGTCCGGTGAAAGGCGCTACGCTTATCGGTAACGGTCCGGCGTCGATGCAGCAGGTTTCAATGATTGGCAACGACCTTGAACTCGACCAGGGTGTCGGTGTGTGTGGTAAAGACGGTCAGAGCGTGCCAGTAGGTGTTGGTCAGCCAACCCTGAAAATCGATGCTATGACCGTAGGTGGCACCGGGTAGGTCAGGCCGCGCCTGACGTTCCTCGATATTGATTCCGGTAGGTCAGGCTGCGCCTGACGCTGCACAATGGTTGAATGTCAGGCGTAGCCTGACCTACAACACAATCCCCGCGATTAAGGCGTGGAAACCTCACGCAAATACTTAAACAGCTCACGATACGCAGCAGGCGGTTTTTCATCAGCCTGCTCTTTCTTGGTTTTACGCACTAACTGACGTAATTTCTGGCGATCAGTCTCAGGATTTTTTTCGATAAAGGCCTCAATCGCTTCATCACCTTCAACTAAAATCCGCTCACGCCAACGCTCAAGCGCGTGAAATCGTGCATTTTCAACATCGCCACTACGCTGCAACCCGTCAAGCTCGCGCTTCACCGCTTCGTGATCGATTTGCCGTAACAGCTTGGTGACCCGTTGTATCTGACGACGAAACCCTTCACGTGTATTGCGAATCTTGTGGGCAAGTTTAATCGCATCAATCAGCTCTTCGTTGATTGGCATTTTCTTCATCGCGCCGTCGGTCAGGCCAACTAAACGCACAGCGGTTTCATGAATGGTCGCATTTTCACGCTTCAGCTGAGTTTTATTCGGGCGCTCTACAAGGGGCTCTGTGCGCGGGCGGTTTGGGCTTGCCATAAGAAATTCTCTTGTCCAATAAGGTAGTAAATTCGTCTTCGTAAACAACACCTCTATAATAACACATGATATGCTGTAACTATGCCTATAGGTACACAGAAATTGACGAGGAGAATTTGGTGAGCGGGCAAAAAGAATTGTTGCAGGAAGACATGCAAAAGGCGCACGACGCAGTTGAAGAAGCCTTGCGTTACGCAAAAACTCTCGGCGCCAGTGCCGCTGAGTGTGCTTTGAGCCAAAGCCGCGGACTGAGCGTCGACAGTCGCCTGGGCGAAGTTGAAACCGTAGAGTTCAATCAGGACGGCAGCCTGGGCATTACCGTGTATCGCGGTCAGTCAAAAGGCGCTGCGGCCACCGCAGACCTGAAACCTGATGCGGTGCGTGCGGCTGTCACCAAAGCCAATGAAATTGCTCGGTTTACCTCTCAAGATCCAGCCGCTGGCCTCGCGGACAAAGACTTGATGGCCAAAGATTACGACGATCTTGGGCTCTACTTTGACGCCAATATGGACCCTGATTACGCCATTGCCCAGGCACGCGAGTGCGAGCTGGCGGCAATGGACAAAGATCCGCGCATTATGAACTCTGACGGAGCGAATTACAGTTCACATGCTGGTTTTCGCGTGTATGGCAACAGCCATGGCTTCCTTGGTGGTTACATGAGCTCCCGGCAAAGCCTGAGCTGTGTGCTTATAGGTAAGCAAGGTGATGCCATGGAGCGAGATTACGCCTACACTATGGCGCGTAACCCAGCGAACCTGAATAGCCCAGCAGCGGTTGCTGCAGAAGCGGTTGAAGCGACTGTATCGCGCCTGGGTGCACGTAGCCTGGACACATGCAAAGTTCCGGTGATCTTTCACCGCGAAATCGCTCACGGCTTGTTTGGCCACCTGGTAGGCGCTATTAGTGGTGGCAGCCTGTATCGTAAATCCAGTTTCCTGCTCGATAGGCTCGATACGCAAATATTACCTGAGTGGCTTAGTATTTATGAGAACCCTCATGTTCAGGGTGGCCTTGCCAGTAGCCCGTTTGACCACGAAGGGGTGCGTACCGTTGCCCGTGACATCGTCACCAACGGCAACCTCAATACTTACCTGCTGACCAGCTACGCTGCACGCAAAATGAATATGCAAACCACCGGCCATGCAGGTGGTATTCACAACTGGCAGGTCAGCACCTCTGACAAAGATCTCGACGCACTGTGCAAGCAAATGGGCACCGGCTTATTGGTCACCGAAGTCATGGGGCAGGGCGTCAATACCGTCACCGGCGATTACAGCCGCGGCGCTGCTGGTTTCTGGGTAGAAAACGGCGAAATCCAATACCCTGTCAGCGAAATCACCATCGCCGGTAACCTTGAACACATGCTCAAAAACATTGTTGCCATCGGCAATGATATCGACCCACGCCACGGCATCCACACCGGCTCCATCCTCCTCGAACAGCTCTCAATCGCCGGCAACTAACCGCCGGCTTTGCAGGAGGGGCTGTGTGGAGCGTAGGTCAGGCTACGCCTGACGCCGCACAATGGTGGAACGTCAGGCAGAGCCTGACCTACGCTCGCGCATCCCTGCGCTCGCCGCCCCCGCAAGGTAACCTGCCGCACCCCAAGCGCTCGCTACGACCATCGCCGTCCG
>JAFIFH010000049.1 GCA_020832105.1 Idiomarina sp.
CAACCTGACACCCCAGAGCTCTATTCAGATTTCGATCAACAGCGGCTGCCTGCCTTTCGCACTCAGGAGCACAATGTGGGCGCAAATGTGGCGGCTGAATACCGGGTCACCAGGCGGTTTGCGGTGTCGCTGAATTTCACCATGCTGAGTTCAGGCGAACGACAGCAGGGGCTCGGCCTTGCCTACTATTTTTATTAAAACACATGGGTGTTGGAGGACGGCGGGATGACTGACCAGGACAATTTTACCAGTAGCGATCATTTTGTACTGGATGACCGACTTGAGCGCGATTGTATCAATGTCATCGACCTGGCCTTAAGTCGTTTACTGATGATGAATGACCGTCAGTACCCTTGGTTTATTCTGGTGCCAAGGCGCGCAGGGGTTAGTGAAATCTTCCAGCTTAGTGAGCCGGAGCAGCTGCAGTTACAGCGTGAGTCTACGCATGTGGGGCGCGTGCTCATGGACATGTTTGCAGGAGATAAACTGAATGTAGCTGCACTTGGTAATGTGGTGGCGCAACTTCACGTGCACCACATTGTGCGCTATCGCGACGATAAAGCCTGGCCGGATCCGGTGTGGGGTAAACATCCGGCGCAGCCGTTTGCGCCAGCTGAGGCCGCTGCGCTTGTTAAAAAAGTCCGAGCGGCGTTGGCGCCAGCATAGCTATGCGTCGCCAGCTATTTCGGTGAGCACCTGTGTGGACCAGTCGGTGATACGCTGGTCACTGAGTTCGTACTGACAGTCCTCGTCAAGGGCGAGACCAACAAAAAATTTCTGATCGTCAGTGAGTGCTTTTGAGGCGATAAAGTCATAGCCCTGATTTGGCCAGTAGCCGATGCGGTTCACCGTAGTTTGTCCCTGCGCTGTGCTGTTCGCTTCAATGATAGCGTCATGCAACATGCCCAACGCATCCTGAAACCATTCTGCATACCCATTTTGATCGCCCATACCAAACAAAGCGATGGTTTTATGGCTGAGGTCGAGCTCAGCAATATCGTCCCAGTGACTCTCCCAGTCTTCCTGAATTTCACCAAAGTCCCAGGTGGAAATACCAAAAATCAAGGTGTCGTAATCTGCGGTTTTGCTTAGCGCGACATCTTTTATATTGTGTAAGTCGACAATATCATCACCAATGAAATCGCGAATTTTCTCTGCGGCGATCTCTGTATAACAAGTAGTAGAGCCATAGAACAAACCGATTTTAAAACTCATACAGACTCCGTTTCGAATGCGACAACAACTCTCAGGTGCGCAAGTTTATCAAAAACTACGCACCGAGGGCAGTGGATGACAACCCTTAATCAGGTGGGTATACTCGCGACTTTTCAGTTTGGATGTATTATGACGACGACAAACCCCAGTTTTACAAATTTAGATGCGTTGGTGGACCATGTGGAGCCGGTGTTTGATGAGGTCGTTGTTGAGGGTAGTGACGACGAGCTTTTCGCCAGCGGCTACTTACGCGGTCACTTTGATTTAGTGGCGGCGCAACTGGCATTGAACAACGAACAGGACCCGGCTGCATTATGGCCTGCGCTGTCAGCTGCGATTGAACAAGCCAGTCATGAGCTGACCCCTGCGGATCAGGTTCATGTAGCCAATTTGTACAAGCAGCTTCAGCGTCGTGCCGGGCTGGCCTAATCATTGGCTGAATCGTTGAGTGTCGAGACTTTTTGCTACACGGCTGTCGATAGCTTCAACCTGGCTAAATATTTGATCAACCAGCCATTGAGCGCACCATGGCGCGCTGGTAAAGCCTCTGGAGCCCAACCCGCCGAGCACCCAGACTCCCGCCGCTTGTTGTACATAGGCCGGGTGAGCACCGACTACAGGCAGATGGTTTGGGGTGGTCGCGCGCACTGAACGCCGCGCTGCAATGATGTTGTCTGCGCTGAACTGTAGACCGCTGTAGCGTTCATTGAGCTCGATATTGCTGTGGCTGTCCTCAGCAACGCTTTGTTCATCTTGCACATAACAGTCAATACCCTCGGGTGCCAGTTTGCTAAAAGTGGCGCCGACACAATGGCGTTCATTGTGCGCGGGTGTCAGGTAACCTTTGTGGCAAAGTACGGTTTTTAGTGCGCCGGACGCCGCAGTGCTGGCGACCTGAGTGACCTGGCCTCCGGCTGGCCGAATAACCAAACGCTGATGGGAAAATGCGTGTAAATCTGCGCCATTGGCAAGTACGACATCATCGGCGAGAAACTCCCAGGCCGGTGAGTTCGACTCATTTTGCTGCTCCCTGGAGCCCTGTAGTCGCCACAGACTTCCCACCCGTTCAATAGATATGACCTCGTGAGCGCAATGCACCTGAGCCTGGCTATCGGCGATAAGCTTGTCGACCAACGCTTTAGGTTCCACCCAGCCAGAACTTGGGTAATAAAGCCCCCCTTGCTGACATTGAACCCCGGACATCGTTGTGGCTTGCTCAGCGTCCACTGCGCGGACGAAGGAGGGCGGATAATCGGTGCGGATCATCGTCTGCTGCTGGCGATGCTGCATTTTTTGGTTAAAGCCCAGCTGCAACATGCCTGACCAATGACAGTACTCTGGTGCCCAGCGCTGGTAACAATTGCGAGCAAAACTAAAAGCCTGGGCATAGAACTGCACCGTGGGGGTGAAGTCAGCCTGTAGCAAAGGATACACGGCACCCTGGGCATTCCCGGATGCACCCTGGGCAGGGCTGCTGTCGCGGCAAAACAGATGCAGCTCTGGGCGGTTGTGTAATGAGTGCTCACTCAGCAAACGAAGCAGGGACGCGGCCGCTATACCGCCGCCCACCACTGCAATGCGCCTTGTGCGCGAATGATTGACGAACCGGGGAGGCGGAGATTGCGGGCTAACCCGATGACCCACCAGCATGTCGCGTTTGCGGCCAAACCCTGCGTCTTTGCGCATGGCAAAGCCCGCTGCCATTAGCCCTCTGCGAACCTCGCCTACGGCGGTGAATGTTGCCAGGGTACAGGTTTCGGCGGCGGCTGACGCCATCGCCTGATACAGTTCGGCCTGCCACATATCCGGGTTCTTGCTTGGTGCGAAGCCATCGAGAAACCAGGCATGGACCTTCGCCGGATTAGCTGCGACCCAGGCGGGAAGCGTATCAAGCACATCGCCAAAATGCAGGTCTAAGGTGACCCGTGGGTGCAGTTGGAGCCGGTGCACACCATTGATCAAGGGTGGATATTGGTGGACTAAGCTGGCGCATAGGTCGTTAAGCTCTGGCCAGTGTTGCAAAGCCTGAGAAATATCTGCGGACTGTAACGGGTAGCGCTCAAAACTCACCAGGTTTAAGGTCGCCATTGATGGTGCGAGGGCAAGGAATTCATGCGCTGCCAGCAGCATATTTAACCCACTACCGAAGCCGGTTTCGGCGATCACGAATGAGGTTTCAGTTGACCAGTGCGCAAAGCGAGCGGGCAAATAGTTACCGCGCAGGAAGACATGGCGGGATTCCGCAGCGCCGTCCTGATTAGAAAAATAGATATCATCGAAGCTATCTGAAATCGGCATGCCGGCCGAATTGAAATGAATCTTCGCTGGCTCAATTAAATTAGGCAATTTCTTCACCTTTATATGCATCGGCGCGCGGGTTTTAGCTAAGCTTAGCTAAGCTGACCACTTGCAGCAGCGTTTTCGTTTAAGCATGAACGCGCTATGATAACGGCAAATTGGAACATAGGACAATCGAATGAGACGTGCAGTGATTACCGGTCTTGGCGTCGTGTCAAGCATCGGCAACAACCAACAAGAAGTACTGGAGTCCTTACGTGAAGGGCGTTCAGGCATAACCCGTTCAGAAAGTTTCGCCGAAATGGGCCTGCGTTGTCAGGTCTGGGGTGATGTTAAACTGGACGTTAAAGAGCTGATTGACCGTAAAGCAATGCGCTTTATGGGCGATGCGGCAGCCTATGCATACATTGCTCTTGAACAGGCCATTGCGGATGCAGAGCTGAGCGAAGACGAAGTGTCTAACGAACGCACTGGCCTCGTTGTGGGCTCTGGCGGCGCATCTGGTGAGCACCAGGTGGGTGCCGCAGATATCCTGCGTGAGCGCGGCGTAAAGCGTGTGGGTCCTTATATGGTCCCGCGTTGCATGGCATCATCAACCTCGGCTTGTTTGGCCACACCGAAAAAAATTAAAGGGGTGAACTATTCCATTAGTTCTGCCTGTGCCACCAGTGCCCATTGCATCGGCCATGCACTAGAATTGATTCAGCTTGGCAAACAGGATCGCGTGTTTGCCGGTGGTGGTGAAGAGCTACACTGGACCTTAGGTATGGAATTTGATGCCATGGGTGCACTGAGTACTAAGTACAATGACACCCCAGAAAAAGCATCGCGGACCTATGACAAAGCGCGAGATGGCTTTGTCCCTGCCGGTGGTGGTGGTATTTTAGTGGTTGAAGAGCTGGAAACCGCTTTGGCTCGTGGCGCTAAAATCTATGCTGAAATTGTTGGCTATGGTGCCACGTCTGACGGTTACGACATGGTCGCGCCATCAGGTGAGGGCGCAGTACGTTGTATGAACATGGCGATGCGTGACCTCGATGGGACGATTGACTATGTCAATACCCATGGCACCAGCACGCCAGTAGGCGATGTGAAAGAACTTGAGGCGATTCGTCAGGTGTTCGGTGACAATACGCCTATGCTAAGTGCTACCAAGGCAATGACCGGGCACTCGCTGGGTGCTGCTGGCGTTCATGAAGCTATTTTCTCATTGTTAATGATGCGAGATGGTTTTGTTGCGCCATCCATTAACATCGATGAGCTGGATGATGAAGCTGCGGGCATGCAAATTATTACTGAAGCTAAAGATGCCAATTTGAACCTGGTGATGTCGAACAGTTTTGGTTTTGGTGGCACGAATGCGAGCTTAGTGTTCCGTAAGTTTACCAAATAAGGTTAATCCTCTGCTATATTCTGTAGAGTCAAAAGGCGGCGCGAGTCGCCTTTTTTGTACCTGGAATTTAGCCAGTCACTTTACTCACGCAGACTATGGAATAAGCCTTTGATGAATTTCCTAATTGCCGACAATATTCCGTTCGCGCAGGCGCTGTTTGCGCCCCATGGCAAGGTAGAGCGGTTCGCCGGACGGGAACCACCAGCCAGCCAATTGGCCAACGCAGATGTGTTGTTGGTCCGGTCGATTACTCAGGTGAACGAGGCGTTGCTCGCGTTGGCGCCGCACTTGAAGTTTGTCGGCACTGCAACGATTGGTAGGGAGCACTTGGATGAAACGGCGCTGCAAAAGCGCGGAATACACTACGTAAGCAGCCCAGGGGCGAATGCAGACTCGGTGGGTGAGTATGTGCTTACCGCGTTGCTAGCCCTGGCGCAGAAGCACAGCTTGAGGTTGGCAGAGCAGCGCGTGGCGATTATAGGGGCTGGCAACACCGGGCAGGCCGCTGGACGGCGCTTGACCGGTTTAGGCCTGAACGTCGAATACTATGACCCACCGCGTGCAGCACGTGAGCCCGATTTCCAATCCATCGCGCTTGCCCGTGCCTTGAGCGCCGATATTATCAGCGTGCATGTGCCGCTGTCGCAACAGTGCCAGCACGGGACGCATCATTTATTCAATCGGCAACGGATCGACGCACTAAAGACCGACCAGGTGTTGATCAATGCCAGCCGAGGTGCGGTGATTGATAACCAGGCGTTATTAGAACGTTTGCAGCGAGATTCTTTGCTGGTGGTATTAGACGTCTGGGAAGGCGAGCCCGAGATTATCACGGACTTGCTCCCCCTGATTGAAATCGCGACACCACATATTGCAGGCCACAGCCTGAATGGTAAAGTGCGGGGCACGCAAATGTTGTATGATGCCTGTGCTGAATTTTTTGCCTGGCGCGAGGCAAAACCGGATTGGTCGGCGCTATTTCCGCAACCATCACCATATGGTTGGAGTTGTGAGAAAATGCCCTCACAGTCAACGCTGACCGACTGGGCTTTACAGAATTATGATATTTGGGCTGATGATGCGCGGATGCGTGCAGAGGGCACCTGTGCAGCGGGTTTTGATCGGCTACGGCGCGACTATCCAGTACGTTTCGAGTTGTGTAGTCAGCGGCTGGAAGTGGCCGTGTCAGTTTCGGATGATGCACGATCGCGCCTGGCACAGTTAGGTTTTACATTTTAAGTTGAGGAGAAAACATGTCTTTGTCAGTAAACGTAGCAGTATTAGGGGCAACCGGATTGGTTGGCAAGCAAATGATCGAATGCCTGGAAGAGCGTAAATTCCCGGTCAACCGACTTGTTCCTTTAGCCAGCGAACGCTCAGCAGGGCAGGAAGTGAATTTTCGCGGTGAGAGCCTGACTGTCGAGGACGTTGCCAATTTTGACTGGAGCCAGGTGGACATGGCGTTTTTCTCTGCTGGTGGCAGTGTCAGCGCTCACTATGCGCCTATCGCCGCTGAAGCAGGATGTGTGGTCATTGATAACACCTCACACTTTCGCTATGACGCGGACATTCCGTTAGTGGTGCCAGAAGTTAATGGTGCCGCCTTGGCGGATTTCCGTAATCGTAATATTATTGCCAACCCAAACTGCTCGACTATTCAAATGCTGGTTGCATTGAAGCCTATTCATGATGCGGTGGGCATCGAGCGCATTAATGTGGCTACCTATCAGGCCGTGTCAGGGGCTGGCGCATCAGCCATGGAAGAACTGGCGAAACAGACCGCTGAGCTACTGAACGCTAAATCACCAACCATCGAGGCCTTTAGCCGGCAGATCGCTTTCAACTGTATTCCGCAAATCGATGTGTTTTTAGACAACGATTACACCAAAGAAGAAATGAAAATGGTCTGGGAAACCCAGAAGATATTTGCGGATGACAGCCTGCGAGTCAATGCAACAGCGGTGCGTGTTCCTGTGTTCTTCGGTCATGCAGAAGCGATTCATCTGGAAACTAAACAACCCATCGATGCGCAGCAGGTTAAAGACCTCCTGAGTTCAGCGGCTGGGGTCAAACTGATGGAGGCACGCGAAGACTACCCGACTCAGGTCAGTCATTCTGCAGGGCATGACGAAGTTTTTGTCGGCCGCGTGCGTAATGATATTTCACATCCTAATGGTATCAACCTGTGGGTTGTCGGTGACAATGTTCGCAAGGGTGCAGCCACCAACAGCGTGCAAATCGGCGAATTATTATTAAAAGAGTATTGGTAATTCAGTTTTCCCCGGTCATGCCGTTATAGATTAGAGTTTACAGCTGGTTTATAGTGAACCAACAGCTATAACGGTACCCGGGTGCAACACACACAACCGGGCCCGACAATTACAAAAATAAATATTTAGGGAATAGCTATGAAATCTGGCTCTGTGCTGATGACCTTGATCCTCCTCTTCACACTTTCTGTTTCCTCACCTGCACTAGCACTGCAGGACGACCCTGTGGTCATTAGAGGTCCGGTAGGCTCGGACCAGACTGATGTGCGTCAGGGCCAGGAGCGGTATGGACCGATAACTCGTAGCGATACCCTGTGGAGTATTGCTAATCGCGTACGCCCGCATTCCAGCGTCAGTGTTCCGCAAGTGATGTCTGCTATCGTGCAGGCAAATCCCCATGCATTTCTTGATAATAATCCTAACGCCATGGAAACGGGGTTTATCCTGCGTATCCCAAGCTTGCAGGAAATCCAAATGGTGAATCCGCAAGCTGCTCAGCGTCATATTGAACTGGGTGAGCAACTACAGCGTAGTAGTGAGCGTTTGCAAACAACTCAGGCGGCTACCGAACAGACCGACGCCCAACGGGTTGCCTTGTTGAACCGAACGAGTGATGACGCGCGCCGTGCACTGCAAGAGGTTCGCGATGAATACGCCGATGAATTTGCAGAGTTGCGGCAACGGCTGAGTCGTTCGATCGAAAATACAGAAGCTGTGGTGGCGGCGAATCAAGCATTGCAGGAGAGAATCGATAGCATCACTGAAACACTGGAAGACATCCAGCGCACCATGGTCGCCGAGAACGAGTTCCAGGCACAAATACGTGAGCTGGTTGATGCACAGCAATCATTACGCCTTGAACAACGTGAAGCTCGTGAAGTGGAGCAATCGCAAGGGCTGGCGAACCGAATCATCAGTAACCCTTTGGCATTGATTCTTCTCGCATTTGTACCTGCACTGATTCTGATCGTTATTGCGACCTTGGTGTTGCTTCGTCGCGATGGCCAGGGCGAGGTGGTTGCAGCTCCAGCTGTTTCTGGCTCAACCTCAGGGAGTGAGAATGTGACAGCCGCTGGGATGGTCGATTCAAGTGAGTCTGACAGCGACGACTTTGAACTCGATGAAGCAATGGCTGAATTCGACGATTTAGATGATGACGATGGTGACGACTTATCAGCACTGGAAGATGAAATGCTGGTGCCGGATGAGGAAGAAGACGATAGCATTCAGCTCGACGACGATATGGATGATCTCGACTTAAGTGAATTTGATGCATTAGAGACAGAACTTGGCTCGGACGCTACAGACGATGAGCTTAGCGACGATGAACCTGCCGATGAGCAAAAAGGTCAACCTGACGACAGTGACCAAGCCCTCAGCCAGGCCGACCTTGACGAGCTCTTTGCCGGAGACTTTGACCCTGACGAAGATTTAGACGAGCCCGCAACCGCCACCGAAGAGACTGCGCCGGCGCAGCCGAATGCTGAGGATGACGAGCCAAGTCCTGCGGAATTGTTTGCCAGTGACGCGGATGATGACGAACCGTTAGATACGGAAAGTGATGCTGAGAGCATGGCGGCGAGCGACGATGAATTTGATATGCTCGGCGATGATGACGAGGACGACTTCGATAAAATGATGGCGCAGTTCGCCGAAGACGACGCGGACGAAGAGCTCGACGATGACGACATTGAGTCGCTGCTGGCTAAATCAGATGCCTTGATTAGTGCGTCAGAAGCCGAGCAGCAGGAAGTAACTGATGATCCAGACTCAGCGACTATGGATGAAGACGTCGAGCTCACTGAAGATAGTGCAGAAGCGGTGGACATCGATGCTGAAGAGCCGCTGAATTTCGATGCGACAGAAGGCGAAGACACCTCTGCAAACGAGCCTGCAATAACCAATGAGCCAAAATCGGCTGCGGAGGACGAGAGCGACACTGGCTTTATCGATATTGACGACATTCTTGACGAGGCAGCTGATGAGCCTGAAGAGGATGACGAGCCGCAGTCCAAAGAGTCGCGCCGTGCTGATGAGGAAGACAATCTTGCGGCGCAACTGGACCTGGCACGTGCCTACCTTGAAATGGATGAAACCGAAGAGGCACGGGAAACCATTCAGGGTGTGATCGATCAGGCCAGCGGCGAGTTACTAAAAGAAGCAAACGAGTTACTTACGCGTTTAGACGGTTAACAGCTCGCTTAATATGCGTATAATACGCGCCCAATATAGTAACCACAGCAATTTGGGCAGTCTATGCGGATAGCGTTAGGAATCGAGTACAGCGGGCAGAACTATTATGGCTGGCAGCGTCAGCCGGGTATGCCAACGGTGCAAGGCAAGCTTGAACAGGCGTTGTCGAAAATAGCCGACCACCCGGTTCAGGTGACCTGTGCAGGCCGCACTGACGCTGGTGTCCACGCGACAGGGCAGGTGGTAAATTTTGACACGGACGTAGTCCGCGCTGACGCGGCCTGGACACTGGGTGTAAACAGTAACCTGCCGAAAGATATTGCGGTGCGCTGGACGCATCCGGTGAGCGAAGATTTCGATGCACGCTTCAGTGCCACTGCCCGGCGCTACCGTTATGTGATTTATAATAGTCCTACAAGGCCGGCGATTCTAGCGCCCGGTGTGACCCACATTTACCATGCGTTGGATGTCGACAAAATGCGGGCGGCAGCGCCGCTGTTATTAGGCGAGCACGATTTTAGTGCGTTCCGTGCCGCGCACTGTCAATCCCATACGCCTTTTCGCGATTTGCGCCATATCGAAGTGACCCAGCGCGGGTCCTATATTCTGGTCGAGGTCATGGCGAATGCTTTCTTACACCATATGGTGCGTAACATTGTCGGTTCGTTAATCGTGATTGGCCAGGGTGAGCAGGCGCCAGAGTGGATGAGCGAACTACTCAGTAGCAAGGACCGTACTCGCGCCGCAGCGACAGCAAAGCCGAATGGATTATATTTGGTTGATGTGACTTACCCCGACCATTTTGCGCTACCGCGCTGGTCCTGGGGACCTGCTTTTTGGTGATGAGTAAACCCCTTAATTCCCGCCATTGGCAGTTTTGTATGGCACCGCTAAACTACTAAGACCACTTTTTACTGCACTAAACCCGCGCAATATGGTTTAATTGAAGCAGAATTTAGATGTAAGGTTACGCAATTTATGAGCTGGATCGAGAAAATTCTTGCTAAGCCGCAAGCCAATAAACGTCGCAATATTCCCGAGGGAGTCTGGAGCAAGTGTTCAGGCTGTGAGGCGATTTTGTACCGCGCGGATCTTGAGCGTAACTTGTCTGTATGCCCGAAATGTGGTCATCACATGCGGGTGAACGCAAGAGATCGTCTGCAGGGCTTCCTTGACCCGGGTAAGCAGCAGGAGATTGGTGCTGAACTTGAGCCTCAGGACATATTAAAGTTTCGCGATTCAAAGAAATATAAAGATCGCATCAATGCAGCGCAAAAGGCAACCGGCGAGAAAGATGCGTTGGTCGCAATGCGCGGCGAGCTCAAAGGCATGCCCGTGGTGGCAGTGTCTTTCGAGTTTGAGTTTATGGGCGGTTCGATGGCCTCGGTTGTAGGTGCTCGCTTTGTTAAAGCGGCTGAGCTGTGTATCGCTGAGAACATTCCCTTAGTGTGTTTTGCAGCGTCAGGCGGCGCACGTATGCAAGAAGCATTGATGTCGCTGATGCAAATGGCGAAAACCTCTGCCGCGTTGGCGCGCATGAGCGAGAAAGGGTTACCCTATATCTCAGTATTGACTGACCCTACCATGGGCGGTGTGTCAGCGAGTCTGGCCATGCTTGGTGATATCAACATTGGTGAGCCAAAGGCGTTGATTGGCTTTGCCGGGCCTCGAGTGATTGAGCAGACAGTTCGCGAAACCCTGCCTGCGGGCTTCCAGCGAAGTGAGTTCCTGCTTGAGCACGGGGCCATAGATATGATTGTCGATCGACGCCAGATGCGTGATAAAATAGCGGCCTTATTAGCTAAAATGCAACGCCTCGATGCACCGGCTCCGGACCCTGTTGTGGAGTCAAATGGGTCTGCTGCTGCGGACGACAGTGCCAGCAAATAGTATGCAGGGTGCTGGCGTCGTTAAGGTTAAGTTTGCGATGTTGCATCTTTGAATACGAAACAGGCTGAATGAAAACACTACTTGAACAGCGTAGCTGGTCTTTAACGGACTGGCTGCAGCATCTGGAACGGCAGCACCACAAAGAAATTGATCTTGGTTTAGAGCGCATTAGTCAGGTGGCTGGTGCGCTGAACGCCAGGCAGCCAGCGCGCACCGTGATCACGGTTGCCGGCACCAATGGCAAAGGTTCTACCGTGCGCTACCTCGAGCAAATTCTGTTGGCCGATGGCCGCAGTGTCGCCTCTTATACCTCTCCCCATTTTATTGACTACCGCGAGCGTGTACGGATTAATGGTATCGAACTTACGGATGCCGACCATTGTGCTGCATTTGCTGCGGTTGAAGCTGCCCGCGGCACAACCAGCTTAACCTATTTCGAATTTGGCACACTGGCTGCACTTTGGCTGATCGCCCGCCAGCAGGTTGATGTGGCGGTGCTGGAAATTGGCCTCGGTGGTCGTTTGGATGCGGTGAACATGGTGGAGCCGGATATTAGTGTGGTGACGTCGGTGGGCATTGACCATATCGATTTTCTCGGCGACAACCGCGAGCAAATTGGTTTTGAAAAGGCAGGTGTGTACCGAGCGGGTAAGCCAGCTATCTGCGCAGACCCAGAGCCGCCCCAAAGCTTAGTCAACCACGCGGAGCATATTCAGGCGAAGTTGCTATGCATCGGTCGCGACTATAGCTGGCAGCGCGAGCCAGCTGACGCTGGTTGGCGCTTTGACTACCCTGGCTGGTCGTTTCGCCATTTGCCAATGACCAGTTTACCGCTGGCCAATGCCGCTACTGCACTCAGTGCACTGGCTCAGCTCGACCAGCGACCCGCGCGCAGCAGTATCGAACAAGGCTTACAACAGGCGCGGCTACCCGGGCGTCTGGAAGTATTTCGTCAACACCCGCTGGTCGTGTTAGATGTGGCGCATAACCCCCATGCGGCTAAATACCTTGCTCAGCAACTGCGTGAACGCTGGCCACAGTATCGGGTCAGAGCGGTATGCGCGATGCTTAGCGATAAGGATATTGCGGGTACCCTTGAGTGCTTAACACCGCTGGTAGAGCGGTGGTATCTGGCGCCCACACCGGGGCCTCGCGGCGCGGCCAGTGACCGCTTGAGCTCTGCCTTGCAGCGATTGGGGCAGGCGAAGGACGCGCAGCAAAGTTTTACTAGTATTGTAAATGCATACCAAAGTGCGTTAACTGATGCCGAAGAGGGCGATCTCGTGTTATGCTTCGGCTCGTTTTTAACGATTCAGGCTATTTACCAGCTGGAGGGCTAAGCCTTGGCAAGTCCGTTGCAAAATCGCATCGTCGGTACCGCTATTCTGATTGCGTTGGCGGTCATTTTCTTGCCTGATCTATTGGATGGCGAGAAAGTTTCCCGCGACGACGAGCTGGAAACTATTCCTCTTCGACCTGCCTTAACGGTCGACCAAGCCGAGCCAGAATTTCCTCAGGACTTTGAGCAGCGTGTTGAAGAAGCGCAGCCACAACCTATCAACGAAGACGTATTTAATGCACCGCGAGAGCCGGTCAGTGTGACACTCGGAGATAATCCGGAAACACCTGCCTGGGTTGTCCGCTTAGGTGCGTTTCGCAATGCGGATAATGTTCAGCGGCTGGTCCGCGAACTACGAGACAATGGTTTTAGCGCTTACAGTCGCAGCATGCAAAGCGACAGTGGCGAACTTCGTGTCCTCTATGTGGGTCCAGACCTCGATGCTGAGGTTTTGCGTGACCAGCTTGCTGATCTTAAAGCGCTGACTGGCCTTGATGGCCAGCTAGTGCCCTACCAACCTACCGCGGAATAATTATGGTCTGGGTCGACTTTGCTATTTTGGCGTTGATTGGTTTATCCGCGCTCATCAGTTTGGTACGAGGTTTTGTCAAAGAGGCTATGTCGTTAGCGGTATGGATAGCCGCGTTTTTCATCGCCAGTCACTTTTACCCCGATTTAGCAGTGTATTTGGGCGGCATTCAGGATGAAATGGTCAGGAACGCGAGTGCCATTGCGATTTTATTTGTGGTCACCCTGATTGTTGGCGCATTGATTAATTATGTCCTCGGGCAGCTGGTGATTAAAACGGGCCTGAGCGGTACGGATCGAATTTTAGGCCTGGTATTTGGTGTGCTGCGAGGCGTGCTGATTGTCAGTGCTTTATTGTTTTTCGCCGATTCATTCACCGCCATTAATAACGAAGCCTGGTGGCAGGCGTCTGTATTAATTCCCCATTTCGAAATTTATATTCAGTGGTTCTTCAGTTATCTGGAGAGCTCATCCAGCTTTTTGCAAAACGACGTTTAATGAGGATTCAAGCATGTGTGGTGTTGTTGGGATAGTAGGTAACCAGCCAGTCAATCAGGCGTTGTATGACGGCTTGACCATGTTACAACACCGTGGTCAGGATGCCGCGGGGATTATGACTATCGATGGGAACTCATTGCGTTTACGCAAAGGTAATGGTTTGGTACGGGACGTCTTTCATACGCGTCACATGAAACGTCTGTCAGGATTCATTGGCATTGGTCATGTACGCTATCCTACTGCCGGTACGTCAAGCTCAGCAGAGGCGCAACCCTTTTACGTCAACTCCCCCTTTGGTATCGCGCTCGCACACAACGGCAATTTGACCAATGCGGAAGAGTTACAACAATCGCTATTTGAATCAGCCCGCCGCCATATCAATACGACCTCTGATTCAGAAATCTTACTCAACATTTTTGCCCATGAACTGATTCAAAACGACACGATGCAACTGACAGAAGAGGATATCTTCAGAACGGTTGGGGCCGTGCATCGCCAGACTCGCGGCGCTTATGCGGTGGTCGCGATGATTATTGGACATGGCATGGTCGCCTTTCGCGACCCGTACGGCATTCGTCCTCTCAGTCTTGGCAAACGTGAAACGGAGCAGGGCACTGAGTACATGGTCGCTTCAGAAAGTGTAGCGATCGATGGAACGGGCTTTACTTTTATGCGTGACGTTGAGCCTGGTGAAGCGGTCTATATTACCGAGAAGGGCCAGCTCTACACCCGTCAGGTTGCGGACAATCCAGTGCATTGCCCGTGTATTTTTGAGTACGTGTATTTTGCTCGTCCTGACTCCTTTATCGACGGGGTATCGGTGTATGCGAGCCGCATTAATATGGGCCGTAAACTCGGTGAGAAGATGAAACGGGACTATGCGGATTTAGACATTGATGTGATTATCCCAATTCCAGAGACAGCCTGTGATATCGCTCTGGAAATGTCCAGAGTGCTCAACCTGCCGTACCGTCAGGGCTTTGTTAAAAACCGCTATATCGGCCGTACCTTTATCATGCCGGGGCAAACCCAGCGACGTAAGTCAGTGCGCCGCAAGTTAAATGCCATCAGTGCGGAATTTAGAGGCAAGAACGTATTGTTAGTCGATGACTCAATCGTGCGCGGCACCACGTCTGAACAAATCATTGAAATGGCGAGAGAAGCTGGTGCTAAGAAAGTGTATTTTGCGTCAGCGGCACCGGAAATTCGATTCCCAAATGTATATGGTATTGATATGCCAAGTGCCAACGAGTTGATTGGCTATGGTCGGGAAGTGGACGAGGTATGCCAAATAATCAAAGCCGATGGTTTGATTTATCAGGAACTTGCAGATTTGATTGACGCAGTTAACAGTGAAAACCCACGCCTTAAGCAGTTCGAAACCTCAGTATTCAATGGTCATTACGTGACTGGTGATGTGAGTCAGAATTATCTGGACCGCCTTGACGCAGCACGTAACGATACCGCTCGAGAAGAAGATACTCGTGAAGAAACCAATCTTGAACTGCACAATATGGATGACGATTAAGACTCTGACCACGAGTCATTAATGTATTTGCAGCAGCTGTCAGTATTAAAAAAGGGCCTTTAAGGCCCTTTTTTTAGCTGTGCTGAACCGCTCGGCGATACTTGTTAATCCTGCTGGAATGGATAAACCGAGCCCAAATGCAGAATTTGAGTCAGTTCATCAAGGGCCGTACGTGACTCAACCAGTAATTGAGGGTCCTGTAAATCGTCCACTGCAAGCTCGTCACGGTAATGCTTGTCAACCCACTGGTTAAGGCGGCTGAACAGGGCGTCATTCATCAGTACGTGAGGATTCACCGCCGCCAGTTCATCGCCGTTCATGGCTACCCGTAGGCGCAGGCACGCAGGGCCGCCGCCATTACGCATGCTTTGCTTCACATCAAAATAACGCACATCGCTAATTGGGCCATTACCGCTGGTCAGTTCGCTTAAGTAGCTGGCAACGCCTGGGTGCTCCTCGCACTCTGTTGGCGCGACAATGATCATCTGGCCGTTTGGTAAGGTGATCAACTGGGTGTTAAACAGATAGGTGCTGACCGCATCAGCGACGCTGACAGCGCTGCTGGGAACTTCAATAAAGTGCATGTCTGCGCCAAGCTTGTCTTCAATTTCACGCAGTTTCCCCTGGGTATCACTAAACGCTTGCTGATGATAAAACAACACGTTCTGGTTACCCACAGCGATTACATCATTGTGAAAAACGCCCTGATCAATCACCTCAGGGTTTTGTTGAATATAGACGGTACTGTCTTCACTTAAGCCGTGTAATCGGGCCACTGCCTGCGAGGCTTCGTAAGTCTGACGGGCGGGGAACTTTGTAGGTGCAGGCTTACTGGCGTCGAACGCATAGCGGCCATACACAAAAACCTCAACGCCAGCATGGCCATACTGGCTGCATAAACGAGTGTGATTCGCTGCACCTTCATCACCAAAATGCTCGTTATCAGGTAAGTGAGTATGATGTTGAAAATGTCTGTCGCTGCTAAACATGGCCTTCAGAATGCGGCCGGTGACTGTCGGCTCAAGCGAACGATGGAATTTATTGGTCAGGTTTGCCGGAGTGAAATGCACTTTGCCGTTCGCAGTATCTGCGCTGGGGGATACGGTTGCTGCATTTGCAGTCCACATACTTGAAGCCGAACAACAGGCGCGGAAAATAGCAGGGGCCTGCTTGGCTGCTTTGGCCAGCACCTCATGGTCACTGCCGGTAAATCCTAAACGCCGTAAGGTGTCAACATCAGGACGTTCCTGTGGCGCAAGTACCCCTTGCACCATACCCATGTCATGCAATGCCTTCATCTTGCGCAGGCCTTGCTTTGCCGCCGAACGAGGATTAGAGGATGATTGCGCGCTGTTGAGCGACGCGACATTACCGAACGACAGGCCTGCGTAATTGTGTGTTGGACCAACAAGGCCGTCAAAATTGACTTCAAAATGTTGCATACCGATTGGCTCCCTGGCATCAGTTGATGCAAGTCCAAGCACTCGGCATCAATCTGAGTAAAAAAATTATACGGCTTATTATACGGCTCTACTCAGGCTTTGAAAGCCTTATTTTTCAAGGCTTCCAGCCTTACTGGCAGATTAAGGGTAAGTATGCAGGGCGGGCGAATTTTAATCTAAAGGAAAGACTATGGGTTGTCACTTGGGTTGTTTACCGATATATCTTAAAAAAGGAAAGTAACTGACACATTCGCTTGAATAAGTTTAAATGAGGGCTTATATATCACCTCGTTGCATTTATTCCGACCTAAGAGTTTAATACCGTCATGGCAAAATCGCTCGTTATCGTCGAGTCACCCGCAAAAGCAAAAACCATTAATAAATACCTTGGCAACGATTTTATCGTTAAGTCGAGTATTGGTCATGTGCGCGATCTGCCAACCCGGAGTATCGAAAAAGCACCTACCCGCGCCCCGTCTGAAGTCCGCAAGATGTCGCCAGAAGAAAAGGCGGCATATAAAAAAGAGCGTGATTACCTGAATTTAGTCGGGCGTATGGGGATTGACCCTGAGCATGGCTGGAAGCCTTACTATGAAGTTCTTCCGGGCAAAGAGAAGGTCGTTAAAGAGTTACAGAGCCTGGCGAAAAAGGCCGATAAAGTCTATCTCGCAACCGATTTGGATCGCGAGGGAGAGGCCATTGCGTGGCACTTGAAAGAGCTGATTGGCGGTGACGACGCTCGCTACCAGCGTGTGGTGTTCAATGAAATCACCAAAAAAGCGATTCAAGGTGCATTCTCGCAACCTACCGAGCTAAATATTGCCCGGGTAGAAGCCCAGCAAACCCGACGTTTTCTTGATCGGGTGGTTGGTTTTATGGTGTCACCATTACTGTGGAAGAAAATCGCGCGGGGCTTGAGCGCCGGGCGTGTGCAATCCGTCGCTGTGCGCCTGGTGGTTGAGCGTGAACGAGAAATCAAAGCGTTCGTACCAGAAGAGTTCTGGGACATCCATGCAGACCTTACTGCGCAGGAGAAGTCCGATTTGCGCATGGAGGTGGCACGTCACCAGGGTAAAGCATTCAAACCATTGAATGAAGCTATGGCGATGGCCGCGGTGGAGACGCTAAAAGACGCTGAATATAAGGTCAGCGGGCGTGACGATAAGCCAACCAAAAGCCGTCCATCTGCAGCCTTTATCACGTCCACCTTGCAGCAGGCGGCGAGTACGCGCCTTGGCTTTGGTGTGAAGAAAACCATGACCATGGCTCAGCGCTTGTATGAAGCCGGTTATATCACCTACATGCGAACCGACTCGACCCATCTGAGTCAGGACGCCCTGAATGGTGTCCGTAAGTTTATTGAGGACGAGTATGGTCCTAAGTACTTGCCTGAAAAGCCGAATTTCTATGGTAAAAAAGCGAATGCACAAGAGGCGCATGAGGCAATCCGGCCATCTAACGTGATGGTTAAATCCTCAATGCTGCAGGGTATGGATCGCGACGCAGAACGTCTTTACGAGCTGATTTGGCGTCAGTTTGTTGCCTGCCAGATGACCCCGGCGGAATACGACTCGTCGACGATTACCGTTGAGGCCGCTGACTATGAATTGAAAGCCCGTGGCCGCGTGCTGCGTTTTGCTGGTTGGACTAAAGCGCAACCACAGGCGAAACGTAAAGGGGACGATGATGGGTCGCTGCCGGATGTAAAAGTCGGGCAGGTGCTTAACTTAGAAGCGCTCGATCCATTGCAACACTTTACCAAACCACCGGCTCGGTTCTCTGAAGCCTCGTTGGTCAAGGAGCTTGAGAAGCGCGGCATTGGCAGACCCTCTACTTACGCCTCAATTATTTCTACGATTCAGGATCGTGGTTATGTGCGAGTAGAACAGCGCCGTTTCTATGCCGAAAAAATGGGTGAGATTGTTACCGACCGTTTGACCGAAAACTTTGCAGAATTAATGAGCTACAACTTCACTGCAGAGATGGAGCAGCGCCTCGACGATATCGCTGAAGGTAAGGGCAATTGGCGGGAAGCACTGGACCAATTCTATGCTGACTTTAAAGGTCATTTAGAGCAGGCAGAATTACCGCCGGAAAATGGCGGCATGCGCAGCAATGCGATGGTTCTGACTGATATCGACTGTCCTAAATGTCAGCGCAAGATGGGTGTACGCACCGCTTCAACCGGTGTGTTTTTAGGCTGTTCAGGCTATAACTTGCCGCCAAAAGAGCGCTGTACTCAAACCATGAACCTGGTGCCCGGTGAAGAAGCGGTCAAAATTGATGAAGACAACGAAGAGGCTGAAGCCTTAGCGTTGCGGGCGAAGAAACGCTGCCCTGAGTGCGGTACAGCAATGGACAGCTACCTCATCGATGAGAAGCGCAAACTGCATGTTTGCGGCAATAACCCGGTGTGCGAAGGCCAGCTCATTGAGCAGGGTACATTTAAAATCAAAGGCTATGATGGTCCGCTGATCGAATGTGACCGCTGTGGTTCTGATATGCAGCTAAAAAGTGGCCGTTTCGGCAAGTATTTTGGCTGCACCAATGACGAGTGCAAGAATACCCGTAAGCTGCTTAAAAATGGTGAAGCGGCGCCGCCGCGTGAAGACCCGGTGCATATTCCGGAGATGCCATGCGAGCAGTCTGATGCGTATTTCGTGCTGCGTGATGGTGCCAGTGGTATTTTCCTCTCGGCCAGTACGTTTCCTAAATCCCGGGAGACCCGAGCCGTTACGGTGAAAGAGCTGGCGCGCTTTAAGGAACGCTTGCCTGAAAAATTCCACTATCTTGCGGCTGCACCGCAGGAAGACCCTGACGGGCATGACGCAATAGTGCGCTTTAGCCGTAAGGAGAAAAAGCAGTATGTCATGACCGAAGTGGAGAAAAAGCCGACCGGTTGGCAGGCCCATTATGACAATGGCTCCTGGCACGAAGTAGCAGCGAAGAAAGCTGCACCACGGAAAAAAGCAACAAGCAAGAAAACCACGGCCAGCAAAAAAACCACAACTACCAGCACGGCGAAGAAAAAGACGCCAAAGCGTACGAAGAAAGAGGCATAGATCGATTGCAGCTGGAGCGCTCTCTGACTAATCTTTAGGCTTCTGCAACATTCAGCAAGGAGCCGCTGATGATGACCATCGCAAGGAATGCGATTTATGCGGCCACAGTGCTCACACTGTGGCCGTCTGCTTTATCCGCCCATACCCGCGGTGGTGAGTCTTTGACTCACTGCCCGCCGTTAATCACTCCACCATTCGTTGATAGCAGATTGGCAGGCACCGATGCTGAGCAAGAGCCCGGTCTTCGTATCGGGTCAGCGAGCCCGGCACTGGCCCGCTATCAAATGTCTGCGGGTCGCCTGAAACCGCAACTGGAAAGAATTCTGCGCCAACATATGGGGGTGCAACATATTGTCTGGAGGGTGGCAGAGGAGCATCAGTGGCCCTCAAACTATCTGCTAGAAGGCGAAACCTGGGCGGCCTTGATAGAGTCATTGCTGACACCTTATCAGTTGCACTTGCAGCTATTTGCTAACCACAGTGCAGTGATTAGTTACTTACCCACCGCCGATGCCCATGGCAGAGGTGGAATATGACGAAGCCGCTCTTTGGATTGCGCGTCGCTGGTTATCTGATTGGCGCATTGGCGCTCAGTGCGTGCCATAGCCTGAACCATGGGTACGATGAGGTGAAAGCGGGTGCTGAGGAGCGTTTAGCGATGGCTTACAGCACCATCAAAGCCGGCCCGGAGCAATCCGCGATCGAGTATGACCTGGGGTTTTTTGTCCCACCCATTGAAGTCAACCGCACGCCGCAGGTGAGCTGGGCCCACGAGTGGGTTGAATTTAACTTTATTGAGTACCCTCTTGGTCAGGCGCTGACAGAGTTATTACTGCCTCTGGAGGTGAACGCTCGTTTACTCGATAGTATTGATCAACACCTGCCGGTGAGCCTGGTGTTCAAGGGAGAAATCGGGCAGGCATTGATTCAGCTAGGTATGGTCAGTGGGGTCGCTTTTGAGATCGGCCAGCATGTGGTTACCGGACGGCGCTTCGAAATGGCTGAGTTTGATGTCGCCTTTCTTGCTGGATCCACCAATTTTTTTCTTGGTGAAGACGCAAGGCCTGCTCGTACCTCACCTAACCCAATGCTGATGACCACCACGCTGAACGATGAGAGTCCCCAGTATTTAAATTTTACCAGTGAGGCATTGTCAGTCTGGGCAGACCTTGAAGCCGCCCTCGGCTTACTCCTTTCTGGCGAAGGGCAAGTGGTGATCAACCAAAGCTCTACCTCAGTGTTGGTCAAAGACTACCCCCAATACGTTGCTCAAATCAGAGCCTATTTGTTACAGCAAAATCAGCGCTTAACCCGACAGGTGGCGGTTGACGTCCAGGTCATTGAGGTTTCATTTTCTGATAGTGAACAGGCTGGGATAGACTGGGATCTCGTTTACCAGACCGCCTCAGGCAGCAGCATCGTCAACTTCGCCACCGGCCTGACCGAGAGCCTGCAAGGAGGGAGCAGCGGCGCACAGCTAAGCATTGAGCGCGCTGCTGGTCGCTTTAGTGGCTCACAGGCGCTGATTAATGCACTCTCACAGCAAGGGGTAGTGGAGGTCAGCAGTCATCCGCGAGTGGTCAGCCTGAATAATCAGATTGCTAAAATCGTGCTTGAAGACAACGCCACCTACCTGGCGTCCGCTGGAAGTAGCGCAACTGCGAATGTGGGCAGCAGTGATGTGCTGATACCTGGGGTGGTGACCACCGGTTTTGAATTGTATGTGCTGCCTAAGGTGGCCAATGCTCAGGTGGTCATGCAGTTGTCTACCAGCCTGTCAGATTTGATTGCCATCGACCAGGTAAGCTCCGGCGATAAGACCATTCAAACCCCGCATACCAACCGTAAAAAGTTTTTTATGAAAGCCATGGTTGCAGACGGCGAGACCTTGCTGATTTCGGGGCTGAAGAATTCTCGTCGGCAGTGGCGTGAGCAACGAGGTTTCGCCAGCTGGCTTCTCGGCGGTCAGCGGCAGGCGTCTCATCAGCACAGCGAAACCGTTTTGCTACTGACACCACGTATTTTACCTGCGGCGGCGATGCTGTAGAGGGTAGGGATGAAACAGGGAATACGTGGGCAGAGCATGCTGGAAACCCTGCTGCTGATGCCCTTGCTGGTGTTTTTGCTGCTGGCTATTGTACAGTTGTTGTGGCTGTTTCTGACCCATCAAATGGTGCAGTCTACGGCAGTATTTGTGACCCGCCAGGCGAGTATCGATGGCGGCAACATGCTGCGGCACATGGAAACCATTGAAAAACGTATGCGCGCCTTACCGGGAAAGGCGGTGCATATTCCCCTGGTGAATCGGTTGCATCCCACAGACGAACAAATCATCCAGTACGGTGATGAAATCATGCGGCAGGGCCAGCGTTATTACCGGTTGAGCACCGACTTTACGTTGGTGCGCATGGACAACCTGCCCGCAGATATGCGCGAGCATTGGCTACGTAGTAGAATTGTGCAGTATGAGGTCGTCTGGTGTCAGCCACTTAAAGTGCCCGTTGCCGCACCTGTGATGGCCTATTTTTTACGGCGTACTGTGGATGATAAGCAGCAGTATTGTAACTTACAGGCGGTTGGACGAGAGCCAATGAAGGCGGTGACGAGTCGTGGGGCGGGGCCCCG
>JAFIFH010000062.1 GCA_020832105.1 Idiomarina sp.
AGTTCGAACGCCACCCCGATCTCACCAGTTAATCCCCCTTTTTCGACACGGCGGACAAAGTTGGGCGAGGTGCTTGCTCGCTCAGCCAGCTCTTCGATGGACATGCGTTTTTCTTTTCGTGCGTTCCTAATGAGTATGCCCAGCAGGCGGCAGGCTTCTTTTGTATAAAGGCTGTAGTTTCTTACTTTTTTTCGGGGCATTCCATTCACCTATGGTGTTCGAGAATTGCTTACCATTCATTGTTGAACGATTTTAGCCTCTATTCCTTTTGGTGGCAATTTCCATTCACTGTTGAATTTTAAGGCTGACTTATCGTTCATTGATGAACGTTTTGCGCTTTTTCTGGCGAGAGTCACTCCAACCTACTTCGATGCGGAATGACCACGACCGACGGAGGGAGTCACTGGGCAATCGCGTCATCAGGGTTTCTAGAAATTTATCACAGCAATTGTCGAATAAGAGGCCCGAAGTATTCGTGGAACCACCGGCCGCTACGTTTAACTTTAGAATATCTCGGGTAAAGGAACGAGCTCTTGGATAAGCCCATATGGTGGTTGCCCAAAATGCATAATGAGTAAGAGTGCGAAGATCCTTTGGTTCGTTCTTGGAGGGTTGACCGTTGCAACACCACAACATGCCATGCCTCTCGGTTTCTCAGTGATTAAATAAGAATATTCCCAGCGCTCCCTCGTGGTTACCAATAAGCATAATCGCCTGAATTCATAGAATAAGTGCAACGCTTGAAATACTAGGAAGGGAGCCAGCTACCGGTACAATCCAGGCTCTCACACCAAAGGATTCAAGCGCATATGAATGCACGTTACCGGCAGCTGACTCAGGTCCAACGTTACCAGATTGAAGCGGGATTGGCTTCTGGCATGACACTCACAGGCATCGCTAAACAGATTGGTGTCCATGCCTCGACCGTCAGCCGCGAAATCAGACGCAACAGCCTCAAGACGCACTACAAAGCTCATCAAGCGGACAGCCAATGCACAGAGCGCCGGCGCAATGCTCGCAAGCATTGCAAGCCTAGAGCATGGCTGACTGCACTGCTGCCGGTTTGGCTGGAGATGCAGTTCAGTCCAGAACAAATATCCAATCGGCTGCGACTTGAAGGCTCGGATCATGTGGTCAGCCACGAGTGGATCTACCGCTTCATTGATGCCGATAAACGCAATGGCGGAACGTTGTATCTTCATTTGCGACAGCGCCGTAGACGCTACCGCAAACGCTATGGAAGCCATGACAGGCGCGGCCAACTGCGAAATCGGGTGTCCATCAGTGAGCGTCCTTCTGAGGTCGCCACTCGTGAACGAATCGGCGACTGGGAAGGTGACACGGTGCTGGGTAAGGGCGGTAATCTTGTGACGCTGGTGGACCGGAAAAGCGGTTATCTCGAAGCCTACCCCGTCAAACGAAGAACGCGCCGCTTGGTGACCAGGGCCATCAATGTTCAGCTAAAAGGCCATCAGGTGCATACGCTAACCCTGGACAATGGCAAGGAGTTTGCTGGCCATGAACGGATCGCCTTTAAAACCGGCTGCAGCGTCTACTTCGCTGATCCCTATGCGTCCTGGCAGCGCGGCACCAATGAGAATACCAATGGCCTGTTGCGACAATATTTTCCTAAGGGCAGCGACTTCAGCACGCTGACGGTCAGCGATGTTAAACAGGTGACAACGAAGATTAACTTACGCCCACGAAAACGACTGGGCTCGAAGACACCTTACGAGGTGTATGCAGGGGTAAGCGTTGCACTTATGTGTTGAATTCAGGTTGTAATTGCTGAGTCTGGTTTAGGGATTGTACTGCAAAGAGCGCTTTAAAAATGCCAATAAATTTATAGGCACAGTTTGGGCACAGCAAACAAAAAGGGGTTACGCTATATGACGTAACCCCTTGTTTTGTATGGCCCGCCCGAGAGGATTCGAACCTCTGACCTCTGCCTCCGGAGGGCAGCGCTCTATCCAGCTGAGCTACGGGCGGAAATGTTTCACGCACCCCTGGCGGGGACAATCGCGAACGCTGCGCATGATAGCGGGTTGCTGATCAGGCGTAAATGGGGAATACGTGATGCAGGGTGTTAGTGCTGCAAAGATGTTTTGGCTATAGTAATCGCACAATCTTTTTCGCAGGGTGGTGGGAATGTCGTGCGCATTGCCTATTTAGAGGATGATTCCGATCAGGCCGCGCTGGTGATGCACTGGCTTGAAGCGGGCGGTCATGCGTGTAATCTTGCCGCTGACGGGGCATCCATGCTGCAGCTTTTGGAGGGTGCGGCGTTTGATCTGGTGCTGTTGGACTGGGAAGTGCCGGATATTGACGGTTTGACGGTGTTAACCCGGTTTCGCCAGCGCGACGCGTTGACGCCGGTATTGTTTACCACGCTGCGAGATGACGAGAGCTCGGTGGTCAGCGCCCTCAATGCGGGTGCTGACGACTATATGATAAAACCCATCACCGAAACTGAATTGCTGGCGCGGATTAATGCATTATCCCGTCGTGCGGGGTTGGTGCGTGCGGCGCAGCAGGCGCCTGTCGACATTGGCCCCTGGTCCATTGATGGTGCCAATCATCGTATTTTGATGGCCGGTAAAACGGTGGCGCTGACTGGCAAGGATTATGAGTTGGCCGCTTACCTGCTGTGCAATGAGGGTGTTTTGATGAGCCGCGAACATCTGCTTGAGAAAATATGGGGGATTCGCAATACCATTGAGTCCCGCACTGTGGATGTGCATATCAGCCGTATTCGCCGCTCGCTCAGCATTACGCCGGAAAACGGTTATCGCATAAAATCAATTTACCAGCATGGTTATCGACTGGAGGCTGTCTAGTGCGCTGGGGAATATTCGCTCTGGCTGTG
>JAFIFH010000064.1 GCA_020832105.1 Idiomarina sp.
GGTGGGCTCGCGTCCGAGTTCCTGTACCAACTGCTTTTGCATGCGCATGAGCTTGTTGATGGTTTCGATCATGTGCACTGGAATACGGATGGTGCGTGCCTGGTCGGCAATTGAACGGGTGATAGCCTGACGGATCCACCATGTCGCATAAGTTGAGAACTTATAACCACGGCGGTATTCGAACTTATCCACAGCCTTCATCAAACCGATGTTACCTTCCTGGATTAAATCAAGGAACTGTAAACCGCGGTTGGTGTATTTTTTCGCAATGGAGATAACCAAACGTAAGTTAGCTTCAACCATCTCTTTCTTCGCCCGGCGCGCTTTCGCTTCGCCAATCGACATACGACGGTTAATGTCTTTTACTTTGGTGATGGTCAGGCCGGTCTCTTCTTCAATCGACACCAGCTTACCAATGCAGCGCTCAACTTCGTCACGCTGCTCTTGCAAACCGGCTGCCCAGTTCTTGCCAGAATCAGCTAACTTGTCGAACCAGGCCATGGAGTTTTCGTTGCCAGAGAAGTTCTGCACGAAGGTCCGCTTGGGTACCTGCGCGTGCTCAATGCTGAGCTTCATGATCAGGCGCTCTTGCACCCGCACACGATTCATCATCTCACGCATGTCCGCAACCAGACGGTCAAATTGCTTAGGTACCAGGCGGAACTGCTTGAACAGCTCGCTTAATTGGTCAATTTCAACACGTGCGCGTTTGTCGTCACGGCCAAATTTGATAATGACTTCACGGGTGATGTCGTACTGGTCACGTAACGCTGAGAATTTCTCGCGGGCAAATTCAGGGTCTATCCCGGTATCTGCAGCTTCTTCTTCTTCATCGTCATCGGTGTCGCTGTCTTCGTCCTTCAACTGATCTTTGGACAACTCTGAACCAACGTGCGTCGCGCTCACTGGCGCTTCGTCCACTTCGTTCGGGTCGATAAAACCGGAGATAATCTCAGTCAGGCGGATGTCTTCAGCTTCGTACGCGTCCCACTGCTCTAGCAGGAAGTTAATCGCTTCAGGATATTCGGCCACCGAGCACTGCACCTGATTGATGCCTTCCTCGATACGCTTAGCGATTTTGATTTCGCCTTCGCGGGTCAGCAGCTCAACGGTGCCCATCTCACGCATGTACATGCGCACTGGGTCGGTGGTGCGGCCAATCTCACTTTCAACGGTTGCCAACGCTGCGGCCGCAGCCTCAGCTGCGTCCTCGTCAGCGTTGTCTTCACTCATCATCAAGTCATCGGCATCTGGGGCGTTTTCAAACACCTTAATACCCATGTCGTTAATCATGCGGATGATGTCTTCGATCTGATCCGAATCAACGATATCTTGTGGTAAGTGGTCATTAACTTCCGCAAAGGTTAAGTAACCTTGCTCTTTACCTTTCGCTATCAGGAGTTTTAATTGCGACTGCCGAGTCTGCATACAGACGATCACCTCAGAAAATGACTTTGGGAATACATGGAATGACCAAATAGTGTATCAAATAATACGCTTTCCGGCCAGTTTTAGTTTAACTTTTGCCCTAGGCTATTGTGCTTGAGCAAGTTGTATGAGTTTTCACTGAAGCGAGTAAATACATCGCTTCTAGCGCCTTTTAAGGAGCTTAAGCAAACGATCCATTTCGCTTAAATGGGTACGATCAAGCTGTGCAGGGTTCATTGATTGCAATTTTTGCAAGCGTTGCTCGAGATAAGAGTCAATTAAAAACAAAAATGTCTCCGCAAACTCTTTCTCAATATTTTCTTCGAGCACACCGTGCTGCCATAATGCGAGTCGGTTAAGGCTCTCGGCAAATCGAGTGTCACGCCACTGCTCTAGCAGTTGCGCAGTGGTCAGGCTGTGGGTATGGCATTGCTGGTGCAGCGCCACGAATACCTTCGCACCTTCCATGCCAAGGTCCACGAGCTCTTCATGCACATCAACGGTTTTCCCTAAGTATGGGTATTGCACCAGCAAGCCCATAGCGCGCAGCATGGGGGTCATCTTCGGCCCCTGACTTTGGTCGCGCTTCACTGCAGTCTTCGCTGGTGCTGGCACCAGTTGCTGTAATTGGGAAGGATCTCGCCCCAGTATCTGGGCCAGGCGATTCATCATCAGGTCACGGTAAAATTCGCTGGCGACCTGGCCTATCAGGGGCTTGGCTTTACCCACTAAAGTCGATTTGCCAGCATCAGAACTGATATCAATATTGTCCAGCAGGTGCTCAAAGAAGTAATCAGTGAGCGCTTTCGCCTGTTCTAGCTGGGCTTCAAAGCCAGCCTTGCCTTGCTCCTGTACCAACGAATCGGGGTCTTGTCCGTCCGGTAAAAATAAGAACCGCATGTCGACACCATCTTTTAACAACGGCAGCGCATTTTCCAGCGCACGCCAGGCGGCATCGCGACCGGCACGGTCGCCGTCGAAACAGCAAATCACCACTGGGGTGTGGCGGAAAAGCAACTGCAAGTGCTCGGTGGTAGCCGCGGTGCCTAGAGAGGCGACCGCATTGGTTACCCCGTGCTGGGCCAGTGCCACCACATCCATGTAGCCTTCCACCAGAACGACGCTGTCAATATGCTTGTGGGCTTGTTTAACCTGCCAGAACCCATAGAGTTCACGGCCTTTATGAAAAATCCGCGTCTCTGGGGAGTTTAAATACTTGGGCTCGCCTTTATCCAGCACCCGGCCCCCAAACCCCACGACCCGGCCGCGACGATCACGGATTGGGAACATGATCCGATCACGGAAAAAGTCATAACGCCGACCCCGGTCATTTTCGGTGATCATCTTCAGCGCCAGCAACTGTGATTCTGCGTCACGGCCTTTGCCGAATTGTTTCATCACTGTGTCCCAGGCTTCCGGGGCATAACCGATGTCGAAGTCTTTCACCGTCTGGCCACTCAGCCCGCGGCCTTTTAAATAATCAATCACACGGGCTTTGTCTGGGTGAGAGCGTAATTGCGCTGCAAAAAACTTGGCGCAATCTTCCATTAACGCGTAATCATCTGCTTGTTGCTGCTTATCGACAGGTTTACCACCACGCCCGGCGGTCTGCTCGCGAATAACTTCCACACCCAGCATTGCGGCGAGCTCTTCCACCGCGTCAGGGAACTCTAAACCGTCGTACTCCATAAGGAAATCGAGGGCATTGCCGTGGGCACCACAACCAAAGCAGTGGTAAAACTGCTTGTCTGGGGCGACGGTAAATGAAGGGGACTTTTCGTTATGGAAGGGGCAACAGGCCTGGTAGTTACGGCCAGCTTTTTTCAGCCGCACTCGCGAGTCCACGACTTCAACCACGTCTGCACGGGCAATCAGATCCTGAATAAAGTCTTTGGGAATGAGTCCGGCCATGGCCTTACCTTTTGCGATTTAGCTTTGCGATTTAGCTTTGCGATGAAACATGTTATCCGGTTATGGGCGGTACCCACAACGCTTAACCATAACACATAAAAAAACCGTGCATCGGAGCACGGTTTTTTGCCTGCCTGGCGGGCCTTTTCGGCGCCAGAACAGGACGCCGGAAAGAAAACCTTAGTACATGCGTACGCGGCGAGCATTCTCGCGCGACAGCTTTTTAGCATGACGCTTTACAGCTGCTGCTTTCTTACGCTTGCGCTCTGCAGTCGGCTTTTCGAAAAATTCGCGGCTACGAACTTCTGATAAAACACCTGCTTTTTCGCAAGAACGCTTGAAGCGACGCAATGCAACGTCAAACGGTTCGTTTTCTTTCACTTTAATTACTGGCATTAAAATCTCACCTCAAGATACTTTGGCTGCTGGTTAATGTTTAACCACTACGAATAAATTTGGTGCTGAATTTTAAACAAATAAATCGGTGCTGTAAACCCCAAGATCTGAATTCGATCTCTACTCGCCTCTCAGCACCGCCTGCACGTGTTTCGAGCTAAGGATTAATTGGCCTAGCGACTCCTGGTAATCACGGTTACGGCTATCGATGGCGAGACCGAACTGAACCAGGCCTTCACTGACCAACCGGCAGCTTTTCGCTTCACCGATGACTTTCGCAATCTCTTCGCCGTTGTCATACAACGAGAGGTCAATTAATCGATCCATGAAAAGATCGCGGTCAAAGGGTAACTCAGCTTCGGTTTCAAATGCGATGCCCGTGCGAGACAAATCGGTCACCCGCCCAGACACACTGGTAAAACTCTCAGGCACACCCTCAGGTGCCGGCACTTCTTCAGCAAAACTTAAGGTTGCCTCGATATCAACCTGAATGCGGGGGACTTTGCGCAACGAGCGCTCTTCGAATTTATCTGGGGCTGACACGTAAAGCTGGCGAAACGGACGCGAGGACAAACCAATGTATCGAGTCGCCGCTGCGAAAACCTGACCTTCACGTAATACACCGCGCAGCACCACACCCGTGCAGTTCTGAAACCATTCCTGCAGTTCCAACCAGTTGTATTTCCTTGGCAGGTCAATAATAAGGTAATCACCCTCACGCTGACCAACCCACAAACCGCGAATGCGATGCTTGTGCGTGCCCATGCGAATTTCAATATCTACCGAAATTGACTTCATCGCAGTGGCCAAACTAAACCCTGTCATCTTAGCCCCAAGCCTACCTATGTCTTCGCGTATTGTTCCTGCGTAAGCCCTAAGGATCAAGCTTCTTTATTTGGCAGCCACCATTCTTTGCACGAATCATGCCTGTATAGAGGTCAATGGCGGGCGTGTAATCGCAAGGCAAATAAGCGGAGAGGGACAGCCGCACGTCAAAGGCTGGTAGGTCCGAACGTGTTAGTGGCCGCCCCTCTCACACCAACGTTCGTTGCAAAGGTCACGCCAGCAAA
The DNA here is from genome assembly GCA_020832105.1 of Idiomarina sp. Classification (GTDB taxonomy): domain Bacteria; phylum Pseudomonadota; class Gammaproteobacteria; order Enterobacterales; family Alteromonadaceae; genus Aliidiomarina. The sequence continues at coordinate 4,806 of JAFIFH010000064.1, forward strand.
TTTATTTATGACGTTCGCCATGTTGCTGTCACGCCCTTCTCTGAGACGAGCTTTAAAAATAACACTGTTAAAGAAAGTGACCACTCACATACATAATTCCAACAAGTGCTATGAAAGTTGTTTTTACGTTCCAAAATCGCCCAAGCACGCGTTAATCAACGTTAAAAGGCGTTAATCAACTTAAAAGTTGTCATTAAATTTTGATAGACTAAGCAAAAATAATAAACAAAATGCTAATAACCATTATTTAGCATGCCAAACGATATAGTTCTTACTGAACCATCTTTTATATCGCAGCATATCAATACGAAGGGAATGTCATGAACGCCGAGCAAATAATAACAAGTACCGCTCCAGGCTCTGATCAGTATTTGCTCATGGGGAACCATACACATGAGTCATGAGCCGCCATTTAGTGATTACGATGATGAACCGACCATGGTCCCTGGTGAGCCTCAGTCGGCTTCAGCGCAGCACAAATTTCCCTATCCGATAAGCCCGCGCTACCGCTGTCTGGGGCTACTGGGCCAGGGCTCATCAGGCGCGGTTTACAAAGCGTTCGACAGCCAATTGTTACGCGAAGTTGCGATTAAATTTATTCATCGCCATGAGCATGAGGAACGCGCACGACTGCTCAATGAAGCACGCGTGCTGGCTCAGCTTGAGCACCCGAATATTTGCAAAGTATTCGAGGTCGCTGAAGAAGGTCAGGCGGTTTACCTGGTGATGTCTTATGTGAATGGGCCGCACCTGAACCAATGGCGCGAACAGTTCTCGCAAAATCAGTTGATCAGCATGATCGCTGATGTCGCCGGGGCGTTACACACGGCTCATCAGAAAGGTATCGTCCACTGTGATATTAAGCCTTCTAATATCGTGCTTCGTCAAAGCAGCAAGGCGGTTCAGGCTGTGCTGGTGGACTTTGGGATTGCCCATGCCACTCGTAGCAGTGCTTCTATCACCGGTGCCGGCACCGAGCATTACATGGCCCCTGAGCGTATTAGCCAGCAAGCAGGCAGCGCCCAGGCACTTGCACCAGCCATTGATATCTATGCCCTTGGTGCGACCCTGCGCTTTGTCCTTACCGGCTCGCACGCTGGCTCGCTAAAAACCCTGAATGATGACTTAAAGCGTATTATCGAACACTGCCTGGCTGACAAAGCAAATGAACGCTATGCAGACGCCGAGACCCTGCAGCAGGACCTGATCGCGTATCTTAATCACCGCCCTATCTCATTACGCCACTCTCCAATATATAAAACCAAGCGTTTATGGCAGCGTAGCCGTTGGTTCCGTGGAACCTCGTCGGCTGCACTTGCGTTGGCGGTTATCGCCATTATTGGGGTCAACTTCTATCAGAACACCATGAGCCAACGCCAGCTTGAACAGCTCAACATCAGTGAACAGGTGGTCCAGCGCGAGTATCAAATTGAATCCATTTACCGCTCTCCCCGCCATCCGGTTCACCACGAACTGGAGCAGCTTGGAAGTGACGCAGAGCGCTGGTACCTGCAGGCTGACGAGCATGCTGAGTGGCTTGCTGCCGCCCATTATGCCGCGGCAGGTCGGTTATTTTACCAGTTATATGATAACCAGCGTGCCTTCACCAGCTTACAACGGGCCTGGGACTTAAATGATCGTTCAGACCGCACGGCAACTACCTTCGCGCTGACCTTAAACCGTTACTACTTCGATGCCAGGCGCCAGGCTCGAGCGCTACCATCGGCGGAGGCTCGGCAAGCGGCAAATCAGCAAGCCTATGAAACCTACGCACTGCGAGCATTACAGGTGCTCGAACAGGTAGAGCTCGTCCAGTTACCCCGTGATTATGTGCAAGCCATGCGTTTGTACTTTGCCAATCAACCCTTACAAGCCCTAAGCCTGCTTCAACGGGGTAATTTTCCTCATTGGTTTTATCAACGTTATGAGCTGATGTTGGAAATTAGCGATGAACTAACTCAAGACATATTAGATGAGTATACAGAGGGGGATTATTTAGCCCTGATTGCAATTCATGAACATGCATTTAACGAGTTAGTCAACCGAGTGCCGTCCTACCTGCCGGCTTATGTATTGCGCGCAAATACATTATTTAGCCTGCAAACCAGTCGGGAGAACGAGCATGATCAGTACGATGACAGTGCCAATAGCTGGTTAGGCTCACTTCCTGAGTTGCTAAGCGCAATGGCCGAGGTTGACAATACGCATCCTGATTATCTGGCCACATCGGCACGCTACGACACGTTACTAAGCTTTCGTTCGCACCTGACGGACAATGACTCTGCCTTTCATTTGAGCCGCGGTACACGGTTTTTCGAGCAAAGCTTACGACACAGCGCTGCACGTAACTGGCCTTCAGCGCGCACCACCGGAATTATTCGTGGCGCCCTGAATCATTATCAGCATTATATCAACCACCGTAACAACCAAAGTGAGTCATCCGCGAATCTGCTCGCTCGTTATCAGGTTATCCTCGATACGTTGCCTGAGGTTTACCGTGGCAGTGATTATTATATGAGCCTCGGCAATGCGTATCGTAGCCAGGCTCGGTTTGCCAGCACCTACGCAGAGCGTGATCTTCAGTTTAGCCTCGCGGATCAAGCCTATGCAGACGCGCTGCAACGTGCCCCCGACTCTCTTGGTTTGCAGGCAAACTATGCGGCAATGCTGAATACCTGGTCGGGCGGACTGCCACTTGAAAAAGCGATGGAAGTACGTGGCCGCGCCATCGATTTGATAACTCCGGTAGTGCAACGTATGCCAGACAACATTGCGGTTCAATATAACTATGGCTCGTTACACAAAGAGCAGGCGATTGACTTAGGGCAGGCAGGTGATGAACAGACCGCTGCAGAGTTGCTTGAAATAGCCGACGCCGCCTATGCCAAAACCGTTGAGCTGGCCCCGCAACTTGACATTGCGCGCCAGCGTTGGTCTGACATATATCTATATTTTAACGACTATTTGACGCATCCATTAAGTGATGAAGCACGTGAAGGCAAAGTGCTGGAGATTCTAAGCCTCGATACCCACAGCATGGAGCGTTCACCCATGTCATTTGTACGCGAGGTCGTCTTATTGTTGCAGCGCTATGAAGCGACTGGCGAGCCACAGAAACTGGCAGAATTAGAAGACGCTATATTAGCGAATATGATTGACTCCAGTGGGCTCGTTTATTCCGCTGATATCGCACGTACTCTGGTCTATATGAGCGTATATACCGACGAAAATGAAAAATCCCAGCACTGGCGTGAACTGGCACAAAAGTTTTTTGCTAAAGCGGGTGCGGCGGAACATACATTGTTTGAGGTAAATGATAACGCCAGCATTCTAATGGCCAAATTCGCTGACGTGCTTGGCACACAAAGCGAAACAGACCAACAAGTTGCGCTGGAGCGGCTAAAATCAGCTTGCGAGATCTCTCATCAGATGTATGAACAGGGTTACCTTAAGTACATCTTTTTAGAAGATACCGCCCAGGCATGGCGAACGATAGAGCAACATACCGGGGTAGCGTGCGCCCCGGATACGCTCACTGATATTTAAAACCGGCCGTCAATTTTGATGACACCTTCGCCTGAGATGGTGTCATCTGCCTGGCCATCTACAACCTCATGCACGGTAAACGGGTGTTCACCTGCGTTGCCCAGCTTGCTGACCTCAAATACGATGGCTTCGTCGTGGGTGACACGAAAAGCATCTGCTGTGTCAAACCGAACCTCAGCCTCCAGGTTAGTAAAGTTCTCAAAGCGAACCCGCCCCTTGCTTGACGACACCACGTTTCCGTCAGGAAACGAACAGGTCAGGTTATCGCCGATGGTGACTCGTACCAGTACTGACTTCGCTTCGCTCATAATCTCTCCTAAGCTACTGAAAAAAAGCATCTTTAAAACAGGTTAAAGATAGCTACTACCCATTAAAAATAGCACAGCACTGGAATTCTGCTGTGTGCCGCCCATGTTATCTGGATTTTGTGTATAATCGCGCCAGATAAAGCAACATCGACGTGGTGATTATGAAGTTTGAACTGGATACAACGAGTGGGCGTGCGCGACGCGGACGTATGGTATTTGAACGCGGCACTGTGGAGACTCCGGCATTTATGCCTGTGGGCACACTGGGTACTGTTAAAGGAATGACCCCAGAAGAAGTGAAAGAAACCGGCGCGCAAATTTGCCTCGGTAATACGTTTCACTTGATGCTGCGCCCGGGCACTCAAATTATCCAGCAGCATGGTGACTTGCATGACTTCATGAACTGGCATGGCCCTATTCTCACTGATTCAGGCGGGTTCCAGGTGTTCAGCCTTGGTGAACTGCGCAAAATTAGTGAAGAAGGCGCCACTTTCCGCTCACCCATTAATGGCGAAAAGATTCTGCTGACCCCAGAGAAGTCGATGCAGGTACAGCGTGAGCTAGGCGCAGACATCGTCATGATTTTCGACGAATGTACGCCACACCCGGCAACCGTTGAGGAAGCAAAAACCTCAATGGAGCTGTCGCTACGTTGGGCGCAACGCTCTAAGGATGCCCATGAAGGCAACCCGGCCGCGTTGTTTGGTATTATCCAGGGCGGTATGTACGAAGAGTTACGTGACGTGTCGTTAAACGGCCTGACCGATATCGGTTTTGATGGCTATGCCATCGGTGGCTTGTCAGTGGGCGAGCCGAAAGAAGACATGATGCGTATTCTTGACCACACGGCCCCGCAAATGCCAGCACACAAACCACGCTACTTAATGGGTGTGGGCAAGCCTGAAGACTTGGTTGAAGCCGTGCGCCGCGGTATCGATATGTTTGACTGCGTGATGCCAACCCGCAATGCGCGTAACGGCCACTTGTTCGTCAGCGAAGGGGTGTTGAAAATTCGCAATGCTCGCCACCGTACCGATCCGAATCCATTAGATGCAAACTGCGACTGCTATACCTGTAAGAACTACTCGCGGGCGTACTTACATCACCTTGATCGCTGTAATGAAATTCTGGGTGCGCGTTTGAATACCATCCATAACCTGCGCTTTTATCAGATCGTGATGCAAGGGATGCGTGATGCACTCGATGCAGGCACCCTTGACCAGTTCGTCGAGAAGTTTTATGCCGAGCGTAACCTGCCTGTGCCAGCACTTAATCACGGGTAATACCGCGAATTGACAGCTACAAACGTAAGAAGCCTCGATATTTTAACCTCGAGGCTTCTTCGTTTGCAGAACCTGATCACGCTGAAGCTCAGGCAAAACCGCGTCGAGCAGGCTATGTAGGCGAATGTAAGAACATCGCGTCACCGTAACTGAAAAAGCGATATTGATGCTCAACCGCACTGGCATAGGCGTCGAGAATGATTTGTTGACTGGCGAATGCGGACACCAGCATTAACAATGTCGATTCAGGGAGGTGAAAGTTGGTGATCATGGCGTCAACCACGGCAAATTCATAGCCGGGGTAGATAAAGATATCGGTTTCCTGAAAGAACGGTGTCAGCTGCCCTTTAAGGCTGGCTTTAGCCATTGATTCTAAGGAGCGCACCGAGGTCGTACCCACCGCAATCACCCGCCCACCACGCGCACGCGTTGCCTCAATGGCTGCAATGGTGTCTTCACTGACCTCGGCGTACTCGCTGTGCATGATATGCTCTTCAATACTGTCCACCCTTACTGGCTGAAACGTACCGGCCCCCACGTGCAAGGTCACATAAGCAAACTCAACACCCTTGTCCTGCAATTGTTGTAAAATGACATCATCAAAGTGTAACCCTGCGGTTGGTGCCGCCACTGCGCCAGGCTTGCGATTGTAAACCGTCTGATAGCGTTCACGGTCGCTGTCCTCGTCCGGGCGGTCAATATAAGGAGGCAGTGGCATATGGCCGTGCGCTTCGAGCAATTCAAGAACGCTTTGTGTACTGTCAAAGTGCAGCTTAAATAATGCACCTTCCCGGCCGGTCACTTCAGCTTCAAACGCATCTTCAAGGGCAAGCCGGGCCCCTGCTTTAGGTGCCCGATTCGCACGTACATGGGCAAGCACATGGTGTTCATCCACCACCCGCTCCACCAGCACTTCAACCTTCCCACCGGAGACTTTTTGCCCCAGCAATCGCGCCGGAATCACCCGGGTGTCGTTAAAAACAAGCAGGTCGCCAGGTGCGATGAGCTCAACGATGTCGGTGAACTTACCATGGCCAAGCTCACCATTGCTGGCGTTCACGCTTAGCAGCCTGCTTGCACTGCGCTGTGGCTGCGGATAACGGGCAATCAGCTCGTCGGGTAATTGAAAACTAAAATCAGCTACTTTCATTGAGGTTTACTACCTACACTTGATGTTGTCTGTGGGCTAAGCCTGACACGCAGGCTCACACCCGGGTGAGCTCAAGACGCTCGTTAAGATGGACAATACGCTTGGCCATACCGCGAATGATCGCGTCTTTTACTTTCTCGCGAATAGCCGCCCCCAAGGTGCGCAAGCCGGGATTATCAATGCGAAACACAATACAGTCAACGCTCGCGATAACACTGGCGCTGCGCGGCTGACGGGTAACAAAAGAGCCCTCACCGATAATCTCACCACTGCGCAAAGTGCCCAGTTCCTGGCCGTCTTTTTCAACCCGGGCATAGCCTGACAAAAGTAAGTACAGCGACGTGTCCGTTTCACCCTGCTGAGTGATCGGCCGCCCCTGTTTACAGCTATAGAGGCGTAATTTGTCTTCCAATAGCAGGCGACGCTCGTCATTACTAAACTCAGCAAAAAAGTCCAGACGGTTCATAATTTCGAGCAGTTTCAGCTTTGAAACTGACTGAATGGCGCGCATGGAATTGCCCTCCGATGGTCATTTTGAACCCTTGAGCGTACAGCAAGGGGCTAAAATAACAAAAAGCGTGGCATCTCAGCCACGCTTCGTCTGTGTTATCAGCAAAACCCACGAATCCAGCTTAGAAGCTGTATACCAGAGTTACGGCCGTTTCTGTATCCAGTTTTTCCGGAATACGCCCACTAGCCTGCTCATAGACAGTGTCATTGTGGTTAAGCGTTAATGATACACGCAATGCGAGTGCCGAATTGATATTCGCGGTCACCGCAGACACAGCACGCGTACGCACATTATCGTCTCCGACTTCTGTGGATATGCTTTGGGTGAAACGTGAGGTATCAGTGATATCCCAGTTCAGTCGTCCGGCCATACGAACAATGATTTCACCTTCCGTTTCGCCAGTATCTCGTCGCTCGTCATAAGAGTAACCTGGACCAATTTCGAAGTCCGCAAACAGGCCTTCTCTCCAGGTGTACCGGTTACCGTAACCGGCCGCAATGGTGGACTGGTAATTGTAGCTACTGAAACGGTCATCCTCGTACGAACCATAGACAAACAAAGAAGAGTTGCTGTCTTCTTCAAATTGGCGGTTGGTCTGTGCCGAGGCGAAAATCCGGTCAGCATCAACTACACTCTCACCATCGAGGTTTTCGGTCTCCTGGCGGTAATAGTCGAATGAACCCTGATGACGCCATAAGTTCACTTCGCGCTCAAGGTTCAGTTTACCTTTCCAGGACTGAGATTCGGTATTACCGGTACGAATAAGCAGGCCGACTTCAACTTCTGCCTGCCAACCCTCGTCTTCCGGCGTCACTGCCAGCGCCTGGCTGCTCAGCATCAATAAGGGTGCTGCCAGCACTGCACTTGCTGTGTACATCATCTTAGACACAATCGACTCCTTACTTCACGGTTGCTTTCAAAGCGCCACGTTCATACAGCTTAAACATCTCTTCTAAAGACGTTGGTTTAATTTTATCGGCATTGCCGGCGGTACCAAAAGCTTCGTAGCGCGCTTTGCAGACGTCATACATGGCATCGGTCGCAGCCTGGAAATATTTGCGCGGATCAAAGTTGCTCTTATTTTCTGCCAAATGACGACGAATCGCACCGGTCGACGCAAGGCGTAAATCCGTATCAATATTGACCTTACGCACACCATGGCGGATACCTTCCTGGATTTGCTCCACAGGTACACCATAGGTTTCTGGAATTTCACCGCCAAATTCGTTGATAATCGCCAGCCATTCTTGTGGTACTGACGACGACCCGTGCATGACCAGGTGAGTATCAGGAATGCGCGCGTGAATTTCTTTAATACGCTCAATCGCCAGGATATCGCCGGTTGGTGGACGGGAAAACTTGTATGCGCCGTGTGAGGTACCACAGGCGATTGCCAAGGCATCAACCTGAGTGGCTTTAACGAAATCTGCAGCTTCTTCCGGGTCAGTTAACAGCTGATCGTGGGTCAGTTTACCTTCCGCACCAACGCCGTCTTCTTCACCCGCTTCACCCGTTTCCAGCGAGCCAAGTACCCCTAACTCACCCTCAACCGAGACACCACAGGCATGCGCCATCTCCACTGTGCGACGTGTCACTTCGACGTTATAGTCGTAATCCGCTGGCGTTTTACCATCGGACTTCAGTGACCCGTCCATCATCACTGAGCTAAAGCCCAGCTGAATCGAGCGCTGACACACTGCAGGAGACGTACCATGGTCCTGGTGCATTACCACCGGAATATGCGGCCACTCTTCAATTGCGGCAAGGATCAGGTGACGCAAAAATGGGGCGCCTGCGTAGCTACGCGCACCGGCAGACGCTTGCACGATGACCGGGCTGTTGGTGTCATCAGCAGCACGCATAATCGCGCGCATCTGCTCAAGATTGTTAACGTTGTAGGCGGGTACGCCGTAACTATGCTCCGCTGCGTGATCCAGCAACTGTCGCAATGAAATAAGTGCCATGAAAATACTCCTTTAATAAAATTGTTTATGCTTTGTGGTCTTTTGCACGCGCTTCAAGAATCGCTACTGCAGGCAAGGTTTTACCTTCCAGAAACTCAAGGAATGCACCGCCACCGGTAGATATATAAGAAACTTTGTCAGCAATACCATATTTATCAATGGCAGCCAGCGTATCACCACCACCTGCAATTGAAAATGCATCGCTCTGTGCAATGGCTTCTGCGATAGCGCGGGTGCCTGCGCTAAACTGCTCGAACTCGAATACACCCACAGGCCCGTTCCACACAATAGTGCCTGCGCCTTTCAGTAAGTCGACCAGCGTTTCGGTGGTATCCGGCCCGATGTCAAAAATCATATCATCGTCAGCCACATCACCGACCGCTTTGGTTTCTGCCGCTGCGTTCTCGGCGAACTCTTTGCCGGTCACTACGTCAGTCGGTAACGGGATATCCGCACCGCGGGTTTTCGCCGAATCTGCGAGGCGCGAGGCCTCTTTGACTAAATCATCTTCGCACAGCGAGTTACCAATGTTATGGCCCGCCGCTTTAATGAAGGTATTGGCAATGCCGCCACCGACAATCAATTGATCGACTTTACGCACCAGCGAGTTCAGTACCGTAAGTTTGCTCGATACTTTCGAGCCACCGACGATTGCTACCAATGGGCGCTTGGGTTCTTTCATCGCTTTGCCGAGGGCTTCTAGTTCAGCAACCAGCAACGGTCCGGCAAGGGCCAGTTTCGCGTATTGGGCAACCCCATAGGTCGACGCCTGAGCACGGTGTGCAGTGCCAAAGGCGTCCATCACGAAGATGTCACATAAGGCAGCCATTTTTTTCGCCAGCTCCGGGTCGTTTTTCTTCTCGCCGGTATTAAAACGCACGTTCTCAAATACTACCAGTTCACCACCCGCAGCTTCGACACCGTTCAGGTAATTACTTTCAAAACGAACTGGAAAATCCAGTACCTCTTCTAGATACCGTGCCACCGGGGCCATCGAATACTGGTCATCATACTGGCCTTCTTCGGGGCGGCCCAAATGCGACATCACCATCACTTTAGCACCTTGCTCAAGCGCTTGCTGCAAGGTGGGTAATGCGGCTTTTAAGCGCGCATCAGACGTCACCTTGCCATCCTTAACCGGTACGTTCAGATCTTCACGAATCAACACGCGCTTACCGCGCAGGTCGAAATCTTTCATTGCCAAAACGCTCATAGAGAATCCTTGTTTTGCTAAAATTGTTGTTCAAAACCGGGCGTTGCCGATTCGCTTACTTATTAGTGTAGTCCGCGCCGGGTGCTTCATGCAGGCTGACCGCGGTATCCAGCATTCGATTCGCAAACCCCCACTCATTATCACACCAGGCCAGGACCTTGACCAAGTGACCATGACTAACCCGGGTCTGGGTACCATCGACAATGCTTGAGCGCGGGTCATGATTAAAATCGGCGGAAACCAACGGCTCCATGGTAAACCCAAGCACCCCGCGCAGGCCGTTATGTGCAGCGGCTTGCAATACCGCATTGACCTTCTCAATATCCACAGACTGTTGCAGCGTGACACTCAAATCCATCACCGATACGTTGGTGGTTGGCACACGCACCGCGATGGCTTCGAAGCGGCCGGCGAACTTCGGCATAATCCGCTCGATCCCTCGCGCCAGGCGAGTGTCTATCGGAATAATAGACTGTGACGCCGCCCGCGCCAGGCGTAAATTCTCATGGTGCGCATCAATCACCTGCTGATCATTCATTGCCGAGTGAATCGTGGTAATGGTGCCAGAGTCGACGCCAAATGCATCGTCCAGGACTTTAATCACCGGCACAATACAGTTGGTGGTACATGATCCGTTGGACACGATCCGATGATGCGCTCGCAGCTCATCATGGTTAATCCCCTGGATCATGGTGAAATCCACGTCCGGTGCCGCCGGATGGGAAAATAATACTTTGTTTGCCCCAGCGCTAATATGCGCTTCTGCGTCGCTGCGCGAACCAAACACCCCGCTGCAATCCAGCACGATATCGACGTCGTGCTGATGCCATGGCAAATCAGCAAGTTCAGTGGCATGGCTTAAGGGAATCTCGTCATTACCAATATGCAGCCTCGACTCTGTGGCCGAGACTGGCACCGCAAACCGACCATGGGTGCTGTCATATTTCAGCAAATGGGCAATCGACGCCGCTGACGCCGGCTCATTCACCGCCACCACCTCTATCCGGTCGCGATAGCCGGATTCATATAAGGCGCGCAAAACGCTACGCCCAATACGACCAAGGCCATTGATCGCAATACGAACCGCTGGGGTATCTGCCATGGATTAAACCGCCCGCGCCGTTTTCACCACGTTTTCAACGGTGAAACCGAAATGCTTAAACAACTCATCTGCAGGTGCCGACTCACCAAAGGTGGTCATGCCGACCACTGCACCGTCCAGACCGACGTACTTCAACCAGTAATCGGCAATGCTCGCTTCGATAGCAACCCGGCGACGCACCTGCTTTGGCAGTACGCTGTCTTTGTACTCATCGCTTTGCGCATCAAAAACATCGGTGCATGGCATCGATACGACGCGAACTTTCTCACCCTGCGTGGTTAGCCGTTCGGCAGCATCCATCGCCAGCTCAACTTCAGAGCCGGTGGCAATGAGTATCAACTCAGGGTTCTCAGCGAAATCTTTCAGGATATAACCACCGCGTTCAACATTGGCGAGCTGATCTTTGGTTCGCGCTTGTGGTGCGACGCCCTGACGGGTGAAAACCAGCGCGGTTGGACCGTCACGGCGTTCAATAGCAGCTTTCCAACTCACTGCAGACTCAACCTGATCACAGGGACGCCAGGTGTTGAGGTTCGGGGTGACCCGCATGCTGGCAAGTTGCTCCACCGGCTGGTGGGTTGGCCCGTCTTCACCCAAACCAATGGAATCATGGGTATATACAAAAATAGCGGGCTGCTTCATCAGCGCAGCCATACGCACTGCGTTGCGCGCATATTCCATAAACATCAGGAAGGTCGCACCGTATGGCACAAAGCCACCGTGCAGGGCAATACCATTCATAATCGCTGACATACCAAACTCACGCACGCCGTAATAAATGTAGTTACCGCTGGCATCGTCGTGAGTCAGTGGTTTGGAGTTGTCCCAAATTGTCAGGTTGGAACCGGCGAGATCAGCGGAGCCCCCTAATAGTTCAGGCAGCATGGGTCCGAAGGCGTTGAGCGCTTGCTGGGAGGCTTTACGGGTCGCTACTTTTTCCGGGTTTGCCTGCAGTTTTTCGATATGGGCCTGGGCCTGCTCACTAAAGTTTGCTGGTAATTCGCCACTTAAACGACGCTTAAGTTCAGTTGCTAAACGCGGGTGCGCCGCTGCATAGGCGTCAAATTGCTTGTTCCAGGCCGTCTCGCTGGCTTCGCCCTGAGTTTTCGCATCCCACGCCTGGTAAACGTCAGCGGGAATTTCAAAGGCGCCATATTCCCAATTTAATTCTTTACGCGCCAGCGCAACTTCGTCATCGCCTAGTGGCGAACCGTGCGAGCTTTCTGAGCCCTGCTTATTCGGCGAACCAAAGCCGATCACGGTTTTACAGCAAATCAGGGTTGGCTTATTGGTTTCAGCCCGACCTGCTTCAATCGCGGCTTTAACTGCAGCGCTGTCATGCCCGTCTACATTACCAATCACATGCCAGCCATAGCTTTCAAAACGCTTCACCGTGTCGTCGGTAAACCAGCCCTCTACATTACCGTCGATAGAAATGCCGTTGTCGTCGTAAAAGGCAATCAGTTTACCCAGGCCTAAGGTGCCTGCCAGTGAACACACTTCGTGGGAAATACCTTCCATCAAACAGCCATCACCCATAAACGTGTATGTGTAGTGGTCAATAATATCGTGGCCTGGCTGGTTAAATTGTGCCGCCAGTGCTTTTTCAGCGATCGCCATGCCCACCGCGTTACTCACGCCTTGGCCTAGCGGGCCTGTAGTGGTCTCAACACCAGGCGCGTAGCCGTACTCTGGGTGCCCTGGGGTTTTCGAGTGTAACTGGCGGAAGTTTTTAATTTCGTTGATATCCAGATCGTAACCTGTCAGATGCAACAATGAATAAATCAGCATCGAGCCATGGCCATTGGAAAGAACGAAACGGTCGCGGTTGGCCCAATCTGGATTCGCCGGGTTATGCTGCATGTAATCCCGCCACAGAACTTCTGCGATGTCAGCCATCCCCATCGGCGCGCCAGGGTGGCCCGATTTGGCTTGCTGAACTGCGTCCATACTAAGGGCGCGAATGGCGTTGGCTAAATGACGACGTTGAGACATGAAACACTCCTGAAATTGGGGGCTAGACATTACCTGGGATGAACTTTTTAAGCAGCCAAACGTACACTGTTGCTTAACCAAGCTAGCTTAATTGCGTCTTCACTGCGCAAAGCTATATTCATCTACTAGTAGTCGCTGACGTGGGGTCTGCGCGCGTATTGTCCACAATTCACGACGCGCACGCAAATTTACCGCCACATTCAGACTTATAGACGTCTAAAAGTGGATTTTTTTGCAAAAAACGTCTAGAGTAGCGGCGTTTTTCAAATATGAGAGAAGAATCAATATGGCACGTCACCTGTTTACCTCTGAATCAGTTTCCGAAGGACATCCCGATAAAATCGCTGACCAGATTTCCGACGCGGTTCTTGATGCTATTTTACGTGAAGACCCCAAGGCTCGCGTAGCTTGCGAAACTTATGTCAAAACAGGCATGGTCCTGGTTGGTGGGGAAATTAATACCCACGCCTGGGTCGACGTGGAGAGTCTGGTGCGCGATACCGTCCGCAAGATCGGCTATACCCATTCTGACATGGGTTTTGACGCCGGCAGCTGTGCAGTATTGAACGCCATTGGTAAACAGTCACCAGATATCAATCAGGGTGTCGACCGCGGTGCGCCAGAAGAGCAAGGCGCGGGAGACCAGGGTTTGATGTTTGGTTATGCGTCAAACGAAACTGACGTGCTGATGCCCGCACCTATTACTTACGCCCACAAGCTGGTTCAGCGTCAAGCTGAGATGCGCCGCACTGAATTACCTTGGTTACGCCCGGATGCAAAAAGCCAGCTGACCTTTGTTTATGAAGACGGTAAGCCGGTCGGCATCGATGCCGTGGTGCTTTCCACCCAGCACGCCGAAGAATACAGTCTTAAGCAGGTTCAGGAAGCAGTGATGGAGCACATCGTTAAACCAGTGCTGCCTGCGGAATGGGTCACTAAGGACACTAAATTCCATATCAACCCAACCGGCAAATTCGTGATAGGCGGCCCGATGGGTGACTGTGGCTTAACTGGCCGCAAAATCATTGTCGACACCTACGGCGGCATGGCCCGCCATGGCGGTGGCGCGTTCTCCGGTAAAGACCCGTCTAAAGTTGACCGTAGTGCGGCATACGCGGCGCGTTATGTTGCGAAGAATATAGTCGCTGCAGGTCTGGCGGATCGCTGTGAAGTACAGCTCTCTTACGCCATCGGTGTGGCTGAGCCAACTTCAATTAGCCTGGAAACCTTTGGTACCAGCAAGTATGACGAAGCAACGCTGATTGAAGCCGTGCGCAACCATTTTGACCTACGCCCATATGGCTTGATTCAGATGCTCGATTTGGAACGTGCGATATATCTGCCAACCGCTGCGTACGGTCACTTTGGTCGTGAAGAGTTCCCTTGGGAGCGTACGGATAAAGCCGACGCGTTGCGCGACGCTGTAGCATAAAACCATGCGTATCCCTCGCATTTACCACCCACAAAGCCTGGCTAGCGAAACCCTTGTGACGCTAAGCGATGATGCGGCCAACCATGTTGGTCGCGTGTTACGCCTGGCGGCAGGCCATGAGCTGGAGCTCTTTTGTGGTGATAACCACATTTATCAAGGGGAAATCACTCAGGCCAGCAAGAAGCAAGTTGAGGTGCGTATTATTGGACGCCAGCTAGCGGATGTAGAATCACCATTGCGAATCCACCTGATTCAAGGCATCTCCCGCGGTGATCGCATGGACTTCGCTCTGCAAAAGTCAGTGGAACTGGGTGTGGCCAGCATTACCCCAATTTTCACCGAGCGCTGCGGGGTCAAACTGCAAGGTGAGCGCTTAGCCAAAAAGCGTGACCAGTGGCAAAAGATTGTGATTGCTGCCTGTGAACAAAGTGGGCGTAACCTGGTGCCTGAGGTTCATGCGCCAATCACCCTCGACGCATTCCTTAGCCAGGCGGACAGGCCGCTGACCTTAACGCTGGAACCGAGCGCCGAGCACTCCTTTAAAAGTGCACCTGTAACCCATGAGATTGCACTTTTGATTGGGCCTGAAGGTGGCTTCTCAGCCACAGAGGTGGCGCGAACCCATGCCGCCCAGTGTCTGCCGGTCCATTTAGGCCCACGCGTACTGCGCACGGAAACTGCGGCTTTGGCCGCCATCGCCGCGTTGCAAGCGAATCACGGTGATCTCATTTAACACCCCGTGCTACACTCGAAGCACACCCTTTTTATTTATCTGACTACCCGAGGTTGGCATGAAAGTCGGCATTATCATGGACCCTATCGAAACGGTCAAAACCTACAAAGACACCAGCTTTCGCCTGGCACTAGAAGCTCAGACCCGTGGCGATGAACTGCTCTACCTGGAAATGAAAGATCTGTTCATTGACGGCGGCAACCCGATGGGCTTTGTGCGCCCGCTAACGGTACGAGACCAGAAGCATGATTTTTATACCTTAGGTGACGGTTGCGATATCCACCTAGGGGAGCTTGATGTCATTCTGATGCGTAAAGACCCGCCATTTGATACTGAGTTCATGTACGCGACCCAGATCCTTGAGCTCGCTGAGCAAGCCGGTGCATTAGTTGCTAACCGCCCGCAAAGCTTGCGTGATTGTGGTGAGAAGCTGTTCACGTCATGGTTCCCTGACAGCATTAGCGCAACCTTGGTCACTCGCGATAGCGACCGCATTCGCGAATTTCATCAAACCCATAAAGACATTATTTTAAAGCCACTAGATGGTATGGGTGGCGCATCGATTTTCCGGGTCAAGGCAGACGGCAATAACCTTGGCGTGATCATTGAAACGTTAACCGAACACGGTACGCGGTTCGCCATGGTGCAGGAATATCTGCCAGCGATTAAAGACGGAGATAAACGTATCCTGATTATTAACGGCGAACCTGTGCCGTACTGTCTGGCTCGGGTGCCTTCTGCCGGTGAAACCCGTGGTAACCTCGCGGCAGGTGGCACCGGTCGACCGCAGCCTCTGAGTGAGACTGACTGGGCTTTGGCGCGACAGATTGGTCCAACGCTGAAAGAAAAAGGTTTATACCTGGTTGGTCTGGATGTGATTGGTGACCGTATCACTGAAATCAACGTGACAAGCCCGACCTGTATGCGCGAGATTGAAGATCATTACGCGATCAACATCGCGAAGCAACTGTTCGATGCCATCGAGGCAGACTGTCATGGTAGAAAGCAGTAAGTCATAATTGAATGTAAAACCGCATCTGCAGACTTTCAAAATCAGATTTGAGCGCTCATATTGATATGATAAGCAGTTGGGACAAACGGAAAGGGAGTAGCTGATGGAAAGTTTAGAAAACCATTTTTTGATCGCAATGCCAGATCTACACGACTCATTTTTCGAACGGACTGTCACTTATATCTGTGAACACAATGAAGATGGCGCCATGGGCCTGATTATCAATCAACCTGCGGATGTCCCATTAAGCCGACTTCTCGAACAAATTGAAATTACGGTTCCTGGTGAAAGCGCTTTACGCCGGGCCCCTGTTTACACGGGTGGGCCTGTGGGCACCGATCGTGGATTTGTCTTACATACCCCCCAGGATGGCTGGCGTAGTAGTTTGAAACTGAGCAATGAGATTATGGTCACCACCTCAAAAGACATTCTGCAAGCTTTTGGGTCGGCTCATGCCCCAGAAAACTTCATCCTGACGCTTGGCTATTCTGGTTGGGACGCTGGCCAGCTTGAAGAAGAACTGGCCAATAACAGCTGGCTCACTATCCCCGCTGAAGCGGACATATTGTTTGATACGCCGAGCAGTGAGCGCTGGCAAAAAGCCGCAGAAAAGCTAGGTATCGATATCTGGCAACTTGCACCGGGGGCGGGTCACGCCTGATGTCCTCAGTATTAGCGTTTGATTTTGGCACCCGCAGTATTGGCGTGGCAGTAGGCCAGGCTGTAACAGGAACCGCGAATCCACTGGCTGCGCTCAAAGCTCAGGACGGTAAACCTGACTGGGACCGGGTGGCCAGACTGATAGCTGAATGGCAGCCGGACCTTTGTGTGATTGGTTTGCCCTTGAATATGGACGGTACTGAGCAACCAATCACCGCGCGCGCGCGCAAGTTTGCGAATCGATTGCATGGCCGCTTTGGTGTCGCCATAGCCCTTCAGGACGAACGCCTGACCACCGTCAGCGCAAAAGAGTATCTTTTCGAGCGTGGCGGCTTTAAAAGTCTGGGTAAGGAAGCTATCGATAGTGCCTCTGCCTGCTTAATTCTCGAAGACTATTTCCATCAACTGGACTAATTCAGGCCAACCCACTGGTAAACTTTGCTTGGCTCTGTCCTGCCTTTTCGTTATATTTGCAGCCACGTAGATACTAGTTTCAACAATGAGGACAGCGCTTTGTTCGGAAAAGATGAACCATATGCAGTGACAGGTAATACGATTTCACTGACGGATGACAATAAGTCGCTGCTTTTAGTTACCCCTGGTCGTTACGAAAACATTCTGGTCAGCCGCTATGGTGTTGAGCTAACTGACCTGGACCCAGTGCGCAGAGCGAATGTGAAAAACGTTGTGCTGAGTGAGTTGTTTAAACGTGATAAAACATTTTTCTTTGTGCGTGCAGGTGGCGTTGAGTATCAAATTGACCTCAAATACACCGCAAGCCCGATTACCGAAGTTAAGTTTTAGCCCCATTCGCCACGCTAACGACGGTACTTTGCGGTGCCGTCCGTTTCGCCTGACCCGCGTTGCTCGCTCCCCTGCGCGCTGGCTCGCCATCATCTTTACTTTTAGCCTTGCTGTGAGCTTTAGCCTGACCAGTACCACCGCGTTTGCCCAACCAACACCTGAGCTACAGCTGCAACGGCAGGTAGACAACGAACAGACCCTGTTCGACTATCAGTTTCGAGATATTGAAGGGCAGTCACAAAGGCTTCAGTTCAGCATCCCCCAGCAGGTTTTGTTGCGCACGCCTATTGTGTTTCGCCCCCTCAGTCAGTCACGTTTGCTTCGCGAAATGGCGGTCGCCCAGCGCGCCTACGCTAACCAGCAGGGTTGGCGCGATGCTCGCCTGACAATCCGCAATGGCGAGTTAGAGTACGAGCTCATGCAGGGTGATCTCGCCAGCCGTAATACTCGCCTGCGCCGATGGCAACAGGCTGAGCAAGAGGCATACGCAGAGGTGTTACGGCGCAATTACTACCAACAGTTACGCCAGCATAGCGGCCGCCAGGGCTATACCCCAGACCACCCGCGTATTGCGGCTGAATCGGGTGCACTGCTGACCCCCGTAAGCGATGCATTAACGGCGATTCTCACTGACACATATGGTACCTATAACCCGCGCCAGGCGCTTGCCTACGTGACCCAGTTTATCCAGCAAATCCCCTATGACGACTTTACTGACCGGTTGGCAAGTCCGGGTGCAGGGTTCATTGCCCCGGGCCGTCTGCTGTACGAAAACCGCGGCGACTGCGACAGCAAAGTGACGCTGCTAGCGACACTGATGGCGAACCTGTTTCCGCACATTGAACGACGGATTGTGTATCTACCGGGTCACGCAATGTTTGCACTCAATATTGAAGCTGCCGCCGACGATATCTTTGTCCGCGACAGCGAACTCGAGTTTGTTATTGCCGACCCGACCGGGCCCGCACAACTAGCCGTGGGTGAGGCCGCTCGCGCGTATCAAAGTCAGCTGCGCAGCGGCGCCGTTACCGTCCTTGGTATCTAGCCCTGGTCGGGTGTAGCCTACAGGTTTTCCTCTGCATACTGCGCCAACGAACTGCGCACCACCCCATTGAGGTTCATCGTCGCACTGCCATGATAGTTTTTGAAGCGCTCCACCAGGTAAGTTAAACCCGAGGTTAACGCGGTTAAATAATAGCTATCGATCTGCGCCAGGTTGCCAGAGCAGATGATCTTGGTGCCACTGCCACAGCGCGTGATAATAGTTTTCAGTTGTGACGCAGTCAGGTTCTGCGACTCGTCCAAAATCACGATGGCATTTTGGATACTACGACCACGCATAAAGTTAATCGATTTAAACTGGATATTGGCCTTCTTCATGGTGTAATCCAGGCTCGACTCCATATGCTCGTCGCTCTTATGCAGAACCTCGAGGCTATCGGTAATCGCTGCCAGCCATGGGGCCATTTTTTCTTCTTCGGTACCTGGCAGGAAACCTATGGATTCGGCAATTTCCGGGGTGCTGCGGGTGACGATAATTTTCTCGTAAATTCCCTTTTCTACCACCTGCTCTAGCGCTGCGGCCAGTGCTAACAATGTCTTACCACAGCCTGCCGGGCCAGTCAGAATCACCAGATCTATAGTGGGATCGAGCAACGCATTCATGCCCATCGCCTGGTAGATATTTTTCGGCGCTATGCCCCAGGCCCGCTGCCCCATCAGTCTTTCACGACTGAGGTCCTGAATCTTCACCCGTTTACTGTCATAACTTTCCACTCGTGCGGCAAAGTGCTCAGTCTCATCGAGAATATATTCATTCGGAAACGCGTTGGGAAATACGCTCAACGGCACGTAGTGGTAAGTCTCCCGACCGTCTTGCTCGGTTTGTACATCAGTGACATGTGCCCAGAAATCCCCGGGGAACTGGTAGAAGCCTTTGTTAAGCAGCTTGATGTCATCAATCAACTGATCAGTACGATAGTCTTCGACTCGCTTCACCCCAGCGCCTTTCGCTTTCAGGCGCATATTAATATCTTTGGTGACCAGTACGACCTGGCCAGTGCGGGCGATTTGTAAATCCAGCGCTGCCTGAATAATACGATGGTCATTCTCACTTAACGACAACGACGCATCTCTTTGGCGCAACTGAAAGTCTGGGAATATCGACAAATGACCGACGGCGTGGTGCTCCCCGCTGACCCGGGTTAAGGGCACCCCAGCAGTAATCTGTTCTGGTGTGGCGTCATGCAAAGCTTCTTCAAGAGCCCGAATGGCAACTCGGGCGTCACGACTGACATCTTTTTGGCGATCTTTAATGTTGTCGAGCTCTTCAAGCACAACCATAGGAATAATCACGTTGTGTTCTTCGAAATTAAGAAAAGCGAGGGGTTCGTGGAGCAGAATATTGGTGTCTAGTACGTAGTGTTTAACATGGTTGTTGGCGGTGTTTGCAGTATTCGAACTCACTGCAGAGATACTTGTTGCAGACTCAGATCCTGGCATAGGGAGATCCTCTGGTAGACTTTCTACTATTATTGTTCGTCCTGTACTCTTTTTAGCATAGCCTCTGGTATTCTAGTAGCGACTTTTAACTACATTTTTTTTACTCTTTCCAGAGCATAGCTTTGATACCATAGCGACGCCCGAAGTTTCAGTTCCGGCATACATTCTGATTGATTAGCTAAGCAGGAAGACGTTCCTTGAATGATTTTGTAATTGGCCAGCGCTGGCTAAGTGAAACAGAGATTGAATTAGGTTTAGGTATTGTCACCGGCATGAACGGACGGCAAGTGTCCATTCTGTTCCCCGCGAACGGAGAAGTGCGAGCCTACGCTATGAGTAGCGCGCCGTTAACCCGCTACCTTCTCGATCCGGAAGAGACCGCTTTGCACAGCGACAATTGGTCGTTTGAAGTTGAACGCGTTGAAGACCAAAACGGCGTACTTGTCTATCACGGTCAACGGGACGGCAAGCCGGTACAGGTGATAGAAACTCAATTGCACTATCAGGTTCAGCTTAGCAGCCCGTTGACCCGGCTACTCGCCGGTCAGTTTGATCGCGTCAATCACTATAATTTGCGCCAGCAAAGCAGTGTCGCCATGCGCCATTGGCTCGAGCATCCGGCCCGTGGCCTGCTTGGAGCCCGAATCGACTTGCTTCCGCATCAACTCTATGTTGCTCATACCATTGGCCGCCGGGCGAAGCCCCGGGTGTTACTGGCCGATGAAGTTGGCTTAGGTAAAACCATTGAAGCGGGGTTGATTATGCAGACCCAGTTGCTCAATGGCGATGCCTCACGGGTCCTTATCCGGGTGCCTGACCCTCTGCTTAACCAGTGGATGATTGAGCTCCGCCGACGTTTTAACCTGGCGTTTAGTATCATTGATGAGAGCTATATTGCAGCAGCTGCCGAGAGTGGTGAAAACCCCTTCAATCAGGTGCAACTCGCGCTGTGCCCCGCGTCCTTGCTGGATGAAGAGGACACGCTGCTGCAGGCGCTTGCCTGTGACTGGGACTTAGTCGTGGTTGACGAGGCCCACCAACTTAATACCGAGCAGCGAGAGAGTATCCGCGATTTAAGTGAAGACCATGGGTTGCTCCTGCTCACCGCTACCCCGGACCAGGGTGGCGCCGATACCCATTTTGAACAACTGAACTTGCTCGATCCCCAACGTTTTCATGACCTTGAAGCCTTTCGCGCCGAACAAGCCCATTACCAACAAGTCGCAGACCAAGCGAAGTCACTCGACAATGACAGTGACGCGCTGAATGAGTTACTCGATGAGCACGGCACTGGCCGTGTTCTGATGCGTAACACCCGGGCCAATGTCAGTGGTTTCCCACTGCGCCGCTATCACGCGCACACGCTAAGCTTTGATCCCACCGATGGTGACTCTGAACTGGCGGTCAAAATTGCTTGGTTGCATGAATTCGCGCGCAAACAAGGTGGCGACAAACTATTGGTGATGATGCAAAGTCAGCTTCAGGTTGAAGAAGTGGCGGCGATGCTGCGGATCAAATATGGGCGCCATACCGCGCAATTTCATGAGGGCATGACCTTACTTGAGCGCGATCGGGCTGCGGCATTTTTTGCCGACAACGAAGACGGTGCGCAACTCCTGTTAAGCTCAGAAATTGGCGGCGAAGGCCGCAACTTTCAGTTCGCGCAGCATCTGGTGATGTTAGATTTACCGGCCCACCCGGACAAGCTTGAACAGCGGATTGGTCGGTTAGATCGAATCGGCCAACTTGATGCCTTTGATATTCATGTACCTATGATAGCCGATTCTGCAGACGCTCGCCTGGCGACCTGGTACGACCAAGGCATGCAAGCCTTCACTCAGCCAAACGCGACCGGGCATGCGCTCATGGAACGCCTTGGCAGAGCAATGAAGACCGGTTTACAAGGCGACAGTGAAGCCTTCGCTGCATTGCTTGAGCAGACGCAGCAAGCGGTCAGTGAGATTCGCGCCCAATTGGCTGCCGGCCGTGACCGTTTGCTGGAGCTCAACTCGTGCCGCCTGTCGGTGGCGGCGCCTTTACGCGAGTCCATTATGCTCAGTGACGAGAGCACGGAGCTGGCCACCTTTATGTTCAGCTTTTGGGACCAGTTTGGTGTCGATGTTGAAGACAAAGACGACCAACGACTGATTATCAAACCCGGTCAGAACTTTGCTGCAAACGGTTTACCTGGCCTGGATGAAGAAGGCAGTTTGGTCACCTTTCATCGCACCACGGCGCTGCATTACGATGACGTGCAGTTTTTAACCTGGGAACACCCTCAGGTACTGACCGCCCTAGAGCTGGTCATGACCGAAAATCACGGTAGCGCATGTGTGGCCATTTTAAAAAATAAAGCACTCCCTGCCGGACACTGGTTTGTCGAGCTCAATGTTCGCGCCAGCTTACCCCAAGCCCCCACGATTGGCTTAGAAAGGCTGTATCCAACACCGATGGTACGCGTTTTGAGCGACAGCCAGGGCCGTGATTTGAGCACCAAGATTAATGCTGAGACCTTGACCAAGCAGCTGCATTTCGTCAACAAGAAGACCGCTGCACAGATGATCAAAGCGCTGCGTAAACCGATTCAACAGGTCGTTAAAAGCCAGCTTGATAAAGCTCAGCAACAATTGCTGCAAGATTGCAGTGACGCTGCCGCTAAACGTTTGCAGCAAATAGATAGGGAGATTACCCGGCTGCAACACCTGCAGGCTAAAAACCCGAGTATTCGCAACGACGAAATCGACACCCTGAAGGCACAACGTGACGCCTGGGCAAGTGCCTTTAATGCCCCACAAATAACCGTTGATTCGATGCGGGTCATTGTTAATGCGGGCACCGACAGTTAATGGCGCGCCTGCCCCATGAGCATGCACATCCGTTGCCCACGCCTTCGCGGGCAACGGATGATTTTGTTTATGATCCACCACAACATCCGTATCTGAACCTGGTGTATTACGACAGCCATATCGTGGTGGCCAACAAACCCAGTGGGCTACTCAGTGTGCCCGGCAAGGCACCCGCGCATCAAGACAGCCTGGAGCGGCGGTTGGCAAGAGTATGGCCGCAGATCCGGGTGGTCCATCGACTGGATATGGCAACCTCAGGGCTGATTCTGTTTGCCTTGCACAAAGGTGCGCAAAGTGCGCTGGGTAAGCAGTTTCAGGCCCGCACTGTAGAAAAGTGCTATATCGCCCGGGTGGCTGGCCAATTGCCCACAGAGCATGGGGAGGTCAATCTTCCATTACGCTGTGACTGGCCCAATCGGCCGAAACAAATGGTCTGTCAGGATGAAGGTAAGGCGTCGCTGACGCGTTATCAGGTTGCCCAGTATGACCCGCTGACTCACCACAGTGACGTGCGCTTGTACCCATATACTGGTCGCTCTCATCAGTTGCGTGTGCATATGGATGCCATTGGCTGCCCGATTCTTGGTGACCGCCTGTATGGCACCCAGGCGTCGCAACAGGCCGCTTCGCGGCTGTTGCTGCATGCACACTGGCTGAGCTTTACCCACCCTGTAACTGAAACGCCGCTGGAGTTCACCCTGCAAGCGCCTTTTTAGAACGCCCTCTGCCTGCCTCAATTTAACGATAAATATTTTTCCAGGGCAGCCGATACAACTGGCATGAAAATAATTCCGGTTTCTCTTATGGCTCGCTGCAAAAGGTACTGCCTGCATTCGTTCACTGCGTTGCTTGCAGCAGCCTTAAGCCTGGCTGCCGCACAAGTGGCCTTGGCTGCAGCCGACGATCTCGCCTACTATCTGCCCCCCGGCGAAGTCGTCTGGCTGGGTGCAAGCGAGGATGCACTGCGGGCTGCCGCAGAGGATGAGCAGCCTACACCGCTTAGAATGCTGTTATTGGCACGGGAAAACGAGCAGGCCTACGACCGTGGTAGCTTAATTTTTATTCCCGAGCTGGGTACTCACCCAATGCAATCGGTACCGGTCAGGCTTTGGTATCAGGGCATGCCCGCGTATGGCTGGTATAGCTATGCCATTCAGCCGCCGACAGCACAGGTCATCGAGTTTAGTTGGCAGGAAGACAGCAGTCAGCGTTATGCCCAAGGTGCTGACCTTACCCCCTTGCATGACGCCATGGCGCAACGTTTAAGCTTAGCGGTAGAGCACGCGGCACATCAGCCTGGGCCGCTGATCATTGTCGCTCAGGGGGTTAGTGCAGCACTGGTAACAGATCTGCTGGCCCGGGGTGACTACCCGCAAATCGATGCGCTGGTGATGGTTGGTGCGCATTATCCACAATGGCAGCTTAATCAGGCCCTGGCCACCACCACCGCGCAACTACGCATACCGGTGTTAGACTTTATCCCCCAGCATAGTCATAGCTGGGTGCTCGAGCATAGCGCCCGACGCCAGCAACAGACCCAGCGTCACCAGCATCCAAGTTACCGTCAGCGGACCTTGCTCGCTAACCGAGCCAATGACCCGCGTTACCTCATCCATCAACTATACGGTTGGCTACAAAGCGAAGATTTTTAACGTAGTCCGCGGGCACGTTTAATCCGATCATAGGCAGACTGAATGTCCTGGCTACGGCGAGTCGCCGTTTTCAGCATCTGTTCTGGCAGACCCTGCGCCGCAAGCTTGTCAGGATGATGTTCGCGCATCAGTTTGCGATACACCTTTTTTAACTCATCGTCAGCCACAGAAGCTTTTACCCCCAGGGACTGATACGCGTCGTCCAGCGCACTTTGCTCGTTTTGACGTTGATACTGTTGCCGCTGCCGCTGCTGTTCATGGCTACTGTAATGGGTGCCACTGCTATGCTGCTGACGCTGCGAAGATTGCTGAAAGCGTGCGCTGGCACCAGCCATCAACAACCATTTGTCTAACTGAAATTTATTGAAGCCAAGCGCCCGCGATGCGCGCAGTAAAACATCATATTCACTGCGTTCAAGCTTGCGGTCATTCAGTGCGGCGTGCACCAGTTGCTCCATAAATAGCTGCAGCAAATCGTGGCGCCCCTGGCTGTCCTGACGAAACCTTTTCAGCGTCGCTTCCAGCGGAAAGGCCGGGTCTTTCCCTTCACGGAAGGCTTGTTGTGCTTCGCGCCTGGTCTCACCCTTGAGTTCGAGGCTTTGCATTAACTGTTGTGCCTGCTCAATATCGGTTTCGGTCACCCGACCTTTGCTTTTTGCCAGATGCCCCATAGTCGCGAACATCGCGAAGAAGAACGTCGCTTTGCTGGTATCAAGGTCCGGGTCTTTAAATAAAGATGAAAATCCACCCTGGCGTAGTTGCTGGGCATAACTGGTATCAAACCAATAGCCGATCACAAACCCGAGAATGGCACCAGGGATGCGAGCGACCATAAAGCCAAGCACAGTGCCAATAATTTTTCCCCACATCGCTACTTCGACTCCTTCTCTGTCCGGCCGCCTAACCAAGTATCCAGTTCATCCAGGCGCGCCGGGGTGCCCACGTCCCACCAGGCGCCTTGGTGCACCTGCCCGCCCAATTGCTTAGTGGCAATCGCCTTATCAAACAAGGGTTTGAGTTTGCGTGCAGTACTATCGAGGCCGGCGAAGAGTCGTGGACTGAGTATACTGAGACCAGCGAAAGTATATGTTGTTGGTGCTGAAGGTTGGGTCACTCGATCGCTGAGCAACGAAAAATCCCCCGCAGGATGGTGAGTAGGGTTCTCCACCAGCACCAGATGGCCTAAGTCAGTCGCCCCAAGCTGGGGTAACAGCGCGTAGTCAAGATCACTCCATACGTCGCCATTGACCACAATAAACGGCTCATCGCCCAGCAAGGGTAATGCCTGGATGATACCGCCCGCGGTCTCTAGCCCACCGGCAGGTTCTGCAGACCAATGCACCTGAACCCCAAAGTCGCGACCATCGCCAATCGCGTCCTGCATATGCTGCCCAAGCCAGGCGTGGTTGATGACGACATCACGCACACCGGCATGGGCAAGTTTTTGCAAATGAAAGAACAGCAAGGGTTGGCCGGCAACCTTAAGCATTGGCTTGGGACAAGTGTCAGTTAATGGACGCATGCGTTCGCCACGGCCAGCGGCGAGAATCATTGCTCTGCGCGGGGAACTAGTCATGCAAAGTGGCCGTTGGCATCTGCGCCGTGACTTGCTGTTGAATGTCTGCCACCCAGTCACTGAAGTCGCTCAGCATTGGGTAAGCCTGGCTGACGTCGACAATGTACTGCAAGGTACGTGGCACGTCCGCCATATAGCCAGGCTTGGCATCACGGTGTAACAAGCGGGCAAAAATACCAGCGGCTTTTAAGTGCCGCTGAATACCCATCAAGTCAAACCAGCGTTTGAAGGTATCCTCACTCACGCCGGCGTCGAGCAGGCCTTCGCTGCGTAAGCGCTGCTGCAAAAACTCACGCTGCTGGGTGACCATGGCTGAAGGCCATGCGACATAACAGTCACGCAGTAATGACACTGCATCATAGGTAATCGGCCCGCAGACAGCGTCCTGAAAATCAATCAGTGCCAGCGTGTCCGCTTGTGCTTGCTCAACACACATAATATTGCGCGAATGGAAATCACGATGCACCCCCACCTGGGGCTGTTCTAAGGCGTTACTGACCAAGACCTGGCATGCGTCCTGCCACACCCGCTCTTCAGCCTCGCTCAATGTAACCTGCAGATGATGCTCCACCAACCAGTCCTTAAACAAATCAAGCTCCCGGCGCAACATGGGCTCGTCATAGTCTGGCAGCGCCCCCTGCTCGGTGTCCGTCGCTCGCATCACCCGTGGCAGAAGCCCAAGTGCTTGCTGGTAGAGCCTGTTGGCACGTTCATTGTCATCAAGCCTTGCAAACAACAAGGTGTCACCGAAATCGTCAAGCACCATAAACCCCTGTGCTTGATCAAACGCATGGACCTTGGGCACCTGCAAACCTTCATCCAGATACCGTTGGGCGATGGCCATAAAGGGTTGTAATGACTCTTGCGGGGGCGGTGCGTCGACGGCGATTAACCAACGGTCAGCATGGGGATAACGAAAGTAGCGGCGAAAGCTGGCATCCCCGGATACCACCTGCAAAGTGCCCCTTGGCTTAAGTTCCAGGGTATCTAGCCACTGCGCTAATTGTTGTTGCCTTGCATCACTCACCGCTTCTGCCTTATGTTTTGCTGGAAAACGACTATCTTATCA
Source organism: Idiomarina sp. (assembly GCA_020832105.1). Taxonomy (GTDB): domain Bacteria; phylum Pseudomonadota; class Gammaproteobacteria; order Enterobacterales; family Alteromonadaceae; genus Aliidiomarina. Next base: position 32,164 of record JAFIFH010000064.1, read on the forward strand.
AATAGCCGCGCGAAGGAAATTGCTTTATTATGAGCGCCAGTTTCGAAATTTAACCGACGGAGTCTGTAACAGTGCATTATTGTGGGCGTATCCCAACTGTTATGATATTACCTCTTCTGACCCTGTCCCCCTTTGTCAGTGCAGAAACCCAACCATCATCTTTAGCAGCACAATGTGTCGCCGCGCCTGCCTGGTTGACCGACGACCCGCGCGCAACGGATATTTCGCCAGCATTACGACGTGCCACCGACACGCTGCGGGTCGATGCGGATGACGTGGATGTAGTGCGCAACCACTATGCAGCGTACACCGGCAACGTGGAGCTGCGCTATAACCAGCAACTCGTGCGCACAGAGCAAGCTACCTATGATCAGCAGCTAGGGGTATTTTCAGCCAGTGGTGGCCTGCTGTATATCGATGACTATATTGCCGTGCGTGGTCAGCAGTTGCAGGCCAATATGGTCGATGACAGCGCCACAATCAGCGAGCTTGACTACTATTTAAGAGGCACGGCCGCACGTGGCTTCGCTGGCGAACTTAATATCGCCAGTGACGATGATGTGCGCACCCTGGCGTTTTCCCAAGCCAGCTTTACCACCTGCCCTGGCGACCGCCCTGCATGGGAAGTTCGCGCCAGCTCAATATCCATGAACGAAGACGAGGGTTGGGGAAGCGCACGCGGCGCACAAATCCGTTTATTTGATGTCCCGGTGATGTATATTCCACGCTTTTCATTCCCCATTACCGATGAGCGAAAGTCCGGCATTTTGTATCCAACGGTGCGCTCATCGGCGCGCAATGGCTTAGAAGTCGAGGTGCCCTACTATTTTAATCTGGCGCCAAACTATGACGTTACCTTGACCCCTCGGCTGATGTCTCAGCGAGGGTTTATGGGCATGGCGGAAGGCCGCTATCTTGGCGAGCAACAAGCAGGTCAGGCGAATGTTGAGTACCTCGCCAACGATGAAGACCGCACGAGCAGTGCGAGTCGCTACTTCTGGCGGGTTGAGCACGAATCACAGGTGAGCCAGCGCTGGAGCACCTACCTTGATGCAAGTCAGGTCAGTGACGTTAACTACATCAATGACTTTGGCAGTGACTTTGCTAATCGTGCAGATTCCCATCTGTATCGACGGGGCCAGGCAGACTACTTCCATCAGAACTGGCAAGCACAAGTTCAGGTTGAAGACTTTCAAATGCTGGGTCCTTACCAGTCTCCCTATCGCACGTTACCGCGGTTAAGCACCTGGTATGACAGCGGCTTACCAGGGCGACAGGGCTGGCGTACACAATGGCACTCGGAAATGACTCAGTTTGAACGCCAGAACGGTGGCAGCGAACGGGCCACCCGAGTCCATACCGAGCCCGGCCTGACCTACCTGATGCGTCGCCCCGGCTGGGAGTGGAGTGCCGAAAGTCGCATGCTGCTGACACATTATGAACAGGATCAAATCGAAAACGCGCAGCTGGTCAGTCGTTCCATTACCCGAACGTTGCCCGAGTTTCGTTTACATGGTCAGATTAATCTGGAGCGGCCTTTTGACTTTGCCGGCACTGATGGCATTCAAACCTTACAGCCCCAGGCGCAGTTTTTGTATACCCCTTATCGGGACCAGCGCCCGATCGGGATTTATGATTCGGTGCCACTGCAGGATGATTATAACGGGCTGTTTCGTAAGCGCCGCTTTTCTGGGTTAGACCGCATTGCTGACGCGCACCAAATGACCCTTGGCGCTACCACCAGCATATTTAATCAACGCGCTGAAGAGCTGATGCGCCTAAGCCTTGGACAGATATTCTATTTTAGTGATAGTGAGACCCAACTGTTTGACGCCACGACACAAGTCGCCGACAACACCTCCGAGCTTGCTGCCGATCTTGATTTTCGAATTAGCTCACGCTGGTTCTTTAACTCAAGCCTGCAGTATGACAATCAATTGAACCAAATGCAGAAAAGCCGGTCTGCTGTTGAATATCGTAAAGATGACAGCAATTTGGTACAGTTGAACTTTCGCCAGGTTCGCGGTCTTATTGGTACGGAAACCGATGTCGAGCAAATTGGTACGCTAGGTACCTGGCAGCTGAACCAGCAGTGGTCGGTGGCAGGTCATTGGTATCGGGACCTGCGAAACAGTGCCACTTTGGACGCAAACCTTGGCGTGCAGTATGCAAGTTGTTGCTGGGCTGTTCGCGTCAGCGCTTACCGTCGCATTGACAGAAATTTTGAGGGCATCCAACCTGACCAGGCGATGACCCCGGCTGATTTCGATAACGGAGTGAGCTTACAGTTTGTAATAACCGGATTAAGTGCAGACCGGGCTGGTTTAGCCGGTATGTTGCAGCAAGGTATCTTTGGCTATCGCCGCCCATTTTATTTAAGTAATTAGTGGAATCTATATGAGAGTAGTAACGTCCTGTTTAGTCGCCTTGAGTTTACTTACGGTGTCAACGTTGAGTGTCGCGCAAGAGCGTCTTGACCGTGTCGCTGTGATCGTCGACAACAACGTAGTGCTGGAAAGCGAAATTGAAGGCTTAACGCGTCAAATTAAACGTGACGCAGAAAGCTCAGGCCGCTCGCTGCCGTCTGATGAAGCATTGCGGACCCAGGTCAGCGAACGTCTTATTTTGCAGAAATTGCAGATGCAGATGGCTGACCGCATGGGGATTCGGATTGGTGATGCTCAGCTAGACCAGGCGATTGCCAGCATTGCCGCCGACAATGAATTACCGGTTGAAGCCATGCAGGCTCAGGTAGAAGCAGATGGTTATTCATGGCGCCAGTATCGCGAAGACATTCGTGAGCAAATGATCACCAGCGAAGTACAACGTGCGCAGGTGCAGCGCCGCGTGTACATCAGTCCGCAGGAAGTTAGCAACCTAATCCGTCTGATTGACGAACAAGGTGATTCCACCACCGAATACAATCTTAGCCATATCTTGATCAGCTTTCAGAATGAACAGGGTGAAGCGGACGAAGACGCTGCCCGACGCCGTGCAGATTCAGTGATTAACCGCTTGAACGAAGGCGCAGATTTTGCCCAAATGGCGGTCACCTCGTCCTCTGCATCTAACGCCCTTGACGGCGGTGAAATGGGTTGGATGAGTGAAAACACTATGCCCACGTTATTCGCGGCTAACATCTCTGATGCCACGGAAGGGAGCGTGATAGGCCCACTGCGCTCAGGTGTTGGTTTCCATATTCTGCGCGTCAATGAAGTGCGCGGTGCTGACGTATTTACTGCCGAAGAAGTGAATTCACGTCATATTTTGATCCAGCCTTCGGTGATTCTGTCTGATAATCGCGCCCGTTCGATGTTGACTGAATTCCGTGAGCAAATTCTTGCCGGCGATAAATCGTTTGCTGAATTAGCCGAAGAACATTCTGCGGACCCTGGCTCAGCAAGAAACGGAGGCCAACTTGGCTTTTCGGACCCTGCAGCCTACGTACCAGAATTCCAGCAGCGGGTTAACAGTTTACCGATTGGGGAAATCTCAGAACCATTTCGCAGCTCACATGGCTGGCACATTGTTGAAGTTCTGGAACGCCGCACTCAGGATGTAACCGACCAGCGTAAAGAAGACCAGGCTGCCAACATGCTGTACTCACGTAAATATCGTGAGGAACTTGATATCTGGTTACAGGAATTACGTGACAATGCTTATGTTGAGGTGGTCCGCTAGATGACATTGCGTCTGGCGATCACCTGCGGCGAACCGGCAGGGATTGGTCCTGATTTAGTCATTCAATTAGCTCAACAGGCCTGGCCCGTTGAGCTTGTTGTTTTTGCCGACCGGGACATGCTCACCGAGCGCGCCGAACAGCTTGGTTTACCGATTCAGATCCGGCCTTACCTCAGTTCCCGTGAAGCCGCACCAAGCGCTGCTGGCTCGCTCACCGTCCAGCACATCTCCTGTGCAAGCAAAGTACAGGCAGGTAAGTTGGATGAGCGCAACGGCCAGTATGTCATTGAGACACTGCATCAGGCTTGTCAGGGTAACCTCACCTCGGAGTTTGCTGCCGTCGTAACAGGCCCGGTGCACAAGGGGATCATTAATGAGTCCGGGGTGTCCTTTAGCGGCCACACCGAATTCTTCGCCCAACAAGCAGGCTGCAATGACGTGGTCATGTTGCTTGCCACTGAAGGGTTACGTGTCGCACTGGTGACCACCCATATTCCACTAGCCTATGTTTCAAAAGCCATTACCACCGAGCGTTTACACAAAGTCATTCATATTCTACATCATGATTTAGTGACCAAGTTTGGCTTAGCCACCCCTCGGGTGCTGGTCTGTGGCCTTAATCCGCATGCTGGCGAAGGCGGCCACCTGGGCAATGAAGAGCAGGATGTCATTGAGCCGGCATTACAGGCATTACGCGATAGTCATGGCTACGATTTACGCGGGCCCTACCCCGCCGATACGATATTCCAGCCCAAGTATCTGGACAATGCGGACGTGGTGCTGGCGATGTATCACGACCAGGGGCTACCCGTGTTAAAGTATAAAGGGTTTGGCGCAGCGGTGAATATTACCCTCGGCCTTCCGTTCATCCGTACCTCAGTAGACCACGGCACCGCATTAGATTTAGCGGGCAGTGGTGAGGCACACCCTGGCAGTTTTAAGCTTGCGATTGAGCAGGCAATTAGTATGGCTAACAAAGCAATATGAGCAAAGTTCATCAAGGGCACCGCGCACGCAAACGTTTTGGACAGAATTTCTTACACGATGGCGGTGTGATCGACAATATCGTCAGTGCCATTCACCCGGTGCCAGGTCAGGCACTGGTGGAAATTGGCCCAGGCCTGGCTGCACTGACTGAACCGGTTGCAGACGCTTGTGACAAGTTACATGTGGTTGAGCTCGATCGTGACCTGGCTGATCGCCTGGAAAGTCACCCATTTTTGAGTAGTAAGCTGGTGGTCCACCGCGCCGATGCACTGAAGTTTGATTTCGCGGCACTGAGCGCTGAGTTGGGCCAGCCCCTGCGCGTGTTCGGCAACTTACCGTATAATATTTCCACGCCTCTTATTTTTCATCTGTTAAGCCAGCTTGATACGATTAGCGACATGCATTTTATGCTGCAAAAAGAAGTGGTTCAGCGGATGGCGGCAGAGCCTGGTAGCAAAGCCTTTGGCCGGTTATCAGTGATGATTCAGCAAGCCTGTGATGTCACTTACGTGCTAGACGTACCACCCGGCGCCTTTACGCCGCCGCCGAAGGTCGACTCAGCGGTGGTTCGTTTACAACCGAAAGCAACCCCGACAATTGCAGTACATGATCGTAAAATGCTCAACCATGCATGCTTGACCGGCTTTAATCAGCGCCGCAAAACCGTGCGTAATAACTTCAAAGAACTCATGAGTGAGAGCGACCTGGAGAGCCTGGGCATAGACCCGACCGTGCGTCCGGAAACTTTAACCGTTGACGATTTTTGCCGTATCGCGAATTGGCTTTATGAACGCGAGCAAGGGATTTCAGGGTAGTGCAGCCATGATGAATGAAACTGAAAGTGAAATTGAGATTGTCGTCACCACCAGGTATCTGCAGGGCCAGTCAGACCCTGCGCAAAAGCAATTCGTGTTTGCTTATACCATAGATATTACCAACTGTAGCGCAGAGCCCTTACGTTTGCTCACCCGCGAATGGACTATCCAGGACGCCGATGGCAAATTAACCCAGGTCTCCGGTGATGGGGTGGTCGGTAAGCAACCCTGGATAGAGCCAGGTGGAACTTTCACCTACACCAGTGGCACTGTGCTCAATACTCCATTGGGCAGCATGCAAGGCAGCTATGGGCTGGTCACCGCAGACGGCACCGCCGTGCAGGCTAAGATACCGCCGTTTAGTTTAGCGCTGCCAAATATGTTGCACTAGTGTCATGGCGCTCTACGCGGTAGGTGACATACACGGATGCATTGACGAACTCAGGCTTCTGCTGGACAAAGTCGGGTTTGAGCCCGGGGTCGATGAGTTATGGAGCGTCGGTGACCTGGTTGGTCGTGGACCACATTCAAAACAGGTCTTAGAGTGTGTCGACGCTTTAGGGTCGTCATTTCGTTGCGTGCTTGGTAACCACGACCTGCATTTACTCAGCGTGCTTTGCGGAGTAAAACCAGCTAACCCCAAAGACCGTACGGAACTAATTCATCAGGGGCCCGAGCGTGATTACTGGATTGACTGGCTACGTCGCCAACCGCTCATGCTGCAGGATTCCCACCATCAGTTAGCGATGGTTCATGCTGGTATTTTTCCCGAGTGGAGCATTGACCAGGCTCAGCAACTCGCAGATGAAGTCAGTCAGATACTGCAACAAGACGACTTTATCGATTACCTCGCAGCGATGTATCACAACGAGCCTCACTGCTGGGACAATGCATTAAGCGGTCATGCCCGCTTTCGCTTTATTGTCAATGCCTTTACCCGCATGCGTTATTGCTCCCCCCCTACCCCCGACCACCCCTTGGCGATGGAGCTAAGTGTCAAGACCACGCCTTGTCAGGCTCCCGATACCTTAAAACCTTGGTTTAACTTTTGGCCTCAGCTGCCGATAACCTTAGTATTCGGCCATTGGGCTGCGTTGAACGGGCAAAGTCAGCGTCAGGATATCCGCGCACTGGATACCGGCTGCGTATGGGGCGACCGACTCACTTTTTTCAAGCTGAGTGAAGATCGACTCATCCAGCAACCGGCCATTGCAAAGTAAGATTTAGTTTCAGACTAAATCCAGACACTGACACATAGCGCGTGAAGGACCTGAGGAATAGCGTTTTCCAAGCGTCCTGATTTTCGTTATAGTGCGTTCATTATAATAACTAAGTATCAGGTTGTGGGTAGGAGAGAACCATGAGGTTAACCGTTGCAGCACGGGTGATAGGTGGCTTTGCCATTATTACCATTATGCTTTTGATCATAAGTTTGTCATCCTTTTTTAGTTTGCAGAGTATTGGCAAATCCTCTGAAGAAGTGAATGATGTAGCCATTCCTTCACTGATTGGTGTGGCGAATTTACAAACCGAATTACTCCAGCTATCGAACAATCAAACCGAAGCATTTCATAGTACTAGGTTGGCCACCGTCGAGGGCCTTGAACAGGACTTCGCGACAGCCTCTGGCAATGTCGACCGTGAACTTGCAGAACTTCGGCGTCGACTCGACACCGGTGCTCAGCGGGATCTGGTTAACGAGCTGGGCACTGACATCCAGCGTTTTACCACCCAGGTTGCCGATATCTTTGCTGCACAAATCAACTTTCTGCAACTTGCTGATCGTCGTGATGAACGGTTAAGCGATGTCGAGTTTTCAGCTGATGACGCAGCCATGCTGCTACTTGATCTTACAGACGTTGAAGACCTTCCAGCCGAGGTCTACAACCAGGCGGGACTGCTTGAGAATAACTTAAACAGCTTAGTGACCCTCGCGTACGACATGGTCGGCGTCGAGGAAATGGGTCGTGCAGATATTATCCGTAGTGAAATTGACGTTGCCATCCAGTCCAGCCGCGAGCGCCTGAGCGGAATTCAAAGCATGAGTAGTCAGTCCATTCTTGACGACGTCGAAGCGTATCTGGACAGTGCCAGCAACGCCTTATTAGACGACAACCAATCATTGGTCAATACAGTGCTTGACCGCTTACAAGCCCGCGCCGACGCCGAAAACTTGCTGGCTGAGAATAATCGATTAATGGATCGAATTCTGACGGACATGGCGAGCTTGCAATCTGAGGTCCAGCAGCTTGCAGACAATGTGCAGGGCTCTGCCGCCAACGCTATCAGCCGCAGTGCATGGTTGAACTCAATACTGACGATCATTTCGATAGCTTTTGCGGTGATTATCGGCTTCCTCGCAGTGCGCTCTATTAGCCGCCCTCTTGGCCAGGTCAACAGTATGTTGAATACGCTAGCCAATGGTGATCTGACCGGTCGCCTAGACGACAGCTCGAAAGACGAGTTCGGCGAGTTGTCTGGCAATATTAATAAGTTGATTCTTAATCTGCGGCACTTAATTGAAGGCATTGCTGACCGCGCAACGCAACTTGCTACTGCCGCTGAGGAATCATCCAGCGTATCCGCACAATCACGTAATTCGATTCAGGAGCAGCGCTCACAAGTCGAACAAGTGGCGACCGCAACTCAGGAAATGAGCAGCACCTCCACCGAAATGGCGGGTGGTGCCAACCAGGCGCTGCAGGAAATCCAGCATTCTGACGAAGAAGCCAAACGCGTGCGCGTAATCTCTGATGAGAATAAGCGCACCATTCAAGCGCTTGCTGAAGAGATTCAAAACGCGTCTGATGTGATTAATCAGCTGTCAGAGAACAGTGCCAATATTGGTGGCATACTGGATGTCATTCGTGGCATTGCCGAGCAAACCAACCTGCTCGCCCTGAATGCCGCGATTGAGGCAGCACGCGCCGGCGAGCAAGGCCGAGGTTTTGCGGTGGTTGCCGATGAAGTACGCACCCTGGCTAGCCGCACCCAGCAGTCCACTGAAGAGATTCAGAATATGATTGAACGCCTGCAAACAGATTCAAGCCGTGCGGTCAGTGTCATGGAGCGTGGCCGTACTCAAGCACAAACCTGTGTCACTCAGTCCGATGAAGCGTCGGTTGCGTTACAAGCGATTACCGAGTCGGTGCACCAGGCGTCCGACAGTAGCACGGCGATTGCAGCCGCAGCCGAGCAACAAAGTGCAACTGCACAGGACATCAGCGAAAAACTCGAAGAAATCGTGGCGATTGCTGAGCAGGCTGAAGCGGGTGCCAAACAAACCTCGCAGGCCAGTGAAGAGGTCGCCAAGCTATCCGCTGAAATGCAGGACAGTGTGAAGAGCTTCCGCCTGTAAGGCGATTTTAGGAAACCCCAGGCAAAAAAAAGGTGTCACTTTAGTGACACCTTTTTTATTTTGTCGACCCGCAGATTAGCTTAGCGTTATTCGTGCAAACTTGCGCTTGCCGACCTGGTACACGGCTTTGGAACCCGCAGCGCACTGTAACTTACTATCCTCAACTTTATCACCATCAATCTTCACCGCGCCCTGCTTAATCATGCGCAGGGCTTCAGAGGTGGACACCACCAATCCTGCTGCTTTTAACACTGACGCAATGCCTAACTGATCCGGCTCAAGTTCAAGGCTTAGCTCAGGCATGTCATCGGGGATCGCATTTTTTTGAAAACGCTGAGTGAAGTCCTGATGTGCCGACTGCGCAGCAAGATCATCATGGAAGCGTGCAATGAGTTCTTTGGCTAATTCAATTTTAATGTCGCGCGGGTTCTCACCATTTGCTGCGCGCTCTTTGAGGTCTGCAAGCTCCGCTTCAGAACGGAAACTCAACAATTCGAAGTAACGCCACATCAACTCATCAGACACCGACATCACCTTACCAAACATCTCGTTTGGCGCGTCGGTAATACCAATATAATTGCCTAACGACTTCGACATTTTCTGCACGCCGTCAAGGCCTTCAAGCAGGGGCACAGTAATTACGGTTTGCGGTGCCTGGCCCTGCTCTTTTTGCAACTCCCGACCCATCAGCAGGTTAAAGCGCTGATCAGTGCCACCCATTTCGATGTCAGCTTTAAGTTCAACAGAGTCCCACCCTTGAATAAGCGGGTAGAGAAATTCGTGAATCGCAATGGGCTGGCCACCTTGATAGCGCTTTTTGAAGTCATCACGCTCGAGCATCCGGGCGACCGTCTGAGTGGCGGCCAGTTTGATCAAGCCTGCCGCGCCTAGAGCGTTCATCCACTCACTGTTGAACCGCACCTCTGTTTTATCAGCATCGAGAATTTTGAACACCTGCTCTTTGTACGTTTCTGCGTTGGCCAATACATCGGCTTCAGACAGAGGCTTACGGGTCACATTTTTACCCGTCGGGTCGCCGATCATACCGGTGAAGTCGCCGATCAGAAAAATCACTTTGTGGCCCATGTCCTGCAAGATTTTCAGCTTATTAATCAACACCGTATGGCCTAAATGCAGATCAGGGGCGGTAGGGTCAAAGCCTGCTTTAACGGTCAGGGTTTTGCCGCTGGCTAACTTCTTTTCCAGTTCGTCCTGTAACAGCACTTCATCGACGCCACGCAACAACTCGGCTATACCCGGCTTAGCATTCATTTCTTTTCCTTACCATGAAATTTTCATCTATGTCGCATTCTACTTGATTTTTGTGGCGCTTTTAAGCATTCTGGACCATATAACAATAGGGTGGTCATTATCTAACCAAGTTGATATGATCAGCTCAGGTTGCAAAACCACAAATAACAACGAGCGCTAAATTCAAAGAAGTTCATAGGTCAGCATATGACACAATTTATCTACCGCCTGCCACGCCAGCATAAAGTGGTCATTTCACTTGTGCTTGCTGCATTACTGCTTTTGGCATTGTTGCCATCAGAACAAGCGAGCGCGTCCCGTAATACGACGTCAGCCGAAGCCCTGGAGCTTGGCAAGCGGTACAGCCTCAAGCTGCCAGAAGTTGACCCGACAGCACCGTCACAGCCGTCGACAGACGCCGTGGTGGAACAGGCCGAAGTGGCTGCTCAGCTGCAGGTACTGGCAAATGAGTCTCCCGACGAGCTTCAATGGCAAAGTTACCAGGTCCGCTCCGGTGACAGCATGGCGCGCATTTTTAGTCGACTGGGCCTAACCCCGCAACAACTATATCGGGTAACCCAAGCCGAAGATGCCGCCCTATTGCAACGTATCCACCCCGGCGATCGGCTCAATATCGGTCTCACCGCAGACGGCGAGCTTGGCCAACTGTCCTACGATTTGAGTGACGTTGAAACCCTGTTTATAACCGCCGATGAAGACGGCAGATTTGCCAGCTCCCGCGAACTCAAAGAAGTTGAAATACGCTATGGCTTTGCCGATGCTACGATCTCCAGCAGCTTCTGGAACGCTGGTGTTCAAGCTGGGTTAACGCAAAGCCAAATCATGAATCTGGCGGAATTGTTTGGTTGGGACGTCGACTTCGTCATGGACATCCGCCCAGGGGACAACTTCAGTGTCCTGTTCGAACAACGTTTTATCGATGGCGAATATGTGGGTTCCGGGCGCATCGTAGCTGCTGAATTTGTTAACCAGGGCGACTCGTTTAAAGCCATTCGTCATGACAACGGCAACTATTACAAACCTGATGGCAGCAATATGCGCCAGGCCTTTATTCGTGCCCCGGTCGCATTCAACCGGGTCAGCTCTGACTTTAATCCACGTCGAGTGCACCCGGTCACCGGGCAGGTGCGTGCGCACAATGGCATCGACTATGCAGCTGCCACTGGCACCCCAGTCATGGCTGCGGGCGACGGTCGGGTGGTACAAAGCGGATTCAGCGACCTGAATGGCAACTATATTTTTATCCAGCATGGCGAACGCTACATGACCAAATACCTTCACCTGCATCGTCGTGATGTCCAGCGTGGCGCTCGGGTTCGTCAAGGGCAGCGTATTGGCACCGTTGGCGCAACCGGTCGGGTGACCGGCCCACACTTGCATTATGAGTTCCTCGTTGACGGTGTTCATCGCAACCCACGCACCGTAGAGTTGCCAGCAGCTGAGTCCTTACCAAAAGGTGAGATGCCTGCTTTCAACATGATGGTTCAGCAACGTCTGGCACAAATCCAGAGCCACCGCGAGCAGCAGTTAGCAATGCGTTCTGGCGACTAAGCCATATACGTTCAGCCAGACGACTCGCCAATGTCCGTGTAGCAAATAACGCCTGCCAGTGATTGTCAGGCGTTTTTTATTTTATAATCGGTAGTATTTTTTCAGAGGTCTAAGCGTGGAAGCCACTTACTACATCGGTTTAATGTCGGGTACCAGTCTTGATGGCCTGGACATCGTCGTTTGTCAGTTCGACAACGACGGGCGACCACAGGTAACGTCCTCCACCACCGTATCATTACCAGACCCTTTGCGATCACAGCTGTGGCAGCTAACACAGCCTGGTGGTGCCGAGCTTGACCAATACGGGTCACTTGATCGCCAGTTCGCTATATTCTGCAGCGACGCTATTGTTCAGCACTTACAAGCCCAAGGGATTGATGCACAGCATGTCATCGCCATTGGCAGTCATGGGCAAACAGTTCGCCACCGTCCACAATCGGAGCCCGCCTTCACCCTTCAGCTGGGATGTGCGTCGACCATGGCCGCACTGACCGGAATCGATGTCATCGCAAACTTTCGCCAGAAAGACATTGCGCTGGGTGGCGAGGGAGCCCCGCTGGCCCCGGCTTTCCATCGCGCACAATTTTTCCAGCGTGGCACACAGCGCGCTATTGTGAATATCGGAGGAATCGCCAATCTGACGCTTTTTGACGCCAATGGTGAGATGACGGGGTTTGATAGCGGCCCTGGTAATTGCTTAATGGACAGTTGGTACCGCCTACATCACCCACAGGCGACGCATGAGTATGATCATAATGCTGGCTGGGCCAGCCTTGGTCAGGTCAACCAAGGCCTGCTAGAGGACTGTTTAGCTGACGCCTATTTTCAGCGCCAGGGTCCACGCAGCACAGGTCGCGAATATTTTCACTTGCCGTGGCTGCAAGCTAAGTTAGCGGGCAGTGCGATAGCACCGGTTGATGTTCAACGTACTTTGCTTGAACTGACCGCGCGAAGTATTGCTGAAGCGATCTCAATTCAGCCAGACGCGTGCTTTCTATGTGGTGGCGGTGTACATAACCCGCTACTGCATGCGCGCTTGCAACAGCTGCTCGCCGGGACAGACGTTCAAAGCAGTGCCAAACTTGGGATTGATCCGGATGCGGTCGAGGCCCTTGCCTTTGCCTGGCTGGCCTGGTGTTTTGTCAATCGCCGCCCGGTTGACCTGCGTGCGGTCACTGGCGCTCAACGCAAAACTATCCTCGGCGGACTGTTCCTGGCTGCCTAGATTCTACAGCATAGGCCCGACTATATAATCCGTGCCGCTGAGTGTCGTTGACGACGACTCAGCGGCGACACAGCTTCAGGCTACTTTTCTTCGGCAAAGGCGTCGCGGGTGATATTTTCAACGCCATCTTCTGTCACATGCACGCTGTCTTCAATGCGCACACCACCATAAGGGCGCAGTTCAGCGATACGTGTCCAGTTAAAATCGTCGTTACCATCAAATGCTTCTAACAACTGATCGACCACATACAGGCCCGGCTCTACGGTGAACACCTGACCCGGCTCAATATCACGTAATAAACGTAAGAATGGGTGACGTGCACTACGTTCAAAGCTTTGCCCGTCTGCGGATTTAAGGAACCCGCCCACATCATGCACCTGCAGGCCAATGTAATGGCCCAAACCGTGCGGGAAGAACGCATTGGTGTAACCGCGCTCGTAGACTTCTTCCGGACTGATTTTGAAGAAGTTAAAATCAACCAGGATTTTCGCAATCATATGATGCATCTGAACGTGCAGGTCATAGTACGACATGCCCGGTTTAATCGCCCGGATAATTGCCTGCTCTGCCTGATCAACTGCCTCAACCAATTCCTGGTAAAAGCCACTTTTTTGCGCTGCATAGGTGCGCGTAATATCGGCACAGTAGCCGTTATAGAGCGCGCCTGCATCGATTAGAAATGAACGCGACTCGGCAGGTGCGGTGCGATCGTATACATCGTAGTGCAAAATAGCGGAATGCTCGTTGAGCGCAATAATCGAATTATATGGCACTTCCTGTTCACGAAACTTAATCGCATTCAGATACGCATGCTGAATTTCAATCTCGCTGGCACCTGCATAAAATGCATCACGTGCAGCATTGTGCGCACGGGCAGCAATGCGATTGGCCTTACGCAGGCAATCAAGTTCATATGCGGTTTTTTGACTGCGCTGGAAGTGCAGATGATCAATCAGGTTCTGCGGATTGCGCGCACCCAACTGCCAGCTGGTCACAGGTTCATATTGCTCGCCGATAAAGGCCGCAGCGGTTAGTTTATCGCCTAAGTCTGAACGCACTTGGGCCAGGTTATCCACCACTTTGAGTTCTACATGGTCCTGCCATTCAGCGGTGGGGATCTGTACCGGGGCATGCCAGAAATCACGTGGTCTGAACAAATACACACGGGGCTTCTGCCCTGGCTGGTAATAGATGAAACTCTTCGGGCTTTCGGTAATGGGTAACCAGTACTTGAACATTGGGTTGACGCGAAAGGGGTAAGGATTGTCATCCAGGAAAGCAACTGCCGGCTGACCGCTATAAATCAGCACGCTGTCAAAACCAGTCGCTGTTAACGCCTCGTCAAAACGCTGTTGCACCGTTGCAATGTGGTTCGCGTAATTGCCCATATATCCCTCACAAGTATTTATTAATTGCTGCTCAGTGTAACAAAAAAAGGGGCGCCATGCATGACGCCCCTTCCTCTCAAAATTTGTCGTTGGTCGTATTTACTGACCTAAGCGGCTGCGCACTGAGGCCACAACTTCGGAGCTACCGTAGCCGGAGGATTCAGCCCAGGCAAGCATAGGTTCACCATTGACTGTGTCTCCCTCGATCATGCTTGCAGGTAACTGACGCGTGATCAGGTCACCGACCTGCGCTGCTTCTGCGGTAATCGCAAACTGGAGCATGCTATAACCATTACAACGGACGCCGTCGTAAATATTACGGACGCGCATGTTGTTGTTACTTAAGATTGTACGTAAACGCTGACGGTCGTCTGCACTTATCGCGGTGCATATTCCTTCTGCAATTTCATTTGCCGCGGCCGGGGTGTGAACCGAACCTGCAATCAGACCTGTGGCTATCACTGCCAACGCCAACTTTTTCATCTAAAACTCCTAAAAGCATGCTGAATAAAAATCTGCTCAATTTTTGCGCCTAATGGCACCTATGGCAAGTTATTTCGTGTAGGCAGAATGTTAACTTTGCACGCGGTCACTGAGCTTATTTTGTTAATTTTCATGAGCGTAAAATATCAACGCCAGCCCTTGTCTGGGCTGGCGTTGATAGATTTTTGTTAGCACCTTAAACAGACAACTGGTCGGATCCCTTCAAAGTCACTTTGCCAGGCTTTAAGCAGCATCCTTTAAACCGCAAATGAAGCACCGCAACCGCACGTCGTCGTGGCATTTGGGTTGTTGACAAAAAACCGTGAACCCTGCAGCCCTTCCTCGTAATCCACCACGCCACCAACCAGGTATTGCAGGCTCATCGGATCGACGACAAGGGCGACGCCTTCGCGTTCGATTTCCATATCACCAGGATTAACGGTTTCCTCAAAAGTAAAGCCATACTGGAAACCTGAGCAGCCTCCACCGGTCACAAATACGCGCAGCTTCAATGCCTCGTTTTCTTCCTCGGTAATCAAGGTTCTGACACGCTTCGCTGCGGCCTCACTAAATTCTATGGGTAACGCCTGTTCTACACCACTCATGCCCTTACCTCCCGACACCTAGTTGATCATCATCTTGATTGAGTTGCAACGGCACCTCAGGGTCACCTACCAACTCGCCCCAAGGAAACTGCTGACTGACCTGTCGGCCGCCACGAACACGAATCTCTACCGAGATACTTTCGGGCGACAAGTCGTCTGGTAAACGGAATGTCCCGTCCAGACGGTTAAAATAATTCATCGCAAAGCTGCGCTCGCCATTGTCATGTTCAACACCGGCTAACTCCAGCACATCATACTCGCTCGACTCGCCATCCCGACTGCCACGCAGGGTGATTCGAAAGCCCCCGGTGACCAGGTTCTCCTGGGTACGCTCAAGCTGTAACAAAATCAGCCGAAAATGGAAGACACCATCACTGGCCGGGGTGATTGTCAGCGAATCAATACTAACACCATCTGCGTCCAGCTCGGGGGCCATAACCCGCTGAAAAAATGCCAGTTCACGACGAATGGCGGCGGTGTCGTCGTGGGACTGACGTAACTGCGCCTGTAAATTTTCAATCGCTACCCGATCCACATCACGTTCAACCCGAAGAATATTCGTTTGATACTCTAACTGCTCATTCATGCGCTGAAGGCGTTGCGTGCGTTCTGTCAGGCGCTCACGTTCAGCGTGTAAAAACCCAAGCCGAGCATTGCCCACTTCATAGCCAACCCACACGCATAGCACCGCCGCTGCGAGCACTATCAGGGTAAATCGCAGCCGACCAAAACGTTGACGCAAAGCAGCAAAACTCAAGATATTACCAACCTCGTTTGATGTATAGCTATGGTATGCTTGGATTTCCAAAGACGAATCAGGATTGTACCATGAGCACCTTTTTTCTTCAGCACTACGAATGGTTAAAAGCTTTCCATATTATATTCATGGTCGCCTGGTTTGCCGGTATATTTTACCTACCCCGTCTGTTTGTCTACCATGCTGAGAGCGAGAACGCCCAAGTACAGGCCCAGTTGATAGTGATGGAGCGGCGGCTGCTGTACTTCATTACCCCATTTGCCCTTTTTACCCTGATTTTGGGGCTGATGATGACCTATGCCATTGCCAGTGTCAGTGCCATCCCGGTCTGGTTGCATATTAAATTCGCCCTCGTCGGCGCACTCTATGCCTATCATATATACTGCTTTAGATTACTGCGCCAGTTTCGCGATGGCCTCAATACGCGCAGCGGAAAATGGTTTCGGGTGTTTAACGAGGCGCCCGTATTACTGCTCTTTGCGGTGGTGCTATTAGCGGTGATTAAGCCCTGGTGATCTGCTATCATGCAACGCCAGCACGCGTATAATCAGTTCAGTTGGGGAGCCTCATTCATGCAATTCACCGGCGCTAATATCCTGTCCGTCAATCAATTCGACGCCGACGCCATTACACAAGTATTCACGATTGCCGATAAGATGCAGCCTTATGCGCATCGCAAAAAGCGTACCCGAGTTCTTGATGGTGCGATTTTAGGTAACCTCTTCTTCGAACCTTCAACCCGCACCAGGGTGAGTTTCGGTACCGCCTTTAATCTGCTCGGTGGTGAAGTTCGCGAGACCACCGGCATGGAAAGCTCAGCCATCGCTAAAGGGGAGTCGTTATACGACACCGCTCGCGTGCTTTCCAGCTACAGCGACATCATTGCCATGCGTCATCCTAAAGCAGGTTCGGTGGCAGAGTTTGCCGAAGGCAGCCGGGTGCCAGTGATAAATGGCGGTGACGGTGCCAATGAGCACCCTACCCAGGCACTGCTTGACCTCTACACCATAAAAAAAGAACTTGAACACCACCAGTTGTCGGTGGACGGGATGCACATTTGTATGATGGGCGACCTCAAGTACGGCCGCACCGTGCACTCGTTGTCGAAACTATTGGCGATGTACAAAAACGTTCATTTCACCCTGATTTCCCCCCGCGAACTATGTATGCCTGAGGATATTCTCGGCCTGCTTGACAGTGCCGGACACCGGGTCACGGTGACTGAGCGTATTGAAGGCTCCATGGATGCTGATATTGTCTATCAAACCCGAATTCAGCAAGAGCGCTTCGCAAGTTTGCAGGACGCTGATCAATATCGCGGAAAATTCCGTTTAAACCATGAAATTTATACCAAGCACTACAAACCAAACACCGTCATTATGCATCCGTTACCGCGCGACTCCCGTGCGGAAGCAAACGAGCTGGATAACGACCTGAATCAAAATCCAAACCTGGCTATCTTCCGACAGGCGGATAACGGCGTACTTATTCGTATGGCTCTTTTTGCGTTAACCCTTGGGGTTGACCACCTGCTTGAAAAGTACGAAACCGACGTTGTCTGGCACAGCGAAAAAGCCAACATTTAAGAGGTATTTATGTCACGTTCAAGTGAACTTTTTGCACAGGCCCAACACAGCATTCCCGGTGGTGTAAACTCGCCGGTCCGCGCCTTCGCCGGTGTTGGTGGCGACCCTGTATTTTTCGAGCGCGCCAATGGTGCCTATATGTTTGATGTGGACGGCCAACGTTACATCGATTACGTAGGCTCTTGGGGGCCAATGATTCTGGGTCATAACTACCCTGCCATTCGTGACGCTGCGATTGAAGCTGCCGAGCGTGGTCTTAGCTTTGGTACGCCTACCGCGATTGAAGTGACCATGGCCGAAAAAATCATTGAGATCGTGCCGTCAATTGAAAAAGTCCGGATGGTCAATTCAGGCACCGAAGCGACGATGACTGCTGTGCGGCTTGCCCGTGGCTACACCAAACGCGACAAAATCCTTAAGTTTGAAGGCTGCTATCACGGCCATGTCGACTCATTGCTGGTGAAAGCAGGTTCTGGTGCACTGACCCTTGGTCAGCCAAATTCCCCTGGTATTCCTGCGGATTTAGCCCAGCACACCCTCACCGTTAGCTTTAATAACCTCGACGAAGTGAAAGAAGTCTTTGCTGCCTATAGTGACGAGATCGCTTGCATTATCGTTGAGCCAGTGGCGGGTAATATGAACTGTATCCCACCGGTGCCTGGCTTCCTTGAAGGGCTGCGTGAGGTCTGTGACCAGTATGGCTCGGTGCTGATTTTTGATGAAGTGATGACGGGTTTCCGTATCGCTCCAGGCGGTGCGCAAGAGTATTACGGCGTCACCCCTGACCTGACCTGCTTAGGTAAAGTGATTGGCGGCGGTATGCCAGTGGGGGCTTTTGGCGGTAAGCGTGAAATCATGGATTACATTGCGCCGACAGGCCCTGTGTATCAGGCCGGTACATTGTCAGGTAACCCGGTGGCAATGGCCGCAGGCCTGGCGGCGTTAACCGCATTGCAGGACCATAGCTTGTACGCGCTGATGAACCAACGCGTTGAAGCGCTTATGCAGGGCTTGCAGCAAGCCGCTAAAGAGGCTGGTATACCGCTCAGCATTAACCACGTTGGTGGTATGTTTGGCTTCTTCTTTACGGATGCCGAGCAGGTGACCAGCTTCGCCGAAGCCACACAGTGCAACATGGACCACTTTAAAGCGTTTTATCATGAGATGCTTAAGCGCGGTATCTACCTCGCACCGAGTGCCTATGAAGCCGGCTTTATGTCGATGGTGCACAGTGAAGCGGATATCGAAGAGACCATTCAGGCCGCTCGCCAGGCGTTCGCCGCGATCGCCTAATGACCTTCCGTGCATTGTCGCAGTAGTATAGCCCCCGGTACGTACCGGGGGCTTACCGGGGGTTTAGACCTCAAATTGACGAATGCGGTCTGCCAGCCGTTCAGCGAGCTGACGCATGTAGCGGCTTTGTTCAGCACTTTGCACCGCATTGGCAGCACCTTTTTCACTCATATCCTGAATCTCGACCACTTGTCGCTCAATACCGTCAAGTACCATACTTTGTTGCTGTGCCGCGTGCGCAACTTCGTGATTGCGCTGCAACTGCGTTTGCATATCGCTTTGTACCTCGCGCAAATAAGCGACTCCGCGCTGCGTTGATTCACGCCCCTGGTGGGCGATGTCCTGACTCTTACTTGCCACATTCTGCGCCTGGTCGGCCTGCTGCTGTAAACTGCTGATCATCTGCTGGATCTCGTCCGTTGCTTGATGACTACGCTTAGCTAACTGACGAACCTCGTCTGCAACCACCGCGAAACCGCGGCCCTGATCGCCCGCTCTCGCCGCCTCAATAGCTGCGTTCAGCGCCAGCAGATTGGTCTGCTCTGCCACCGCACCAATCACGTCTAACACTTTGCCAATGTCCTTACTTTTGTTAGCCAGCTCTGCCACCACATCAGATACCGCTGCGACCTGTAACGCAAGCTTCTCAATGACCTGTTGGGTTTCATTTAACAGATGCAGGCTCTGCTGAGTTCTTTCATCAGTGCGGGTCATGCCG
The DNA here is from genome assembly GCA_020832105.1 of Idiomarina sp. GTDB lineage: Bacteria > Pseudomonadota > Gammaproteobacteria > Enterobacterales > Alteromonadaceae > Aliidiomarina. Next base: position 51,883 of record JAFIFH010000064.1, read on the forward strand.
GTGGAGGCCTGGCTGGCATTCAGCGCAACCTCTTTCACGGTTTCATTAATTTCGTGCAGGGCAGTCGCAAGTTCCATCGTGTGCTGCGCAAGTCGCTGGTTGTCGCGCTCACTTTCTGCCGCCGTGGCGACACCACCACCGGCGTGCTCCCCCACAGAGGCTGCGCTTTGCTCCACGTCCTTCACTATTTGGCGCACCTGAGCAATAAAGGCGTTCACCCCAGAGGTCACCGCCCGCAGCTCTTTACTGCCCTCTTCGGTAAGTTGCACTCTCAAATCCCCTCCCTGGCTGCCCAGCAGCTGAATACGCTCGGCCAGGCGCTGAATCGGCCGGGTGATACTAACCGTTAAGCCCAATGCTAAGAGAACGAAGACGATAAATACGAGCGCCGCCACCCCCACCATTTGGCGGCGAGTCTGGGTCAGTGGCAGCATCAGCTCGTCATAAGGGATCTGTGCAATGACATACCACCCCATTCGGTCAATTCGCTGGGCTGCCAATAAGTAGTCCTTGCCACCCAGCTCAGAGCGCAACCAACCGCCCTCGCCGGATAGCAAATCACGGCCCACAGAGGGATCACCATATAAGTCGCTCAGATACGCGCTATTGACCAGGTCGGTCTGCGGATGAATCCTTACCTGACCACTTGCATCTACAAGGTACACGAAGCCGGTTTGCTCAAGCTCAAAACTGGCTAAATAGTCCTGCATTGCAGTAAAGGGCCGTGATACACCGGCAAGACCCCGCCCTTGGGGCTGCTGAACATTCACAAACAGATTCGCATCACCATTGTCCGGGTCGAAATAGACCTCTGCAGATTGCGCCACCCCACTATCGCGGTAGGCAAAGAACCAACTATCCGCACCAGAGTCAGGGTCTAATTGACGCAGAAAGCCATCCTGGTTCCAATAGCGTGCGGTTCGTCGGTCAGCAAATGATGCGTTGCTTAAGTTAAACCTGCGGGCTAACTGGCCAAGTTCATCGACCAGTGCTGGTGCTTCAACACCAGCTTGTTCTGCTTGCTGAAGATAGTCCGGGTCATTGGCGATCACGCCTGCGACTGTCATCATTTCACCAATTTCAGCATTTAATGCATGCCGTATGCTATTCAGCAAATTTGGTATATCGCTTTGCTCGACGCGATTCTGGTAAATGTTCGCCGCTTGATTTTGTCCCACGCTCGCTACAATAAGTGCAGGTAGCAGCGCACAGATGATCGTACTCACCAGCAACTTGCGGCGAATTGAAACGTTAGCCCATCGACTCAACACTGGTCTCTCCAATATAAAGTATTTATCTATTCGTGCACTTTGACGCCGCAAGCCTATGCAGCTTCGCTGTACATCGTTTATTTGACTGTATTATTACTACATCAATATTGCTTTGTGATGACTAAAGTCAGCTAAAAACCCGCGCCCTACTGGTCTGCTTGCGTCCGCGCCTGCGTCAGCCTATGATCGAAGAGCTCGCATTCCCCTGTTTTCTTTGTCGCAATTTAGTGTCGTAAGGTAATCCATGACTGATAAAAACTCTCCGCACCCGTTATACATTCCCCACGCTGGCCCTTCACTTCTGGAAACGCCTCTTCTAAACAAAGGCAGTGCCTTTACACGTGAAGAACGCATTGCGTTTAATTTAAGTGGCTTGCTACCACCGCGTTACGAAACCATTGAGGAGCAGGTTCGTCGGGCCTACATGCAGTATTCAAGCTTTGAGACGCCGATGAACAAGCATATTTATCTGCGTGCGATTCAAGACAATAATGAAACGGTATTCTATCGGTTATTGGCCGATCACATTGAAGAGATGATGCCGATTATCTATACCCCAACGGTGGGCGACGCCTGCGAGCAGTTCTCTGACATTTACCGCAGCTCACGGGGCCTGTTCTTGTCCTATTCTGAACAAGGGCAGATGGACGATATTCTGCGCAACGCCACCAAGCGCAACGTTAAAGTGATTGTGGTCACTGACGGTGAGCGTATTCTTGGCCTGGGCGATCAGGGTATTGGCGGCATGGGTATCCCGATTGGTAAATTGTCACTCTACACCGCCTGTGGCGGGATCAGCCCGGCCTATACCCTGCCGATCATGCTCGACGTGGGCACGGATAACGAGAAACTTTTAAACGACCCAATGTACATGGGCGCCCGTCACAAACGCATTCGAGGCCAGGAGTACGACGATTTCATTGCCACCTTCATTAAGTCAGTGCAACGTCGCTGGCCCCAGGCAATGATTCAGTTTGAAGACTTTGCGCAGCCCAATGCAATGCCAATTTTGAATCGATATCGTGATGAGATTTGCTGCTTTAACGATGATATCCAGGGCACTGCGGCGGTCACGGTCGGCACTTTGCTGGCCGCCTGCAAAAGCAAAGAGCAAAAGTTGAGTGATCAGAAAGTGGTCTTTGTGGGCGCAGGTTCTGCTGGTTGCGGCATTGCCGAGCAAATTATCGACCAGATGATTGCAGAAGGTATCAGCGATGCCCAGGCACGTTCGCAAATATTTATGGTCGACCGCTACGGATTGCTTGTAGACGGTATGCAGGGCCTGCGTGACTTCCAGCAAGCGTTAGTGCAACCAGAGTCAATTCGCGACGCATGGCAGTTCAGTGGCGATTACCCTTCACTGCTGGACGTAATGTACTGTGCCAAACCCACCGTGTTGATCGGTGTCTCGGGTCAGCAAGGCTTGTTTACCGAACAGGTCATTCAAGCCATGCATCAGGGATGCCCTCGCCCGATCATTTTCCCGCTTTCCAACCCCTCACGTAATGTCGAGGCGACGCCAGAGCAAGTGGTTGAGTGGACCCGGGGGGAGGCGATCATCGCCACCGGCAGCCCTTTTGCACCAGTGATATATAACGATAGAACCTTCCCTATCGCACAGTGCAACAACAGCTACATATTCCCTGGAATTGGTCTTGGTGTGTTGGCGGTGAAAGCTAATCGCATTACCAATGAAATGTTGATGGCGGCCAGCCAGACGTTAGCAGAATCGTCACCAGCGGTGGATGGAAGTGGCAGCGCATTACTACCACCGATCACCGAGATTGGCGCGTTAAGCAAACGTATCGCATTTGCGGTTGGCAAAGTTGCCCAGGAGCAGGGGCATGCCCTTGAAGTGCCTGACGAGATGCTACAGGAGCGGATTGATAAGCAGTTCTGGCGCCCGCAATATCGTGAATACAAGCGCGTCAGTATTTAAACCACATCATCTGCCAGCATATCGGACAACAATAGCGCCGCGGCAATTAGCCGCGGCCAAACATCCGTTGAAACCAACTCCGCTCCTCTTCATCTTCTTCCTTCTCAGTCGGGTAGTCCTGCGTCGGGTCACAGTAATGACGGCTGGGCTCAGTGTATTCAAAGGTGGGCAGATGATAGATCTCGCCCGCACATGCGAAACTCACCGGTTGCCCAGTGCGCTTATCAAAAGCACCGTCCTTAATCCCTTCCGGGCGCTGGCGTTGAATGGGGTCGACACCAAAACGCTGCCAGAAATCGCCGGCCACCGGTAATGCACCTGCGCTACCGCTCAAGCCCATCGCACTGTTGTCATCCTGGCCGAGCCAGACTGAGACCAGGTAGCGTTGATCGTAAGAAACAAACCAACTATCACGTAACTCGTTGGTAGAGCCGGTTTTACCCCCCAGCCCTGAGGTACTAACGTACTGCGCAATGGTGCGTCCGGTTCCCTCGCGCACCACTCCCTGCATCGCAACATTGGTTAAGTAGGCTCCCGCTTCGCTAAACACCCGTTGTTGTTGACGCTGCTGTTGATACAGCGGCTGGTTCCAATGGGTATACACGGCCTCAATCGAGGTCAGGCGTTGCTGTACCCCCTGATTCAATAGGGTGCTATACACCTGACTGACCTGGAGGGGCGACATATCCACCGAACCCAACGTCAGTGACGGATACGCATGAGTTCGCTCATCAAAGCCTGATTCGTACAAGCGTGCCCGCACGCGCTCAGGCCCAATCGCCATTCCCAGGTGTACGGCTGGTGCATTACGTGATTCCAGAAAGCTTTGGTACAGCGTCAACGGCCCTTTAAATTCACCATCGAAGTTACGCGGGCTCCACTCAACACCCAGCTCGTTGACCAGGGTCAATGGACTGTCATCCAGCATAGTTTCAAGACGGTAGTCCTGCGGCGTTTCCAGGGCGATGGCAAAAGTGAAGGGCTTGACCAATGAACCAATGGGTCGCTTTGCATCAAGCGCCCGATTAAAACCAGCGCGTGTCTGCGCGGTATTGCCCACCAGCGCCCTGACCACGCCTTGCGTATAATCTGCAATAACCATCGCGCCCTGCAACTCAGCCACGTTGACCCGCCCGCCGCGGCTGGTCATCGCCAGCTCTGCCTGTTGCTGAACATATGGGTCATAATAAGTAAACACCCGTAAACCCGTTTGCTGCCACTCGCGACCCGGCACCAGCTGCCGCAGCTCCCGCTGCACGAGGTCGACATAATCGGGTCGTTCACCCAGCACCAGGCGGGTACTTTGCCGGCGTACTAATGGGTCCTCGAGCGCAGCCAGGTATTGCACCTGACTGATCAGATCATTCTCAAACATCAGCCTCAATACCAGCTCACGACGCCGTTCTGCATTCTCAGGGCGGCGCCTTGGGTCATACAGACTTGGCCCCTTCACCATCCCTACCAGCAGCGCGATTTCAGCGGGGGATAAGTCTTCCACTGACTTGCCGAAGAAATATTGAGCGGCCAGCCCGACACCATGGATAGCATGCCCGCGGTCCTGACCAAAATAGACCTCATTAAAATACGCTTCCAGAATAGCCTCTTTTTCAAAGCGATAATCCAGACTCAGCGCCATAATCGCTTCGTTTGCTTTACGCCAAAGGTTCTGGTCATGGGTCAAATACATATTCTTGACCAACTGCTGGGTCAACGTACTACCACCCTGCACCGTGCGCCCTGCCCGCAGGTTCGCCACCGCCGCACGTGCAATGGCACTCGGCTTGACCCCCAGATGCTGGTAAAAGTCCTGATCTTCTATGAGCAATAAAGTGTCCTGCAGTAAGTCAGGTACCTGCGACAGGCTAACCAATAAACGGTCCTCACCACTGTCCGCAGCGAAGCGCCCTATTAACTGAGGTTCAAGTCGCGCCTGAGGAAGCACCTGTTGAGACGGCCACGCGACCACCTCCGCCAGACGCCCGTCTGTAAAGCGCAAACGCAGTCGCTGACTGGGTTCAAAACCGTCAGCAAAGTCAAATGCACGACGATGGAGCAAGATAGAATCCTCTCGCTCATTGTATTCGCCCGGCCCTCGAGCCGTGGCGGTGGCATTGTAATTCAACGCTTGCAGCTCGGCTTTGACCCGTGCATAACTGAGTCCCTCCTGGGGGGCTAGCACCATTGCTCGGCTATACAATAAGGCGGGTGCCTGATAACGATTTGCTTCAAAGCGCTCGCGCACCTTGCCATCGAGATACACCGCATAAAACGCCAGCACAACCAGGCCGATCAGCATCAGTTTGCCAAATAAGGTGAACATAGCGCGCAACCAACGTCGTCGTTGTGAGGGCTGTTGCTTATTGCTTCGTTTTGCGCGCTTAGGTTTACTTGCCTTGGTCATGCATCGCCTTCTTAGTTAAATGAGTTGCCTGGGCTTGCGCGGGGTCGTCAGGCCACGGGTGTTTAGGATATCGGCCGCGCATTTCTTTTTTTACGTGTATGTAGCTGCCAGCCCAAAAAGCAGCGAGATCACTGGTCCGCTGCAAGGGCCGCTTAGCCGGTGACAATAGGTCGAGCGTGAGCGGCAAACGCCCATTGAGCACCGTCGGAGAGCTCGGGCTACCAAAGACCTCCTGCAGTTTCAACGCCACTAAGGCCGAGCCATCTGCCTGGTACTCGATTAAGTGGGCGCGCCCACTGGGGGCTTGCCAGTGAGTAGGTAGTGCCTGGTTAAAGCTTTGCTGCTGAGGATATGGCAATAAACTCATCAGCGCATCGCCAGGCGACCAGTTGCTTAACGCCGGGCGATTCTCGATGTGATGCCAGTAAGGCACCGCCCAATGGTGCAGCGTTTCAAGCAGGTGCTCATCATCAACTTGTGGCGCATCTTGACTGTGCGTAGCCCACAATGCCAACCGCCGTTGAATTTGCACACTGCGGGCGTCCCAGTTGAGCATCGACAGCCCATTGCGCTGAACCTCCAGGACCAGTGCAGCAAGACGCTCTTCACCGGACACTTGCACTGGCGATGGCTTGCGCTGCAGTTCCAGCGCAAAGTAGCAGCGCTGGTCGACTTTGTGTAGACCGCCCCGCTCGCTACGCCATTCCACTACCGAATGCTGTTCCACGCGCTGGGCAAAGTCGTGTTCCATCAATTGGCTGACCTGGTCAGCGCTCAGTGCTAAACATTGGCGTATCACCCCATGTTGCATGTCCTGATGCATGGACAAACCACTGACCAATAACCATGGAGCGGCCTTTAAGCTCATGCTAACAGCGGTATTGGCAGGCCACCCCACCCCAGCACCCGTGGCCAGCGTGTAGTAGTCGGTTTCTTTTCGTTGCCGCGCCAGCCCGAGCGGGTATAAACACAGGGCCGCTTTAATTAATGAGTCACCAGCGCAGTGTGTCGTACACTCAAGCTTTAGCTGCCGACACCAATGACGATACCGCCGCCAGGTACGTGGGAATTGGGCTTTCTGCGTCAGCACGTCCTCTACCGCATCTGCCAGGTTCAAGGTCTCACTTTCACGCTCTTCATCCATTGCCACCAGCAAGGCGAGCGCGGTTAGGGTCGCCGTTTCCTGCGCCGCAGAAAAAGCCTGCGCATAACGCACGTCGGCGGCGTAACTCAGTAATGCCTGGCCCTGGCTGGTGGCCTGATCGCGGTCATTTAAGGCCCCCACCCCACGCAGCCATTGTTGTGCACTGGCAACATGACCTGCATTTGGTGGAGTAAACCAGGCCATCTCGTCCATCGCCGAGCCCCAGCATGCGACTTGTAAGACCAAGTCGGTTAAGTCCTGTTGCTCAATATCAGCTGGTCGATACTCCGCCATTCCCTGATAATCACTCGGTGCGTAGATTCTTGTACAACGCCCTGGGCCAGTTCGACCAGCACGCCCAGCCCGTTGAATCGCTGCAGCGCGGGCTACCCGCCGAGTCATAAGTTCGGTGGTATGATACTTGGGACGGTACAACGCCTGGCGTTCGCGACCACTGTCCACCACCCAGTCGATGCCGGCAATAGTTAAGCTGGTTTCAGCAATATTGGTGGTAAATATCACCCTACGCTGCTCGGTGCGCTGGGTCGCAGTCACCCCCTGTTGTTCACTCAAGGTCAAGCCACCATGTAGCGCCAGCAGCTCAACCTGGCTATCAGTGCTACTTGCAGCAACCGCCTGCATGACTCTGCGAATTTCGCTCTGCCCCGGCAGAAAAACCAGAACCCCGCGATTTTGTGGATATTCACGGATAATGAAATTGACCACATCAGCCGTTTTTTCAAGATAAGACTGCGCCTGGCGGGGCGGTTGATACTCAATATCCACCGCATACTGACGCCCTTCACTTTGCAACACTTCAGCCTCAGTGCCATGGCCGGCCATCCAGTCTGCTAACGCTTGTGCCGGCAAGGTTGCTGACATCACTAACAAGGCCAGCTCCGGACGCAGTTGGCGGGTTTCCAATGTCAGTGCTAAACCGAGATCACTATGCAAATTGCGCTCGTGAAACTCATCAAATATAACGCCGTCAATGTCACTCAGCATCGGGTCAGTTTGCAGCATCCGGGTCAAAATACCTTCGGTCACTACCAGCAAGCGGGTGCGGGCTGAGCGTTTCGCGTCCTGACGCACCTGGTATCCCACTGTTTGACCACAAGGTTCGTTAAGGCGGCTGGCAATAAATTCGGCAATGCTCAATGCAGCCAGACGTCGTGGCTGGACCAGAATCCAGCGTTTTGTTGGGAACGCTTGTAACAGCGATAAGGGTAACGCGGTCGACTTTCCGGCACCTGGAGGCGCCTGCAAGACCACCGCAGAACGGGTCAACGCCTGTTGCAGTGGAACTAGGATATCGGAGACTGGAAGATGAAGGTCATGCATCGCTCTATTTTGCCATAAAAAATGCCGCACAGAAGGCTTTCTGCACGGCATTCAGTTTAAGTTTTATGCAAACGTGACTTATTCGTCGAGCATGGTTCGCGCAATGGTTCTGATGCCAAGCCCAGTCGCCCCGGCATTGAAGAGCTTGTCGCCATCTTTACGGTAGGCCGCAGCCAAGTCAAAGTGCAGCCAGTTAGCACCCTGGTTAGGCGCAAACTTCAATAAAAACCCAGCTGCGTTGCTTGCACCACCCGGGCCACCACCTTTCACCGGACGGCTATTCGCCGTATCCGCAAAGTACGATGGGCATTGGTCCTGGTGCCACGGTGCCAGCGGCAGCCGCCACAGTAGCTCTGACTCATGGGCCGCGGCTTGTAAAGCTTTTGCCGCATAGGCCTCGTCCACACTAAACAAGGCGTTATATTCCTGGCCGACAGCGACCTGGGCAGCTCCCGTCAGGGTCGCAGCATCAATGATTTGCTTTGCACCGCACTCAGCGGCAGCCAACAGACCATCAGCTAACACTAAGCGACCTTCTGCATCTGTATTAAAGATTTCTGCAGTTACCCCATTTTTATAGGTAATGATGTCACCGAGTTTAAATGCGGTGCCGTCAATCAGGTTTTCTGCACAGCATAAGATCAGTTTAACCCGCTTGTTAAGGCCGCGTTGAATGGCAAGCGCCAGCGCGCCAGCAACCGTTGCGGCTCCGCCCATGTCGCACTTCATCGAAATCATGCCTTCGCTGGATTTAATACTGTAACCACCGCTATCGTAGGTGATCCCCTTACCAATCAACGCAATATCCACCTCTGCGTCAGCGTCACCAGCCGGATTGAAGTCCAATTGCAACATGGTTGGTTTGTGCATACTTGCACGACCAACAGTATGGATCCCCATCCAGCCTTCGTTTAACAGCTCCTCTTCACGCAGGATCCGATAGCTAACGGCGTCGCCGCCGATGCTTTTCAGTTTATCAACGACGCGGGTGCACAACGACTCGGGGTAGATATCTTGCGGTGGCAAATTGACCAATTCACGAGCCCACTCAATCACTTCGTACATGCTTTGCAGCTGATCCGCCACGCCCAAATCATCGCTACACCACTGCATCTGATTGCGCTTTTTCGCATCGGTAAAGCCCTGCGACAATGCCCATTGACGCTCCAGCGTCCAGCCAGAACCGACCGCTTCAATCGTCGCGACGCCTGCTTGATCTAAACGACGTCCTGCCTGCTGAATTCGGCGTAAAAACGTACTTTCATCATCATGTGCGACGATGCGAAAACCTTCGTTGTCGAAGAAACAGCCACCACTCGCTTTAAAGGCCACTGGCACACTGTCAGTAGTCAAACGTACCTGTACTGCACTAGACATCATTATTATCTCCAAGTATGTTGCTCGCTTTACGTTAAACAGATTAGCGTGAGCACGTGCGAATTTCTATGCAGAGCAGTATTGGGTGGTACCCTCCACTGTCCCTGCATATGGCTCTTCATAGCCCCACACTACACTATAAAGTGAGCAAAAATGCAATTTGAGCCAGCTTTACAGCATGCGACCCTGATCCGTCGCTACAAACGTTTTCTTGCTGATGTTGAAACGCCAGACGGCCAGCTTTTAACCATTCATTGCCCGAATACCGGCGCTATGACCGGCTGTGCTGAGCCGGGTTTTACGGTCTGGTACAGCACCTCGGCGAATCTCAAGCGTAAGTACCCACATACCTGGGAGCTTAGTCAAACGCCCCAGGGCGATGTCATTGTAGTCAATACGTTACGCGCTAACCAAATCGCAGAACTTGCATTCATTAACCAACAGGTAGACGCTTTACAGGGCTACGCGACCATTCAGCGTGAGGTTAAATACGGCAGCGAGAATAGTCGCATCGACTTATTGCTCAGCAACCATCCGCACCTGGCAAATTGTTACGTGGAGGTCAAAAGCGTGACTCTGCATGACAGTGGCGGGGGTTATTTCCCGGATGCTGTCACGGTCCGCGGGCAAAAGCATATTCGTGAACTTATTGCTATGGTTAAAGCCGGGCATCGCGCGGCACTGCTGTTTGTTGTTGGCCATAGTGCGATTAACGATGTAAAACCAGCAGCGCATATTGATCCTGTCTACGCCCGGCTGTGTATTGAAGCGAGGGATTTAGGCGTTGAGATACTCGCGCTGAATGTAGTAGCAAGCCCAGCGGGGTTAATGCCAGGTGGTTCGATGGATGTCATCATTTAAAATACAGCAAGAGGCTAATTGGTGCTTGAATTAATAAAAATCGGACCTATATAAGGACGCGGTGGTTTGAATTGCACCACTATCGCTATTCTGGTATACATAGCCGACTTTTTTTTAGCACAAATTGCATTGCCTCACAGAGGAGCACAACATGGCCGCCACGAAGGAAAGAAAAGCGCACGGTGTATTGGCGCAAGCGGGCTTACTGCCTTACCAGCCGAAGGCTGATGAAGAATACATGAATGAGGCACAGCGTAGCCACTTCCGTAAAATTCTGGAAGCATGGCGCAATCAGCTCCGTCAGGAAGTTGATCGTACCGTGGGTCATTTGAAAGAAGAAGCGAACAATCATGCAGATCCGGTGGATCGTGCAGCCCAGGAAGAAGAGTTTGCTATCGAGTTGCGTACGCGTGACCGCGAGCGCAAGCTGATCAAGAAAATTGAAAAAACACTGGAAGCGATTGAGCGCGATGACTTCGGTTTTTGTGAGTCCTGCGGTGTAGAAATAGGCATTCAGCGCCTGGAAGCTCGCCCAACAGCAGACATGTGCATTGACTGTAAAAGTCTTGCTGAAATCCGCGAAAAACAAATGCGCGGTGCCTAAGCCCACGCTTTCGTATCGCGGGCGCTTTGCCCCGTCCCCATCTGGCCCGCTGCATGCGGGCTCTCTTCTTGCTGCCCTGGGCAGCTATCTTGACGCTCACGCCCATCGCGGCACCTGGCTGGTAAGGATCGAGGATATTGACCCGCCGCGCGAAGTTGCCGGCGCCAGTGACCTTATTCTCAGTCAGCTTGAAGCCCACGGTTTGCTATGGGACGAAAGCGTGCGTAGGCAAAGCCAACAAGATCGGCTTTATCATCGAAATCTCGAACGTCTGCAGCAGCATGGTCTGGTTTATGCCTGCAACTGCAGCCGAAAAGACATCAAGGCTCGCGCGCCTTTTTATACCGGGCACTGCCGATACCGCAATCTACCCTGGCAAGGCAACGCGTTAAGGTTCGTCAATCAGCATCCAGTCACCAGCTTGCTCGACCGGCTACATGGCCAGGTTACTATTGAGCCAGATTTCGCCGCAGAAGACTTTACTCTACGCCGACGTGATGGTTTATGGGCATATCAATTGGCAGTGGTCAGTGATGATCGTGACCAGGAGATTACTCACATCGTCCGCGGCAGCGACCTACTGACCCCGAGTAGCTGGCAAATGGCGCTTTGGCAGAGCCTGACCACCATTGCCGGCGGCCCGCCAGCGCCCAAGCTCGTCCATCTTCCGCTCGTTGTCGGCGATGATGGGCGCAAGTTAAGCAAACAGAACCATGCACCACCTCTTCTTGCGGCAGACGCAGTGGATAACCTAAGTCTGGCGCTAACACGTTTGAACCTGGCGCCGCCAGCTGACTTATATGGGGCACCGGTGGCGGAGCAATTGAGTTGGGCGATTCCAGCCTGGCGAGCGCGTAATCTCCAATAAACAGGGTTTTCATGTTGAAAATTTCACCGTTTGATTCTCAAAAGCCTCCAGTTGGTATATGATCAGCGCCAATTTTGCAGCATTAGCTATTTGAGTAGTCAGGAGTTCTCCCATTATTAAGCGTTTCGTGCAGTTTGCCCGTCAGGTCCTGCCATCCTCAACATCAGAACCTAAGCGTTCAACATTTGCTGAGCCGGTAGTAGTAACGCGTGATAAGCATAATATCTCGCGTAATAACATTTCCGAAAATGCGCTGAAAGTGCTGTATCGCCTGCATAAAAGCGGCTATCACGCATATTTGGTCGGTGGTTGCGTGCGTGACTTATTACTGGGTCTTGAGCCAAAAGATTTTGACGTTGCCACCAACGCTAGTCCTGAGCAAATCAAAGCACTTTTCAGTAATTGTCGTTTGATCGGTCGGCGTTTTCGCCTGGCCCACGTGGTATTTGGTCGCGATGTGATTGAAGTGGCAACCTTCCGTGGTCACCATACTGAAGAAGAAAGTAACGACAGCAACAAAAATACGAGTAAGCAAAGCAAAGAAGGATTATTGCTACGTGACAACGTCTATGGCTCTATTGAAGAAGACGCAGAACGTCGTGATTTCACCGTCAATGCGATGTATTACTCCATTGCCGACTTTGCTATTTATGATTTCGCCAACGGCGTAAAAGACCTCGAAGCCGGCGTATTACGCTTAATTGGCGACCCTGAAACTCGCTACCGGGAAGATCCGGTGCGCATGCTGCGGGCGGTGCGTTTTGCTACCAAGCTAGGTTTACGGATTGATGACGCAGCCCGCGAGCCTATCAGCCGTTTGGCCCATTTGCTTGATAACATCCCGCCTGCGCGCTTGTTTGAAGAATATCTTAAGCTTTTCATGCACGGCAAAGCAGAAGCAAATTTCCTCGCCTTGCAGGATTTCGGTTTATTCGGCTTCTTCTTCCCACAGATCAAAGCCGCCCTGAAAAACCCGGACAGCTACGAACACCGCATGATGTATCAGCTATGTGTTGATACCGATGCCCGCATTAATGGTGGCAAACGAGTAACCCCTGCGTACCTGTTCGCTGCGACCTTGTGGTATCCGGTGGTTGCGCAGGCCGAGCAACTCATGTCCGAAGGTGGGCTGGTTGAATATGACGCGATTCAGATTGCTGCCGCAGACGTTCTTGGTAAACAATCACGCAGTATTTCTATTCCGAAGCGCTTTAGCTTACCTGCTCGTGACATGTGGACCTTACAAATACGGCTACAACAAACCCACCCACGCAAAGCAGAGCGCTTACTGACGCATCCGAAGTTTCGTGCGGGCTATGATTTCCTGCTGTTGCGCGCTCGGGTTGAGGGCCACCCAGACCTCAAGGCACTGGGCGAATTCTGGACTGAGTTCCAAAAGGGTAAAGAAGTCGGCTCGCCAAGCAATCCTGAGCGGCGTGGTTCGGGACGACCAGGACAAGCTCATCAAGGCCCCCATGACAGTGCCGATGCACCAAAAAAACGTCGTCGCAGACGGCGCAAGCCTGCACAGCACAGTGCAGACGGTGCGGCGAAAAAGCCAGCCGATAAGTCATAGTTAAGTATGGCTCTTGCATATCTTGGGCTTGGCGCCAACCTTAATAACCCCGTCAGTCAGTTGCATGCTGCCATCGAGCAGCTGCAACAGGCACCAGAACTGTCATTAAGTGCCTGCTCATCGCTCTACGCGAGTAAGCCGATGGGTCCACAAGATCAGCCTGATTATGTCAATGCAGTCGTTGCCGTTGCCACTGAGCTCTCTCCTGCTGAATTGCTGATGCTTGTCCAAGGCATTGAAAATGACGCTGGCCGCCTGCGTTTGCGCCATTGGGGCGAGCGCACCCTGGATATCGACATTCTACTCTATGACGATATTAGCCTGCATACTGAGACCTTGAGCATTCCCCACCCAGGCCTTGAGCAGCGCGAATTCGTGCTGGTGCCGTTGGCAGAGATTGCGCCTGGGCTCTATTTACCAAATGGCAAAGAGGTCGCTGCCCTGGCGACTAATATTGCACGCAACGGGCTGGATATAATTGCCCCAGCCGTTACAATGCAAGATTGAACATCGCTTAGCAAAGGCAGCTTTATGGCTAAACCCTCGATTGCGCAACTTCTTAAGAAGAAACAAAACAAACAAAAAATTACTGCATTGACCGCCTATGATGCGACTTTTGCGCGTCTTTTTAGCGACTGTGGTGTCGATTTGATGCTGGTGGGGGATTCGCTGGGCAATGTACTTCAGGGTCATGACAGTACCGTGCCCGTGACCAATCAAGATATTGCTTACCACACCGCCTGTGTACGCCGTGGTGCCCCGCAGGCCTTTGTCATAGCCGATATGCCATTTATGACCTACGCCACTGTCACGCAGGCCTGTGAGCAGGCTGCACAGCTCATGCGTGCCGGAGCGAACATGGTCAAGCTTGAGGGTGGTGAGTGGCTGGTAGATACCGTGCAAGCATTAACCACCCGCGGGGTGCCGGTTTGTGCGCATCTTGGTCTGTTACCACAATCGGTGAATGTGCTCGGCGGTTATAAGGTTCAGGGGCGCGATGACGCGGCCGCTGACTTGTTAGTCCATCAGGCTCAGCAACTGGAAGCGGCAGGCGCTCAACTATTAGTGGTTGAGTGTATCCCCACCGCGCTGGGTGAGCGTGTGTCTGCAGCGATTGATATCCCGGTGATTGGCATCGGCGCAGGTAACCGCACTGACGGCCAGATTCTGGTGATGCATGACATGCTCGGCCTGAACAGCGACTACCTGCCCAAATTCGTGAAGAACTTTCTCAGCGGTAATGACAGTATCGAAGCTGCGGTCAAGCAATTCGTCGACGATGTCGAGCAAGGCCGCTTTCCCGGCCCTGAACACAGCTTCGAGTCCTGATGTATGCTACATATTGAACAATTAAACCAACTTCGGGCGTTGCGCCAGCAATGGCGCGACGCAGGCGAAACCGTTGCCTTCGTACCGACCATGGGCAATCTGCATAGTGGTCACTTAAAACTGGTGCGTCATGCATCGGCGCTTGCCGATCACGTGATAGTCAGTATTTACGTAAACCCCATGCAATTTGGTGCCAACGAAGATCTTGACGCCTACCCACGTACTTTAGATGCCGATATGCAGGCACTTGTAGCGCTCAATGTCAGTGCTGTGTTCACCCCTGGCACGCCAGACATGTACCCCCGCGGTATTGAGGCTCAGACCGCCATCGAAGTACCAGCGATATCTGACGTATTGTGCGGTGCCAGCCGCCCAGGCCACTTTCGCGGTGTCGCCACTATCGTCAATAAGCTGTTCAATATGGTGCAACCAGATATCGCGGTGTTTGGTAAAAAAGACTACCAGCAGCTCCAGGTTATTCGGCGAATGGTCGAAGACTTGTCGATGCCGGTTGATATTCAAGGGGTGGAAACCGAACGGGAAGAGAGTGGTTTAGCGAAAAGCTCGCGCAATGGTTATTTGAGTGACCAACAGAAGCGTCAGGCTGCAGTCATCTATGCGCAGCTGGTGACAGCGGGTCAGCGTGTACTAAGCAATGCGCAGGATTTCCCGAAGATAGAGCAACAGGCGAACCAAGAAATAGCTCAGGCCGGCCTTACGCCTGAGTATTTTTCCATTCGCCGCTGTCGTGATCTAAGTACAGCACAGCCCGGTGACGCTGCTAACGAACTGGTCATTGTTGCAGCAGCTAAGTTAGGCACCACCAGGTTAATTGATAACCTTGAAGTGGCCAGCCTGAAATAAGCCCCATACGATGAGTGGCCTAGAGCAGGCCACATGCCTTCGCTTCTGCCATTAGCGCAGTGCTGGTATGCACTGCCTGCGCGGCAATCTCGCGTTGTTCCTGCAAGATCTCCGCTAACATCGTCAGGGTTGTCAGCGGGTTAGCCAGCACACTGCGGAATACTATGGTGGGCTCACCGGCATATTGCAGCGGCGTTAAACGGGTTCGTGAAACAAACGATAGACCGGTTTCGCGCTGACTTTTCTGAATATGCTTGGTCATTTGATTTAACAACGGCGTCACCCGTCGCTTTTGCTCATCCGTGGCATCGGCGAGCGCCGTCTTCAATTCGGCCGGCACATAGCGATAGGTAAGTAAGCACAGTTCTGGCTCGGTAATGACCTCAAAATCTGGCTGCTCACTAATTAGACGCGCAAAATCGCGCGCTTTATCAATACTTTGATCGATTAACAGCTGGTAGCCTTCACGCCCCATCACATGCAACGCCGAATACACCAGCATCGCCATGCCTGGACGTGAGCCCTCCATGGTATGGCTACCGAGATCTTTTGACCCCCGTCGAATCACGTACTCAGCGTGATGCTCAATGGCATGCACCAATGACGGGTCTTTAAACAGCACCATGCCTGCGCCCATCGGCACGTACATCTGCTTATGCGCGTCAATCGTGACACTGTCCGCAAGCTCAATGCCGTTAAGCATTTGACGATGGGTACCCGATAGTAAGGTAGCACCACCCCAGGCTGCGTCCACATGAAAGTGAGCACCCACCTCGGCGGCAACTTCGGCTATCTGCGCAAGTGGGTCAATATGCCCGGTCTCTGTGGTCCCAGCGATACCTATCATCGCCATCACCTTGCCACCGGACTCTGTGATTTCTTTACAGCGCGCCCGCAGTGCATCAATGCGAATGCGGTTATTGTGGTCAGTGGCCACCGCAACTAAATTATTGCGCCCAATACCAAGCACGTCTGCTGCTTTCGCCAGGGAATAGTGGCCTCGCTCTGAAACCAGCACGCAGGCGCGCTTATAGCCATAATGCGCCAGCCCTGCCGCAAGCCCTTCACTGGCCACACCAGCAAAGCCTTCGCAAGGGGCGAGTAATTTATTTCGTGCCACCCATAACGCGGTAATGTTAGCAACGGTACCACCTGAACAGAACGCACCTAAAGAGTGCTCAGCACTATGCATCCAGGTGTTGTAAAACTGCTCGTTCTCCCCATATACCAGGTGATGCATCATCCCCAGTACCTGACGCTCCAGCGGAGTAAACGCCTTCGAGGTTTCAATTTTAACCAGGTTCTGATTCAGACCCACCATCAGCTTCGCTAGTGGCAACAAGAAATAAGGCAAGGCCGAGGTCATATGGCCAATAAACTTGGGTGACGCCGTATGTACAGAATGCGCGACCAATTTACTGAGCAGCTCATCGGTGTGGTCAGATACAAACGTTGGCTGCTCGGGAATTGCGCTCTCGGCGAAGTCTTCTTCAATTTCATGCAAAGGCTTTTCTTTGGCAACAATATGCGCATTCAAAAACCCCGCCAGATTCTCTGACAGGTGACGCTCAATTTTGCCTAACGTTGAGTCCGGTGCTTCTGGGATCGTAAAAATACGATGCAGTGCGTCCAGACTGGCATCAGCAGATTGCTGTTTGCTCAAACGTAATCTCCTTGCGATTCATTGATATATGCGGCCAGTGTAAATTATGGCCGCAGACTTTAGCATAACTTGCTTTGTAACTGCCAGAGGACCTGCTCAGTCGCCTGATATTTACGTTCAAAAGGTGTCATTGGATGATGATCGTTGGACAATGGGTTAATTTGCCCAGTATGCCCGGTCAGCGCCAGCGCTGCTGCGAACTCATCAAGATAAATCCGCCAGTTACTCCGCAGTTCCAATTGCCCGCCTAACTGCAAAATGGTTGGGAACAATGCACCGCCATGCCAGCGACGTTGCAGATGCTTGGCTTTCGGCCAAGGGTTTGGATAGAGAATATAATGATGTGATGGTTGCCAGTTAGCCGCGACGGCCTGGCGCCAAAAATCATTTAAATCTGCGCGCACTAATAGACAGCGCTCACCCGCTTCACCGTAAGATCCATTTTTGGCTAGCCGGTGGGCGGACTTATCCACCCCAATCACCAACGCTTCAGGGTGTTGTCTGGCCAGGTGCAATGTGCTCTCACCGACCCCACAACACGAGTCCAGCACAATAGGCCCCTGCCAGGCATCGACCCGCTCCTGGACCTCTGCGAATACCGCCTCGCTATGCGCCGCTATCGGCTTGCGGAAATTCGCGCTCAGGTGCTTTTTAACCACTTTTGTCAGGTCGTCATGCACACCCGGCTGGTTGGTATCGATACCACGAGACTGATATTCCACTGCCAACTCCTAACTACGAATACCGACACCGCGATGCAGCAGTGACCAGGCCAGCGCGAAAAATACCAGGTTAAATAACACCAGCACGCCCAATGCTACATAAGCATTGATATCAGACACACCAATAAAGCCATAACGGAACGCATTCACCATGTAAATGACCGGGTTCGCCTGGGACACGGTCTGCCAGAACTGCGGTAACAAGCTGATCGAGTAAAACACACCGCCCAGATACGTCAGTGGGGTCAGCACAAAGGTTGGTATAATCGAGATATCATCGAAGGTTTTCGCAAACACTGCGTTGACCAGCCCAGCCAGCGCAAACAAGGTCGCGGTGAGAATCACGGTCACCACAATCAGCCAGAAGTGCTGAATATTGAGCGGCACAAAGAAACTCGACACCACGGTCACCACGACTGCGACAATTAACGAGCGGGCTACGCCACCGCCCACGTAGCCGAGAATAATGGTCATCGTGGACACCGGCGCGACCAACATTTCTTCAATGTTGCGCTGAAACTTCGCGCTGAAAAATGACGAGGCGACATTGGAATAGGCGTTGGTGATCACCGACATCATAATCAACCCCGGCACAATAAACTCCATATAACTAACCCCACCCATTTCACCAATGCGTGAGCCAATCAAATTGCCAAAAATCACAAAGTACAGGGTCATGGTGATTGCTGGTGGCACCAGGGTTTGCACCCAGATACGCAAGAAGCGGGTACACTCTTTTATCCAGATTGTGCGTAGCGCGGTCAGATTCATTGCCATGCTCATCACACAGACTCCTTCTGGTTACGACCCTGTTCAACAAGATCTACAAATAATTCTTCCAATCGATTTGCTTTATTTCGCATCGATAGCACTTTCATGTTTTGCGCGGTTAGCTGCTCAAACACATTGTTTAAGCCGCGCTCTTTGGGGACATCAACTTCCAGAGTGTGGTTATCCAGCTCACGCATGGTAAAGCCGGTCATCGTTGGCGAGTTGCTGTATGGTTCCAGATCAAAAACAAAGGTCTCCACATTCAGCTTGCTAAGTAGCAGCTTCATGCTGGTGTTCTCGATAATCCGGCCCTTGTCGATGATGCCGATATTACGACATAGGGTTTCAGCCTCTTCCAGATAATGAGTGGTCAGAATAATAGTGATGCCCTGACTGTTAATCAGCGTCAGGTAGTCCCACATCGAACGGCGCAGCTCAATATCTACCCCTGCGGTCGGCTCATCGAGAATCAGTAGTTTAGGTTCATGCAGCAACGCGCGAGCAATCATCAGGCGACGCTTCATACCACCGGATAAGGTGCGGGCACGGTCATTGCGCTTGTCCCAAAGACCTAACTGCGTCAGGTACTTCTGCGCACGCTCTTTGGCCAGCTTGCGGGGCACGCCATAGTAACCGGCCTGGTTGACCACGATTTGCTCCACAGTTTCGAACTGGTTGAAATTAAACTCCTGGGGGACCAGACCGATCTGGCGCTTTACATCGGCAAGCTGGGTGTCCAGATCATATCCGAACACTTTGACCTCACCCTCAGTTTTATTGACCAGTGAGGAGATAATCCCGATGGTCGTCGATTTGCCTGCCCCATTGGGGCCCAGCAGCGCGTAGAAGTCGCCTTCATTGACGGTTAAATCGAGCCCTTTCAAGGCCTCAAGCCCACCACGATATACCTTGCGCAGGCTTTTTATTTCAAGTGCTTTGGTCATTACTTCTGTTCCCCTTCAGGCTTTGCTTTAGGCGCGTAGCCCCAGCGTGGCACCAAATCCTGGCCAAGCTGTAGATGATCAAGAATACGGGCCACAACGAAGTCGACTAAGTCGGCAATGCTTTGTGGCTGATGATAAAACCCGGGTGCTGCTGGCATAATGGTGGCGCCAGCCTGACTAAGGGTCAGCATATTTTGTAAATGAATACTGCTAAAAGGCATTTCACGCGGCACCAGAATAAGTTGCCCGCGCTCTTTCAGCACCACATCAGCGGCTCGCTCAATCAGGTTGTCACTGGCCCCATGGGCAATCGCCGAGAGCGTACCGGTGGAGCATGGACACACCACCATACGTTTGGGTGCGGCTGAGCCTGACGCCACTGGCGAGAACCATTCTTCTTTACCATATACCTTGAGCTGCTCCGGGCTGACCGCAAAACGTTCACATAGCATTGTCTGCAACGTATCCGGATTAGCCGGTAATTTTAAATTTTCTTCGGTGGCAAATACTACTCGCGCTGCACTTGAGATCAACAGTAGTACCTCTTGCTTTTGCGCAAGCAGATTTTCCAGCAGGCGCAGTGCATAAGGCGCGCCAGAAGCCCCGGTGATCGCCAGGGTAACACGCTGGTCCTGATACCCACGGGCGGTATGCTGCTGCGACCCGGCCTGATTTTGTTCGCTCATATTATGCTCCTTTCGTTGTCTGCCCAGCGTTGTCAGTTTGCACCGCAGGACGCTCGGCCAGCGCCTTTGCCAGGGTCTCGCGAAGCCCGCCAAAGCCACCGTTGCTCATCATCACGATATGGGCGTCTGCAGGGGCATTGTCCGTTACAAAGGTAATAATTCTGTTGAGGTCTGCTTCAATATACCAAGGATTTTGCGCCTGCTTTGCAATGTCCTCGAGCGACCAGTGCAGTTGCTGATTATCAAAGGCAATCACCTGATCCGCTGGTGCAAGTGCATCGACCAACTGCTCTTTGTGCACCCCTGCTTTCATCGTGTTAGAGCGGGGTTCGATAATTGCCCAGACGGGCTTGTTCTGTGCATGCGCTCGTAAGCCTTGCAACGTCATACCCATCGCAGTCGGATGATGTGCAAAATCGTCATACAAGGTGAGCTCAGCATGGCTATAAATTTTCTCCAAGCGCCGCTTAGGCGCCTGGAATGCGCTGAGTGCCTCGATAGCGATGGGCGCAGGAACGCCGGCATGATGCGCACAGGCAATCGCCATCAGGGCATTTTGCATATTGTGCACACCTAGCAGCCCCCAGCTCACCCGGCCCTGATGTAACCCTTGAAAACGTACATCAAAAGCACTGCCGTCCGCAGCCGGGTTCGCGATCTCCCAGCCATTCTGGTCATGTAGCAACTGCGTTTCACTCCAGCACCCCATCTTGATGGTGTCCGCTAAAGCGACACTGTCAGCAGGCCAAATGACTGCGCCATTGCCAGGTACTGTGCGCACCACATGGTGGACCTGGCGCTGGATAGCAGCCAAATCAGGAAAAATATCTGCGTGATCAAACTCGAGATTATTCAAGCCCAGAGTATTTGGGTGGTAATGCACAAACTTGGAGCGCTTGTCGAAAAATGCCGTGTCATACTCATCGGCCTCGATGACAAAAAACATGCTATCGGTTAAGCGCGCGGACGCCTGAAACTGCTCGAGCACCCCACCAATTAAAAAGCCTGGATGATAACCGGCATCTTCAAGAATATGAGTCAGCATACTGGCAGTGGTAGTTTTACCGTGAGTACCGGCCACCGCTAACACCCACTTGTGCCGCAGGACCTGCTCACCCAGCCATTGGGGCCCTGAGGTATAAGCTATGCCGCGCTCGAGGATAGCCTCGACCTGCGGATTGCCGCGACTGAGCGCATTGCCCACTATCACGATGTCTGGCGCTGGGTCTAATTGCGTCAGGTCATCTAAGGCACCAATCTCTACGTCGAGTGATTCGAGTAAAGTGCTCATAGGCGGATAGACGTGGTCGTCAGAACCCGTCACAGTATGGCCTAGCTGGCGGGCAATGGCTGCAATGCCGCCCATAAAGGTCCCGCAAATACCAAGAATGTGAATATGCATTGGCTATCCAAGGTCGTTAAAAGCGCGCACAGTGTATCATTATCCAGCGCTTGAGCACTAAACCACGACGACTAATTTGCGCCGCAGAAAGATTCGAACCGAGCAAAATGCATTCAAATACGATAAACTATTGCGCGCCGACGATGGTCATAACAAAACTACGTTGTGAATGACCCGCTACTGCCGACTACAGAGGACAACCATGCAACGCCTGATACCGGTTCTGAATAAAGATCATGTGCCCCTTCACCTGATTTCCGTGATTAACACGCTGCTCACCGCCGCTAAAGAAATTTCCCACCGTCTGCACCAGGGCAGCCTGGCCGGCACTCTGGGCTCTACTTTAGATGAAAACATCCAGGGTGAAACGCAGAAAAAACTAGACGTTGTGTCCAATCAGTTGATTAAGAACATGTTGCTGGAGACCAACCTGGTGCGTGCGGTTGCCTCTGAAGAAGAAGACGACATTGTCGAAGGTAACCCAGATGCAAAGTATCTGGTCGCATACGACCCCCTCGACGGAAGCTCGAACATCGACATCAATGGCTCAGTGGGTACCATTTTTTCTATCATGGAAGTTCCGGATCACGCGGCTGAAGGCAAAGACATGTTTTTGCAAACCGGTGATGAACAAGTCGCCGCCGGCTACATTCTATACGGTCCTTCGAGCATGCTGGTAATGACCACCGGTCAGGGCGTACGTATGTACACGCTTGATCACAGTGTTGGCGAATTTCTGTTAACCGTCGAACAAGTCACTATTCCAAAAGATACCCAGGAATTTGCCATCAATATGGCCAATGACCGCTTCTGGGCGCCGCCGATCAAGAAGTACGTTAAAGACCTACTGGCCGGAGAGGAAGGCCCTCGGGGGAAACGTTTTAATATGCGCTGGAATGCGGCGATGGTTGCTGACGTCCACCGGGTGTTATGCCGCGGCGGTATTTTCACCTACCCTGCCGACTGCCGCAATCTGCAGAAGCCCTGTAAGTTACGTTTAATGTATGAAGCCAACCCAATGAGCTACCTGGTTGAGCAAGCTGGCGGCCGCGCCAGCACCGGGTATGAGCGTATTATGTCGCTGCAGCCTACTGAGATTCATCAACGTGTGTCCGTGGTGATGGGCTCGGCAAACGAAGTCAGTACCTGCCTGGGGTACCACGAAGAGATAAAATGTGACCGTTTCGACGCGTAACGACCAAGGTCGAACTTAATTATATCAGGCGGTCAGGGTATACTACCGCCGTTCAATTTTTCATTTTAAACGAAGGAAGTATCATGAGCCTGAAGCACGTACCTGCTGGCGATAAATTGCCAGACGAAATCAATGTCATTATTGAAATCCCAGCCAATGCTGATCCGGTTAAATACGAAGTAGACAAAGACACCGGCGCGCTATGGGTTGATCGCTTCATGCTGACCCCGATGTTCTACCCGGCCAACTATGGTTACGTCAACGACACCTTGTCACTGGACGGCGACCCGGTTGACGTATTGGTGGTGACCCCTTACCCACTGGAGCACGGCTGCGTCATTACCTGCCGTCCGGTTGGTGTATTGCAAATGACTGATGAGTCAGGTGAAGACGCGAAAGTCATCGCAGTGCCAATTAGCAAGCTGTGTAAAGAATACGACCACGTTCAGGATATTGGTGACGTCAGCGAACTGTTGAAAGCACAAATCACCCATTTCTTTGAAAGCTATAAGCAGCTGGAAAAAGATAAGTGGGTAAGAATCGACGGCTGGGCTGATGTAAATGCAGCGAAAGAAGAGATTAAATCTTCCTTTGCCCGCGCTCAACAGCAGAAGTAAGTAGCCTCGGCGCATGGCCCTGTCTACAGATAGCTCACTGACACCCAACGGCGCGCGTTCATACAGCGTCGATATCCGTGAGCTTAGCTTTCACTGGCGGGGCCAGACCTCGCCAGTGATTGATATTCCTTTATTACAGATTCCGCCAGCACAGCGGGTCTTTTTGCACGGCCCCAGCGGCAGTGGCAAATCAACCTTATTATCCCTGTTAGCTGGTGTGCATACTCCGCAGCATGGCCGCATAGAGATCCATCAACACCGGCTAAATGAATTATCGCAAAGTCGTCGCGACCGATTTCGCGCGGACTACATCGGCTATATATTTCAGCAATTCAACTTACTTCCGTTTCTTGATCTTATTCATAACGTGACCTTGGCCTGCGAATTCTCTGCCAAACGACGCCAGTACCTGGCGGAGCATAACAAGTCTGCACGCGACGAAGCATCCCGTTTGCTCACGCGTTTAAGTATTGCCCCGGAATTACATCATCGCGCAGCCAGTCAGCTGAGCGTCGGCCAGCAACAACGCGTAGCAGCGGCACGCGCATTAATTGGCGCACCTGCCCTGGTGATTGCCGATGAGCCCACATCCGCGCTGGACGCCGACAGCCGTGAAGACTTCTTGCAGTTATTATTTGAAGAATGTGCGGCAACGAAGAGCACCCTGGTGTTTGTGTCCCATGATTCAACACTGGCTTCGATGTTTGATCGCAGTGTTAGCTTGCTGGATATCAACAGAGCCGCCACAGCAGCCACCAGAGGCGTCTCATGAATATGCTTAAGCTAGCCTGGGCAAGCCTGCTTAGCAGGCGCGCAAATGCGCTGCTGACCATCTTCGCTATCGCTATCAGCGTCACGCTGCTGCTTGGGGTTGAACGTGTCAGCCAACAAACTCGTACCGGGTTTGGCAACACCATTTCTGGCACGGATTTAATCGTCGGTGCGCGCAGTGGCCAGGTCAACCTGCTGTTGTTTAGCGTTTTTCATATTGGTAACCCGAGCGCCAACGTTAGTTGGCAGAGTTTCACCCACTGGCGTGACCACGAGCAGGTGACCTGGGCTATTCCAATTGCGCTAGGGGATAGCTTTCGCGGGCATCCGGTGATTGCCACAGACGAACAGTTCTTCAATCATTTTCAATATGGTCAACGACAAAGCCTGCAATTTGCCGATGGCGAGGCATTTAGCCATACCGACCACGCTGTATTAGGCGCCAGAGTGGCGCGTCAGCAGAATCTGCACATCGGCGATGACGTTATTGTCGCGCATGGTACCGGTAGTGTGAGTTTTCATCACCACGATGAAGACCCGCTGACCGTCACTGGTATTCTCAGTGCGACAGGGACGCCCTTGGATAACGCAGTATTTGTGCCCTTAGCCGCGCTTGCCGCAATGCATGGCGAGAACCACGACGAAGCTGACAGCGAACCTTCTCCTGCACACAGACCGTCCTTTAGTGACCAGCGTGTGCCCGCGGATGATGAGCCAGAACATACGCATGAGCATGAGCATGAGCATGAGCATGAGCAGCACGACCATCGGCCGCTCGCAGAGATCGCGCAACCCATCGACAGCATCAGTGCATTTTTTATTGGTTTAGATAGCCAGCCCCGGGCCATTTTCATGCAACGCATGATCAATACCTGGGGGCAGGAACCACTCACCGCAATTATGCCCGGCGCGACCTTACAGGAGTTATGGCGGACGCTGAATATGTTCGAGCGTACCCTGGCCATTGTATCCGGGTTCGTGCTGCTGACAGGGCTCATTGGCATGCTGGCGACCTTACTCGCAAGCTTACAGGAACGACGACGCGAGATGGCGGTGTTACGCTCCCTGGGCGCCGGCCCGAAAACCATCTTCGGGCTGCTGGTTAGTGAAGCCTTATTGCTGACCTTGATTGGCATAGCCGTTGGCCTTGGCCTACTGTACGCAGCCATGCTGGTGATGGCGCCATGGGTCGAAACGCAGTTTGGTGTAGTCATTCATATTGGCGCACCGTCTATGGTAGAGTGGCGGCGTATGGGAATTGTTCTGTTGGCTGGCTTAATTGTAAGTTTTGTTCCGGCCTGGCGCGCGTATCGTAATTCGCTGGCAGACGGTTTGACCATCAAAGTTTAATGTGGAGTATCAGTCTGATGAAAACCCTGTCTTTGCTCGCCCTTATGCTCAGCACACCGCTGTGGCTTATGGCCAACGCCGTTGCCAATGATGCCCGTACATTAAAGTGGGATGATCTCAAACCAGAAGACTGGCGCCCTCCTGCCGTGCGCAGTCAGGCATATTACGAACAAAACCCCGACGCCCAGGTTCAAACCAATTTAGATGCGCCAGTTATAGAAGCACTGGACGGTGAAAACATTAAAATTCCAGGCTACGTGGTGCAACTTGAAGGTGATGATCGCAGAGTCACTGAGTTTTTGTTAGTGCCCTATTTTGGCGCATGTATTCATGTACCGCCACCGCCGCCGAACCAGATCATTCATGTGAAGTTCCCGCAAGGCGTGCCATACGCAGTCACTTACGATGCGGTGTGGGTGACGGGAACCATAAACGTTGATCGGAGTGAAAGTGACATTGCAGTGACTGGCTATACCATTGATGCCACTGAGGTTATCTCGTACTTCTAAGACAGCCTCGCGGCTGACACCCGCGATTAACTATTTACCAGGTTCTCACCCTCTTCACGACATGGGTGCAAGTCAATATACCGTTTAAGACTATCCAGGTTCATCGGTCGGGCATAAAGATAACCTTGTGCCTGGCTGACTCTTAGTTCGCCAAAATAAGCTGCCTGAGCGTCGGTTTCAATCCCCTCCGCTAAGGTTTGTAAACCCAAACGGTGTCCCATATTAATAATGGTTTCGATAATCACCGCACCGCTGTCAGTATGCGCGGACCGCACGAAGGCGCGGTCAATTTTCAACTTATCAAGTGGCAGGCGCTGCACGTAACTGAGCGATGAAAAACCAACGCCAAAATCATCGATGGCGATTCTAACCCCATGTGATTTCAAATCGCTGAGCACCTTCGCTACCAGATTAGGATCATCCATGACGATCGACTCGGTGATCTCTATTTCGAGGCGCTGCGGTGGCACCTCAAAACCTTGCATAATATTTAGAATTTCCTCAGCAAAGTTCTTTTGCCGAAACTGAGGTACTGACACGTTTACCGCCATGCGGAAGTCGCTACATACCGATGCATCAATGTCTCGCATGGTACGGCAGGATTCCTCAAGTACCCAATGACCGATTTCAAGAATCAGCCCGGAGTACTCTGCTAAGGGAATAAAGATATCAGGGGCAATGAAGCTTCCGTCTGGCTGCGGCCAGCGCAACAGCGCCTCAACGCCGACCATGCGCCCGCTCGCCAGCTCAATTTGAGGCTGATACCAAAGCTCTAATTTGCGTTGCTGATGAGCAATACGCAGGTTGCGGATCAGCTCAAGCCTGCGTTCGGTTTCTGCCTGCATACTTGGATGGTAATTCGCAAAAGATTCAAGGCGATGGTTCTTCGCATTCTTCAACGCGATATAGGCTTGCTTGAGCAGGTCGAGACCATTTACCGCTTTGTAACAGCGCGAGAAGCCCGTTGTCATCATGACTGGAATACGATGTTCATCCACCGTAAAAGGCGCAAAGAAAGCCTCCCGTAATGTATCCGGTGCAATCTCATGGGACCTGGCAAGCACCCCAAATACGTCCGCACTAATTCGCGCTACCACAGCGTCGCCACTTAAGTGCGCCTGCAAGCGCTGGCCAACTGCTTGTATCAGCTTATTCCCAACATCCTGCCCTAGCGCATCATTAACATCTGAGAAATGGCTAATGTCGGTAATTGCGATGACAAAATCCTGATCCTTGGCGAGTACGGCGTTATCCAGATGGCGAATAAATTCCGCCCGGTTTGCATGGCCGGTTAGTGAGTCCTTATATGCGGCGGTTCTGAGTTCTTCAAACAACGTGACGTTCTCAAAACCCACCGAAATATTGGCAAGAAACAACTCGACCAGCCGGTGATTAACGTCACTCAGGCGCTGGCTACTGTCGATAAACGCCGCTGCTTTGATCCCCTTCGCATCAATATAAAACACGCTGGCAGTATCGAGAAAAAGATGTTTCCCCTCGCTGAAACAGCGTTTCACTTGTTCGATAATGCGCCCATCACTAATCGTTTGAAGCGGTGCCTGGATATCCCTGGCATAGTGGCCGGCAGCACCTAGTACCACTATCTCGTCACTGTCAGAGGCCTGGCGCACACAAAGCAGTCCCTCAGGGTTTAACCCTAACAGCGAGGCCAGCTGAGTAACCACCCCTTCGGCGAAGTTATGAATAGAATGGCGCTCCATCAGGTTGGCCGCCGCATTAACGATTTTCTCAAGCCCACGTCGGCTCTCATTAATCGTTCTGATT
This sequence comes from Idiomarina sp., assembly GCA_020832105.1. Lineage (GTDB taxonomy): Bacteria > Pseudomonadota > Gammaproteobacteria > Enterobacterales > Alteromonadaceae > Aliidiomarina. The sequence goes on from JAFIFH010000064.1 coordinate 79,873, forward strand.
TGCTGATACGAACGGATTGAGGATATGACGGTGGTCATCAACTTACCGCGAGTGAGATCGGTTTTGGTTTTATAATCGTTAATATCGTAATTAAGAATCACTTCTTCTTCTGGCGCATAGCCCGGCTGGCCAGTGCGTAAGACAATGCGTACCTCGTCGTTGTTCAGCTCTTCACGGATTTGACGCGCGACTTGCAGGCCTGCGTCATCTGTTTCCATCACCACGTCCAGAAGAATGAGTGCAATATCATGTTCAGTGCTGAGCATATGAATAGCTTCGGCACCCGAATACGCATGGAGGAACTGTAAGCTTCTATTGTCGATTGTTACCCCTGAGAGGGCTAACTTGGTGACCGCATGAATTTCACTGTCGTCATCCACAATAAGTACACGCCAAACCTTACGTTCCGCGCTTGCTGCATGCTCAGAAGCGGGCTCTGCAGCAAAGAACACTTTATTATCTCTATCTTGCATCTATTGCGGCCTTAATTACCCTGAAGTAGAACAGTAGGGCATTGGTGACGGAAATGTAAATATTATGTTTACTGAAATAATGTAACGCATAATATTCGTCTTGAGTAGTTTATTTAAACCGACACACTTGCAAAATTTAGACTTAAGTTTAAGCGCCTCCGGCCGACACGAGTTTGATGAGCGAGATTGGGCTTGCAAACAATGAGGTAAACATGACCCGAATAAATCCAGGCTCTGGAGTCAGACCCGGCCGCGCGATTAAACCAGCGCAAAGCGGTCAAGCTAAAGCGATTTCTGAGGTCACTACAGTCAACAAGTCCACCCCAGACCATCGGGGTAAAAGCTCAGCGTCGAGTCGGGAACAGCTGTTGCGTGGATTTAGAAACCTTGGCGTTGACTATCGCCAGCTAGGTATCAAAAGTGACTCAACCCTGGACAGCCGGATCGAGAAACGACGGCTGCAGGAGTTGCGTCGCCAACAGAACAACCTCGAACGGATTATGAAACTGGCCCTCGACTATGCCCCTGATCGCGCAAGCAATGACGACCTTGATTTAGACTGGCTGCAGAATTTCACTAGCCACGCGCAGGACATTTCAAACCCGGCCATGCATCAATTATGGTCCAGGATTCTCGCTACCGAAAGCGCTAAGCCTGGCAGCTTTTCACTGCGCACGCTCTCTACCTTACGCCAGTTAACCAGTCGCGAAGCTGATGTCCTGCGCCGTGCACATGGGCTTACCGGGTTTGATGCGAGTAACCACAGTTTTAAAATAATGACAGGCTATTACCGCCGACCAAACCTTTTTACCTGGCTAACATTGAACAAACCCATCCAACTTAATATCGCGAAAGTCGGCTTAAGCTACCCTGATTTACTTACTTTGAGTGACCTTGGTGTGCTGTATCCAAGCGCCATTGAAAGCGCTGAAATCGGCAAGAACCAGACTGTAGAGTTGAATTACGCGGGCCGAAAGCTTCGCATGCAGGCGCAAAGTAGCGCACTGGTGTTAACCTATTATAAATTCACAGCGCAGGGGGAAGAGTTGCTTCGATTGCTACCGGCGGTTTCCCACAGCGGCTATCTAGATTTGGTAGAAGAGCATTGTAGTCGCGATTTTGCCATTACCCTGTCCCAACAAAGTTAAACCAGGCTGTGCTTCAAGTAATGGGCACAGCCTGGTTTTATCTCTAGGGGTGGATATTTTGTTTAAAAATGCAGCTGAAAGCCAACGTAGGGTCCTTTAAACTCAACATCTGAGTACAGCCCTGCGACATCATCAAGTTCAATATTGAAATACCGGTAACCAGCCTGGATGCTGCCATCCAATAAAGCGGTGTCAAAAATTCGGTATTGCAGACCGGCTTCAATATCTTGTAAAGAGCTTGAATCAATTGCCAACAGATGGCCCCGCGCATAGGCACTTAGCCCAGTGAATGGCAGCCCGGCACTAACCATTGCGTAGGCTGTGGGAATAGTTTCGTTGAGGTTCCAGCCATTTCCTTCCCAGTCACTAACACGTCCGTTAAAGCGCTTTGCAGCAACTCCAGCATGCAAGCGAACCAATCTGTTGTCTAAAAATCTGTAATACAGAATAGCGCTGTCGTGAGACAGATCGAGCTCACCATCGAAGCTCTCAGCGCCTGCTGTGCCAGGTGGAACCATGGCTTTAAGGTCCTGGGTCTCAATACGGATGTTCGGAATCAAAGGCAACGGGTGGTGCAGCGCAATTGAGAGGCGTAACTGATTTTCATCGTCAAAATCAAACCCAGAGAAAGTAGGCTGATTGCCGTAACCGCCTGACGTATCTGCCATCCAGTATTGAGCTTCGCCATACACGCCAAATAAAACGTCGGCCTTCGCGGGCTGAATCGTTGCTACAGCACCGAGCGCGAAAGTTAAGCCAATTACCACGTTTTTCATCTATTTACCTTTTATTGTGAATACATACCTGATCAGATGTCCCTAATTATTAGGGTGCCATCTACACTATACCCTGGCAGTTAGCTGCGCATGGTTACTGCAACAAGCTTCTTACCTTAACTGAAAACTCAATTCTCTCGCCGGTATCAAGACGTAATGACAGTGAGTGAGTGTCATCGGTCTGTAAAGGCTCGTGGAGTTGCATCAGCATAATGTGATAGCCACCAGGTTTCAACTCAACAGATTCGCCAGCAGGGATTGTCAGCGCTGCAATATGTTCCATAGACATTTGACCGTCCCGGTGCACATGTTGATGTAACTCAACGTCTACCGCGGCACTGGACGCCGCTGCGATCACCACAACATCCTGATCAGTTGGATTGTGTAAAGTCCCAAACCCAGCGCCGTTCTCCGCGCCAGGAACCGACTCCCTTAACCATAAATCGGAGCTCGTCACGCTTGCTGCTAAAGCGCAAGAAGCGCTTAAGTAAATTGCCAGACCACCAAACAGCTGAGTTAACCTACGCATTGTTATCTCTATATTGTTGATTATTTAGGTCACTACTTTAACCGAAAAAATCCTGCGTACAAGCGTTATACGTGTAAAGTGATGTTTGGATAACGTAAGGCCGTGACATTGGTTAAACGGTGGCCGGCGTTTTTCTGGTGCACAACCAGATAACGAAGAAGAGTAATAGTAGTGGCCAAAAAACACTGAATCCCACGATGAGCAAAGTTACTGCCCCGGCAATCATCGCTAATAGTGTACTACCAAAAATGAGCCCGACGAGCAGCATCACTCCACCGATAATCACTAACCCCACCAACCCAGACACGGTTAACGCGACTATGCCGCCAATAATGGTAGCAAACACACTGGGAGCGAAGAATAAAGTTAACACCAGAACTAAACAGCAGATTAGGAAAGTACGCATAGTGACCTCGGGCTATTAGAATATCTGTAAATACAGATGGGGCTATCGTTATACAAGAGCTTTTACGGCCAGGCGGCGCGCGGGGCTCTTACGTTATGCTGTAGATATTCAATCTCCGTGCCACATGCTAACCTGCTGATTTATATGAATTAAACCATTAATACTAGTTTGACTGCCTGGTCTATTGTGTGTGTTCAACTACAATTTAGGATATTTGACCACTTTTTTCGTAGGTCAGGCTGCGCCTGACGTTCCCAGATATTGAATTCACGCGCCCGCTTGATGTACCACGATGTTGGGTTCGAGCGTAGGTCAGGCCCTGTCCGCGACACGCAGTGGTGACGTTCTGCGATGGTTAACGTCAGGCCAAGCCTGACCTACCGAGGTCTTGGGGGACACGGCGGGGATA
>JAFIFH010000072.1 GCA_020832105.1 Idiomarina sp.
AAGCCGCCACCGGTAATGTGGGAAATGGCGTGTAGCGGTTGCTCAGCCATGAGGGCAAGTACCGATTTTACGTAAATACGGGTAGGTTCAAGCAGGTGGTCGACAAGTTTCTTACCTTCAAGATCCTGTTCTAAATCAGCACCGCTGACTTCTAACACTTTACGAATTAACGAGTAGCCATTTGAGTGCGGGCCACTTGAGCCAACAGCGATTAACGCATCACCTGGTGCCACTTTGCTGCCGTCAATGACTTCGGATTTTTCTACTACACCCACACAAAAGCCAGCGATGTCGTAATCACCACTTTGGTACATACCAGGCATTTCCGCGGTTTCCCCACCAATCAAGGCACAACCCGCGCGTACACAGCCTTCACCAATCCCGGTGACCACGTCAGCCGCCACATCGACGTCAAGCTTGCCAGTGGCGTAGTAGTCTAAGAAGAAAAGTGGCTCTGCGCCTTGTACAATCAGGTCATTCACACACATCGCAACTAAGTCGATACCTACGGTGTCGTGCTTGCTCGCTTCAATGGCCAGGCGCAGTTTGGTGCCAACACCGTCAGTCCCAGAAACCAGTAATGGCTCTTTATATTTGCTTGGCAGCTCACAAAGGGCGCCGAATCCACCAATATTACCTTTAACCTCAGGGCGAGCAGTGCGCTTGGTCACACCTTTGATGCGTTCTACTAACGCATTGCCTGCATCAATATCAACACCGGCGTCTTTATAACTTAAAGGTTTCTTTTGCTCGCTCACGGTTTGTCCTCGCATGAAAATCTGGATTGTGTCGGTTGGTCCGCACAGGCAGGGTAGCAGGGCAGAATATGGCGCGTATTTTAACAGCATTTATTTCAAGGGGCTACTTGCTAAGGTACACAAAAGAGCGTCAAATACGTGAATGCCACATATTCGATTAGCCACCCTTGATGACGTGCCCGCCCTCGCTGCTCTGGAAGCCAAGAGTTTTCCTTATGATGCGATGAGCGCACGGAGCTTTCGTCGCTTTATAAAACTTGGCGAGGCCGAGGTGTGGGTGCTGCAAAGCGACGCGTCTATGCTGACCGGATATGCGATCATGCTGTACCGTCAGGCTACTAAACTGGCGCGCTTGTACTCCTTTGCGATCAATCATCCACAGCGCCGCCAGGGTTTTGGCAGCCAACTTCTTAAGCACATGGAGCAACTGGCGCAGGACGAACACAGCTTATTTATGCGCCTGGAAGTGAAAGCCGACGATGCCGGCGCATTGAAGTTCTTTCACCATCGGGGTTATCAGGATGTCGGCTTAAAAACCGAGTTTTTTGACGATCATTCTGACGCCTTAGTGCTGCAAAAACAGCTGCACTTCTTTGATAGTGAGCGGACTCCGCGGCAAGTCCCTTACCTCACCCAAACCACACCCTTTACCTGCGGCCCTACCAGCTTAATGATGGCGTTGAATTATTTTGGTATTGAATATGCGAATCGTGAACACGAAGAGCTCGAATTATGGCGCGAATCCACCACTATTTATATGACCTCTGGTCATGGTGGTTGTGGGCCCCATGGGCTGGCTCGTGCAGCACATAAGCGTGGTCTCGATGTCGAACTATGGGTGAGCGAAAGTGGGCCTGTATTGCTCGACTCGGTGCGCAACGCAGACAAGCGCAAAGTCATGACTCGCATTCAAGAATCCGATATTGCTGCGCTTGAGCTCGCAGGTGTCCCCATGCATGTGGGGGATTATTACGCCACCCAGCTAGAGCAGGACTTAGCAGACGATAAACTGGTCATCGCACTTATTAGCACCTACCAGTTTGATCAGTTTAAAGCACCGCATTGGGTGCTGCTGACGGCAATTGACGATGACTTTGTCTATATTAATGACCCTGATGAGGACACTGTCCCCTGGCAAAGCTCAGCGGTGCGCCAATACTTACCGATTCCACGGGAGACTTTTTCCCGCGCGTTTGGCTACGGAAGCAAGCGGTTGCGAGCTGCGCTAGTGTTAGGGAGAAAACCAATCAACGAATTTTGACGTAGGCACGTCATAGATGCATTCGATGTAGAACAAAAAACAGGAGCACGTGATGGCAAAGGTACTGGTACTTTATTATTCAAGTTACGGACATATAGAAACCATGGCACAGGCGGTCGCTGAAGGCGCTCGTAACGGTGGTGCAGACGTTGATATTAAACGCGTGCCAGAACTGGTACCTGAAGACATCGCGAAAAGCTCAGGTTATAAAGTAGATCAGAATGCACCCATTGCTCAGGTTAGTGATTTAGCGAACTACGATGCGGTGATTTTTGGTACACCGACCCGCTTTGGCATGATGGCATCGCAAATGAAGAACTTTCTCGACCAGTGCGGTGGCCTGTGGGCGAACGGCACTCTGGTTGGCAAACTAGGCGGCGTATTTACCTCGACCGCGTCACAGCACGGTGGCCAGGAAAGTACTTTACTTAATTTTCACACCTGTTTATTGCACCTTGGCTTTGTGGTGGCTGGCCTACCATATTCGTTCCAGGGCCAGCTTGGTATTGATGAGGTGGCCGGTGGTACGCCATACGGTGCAAGCACCATTGCCGCAGGGGACGGCTCCCGCCAACCTTCTGAGACAGACCTTGATGGCGCCCGCTTTCAGGGTGAGCATATCGCTAAGCTGGCAAAGAAACTTAGCAGTTAACGATCGACAAAGCGCAACGAAAAGTTGCGCTTTGTCTTTGTAAGGTTCGAAAAACCTGACTATCTTCAATGGGGCTGTATGAAGAAAGCGATGAATGTTACGCGCCTAATCAGTTCCGTACATGCAGCCACTCTTATTTGATGTATGGTTGAACTCAGGAGAGTCCATGTCTGAAGTATTTAAGCACGCGAAGCTAGGTAATATTGAGTTGTCGAACCGTTTGGTGGTCGCCCCAATGTCGCGCATTAGCGCAGAGCACGAGGGTGAGCCAACCGAGTTAATGGAAGATTATTACAGACGTTTCGCTGAAGGTGGCTTTGACTTAATTATCGGCGAAGGCGTTTACGTTGATCGCAAAGCCAGCCAGGCTTATCAGTACCAACCGGGCCTGACTGACGATGAGCAGCAGGCCGCCTGGAAAAAAGTGGTTGGTGGCGTTCATCAGGCTGGTTCAGCGATGATCTGTCAGTTGATGCACAGTGGTGCTCAGATGCAGTACAACCGGTTCTGTGAACACCCAATGGGCTTATCTGATGTTGTGCCAAAAGGTAAACCGCTATCTATCTACGGCAACCTTGAAGATTGGGTTAAACCCGAGCCGATGGACGATGGCCATATCAACCAGATCATGAATGGCTTTGTCGGTGCAGCAAAACGAGCTAAAGCCGCAGGCTTTGACGGCATCGAGCTGCAAGGCGCTGATGGCTACCTGCTAAACCAATTTTTAAGCACGCATTTTAATACACGTAAAGATCAATGGGGCGGTAACCTGGAAGGGCGCCTGCGCTTCTTGATTATGATCACTCGTGCGGTGCGTGACGCCTGTGGTGAAGACTACGTGATTGGCATGCGCTTGAGCCAGATAACCCCCACAGACGATGACTACCAATGGCCTGAAGGCGAAGACGGCCTGCGTTATGTGCTGGAGCACCTTCGTGATGCTGGGCTGTCTTATGTGCATACGCATGACGTTGCGGTGAACCGTAAATCGCTGAAAGACAGCGACAAGTCGATTGCGGAAGTCGCCAGTGAAGTAGAGGGTCTACAGCTGATTATCAACGGCGGCGTGAGTGAAAACAACATTGAAGATATTGCAGCGCAGTACCAAGATGCGTTGATTTCCATGGGCCGCAAAGCATTGGTGCATCAGGATTTGCCGAAGCGTTTAAAAGAGGGGCTCGATATCTATGAACTCGACCCGACTATGCTTGAGCCAAAGGCGACCATTCAGCATGAGCTGAACTGGCGTAAAATAAACCTTTAAGCGGCAACATTGTAAGTAGCAAACAAAGCGAGGAACGTGATGTTCAATAGAAAAGCTTTATTAGGTGGTTTAGCCGTCTCAACCTTACTGGTCAGCGCGGGTGTCATGGCGGTCAATCAAACCGACAGCCGCAACTGGTTAAGCGATGCAGACGAAGAAACCCGCTACGAACGCCTGGAATATTATCTGGGCGGTTTCTCTTCGGCGATGAAGGAAACGGGTGATCGCTACCGCCACACTGAGCAGGCTATTTACGACGAAAATTACGAACTGGCTTACTACCACTGGGACAAAATCAAGGGTGCTATCGAACGTGGCGGCATGAAGCGGCCGGATCGCCGTGAGAATGCCCAAGCGATGTTCTTAGACACGGCTTGGAAAGAGCTTGCAGAAGCACTACAGGACCCGGACGAACACGATGTGCGTGGTGCTTTCACCCAAGCTAAAGCAGCATGTATGGCGTGTCATGGGGCAGAAGAAGTGCCCTTTATGAACGATCAGCCACTGTTCCGTGACGGGCCCTTGAGCGATTAACACTGACCCTGAACTTTTTCCACGGTTCAGGGTCATAGTTTGTGTGAAGATTAGGCACTTAGGGCCATAGCCAGACAATTAGCTGGCGTTACCTTAGGCGCTACGTTAGAATCTTCTCATCTTAGCTTGTGTATACCAGAATTCGGGGCTGATCTGGATTCGACGGGATAAATGAAGCTTAAGGTGCATGCCGAGGTGAGGCTGGCCTCGTAAAAAGCCTCAACTTTATAGTTGCAAACGACGACAACTACGCTTTAGCGGCCTAATACCCGCTAACTATCCACTGGCGCTTAGTCTGAGAGACCAGGTTAGGATAGTCATCTAAATCAGAATCGCGTGGCGGCTTCTCTCGTAGCCAAAGCGTTAAAACCAATCGAGATCGCTGCCTGGTAGTCTGCCACTCGACGACCTACGCAGTTAACTAAATGAGATGGCTAAGCATGTAGTACCGAGAGTGGACTTATTGCGGACGCGGGTTCAAATCCCGCCAGCTCCACCAAATCAAAAGCCGGCGCAGACAGCGTCGGCTTTTTGTTTTCCGCTCCAGGCAAGGCCTCCAGCCTGGTTGCCTCGCTGCGCGCTTTACTCTCCAGTACCCTGGAAACCCCTCCAGGATCACAACCTCATCACAACTTTTCACAACCTCATCACAACTTAGTGCCGCTTCGCTGCTTCACTGAGTCGGTTTCGTACGCCTCTGCAAACGTCCTTCGGCGAATAGTTGATGACAGGGAACGGGTCGACTCTTTGGCCGCTCAACACTTCTTAGAGTCACTTGAGGACTTCACCCAAGCCCATGATTTAGACTTCCTCGATACTGCCAGCCATAAAGACTTTGCTGTTAAACAGGCTGAACGGTGCAAGCACATGCACCCCTGGCAGGCCTGTGCCGAATACGAGGCATACGGGTTTAATTCAGGTGAGCACGATGAAGATAGTATTTATCCTCGTTTGTGTGACGAGTCATTCTGGCTTCGCTGCATCCGAACAAAAGCCAAGCGCGTCCTGGCAGAGGTTGAACGTTCCGTTGGCCTGGTCAGTAAGCGCAGATCACTCTACTGCGGCAGCTTAACGCTCAAGCGGCATGAGTACGACCAGGAACAATCTCAGGAATTCTTGCAACGCATTTTCTTGCAAAGTGATTCAGGTGAACGGTTATCACTTGCAGAAATTAGTCAGCATTCAGTGAGTAACAAAGAGGTACTGTTCGCCGAGTGGATTACTCGAATGAAAGGCACTGAAACCGTTGCACGTATGCACAATTACGATGCAACGATGGTCACAATGACCGCACCAGGCTTTATGCATGCTGTCAGTTCACGTTCGGGCAAGATGCTCAGCAAATACCAGGGCATGACCGTTGAAGAAGTGCAGGCTTACCTGAACACCGTTTGGCGTAGAATCCGAGCCAAGCTGCACCGTGACGGTATCAAATACTTTGGGATGCGTGTTGTAGAACCCCACCATGATGGAACACCGCATTGGCATATGCTCCTATTTATGCCTCCCGAGCAGAAAGCCCACCTGAAAAATATCATTCAACACTATGCGTTGCAGTTGAATCCAGATGAAAGAGGGGCTAAAGCCCGCCGCGTAGACTTTATCGACATTGACTACAAGCGCGGCTCAGCAGTTGGCTACCTGGCTAAGTACCTGGGTAAAAACATGACAGGCAAACACGAGAACGACCGAGGCGTAGATGAAGGCAGACATGCCTCAGCTCGCTCGGTCGCATGGGCGTCTGCATTTGGAATCAGACAATTCCAGGCTATTGGCGGCCCAAGTGTCACCGTATGGCGAGAGTTACGCCGCTTAGATGACACCGTTGAACCTGAGTTCGAAGCGGCCAGGTACGCTGCTGACGGCTCAGATTGGGCTGCATTTTGGATAGCCCAGGGCGGCATTGATGTGCCTCGCAATGATCATGCAATTAAGCCCCACTATGAGCTTACAGAGTCGATTGACTTCGAAACTGGTGAAGTTCGCCCCTACACGGAAAATCGCTACGGAGAACCAGCCGCGCCCAAGCTCACAGGCTTATTCAGTGCTGGACTCTACCGCAAAACCCGAACCATTCAATGGAAGCAAATACTGGCACCGCCGAGGATGAGCGTTCCCCCGCAGGGGGAGCGCGAAGCATCGGGGGTCTTGGACTTGTGTAAATAACTGTACGGTAGAGCAAAAATGGAATTCAAAAGCAGAGTACGTAAGCCAGTAACAGACTGGGAATTAGCGAATGATACGGCAAGCCGCTATTTCACCTGGAAAGAGGCCACTGAGTATATGCAGCTGTCAGTTCACTCTGTTCATGTGATGGAGCCAACTTTTCACGATATAGGCGTGGTTGTTGGTGTTTTGCACATGAATGAAGAAGTGGAAGTGGTCGTCAAATTCCATGATCACATTAAGCAACTGACAAAGCGGGAATTGCTTACACAGTATGTCAAAGAGAGCTTTCCAGGGATTTAAGTGCATGAGCTTTTGGCGGAGGGGTTGCCCCTTCTAGGGGAGGCACCGACAAAAGATCTTGCACTAGTTAATTTCAGGTTATATATTGCACCTCATGTTAACTATTTAACTTGAGGTTTGATTATGAAGAATACTTTAACTGATGAGCAATACGCTCAGATTGAGAAAGTTACCAAGGAATTCTCAGGGCAAATAAACAGCCTGGAATCTGCCATTGGCGCGATATTTATTGGTCAGACATATGGCTGGCGAGTTCTGCGCATGATCCACAGTGCAAACACACTGAAGAAGTACGAAAAGATTTTAGGCCTTAAGTACGAGGACATTTGCCCAGAGAAAACGGAACACAGCAAACGCAACGTTGGCTTTCGGGTAGCGGAGCAGATTGGCCGTTATTGGGATGTGGTTATGGGTCGCCATAAGGTAGACCGCAAAGCTGATGCGGATGATAAGGAGTAGTCGCTGTGACCAGAACGCCTAAATGGGTTTTGCTCAGCAAGTTTTGTGAATTGACAGGGTATAGCGCTAAAGCGGTGCATGCCTTGAAGACTTCAGGTAAATGGCGGTTAGCTCGTGAGTACAGAAAAGTAAATGGTCGAATATTTGTAGACCTTGAAGCTTACGAACGTTGGGTTGAAAGGAATTAACACAGAATGAAAGCAACACAGTATCCAGGTATTCATGCAGGTAAAAATGCAATTCGTATGGAATTCACCTATCGAGGCGTTCGATGTCGTGAAACAGCCCGAGTAGAGCCATCACCTGGAAATGTAAAGCTTTTTGCTAAGCGACTAGAAGAGATAAAGATTCTAATCGCGCTTGGCAAGTTTGATTATGCAAATGAGTTACCTGAAAGCAAAAATGCTTACAAATTCAGTGACAATAAAGCGGCGCTATTAACCGTAAAAGAAATGTGTGATATGTGGTATCGGCACTCATACAAGCACTGGGCTTATAGCACCGAGAAGGCTAATCGTGGCCGTATGGATAAGCATATTATCCCAAACTTTGGGAAAGTAGTCGTATCTGACTTTAAACCATCTACATTTCACGAATGGCAGAACCACACGAATTTAAGCGCCAAAACAGCCAATGAAGTACGTAACCTGCTTAGCCAGGCATTCGACTATTTGGTTTTTGATGATGTTATTGAAGCCAATCCCATAAAAAAGACCAAGCGTCTTAAGGAACAAGTCAAAGAGGTAGAGCCGTTTTCACACTCAGAACGCACAGCGATTCTAGCGGCACTACCAGAGGGCGCAGCAAGAGATTTCTACGATTTCGCTATGTGGACAGGCTTGCGCACAGGTGAGCAAATAGCATTGCAGTGGAAAAATGTAGATATAAAGCAAGCTCGTATTTATGTCCGAGCATCGGTAGTGAAAGGGCGGCTAACCGAAAACCTAAAAACTAAAGGTAGCATGCGCACCGTTGACCTAGAGCCTCAGGCGCTTGAAATCCTCCAACGAATCGATAGCTCTCGCATAAACGAAGTTTTTGTCTTTACTGATCCGCGAACGAATAAAAGGTGGGCTTATGATGGTGTGCCCAGAGAACGTTTTTGGACTCACGCTCTAAAAGCCGCTAAAGTAGCGTATCGAAAGCCGTATACTTGTCGCCACACATATGCATCAACTATGCTCTCAACTGGCCGTAACCCTATGTGGGTAGCCCAACAGATGGGGCATAGTGATTGGGGAATGATCAGGAAAGTTTATGGAAGATGGATCCAGTAAAAAACAAAGTAGGATAGATAGGAAAAGCATCAACTCCATATTTTTAACACTGATAATTTCAATATTAATTGTGAGTGGCTGGATTGTCTACGATCTACTTGCTGGCGGCGAAAGCTATAGTGATTTCATCCCATTGTTGGGTTCATTAGTGATTGCCTCAATCACAATTATCACTTTAAGGATATCTTGGGATTCTCAGCAAAAGGAGCGATTAGAAGCATCTGCTTCTGCGGAACAGGAACGCATTAGCCGCAAGAATAACGAACTCGCTGATATCGTTGAAGAATATTTTTTTAATATTCATAAACTCATATGGATCTTGGCAGATACTACTATAAAAAGCCCAAACTTAGAGCTAAAGAGTGTAAATCCTAAATTTCTAAATGCTTTTACTAAGTTTTCTTTCCCTTATCTTTCGTTTTCAGAAGACAATCTCGTTACCTATTTCAAAGTTTTGCATGTCTGGCTCGATGGGGAGCAACTTGTTCCAGATGAAACCACCAGCTACATGCAGTTATTATCAGCATTAGGGTACTTAAGAGATTCAAATCAGGTCATAGCAGATGAGCTTGGGCTGGTAGAGAGATTTATTTCTGATAATCTAAAAAGTAAAGAGAAAATAAGTGGAGAGGAAAGAACCGCCCAGGATGTTTTTAACGATAATATTCAAGCATATGACTCTATCAGTTCGCTAATATATGCTAACTACTTCCGAGTAAAGACCTTGATTATGCTTGTTATGTACTATAACAATGTAAAAGACCAAGTAGAGCAAAGAGCTAATGTTTTTATTGGTACAGGTCGTGACTTAGTGATTCCAAGCCTTGAAACAGACCACATTCGTAAGGCAGTGTTAATGGCAGAAGAAATGGAAGTTGAAGTCCCGGATTTAGATTTATTTTTAAAATCAGTTGAACGCAGTGAGTAGCTAAGTGATTAATATTAAAGGTAATTACTTGAATTCAAATCCCGCCAGCTCCACCAAATAAAAAAGGGCACCCAGCAGGGTGCCTTTTTTATTTGTCTCGTAGGGCAGGCTCTGCCTGCCGTTAACCCACACCTCACCCTACAAACGAAACACTTCAATGATTCAAAGTCGATGGAGCTTACGTACTGACCAAGGCTGTGAGTTGAAACTTCCAGCCGCTTGGAAACATCAGTAACTGAGTGACCTCGGTCGGTGCTTTGGCGGACTGCTTCGATTTTAAATTCGTCGGGGTATCGTTTGTTGGTCATAAGTACCTTTTTGTATGCCATTATTTATGGCTACGAGGTGTCTCGCAAATCAGTGGCGATTCAAGGTGTAAACTTACGGTTGATAACTGGCGCCTCAGCCAGCGCCTGCTGTGCAAAAAACTTTTGCGGCATTTACCTTGTCCGCAACAGCTAATCTGCTGCATGATAGCGCTCAGTAACTGCTATTCGACTGACATCTATTATCAAACGAGGCTTGCATAATGATTTTTACCCCGCAGAAACTTCCCATTCTGGCTTTAGGTGTAACGCTTGCCACGGTATTCGGTAGCGGTGTAGCGAACGCCAGCACGGATAAAACAGATGCGACGTTAGATGCTTACGCCGCTGGCTATATAAGTAATTTTGTGTGTAGCGCGACCTTTAATGGCGGCGATAAATTGGCGAGCGGGGCTAGCGGTTTTAGTGCTAATAAGTCGATGGAGCAGATTGTTGAGCATGAGCTCACTGGTATTTATGATCTGGTCGAAGGTCGAATCCATCAGTTGCTTGATAACGGCGCAGTGACCATTGACGAGAACGCGCATTCGGTGTCGGTGGCATATGCAACTGACTCGGTGCAGATGCCGCCACGGGTGAGTGTCTGGCGACCATTATTAGGGTGCGTTGATCTGCCGGTTGGTGCGCCTGCAAGTGCGGCAGAATATGTTGCGGGTCTGCAAGGAGCGCTGGCAACCACACAACATCCAGCGGAGGATTCAGGGGAGCCGTGGCAAGTCCACTCTAAACTAAATGCACCATCGGGTAATGACGAACTGGATCAGGTGGTTAGCCGGGCGTTCAGTAATGCCTACGGCGGCGGCGCGCGCACCACAGCGGTGCTGATTGCCACACCGGACGAGGTTATCAGCGAACATTATATGGATGGCTTTACCCCTACGACCGCCCAGCGCACCTGGTCGGTAGCCAAAAGCATCGGCACAAGTGTTATTGGCGCTGCCGTAAAACAGGGGATGCTGAGCGTAGATGAACCAGCGGCATTGCAGGACTGGTCTCACCCTGCCGATCCACGTCAACGCATCACCATTGAACAGCTGCTACACATGAGCTCTGGCTTAGACAGCAACCGGGCTGGGAATCGGACCGATCGGGTTTATATAGGTGGGGGCACGGTGAAGGACGAGGCGATTGGTAATGCTCTTGAAGTAGAGCCTGGCAGCCGTTTTAAATATGCCAATAATGACACTATGCTTGCCTTGCGGGCTGTGCGTGAGCGGTTTGCATCAGTTGAGGATTATCTGGCGTTTCCGTTTACCGCCTTGTTGCACAAAATCGGTATGCAGCATACCTATCTTGAGTCGGACTGGCAGGGAGACTACATTCTGTCGTCACAAGTGTGGACAACCTCCAGAGATTTAGCTCGGTTGGGTATTTTGCACCTACAACAAGGGCGTTGGGATGACGAGCAATTGCTGCCTGAAGACTGGTTAGCTTACATTTCAACACCGGCGCCGGCGCAGCCACCCATGCCGGACGAGAACGAAGCGGGTACCCCTGGGTATGGTGCGCAGTGGTGGCTATTCAATGAGCGGGTTGAAGGTATTCCAGACGATACCATCGCCGCACGGGGCAATCGGGGTCAATTCTTAGTTATTGTGCCTGACAAAAACCTGGTGATTGTACGCCGCGGTTATGACATTGCGGGCGAACAGGGCTTTGATGAGATGCAGTTTACGCGTGATGTGTTGTCAGCATTGGAGTAAACCTAAGTGCGCCGCGGCAGCGATTAACTGGCAGCGGCGCACGTAAATCTGGTACTCATAGTAGGGCGCTTTTCATGCAAAGTGATTCACTACGCGTCGTCTTTAGGCTTACCTGCCGCTGAGCTACTACCGTCTGTTTTCACCGCTTTTTTCTTCGCTGGCTTTTTCGCGCCAAGGGCTATGAGCACCTGCTCTCGCTCACGCGCCAGGAACAATGCCATATCTTCTATTTGTTTCTCGTCAGTAAGAACGTCACTTTGCTCAAGCAAGGGGAAGAGCCCTTCCACCATGTCCAGCATTTTATCATGTGCGTCGGCTTCCGCTTTCGTGGTAAATGACATCTTTTGCTCTCCGTCTCGCACAACGACATATTGTGTAATAACAGCCATGGCATTCCTCGTGGTGTGCTATGTATGGATTCGGGGTATCAGCACATTGGTGCCAATTAAGTACTGGTTATTTATACAGTAACTTGGGCGAGGTGGCAATCCTTGTGTGCAGAGAAATCCTATCGGTCATTAAGTGCATCGGTCATAGCTTACGGCGCCCCACGAGCTCGTCAAAAGCCAAGGTCACTGCAGCACTGCCGTTGGCATAATCTACTGTGGCGCTGGCCAGGTTAACTAGCGACACCTGCGGTGGCTTGTGACCGATATCTACGTCATACAAGGTGGGATATGGCATGTTGTGAAAAACAGCCTGCAAGGCGCCGTTATAGCTCAAATGGTCACCAGACGAGGCGTCGGGGCCGGTATTTCTGCCAATAAGGAGGCCGTTTATGCCGCTAAACCAGCCATGGAACTCGAGGCTTTTCAGGGCTCGGAACATCTCTAGTGGTTCCATTTGAGCATTTTCCAGGTACAAGAGCACACCTTTATCACCGCTCGCACGAATGAAGCCTGGCACATCGCCGTAGGCGGTGCCCGCGAGGCGGCTCAGGGTGTCCAAGCAGCCACCAATTAACTGGCCTTGAAGTTTTAACGGCTGTTCGATTTGGTCTAGTCGTCGCCAGCAAGTGGGTTCTGTTTGCTGCAGTCCAACCGTCGGATCTGCAAGCCAGTTGGCAACCTCTTGCTGATAAAATGGTGATGATTGCTGTTTGACGCTTTGGCCTGGCTGGCAGCTGAGCAAATCCCAAATCGCCGCTGTATTGTCGTCCAGCGGGGTCGCAGCCAGCTCCATTAAGTTGGGGCCATGCAAAGTGGGCCAGCCAGCTATCAGTGAGAGCGGCAGGTGCAGGGTGCTAATGTCGGAAAAGCCACAAAACCACTTGGGTGGGCAGCTCTTAAGTCGTTCAAAGTCGATGTGCGGCAGAAGCTCGATGGCTCGCTGGCCGCCCCAGGGTGGCATTACAGCATCAATCTCGGGATCTAAGAGAAACGTCATCAGCTCTTCAGCCCGTGCTTCTGCCGGTGCGCTGGTGTCCTGGCTTTGACTGCGCAGGCACTTGCCTTCTTTTACGTTAAAGCCTCGCTTACGCAGCATAGTCAGCGCTAGTTCAAGGCGACTATGTAAGGGCTGTTCTACACCGCTTGAGGGGGCAGTGACGCCAATAGTTGAGCCGGACTGCAAGGGTTTGGGAAATTTCATTTACACGCCTGCCAATAGAATTGTCCAATGATAATACCAGCTGCCAGATCACGAGGTCACGCCTTGTATGGTATGTTGATGGGCGTCGCTGACTTGAAACGTAAATTTACACCGAATCAATGCCGGTCTGCAGAAACAAAGCTACGCTTAGTACAGTTTATTTTATCAGGATGAGCCCATGGTAGCTTAGCCATAAAGAGGTGCGAATGTTGACCTGTGAACCCCATGTGCAGCAAGAAGCAACATCTACAATACAGAGCCTTTACCAGTCGCTTTTAGAATATCCCGACACGCAAAATAGCCGCGAACAAGCTCGCAGCTTCATCGCCGGTCAGCTTAGCCAGGCGCGCGGACTGCAATGCGATTTACCAGACGACATGACCAATTTGAGCCAGTGGTCCGATGCGCATGTGATCGAAGTAGGCAAAGCTTATCAAGCGTACCTGAATAAGCGTAAGGCTGGAGGGCCACGGGAATATTTTCATACCCGCTCCCACGCGCTATTTTATTTGCAGGCCATCGCACCGACTAAATTCGTGGACGGCGCGTGGCTTTATGGGCTTACCTGGCTCTGGCGCGATGACCGTTTCTACCCCTTGATTAAAACCTATATTGAAGAGCTCGGCGAAGGGAACGCGCAACAGAACCATGTTTTGCTGTATCGCAAACTGCTTCAGCGCCATGGCTGTTTCAACGACATCAATAAATCGGATTCGTTATACTTACAGGGCGCTATTCAACTGGCCTTGGGCCATAACAGTGAGGCGTTTTTGCCGGAGATCCTCGGGTATAATCTCGGTTACGAGCAGCCACCTTTGCACATGCTGATCACCGCGTATGAGCTTAAAGAGCTGGGTATTGACCCCTATTATTTTACTCTGCACGTTACTACGGACAATGCCAGCACGGGCCATGCCCGCCAGGCAGTGGACGTTGTGCAGCGCCTGGCACCAGCTGTTGGTTCTACAGACGCGTTCTACGATCGGGTGAAGGCCGGGTACCGGTTGAATCAGCTAGGGCTCAATTACAAGGGATTGCTCGCCTCCTTTGATCTCGAGCAACAGACCGTGAAGATGTTAGAGCAGAAACGTTTTTATGGTGCCAATATGCATTCCGATTTTTGCCGGATTGAGGGTAAAACGGTAAATGAATGGTTACAGATCCCTGGGCAAATAAAAGCCTTTCTCAATGCCATGGTTAAATGTCGCTGGGTTAAACGCAACGAGGATCCG
Organism: Idiomarina sp.; assembly: GCA_020832105.1. Taxonomy (GTDB): domain Bacteria; phylum Pseudomonadota; class Gammaproteobacteria; order Enterobacterales; family Alteromonadaceae; genus Aliidiomarina. The sequence goes on from JAFIFH010000072.1 coordinate 14,454, forward strand.
CAGCGCAGCCGCTTCTGGCAGTTGATTGCTGGCGACAATGCCAAAATGGCAGGGGTGTTTAGTCCTTATGAGGCGCAATTAATTTACGACTGGATAGCCGGTGACTGGCTGGCTAGCCGCGCGGGTCAGCACGCCAGTAACAAGGTCGCCAGGCTAGTACAACCGGCGCCGCCGAGCGCTAATTGCGCAGCGCCGTCGAATAATCCCGTAGAAAATAACGAAGGCGATGTGGACTCTGATGTGCAGTGCGTTGAGCGCGAACTGGCGGGGTTACCCACCGACGACAAAATGCGACGTTTAATCGAGCTCATGGCGCCGGACAAACACACCACAGCAGCAGGGCTGCTGGCAACCCGGATGTTTTGGAAATACCTATGCCGTTAAATCTTAAGTTGCAGGCCCTGGCTGATATAGGCCGCTACCTGCAACGTGATACCTATCAGTTTGTTACTGTCACCCCGCAGACTCACGAGTATTATTTACAGCGCCATAGCCATCGCATGGCTAAAGGGCTACGCGATGTGTTTGGTTGGTGCTTACCTTTTCATAATACCCTGCTAAGCGATGAGCTGTGGCAATTGATGGAAAAAGCTGAGGTGCTCAAGTCATGCGACGAGGGCTGGCGTTCAACGGTACGCTGGTCGACCCTGGACGGCTCGCTGTTGGTTCATTCGGCCTACCCAACGGATAAAAACGATGCGGTCTTTTTTGGTCCGGACACCTACCGCTTTGCCCGCGCCATTGAATACCACCTGCAAGGCGAACATGATGACATCCAATCGGCTATCGATATCGGTTGTGGGTCGGGGGCGGGCGCAATCTACCTTGGCAAGCGTCTCCCTGAGGCCGCGGTGGTGGCGGTTGATATTAACCCTCTATCTATTGATTACACGCAGGTCAACGCAGAGATCGCGAATACCGGCAATGTGACTGCCTACCAAAGTAACTTACTTGATGACGTGGATGGTGCTTTTGAGCTGATGGTGGCGAATCCGCCCTATATGCACGACCCTGAAGCTCGGGCATATCGCCACGGCGGTGGCCTGCGAGGGGCGGGGTTGTCCTTGCAAATCGTAGATACGGCATTGCAGCGCCTGGCTCCAGGTGGTGCACTGCTGCTATACACCGGCGTCGCCATTGTTGATGGAGAGGATGTATTTTTGCAGGAACTGAAGCGCAAAACCCAGGGTAGGCACTGCCGTTGGGATTACCAGGAAGTAGACCCGGATGTATTCGGTGAGGAGCTGCTAAAGACAGATTATGAGGATGTCGAAAGAATAGCGGCAGTGGTGTTGACACTACGCCAGCTTGGATAGTTTGCCTGAGTAGATAAAACACAACCTAGCGGCGTGCATCGGCCTCAGGCCCTGGCTTATCAAGATGAATCTCGGCGCCTTTTTGCACCACGTTAAACGCGCCGTCTGTGCCCAAAATGACCGCGCCGACGTCCGCTACCGAGGCTTGGCCAGCTGCATGAATTGCCGAGCGAATGTCGCCTTTAGTGACACGCTCACGGTGCATGGTTGCTTCTAGGTACTCTCCTTGATACACCAGTAAACTGGGTTCTGCGGCGATAACTTTGCGTACCCAGCGTGCACGTACACTTAACCAGGTTACGATGAACTGGAAGGTGATTAATAAAGCCAGAGCCAGGGCGCCTTGCGCCAGGGCAACATCCTGATTGAGTAAAATAGTGGCCAGCGTTGAACCCAATGCGACCGTTACCACCCAGTCAAAAGCGTTCATCTTTGACAATGTGCGCTTACCCGCAATGCGCAAAAATAGCACTAATGCTGCGTAGGCAAGTACGCCTACTATAAGGGTGCGAATCAAGCTTTCCCAGCCATTGAAAAACATATCGCTCATCGTAACTGGCTGTCTTTACTACCGCGACGATTAAAAGAGGACGACGCTTTATTGTCTTTATCGAGCTCGGTCTGGCATTCAATGCACAGACGCACACCGGGTAAGGCCTCTCGTCTGGCCTTGGGAATGGGTTCATCGCATTCAGCACAAAACTCCAGGCTCTCGCCCGCAGGTAATTGGCTTCGCGCCTGTTTCACACTATCTTCAGTGCTTGCATCAATTTGATCCTGTACCGCGCCGTCGCGGGACCAGCCACCAGCCATATTAATTCTCCATTTAAGAGTATTCACTATGAGTGTAGCTCAAACTATGGGCTTACAGGTTAACCTGCATGGCAAAGCGCAATCCATGTAAGGTTTGGTAGACAGGCGTGAATGTAAATTCAGGCATTATTATGTTATAACCGACTGATATTAAACTGACTACACGACAAATAAAAAGACAGGTTGCGCAATTTTAAGGAGTGAAAATGCGGCTAAAGCTGATGGCTCTTGGGGCGTTGTTGGTCACGTCCATAACCTCGTATGCAAAGTCGAACGACCAGATGTCTATTGAGGGGGTCACCCTTAACCCTGAAAGCATTATCAAAGGGGAGTGGATTGGTGAACTTGAGAGCATCACCGACTACGGCGTTGTTAGCGTTGGGCAACATGCGGCTTTCATAGAAGAGTCAGAGATGGTGGGGCTCGTCGAAACCTTCCTGGGGTTTTCTACTTTAGAGGCCATCCACGCAGTGCATATTCACGGCGTCGGTTCGGCGTACGCGTTAGACAAAGTGACCGGGTACTCCGTTGTGTTTGGTGATGAGGCATCACAAAACTATCGAATACGTACCTATATCAGGGACGCGCAGCAGTTTACCCTTGATACCAGCTTTTCTGGAGGCGCCGTGGGGGCACTGGACTGTGGCTCAGCGGCCAAGCTCGCGATTTTACACAGCCCAGCAAGTACCGAGGTAATGAGCATCACGCTTGGCAAAACCTTCTACCCGCGCGATCCAAAGTCAGAAGAGAAATATGCTGATTATCTTAGTGACGCCACCATGCGGCTTGCGCGAGAACGTACCCATTAAACAATAATTTGCGAGGGAAGGTAATGAGGTAGGAGTTTGATTCTGCCCTTTAAATTCAACTAACCTGAAGTTATTAAGAACGCATTTACTCAGTAAATGGCTGGGAATTTAGCCCGCGCAGAGCTACTCACGAAGTTGTTCGCGCAGGTAATGCTGCAGCCACAGGGCAACCTGACCAGGCTCGTTGAGGTAGCTGACCTGAAATTTGGCAGCCGGTAAGTCGAGCTCATGTTGCAAATGGATCAGGGTCTTGTCCGCGAGCGCGTCTGCTATTAAGAACTTTGGTAGCACGCCCCAGCCGTGCCCAGCGATAATGGCATCGCGGATAAGCTCGTAAGACGTCATGGCAGTGTAGTTTGCGCTGTCAACGCCGTGCGCAAGCATTGCGCTGTGGTGTAATTTGCCGGCCACCATGTAAGCCAGACAAATTTGCCGGTTTTGCTTTAAGTCTCGTTCGCTGACCAGGGGGATTTGGCTGAGCGGATGAGCGGGGCTGGTAACCAGTAAAGAGGGCACAGACGCTATAGCCTCTCCACTGAGACCTGGCTGGCTGAGCCCAAAAGCAACGTCCACTGATTGTGCCTGAAGTAACGCCTGGTGTTCCTGTGCTGGAACCAGATACGCTTCAATTGAAGTAGCACTGAACTTGAGTTGTAAAGCATGCAGCGCCTGGCGCCAGATGCGCTCAGGGATGGCATCATCACGGGCAACTTTCAATTTACTCTCAACCCCCTGACTAAGCTGATTGCAGCGTTGGTGGATGATTTGTGCACTTTGCAACATGCGTTGACAGTCAGCGAGGATAGTCTCGCCAGCGGCACTCAAACGAAGGCTGTTGCCGCTGCGGGTAAACAAGCTGACACCCAGTTCGTCTTCTAACGCCTGCACTGCTGCGCTTAGGGTGCTGCGGTGAGTGTTTATTGCCCGGCCGGCTTTGGCGAAGCTGCTATGTCGCGCTGCTAACACAAAAGCCTCTACCTGTTCAGTACGCATAGAACTCTCTTTTACAATTGCTCAGCGCTAACTATTATAGCGCTGAGCAATTGTACGTATCTTTATGCTATTCGTAAAATGCGCTTATCTTCAAATTAGAACATGTATTTTTGCCAATTGAGGTGGTTATGTCGTCCGGCATACAAAAACGAGCGCTTATTTTTTCCGCGATTTCTGCATCGGTCTTCGCACTGGCTGGACTCTTACTGGGGGTGTTGAGCGGTTCGGTAATGATTATTTTTGATAGTGCATATTCGTTGCTGAGTCTAGCGCTAGCGCTGTTGTCTTTATCTGCCTTAAGCCTCGCCCAACGCCCGGCCAATGACACCTTTCAGTTTGGCCGGCTTACCATCGAGCCACTGTCGATTCTGGTAAAGGGTGTAGTAATTGGACTGGTGTGTGTGGCCTCTATCGCGGTTGCGCTGGTGAATATCTGGCAAGGTGGGCGCGAAGTTCACCTCAATATAGCGTTGATATTTGCGGTGCTGAATGTGCTTGGCTGTTGGTTGACCTGGGGTGTGCTGAGCCGCACCAAACAACGCACTAATACACCGCTAATTCGCGCTGAGACAAACCAGTGGAAAATGGATACCTGGCTGAGTGCAGCAGTTCTACTGGGTTTTTCGCTGGCCTATTTACTGGCACGCTCGCCATGGTCGCACTTGTCGGTGTATGCAGACCCAGTGATGGTTATTATTATCGCAGGTTACTTTGCTCATATTCCGCTACAAATGATCCGCCAGTCTCTGCATCAGTTGTTGCTCGGTTCACCCCGTGGCGAACTGTTGGCAGACATGAATGCGGTTATCCCGGTAGAGCAAATTGAGCATATCAGGCTTGCCCAGGTGGGGAGTTTTCTGATCCTGCAATACGACGGTGCAAGCTGGCCGGACGAAGTACGTAACAACCTGGTAAGCCTGGCCGAGGCACACCAACTAACGCCAATGTTGATTACGCCAGGATCAAAGGTAGGCTGTAAATAAAAACGAAGGTAAAATGGAAAATATTTTCTATTGAGTGTGAATGGTAATGACGGACAAGCTATTTATGGTGTACCTCGGCGGCAGTGCGCCGGGTGCTAATATCGAATTACATGATATTCGCTTTGTGGTGGCAAAGAATATTGAAGCAAGTTATTCGCAGCTTAAACGACAGTGGTTTGGTGATAAAAAAAGCGTTCATATGGACAGCTATATGCACGTTCATCATGTGGATGGTTATCGAATTGAATTGCGTAAGCAAGATACCGCGGCGCGCAGCAGTCAACGGCAGCTCTATTTTGTAAATTTTGGCGGCTATTTTGCGGGTAAAATGGCCGAATTTCATGATTTCACGCTGGTCGTTGCAAGCAATAGCGAGCAGGCTAAGTCATTAGCCAGGCATAAAATGAATGAGGGCTTGCTGGCAGGCGCGGAGCTCTTGCACAAAGACGATTTGCTCAGTGTCGATGATTGTCTGGCGGTAGATCTGATAGATGGTTTTTATATTGAATTGGTTGAAGATGGTGAGCACCAGCCCATCGAACCTGACTGGATGGGCTACCAGCCAATTAGCTGACACAACGCGCTAGCATCGTAGCGCGTTGTTAAAGCGGAGCGACGAATGGAAGCTCGCGGCTAACGGTGCGTTAGCGCACCAGGTGCCATTCAGTCTGGCGACCGGCCAGGTAAATCACCCGCTCACCATCAAAATAGGCACTTTGTTCCATCATGATTTGAATAGTTTGGTCGCCCCATTCAGGTACTGCCTGCTTGATATTGCCCTCGATAGCGTAAGCAGTATTTGGGTATAGGGGCCAGTCACCATTCACCGCCGTAGGGCCTTGATTGTCCCACATACCAATGGTCGGGCCGGGCCCGTGACCGAAGAAGCCAATCGGGTGGGTGTAGGTGCTGCTTTGAATACCCGCAGCTTCATTTGCCTCAATCGTTGCTGCAAGAATCTCATTCCCCGTGCGTCCAGTCACAAATTCACTGGTAAATAAGTCCTGCCACTGATTACCTGTGCGCAGGGCGTCCTGCAAGCCTTTAGGAGCTTCGTTTTCGTCGAGCTTCAACACATAGGCCATTTCCTGAGTATCGGTGCACATTTTCAGGTAACAGATACCCACATCGGTATGCAGCACATCACCCCGTTGAATCACGCCTTCGTTGACACTGCAAAAGGGCTGCTCGTCAGTACATTCGGCGCCCTCACGCTGGAAGGTTACGTAGGGCATAAACCAAATTGGTAAGCCAAGCGTCTCAAAGCGTTCACGAATATACCAGGCGACGTCATCCGTAGTGGTTGCCCCAGGAGTTACAACCCGTGAGCTAAAGGCTTCGGCAATGACCCCGCGGGCCAGGCCGACGGCAGTGGCAAAGACGCCAAGTTCGGCTTCGGTGCGCGTTTCAAGCCAGCGTACGACCAGGTCTTCTGCGGGCTGCAATCGGTCCTGGTAGCTTGCAGGAAGTACTTCCAGGAGCCGGGTATGCATGCCCTGGGTCAGTCCATCCGCTTCTGGCCAGTGTTTGGATACGTTAATACCAATACGTTGTGGGTCTTTTTGTACGATTAGATCGGCCAGAGCCTGCCATTGTTCGTCAAGATCGCCCCCGGACCAGACGGATTCGTACGGGTCACCAAAGGGGTAGGTATTGACTGAGAGCTTTTCTACGTGGCCGTCGGCCAGGCGGTTGAAAATAAGCATGGTGGTGCGCCGTGCGGCAAATGTTGGTTGCGGCACCAGCGAGAAGAACACCGGATCTTCAACATATTCGCGGTTAATCACCAACCACATGTCCAGCTCAGCGTCAGCCATGAGTTCAGGGAGCAAAGTTTCCAGGCGCTCATTGAGCATGGTGTTTTCGGGCGCAACGCGGTCACGGTGCTGGAGTACGCTGAACTGGTCCGCGGATTGGATCACCCGACCTTGTTGTGGAGAGCGCTCTTCGGCAAGAGCTGCAGCGCTGGCGAAGCCGGTAAGTATCAATGTGCTGGCGAGAATGCTGAATTTGAACGGTGAGCCCATGATGAGGTCCTTTTTTATATTTTATTGAATAGACTTACCACATCAATTAGGCGTTGTCGCCTGAGCGATGCGGGTGAGCGCGTCGGTATTTGACAATGTGGGGATAATGGCCGCGACTAGCTTTAAACTGGCGATACTGTCTGCACGGGTGGTGCCGAAATTAAGTAGGGCGAGGGGTTTCGCTGCCTGTTGCGCTTGCCTGGCGAAGCGAAAGCCAGAGAACACCATGAGCGACGAGCCAATCACTAATAAGCCACCACTATTCTCTAATGCTTGCTGGGCCCGCTCTACGCGTGGGCGCGGGACATTATCACCGAAGTACACCACATAAGGCTTTAACACGCCGCTACAATGTAAGCAGCTGGGCACATGGAAGTCGCTGAAATCACCTTCTAAAAAGGCATCGCCGTCGGGGCCGACTTGTGGGGACAGCGATGCATAGCTTGGGTTCAGGGTCAGGCAACGCTCATGCATATCAAGGCGCGGGCTGCGTTGCCCACAATCCATACAAATCATGCTGTTGGCGTCACCATGCAGGTTAATCACGTCGTTGCTGCCGGCGCGTTGGTGAAGCCCATCGACATTCTGCGTAATAATAGTGCCGATAAGACCTTGAGCCTGCCACTGAGTGAGCAATTGATGTGCGGCATTTGGCTTGGCGTAATACAGCCTTGGCCAGCCGTGCAGGCTGCGCGCCCAGTAACGCTGGCGTGCCTGGTTGCTGGCCATATATTCACGATGCTGCATAGGTGGGGCACTTTTCCACGCACCTTTGTGATCGCGATAGGCTGGAATACCAGAGTCTGTGCTAATGCCCGCGCCGGTTAGTACGGTGAGTGGACCCTCGCTGGAGAGTAATTCGTGGAGAGCTGCACTGGCTTGCGCGACATCATTAATATGCATACTACTGACCACCTTTTAACCTAAATACCCATCACTATGATGCCAAGGTTTGGTGAGAGATTGAAGCATGTATATTAGGACTGAACCCGCGGAAATAGCTCACGGATAACTTTTTGTGCCTCGATCATGCTGCAGCCCTGTGCCTTTTTAAAAGACCGTACGGCCTCACTGCGCTGCCCTTTGCGAATAGCGGCCCAGGTCTCGCTGTCTATATTTGCATAGCTGTCAGGCACATTGGAGAAGTGAAGAAGGGTATCCAGTTGCTGTTGGATCTTGTTTAACTGCTTTTGTTGTTGCATGGCGTAATAGACCAGCGCCAGAATAGTAAAAATAAATAAAGGGACAAGGTAGATGGGCATTACTTAATTCCAAAAATTTTACGGTTAGAGGTTTTACGTTTAGGAAATTTGCGGTTGAGCTCCCGTTCGCGCCACATGAAAAAGCCCCAGACAGCACCGCTGAACGAAAAAACGACTAGCGAGTCGACGATGCCAAATGTCGAAGAGCCGTTCCCCGTCATGTGGATAATAAGCTGAGAAAGCAGGGCACCGGAAACGCCTACCGTCAATACACCGTGGATTAATATGAAGCGAAACATTGGTTTTCCTTAACCGTATAGAAGATAACTCCGGCTGCCTGATTCGACGCCAACCGCGCTTGTCAAAAACTTGTTATCCAGTTTACTAACTTATTGATAGGGAGCAAGCGCCTTTCAGGCAAAATCTAAGGTTAATAATAGTCTTCTATCGTTCTCATCTGCTGCAGGCGATCGGTGGACCAGCCCATGGCCTTCATTCCAGCGTTCACCGCATATCGTCAGGCATTGACTGCGACCCTGAGCCAGCGGAACTAAATTCACATCTGGCTGAGCTCAGCTGAGCGGACACTATAGGGCATAAAAAAGCACTGAATGAGAATCGTTGCCATTTGTTGTTGACAATCATTCTCATTATCATGTAAATTCCTCGCATCTTGATTTATCGGCCTTTTATCAGTGTCATTCGGCACCAGAATTTAAGCATAATGAAAAAAGCAGGAGTTTACATGCACGCTCGTTCTAAGTTGTCTTTGGGGATTTTACTTGCATTAACACCGCTGGCTCTGCCACTTAGCGCCACGGCTGAACAGTCAGCTGAAGCGGAGCAACCAAACGGCGAACGCCGGGTGGTGATGCCAGCCATCGAGGTGATTAGCGTAACCGGGCGTCATGCCGCGCATCGTTATGACGAAACCGGTTCTGTGGTGATTATTTCCAGTGAAGATATTGAACGGGTGCAGCCATTATCCACCGAAGATATTTTACGTCGTGTGCCAGGCATTAATGTCAAAAGTGAAGAAGAAACGGGCATTGTGGCAAACTTTGGTATTCGGGGGCTTTCGGCCAGTGAATCCAAATCATTAGTACTTGAAGACGGTGTGCCGGTGGCTCCCGGTTTATTCATTGGTAATGATCGCTACTTTAACCCACGCATTCAGCGCATCTCAGGTGTGGAGATCCTCAAAGGGTCGTCGTCGTTGCGATACGGACCATCGACTATCGGTGGTGTGGTTAACTATCAAACCATCACCCCAGACGACGGTGTTAAGTTGAGCGGTCGCGTTGGGTCATTCAATATGCGTGAGATGACGGTTGAAGCAGGGAACAGTACTCGCTCAGGCGATGCTTTCGGTGGAGTGGTTGCCACGCATTCACGAAGCGACGGCTTTATGGACAAAGGCTATGACATGACGGACATCATGTTTAAGTCAGGCGCTGCTTTGAGCAACTCGCAAAGCATTGGCATGAAATTTTCGTATCATGAGAATGAGGCAAATATTTCCTATCGTGGGTTGCTGCTAGACGATTACCGCGCGGGCGCGACGTATAACCCCGCACCCGATGACTACTACCTGACTGACCGTGTGGCATTTGATGCTAATCATGAGTGGTTGTTGGGTAACAACATGACCCTCAAAACCATCATATACTGGAGCGATGTGAGCCGTGACTATTGGCGCTATAACGTTGACACGGCAGCATCAAATCAAGCAGGGCGCTGGGTCTATACCGATGACTTAACCGGTAATAACCGTTCATTTGAGCGCTACGGCATTGAGTCGCGTTTAATTTTTGATAATCAGTTACTGAGTTACCCGGCGCAGAGTGAAGTGGGCGTGCGCTTTATGAGTGAAGAGTCTGATGACACGCGCATTCGTGCGACGCGCCAGGCCGACCGCACGGGGCTCAATGATCGCCACCGTGTTGATTCTGCAGACAGCATCGCTGCCCATGCGCAGACACGAGTCCATTTAACCGATAGTTTTGCGCTGACACCTGGGATTCGAGTTGAATCTTATCAGCAGCAACAAGTGATTCTGACCCAGAACAATGAATCAGCGAAGACGTCGAACACCGAATACCTGCCAGGTGTAGGTTTCACCTTTGATGCAAATTCTGACACTCAGTTTTATGGCGGTGTCTATCGCGCCTTCTCACCCGCCACCAACGGCGTGGCACTGGACGGCTTGACGGACCAGAATCTCGACGGTGAACGCTCGACTAATTTTGAAGCCGGTGTGCGAGGCAATCTGGACCGCTTCAATTATGAAGTGGCGGCCTTCTACATGGACTTCAGCAACCAGGTGGTAACCGGTAACACCGACCCGAATTTATCGCAGTCAAATGCGGGCTCTACTGAGCATTATGGCATGGAGTTTTTGCTCGGTTATGATTTTGGCGCGGGCTTCAGTGCCGACGCAAACACTACCTGGGTGCCGAAATCGCGGTTTATGTCTGGCGAGTTTGACGGGAATCGCTTGCCGTACGCACCTGAAATCGTCGCAAACCTGGCATTGAACTATAACTTTGAGAACCTGAAGGCGTCGCTCAGTGCACATCATCGTGGTGAGCAGTACGGTGACCCCAGCAATCAGGTGGCGTTACCAGAGAACGCTGCTGGCGGTATATGGGGAGGGTTAATGCCCGCTTACACAGTGTATGATTTCACCACCCAGTATGCGGTCAACAATCAGTTATCAGTGTTTGGTTCAGTCAAGAACCTGACAGACAAGCGTTACATTGCGGGTTTGCGTCAGGGGATCTACGTGGGCCCCGAGCGCTCGTTTGAAGTAGGTGTGCGTTACAGCTTCTAAAGTGGGGCGGTGGTTAACGGCGAAACACCGGGATAGGGGCTTCGAAACTGGCAGAATCGGAAATTTTTTACCATAGTTGTCTTTCACTTGCGGTTTTAAGCTGAAACGAGGAGAAAGACTCGCTATGACAATTTTCGAAGAGCTACGTGTTGACCATGATAAACAGCGTGCTTTGATTGAGCAGTTAGAACAAACTCACGGCGACGAAGAAGAGCGGCGCGACCGGTTTGCGCAGCTCAAGGTTCAGTTGAAGCACCATGCGACCGAAGAGGAACGCTATTTTTATGTCCCGCTGATTGAGCATGATGCAACGGTAGAGATGTCTCGCCACGGTATTGCAGAGCATCACCAACTGGATGAGTTGCTCGAAGAGTTGGAAGAGATGGATATGGCCTCACCAGGTTGGGCATTACGCTTTAAAGCGCTGAAAGATAAAATGCTGCATCATTTTGAAGATGAAGAGCAAAGCTTTTTTCAGCACGCTGGCAAAATTTTTAGTGAGAGCATGAAAACCTCCCTTGGCAAAGAATACCGCCAGGCAATGAGTGATAATGGCATTTAACTGTATCAGGGCTGAGCATCTGCTTAGCCCTATTCCTTTCTTCAACCCTTGCTTACCCCCAATAAAATAGCGCTCTTCGCTTACAAAGCTTCCTCCATGTAACAATCTGTTACTTAAAATTTCCCCATTGCTGATTTTTCGCTCTATGATTTACACATTCAGGACTAAGTCATAGCAGTCTTTAGCAGGTTAATTATCTAGAGGATTTTCTCATGGGCATGTTGAAATCAATGCCGCTAAGGGTGAGCAGTCGGATGATGCTGAGCACCATACTGGCCGTCGCCTGTCTGTTTCAGGCGTCAGCACAGGACACTGCGGGCCACAATATGACTGACCAGGTGCCAGCCGCTATGCACGGGCAGTGGCGCGGGGTCATCGAGGTTCAGGACGGGGTGTATTTGTCGCTGGGGCTGAATATTTCTGCGGCAGGGATCACCCTGGATAGCCCCAACCAGGGTATGTTTGAGCGGGCTCCGACGGAGTTTACCGTGACTGAGCGCGCAGTGACTTTCATTGACCAAGGGTTGGGCGCGCGCTACGAAGGCGAACTTGAAGATGGCGTGTTGGCGGGTACTTTTCATCAGGCCCGGGCCTTACCTTTGCGTATGTATCGCCTGACCGAGCATGATCAACAGCGGCTCGCCTTTGAAGGCACTTATCAGGGCGACCTGCAAGTCAATGCGCAGACCGCATTACCACTGCGCCTGAATATCGCTGTGCTGCATGCTGAAGACGCCCATGGCCCTTATTTGGCAACGCTGGACAGTCCTGCGCAGCAAGCATTTGGTCTGCCGGTGGAGAACCTTCAGGCAAGTGATGAACAACTGAGCTTCGAGTCAGCGATGATTAGTGCGACGTATCAGGGGCAAGGCAGCGATGGCCGCTATGAAGGTACCTTTATCCAGGGTATGCCGTACCCACTGACATTACAAAAAGTCAGTGATGACAAACCCTTGGTGGACATTAGCAAGCCTGATGCTGGTGAGCAGGGTGGGGCCATGGCGACCTTGAAGCGCAATGCACAAGGCGAGATTGATATTGAGCAATCGTTTTTTCAAGGCCATGACCAACACAGTCAATATGAAATTGGCTCGGTCACCAAGACCATGGTGGCTTTTTTGCTGGCAAAGCTGGCTGAAGACAGCGTGGTTAACGAGGACGATGCGGTGAATCAGTGGTTTGCGGAGGCGGACGAATCAATTACGCTGGCATCGCTCGCCACTCACCACAGTGGTTTGCCCCGTTTACCAGCAAACCTGTTTGACGGAGCTAATGCACAGGACCCCTATGCTCACTTTAGCGAGCAGGATTTACGCGATGCGTTAAGCCGCACCACACTGAAGGTACAGGACTATGAATATTCCAATTATGGTTTTGGCCTGCTTGCTGAAGCGCTGGGCAAAGCGGCACAGCAGTCGTTTGCCGAGTTGTTAGACAGTCAGCTATTTACCCCACTGGGCATGGATAATAGCTATGTGGCGATGACGGACACGGACGCTGGCGAGCACTTTATTCAGGGCCATGATTCTCTGGGGCAGGCGGCGGGTGCCTGGCATTTTCAGGCATTAGCTGGTGCAGGTGCGGTGGTCTCTGACCTGGCTGACATGCAGGCGTACGTCGCATTTATGATGAACCTGGCAGCCGACGACCAAGCGCTTGCCCAGCGCTTATTGAAAGTTCGCTATCCAATCATGGAGTGTTGCGAGCAAGCTCTGGGGTGGGTCTTACAGGAAGATCCGCAGGGTCGAATGACAGTCTGGCATAATGGCCAAACAGGCGGTTATAGTGCTTTTGTCGGCTTTTATCTGGATGGCTCAGCTGGGCTGGTGTTGTTGAACGCACAAAGTGCAGACCATACCGCTGAGATGCTCGATCAGCTATGGGAACTTGCCAGCGATTAAAAACGCATGGATCAGGGCGGATGTGGCTGGTTGTTTGTGGATATGCTTATGATCAAAGGGCAGTTCAACCAATTCATCAGCGTCATCCGCATCAACCGAGGCCACCTCCACGTGGCCATCATTGGGTCCGCTGAGTAAACGGCCGAACAAGCCTCCACTTTGGTTACCCGCAATTAAACCAAGCTTGAAGTCCCGCTGAACAGGGAGTGGCTGATAGCCGGCCTCAGGCAGCAGTGCGCTAATCGGTTTAAACGCTCGCCTGTAACCTGGAATACGCAATGCATAGTCAGCCAGCCGAGAGCCTCGATGGGGTGTTGCGATAAATACGCAATGACCTATGTTGATGGCACGGTGTGGCGCCGCAAAGGTTAACCTTTGCGTGCTCTGACGCCAGTATCGATGAATAAACTGGCGCGTGATCAGGCCGCCCATACTGTGACAGACAAAGTGCACTGGTAAATCCAGCAGGCTTGCGTAGCGTTTATCATTCATTACCAGGCGCATTTGCTGGTGCAACGCATGGACACAGGCATTCATATCACCGAATAACGTTGGTAAGTTGGCTGCGACGCAGGTCCAGCCGGCTTGGGTCAGCTGTGCCTTCAGGTAACGCATATCCCGCGCTTTTTTATTAAAACCATGAACCAGAACCACGATGCCCAGTGTTTTCTTACTTGATTCACTCACGCTTGAACCTCAGCCGCTAAAAAAGAGTCTTGATGAACTTTTATAGATGCTTCATCGTTATCATCAAGTAACCGAAAGTGACAGTATACAAGCTACGCTGTCAATGAAGCAGGGGCCGTACTGGTCCTGTTCAATAATGAAGGAAAATTATGTCAGACACTACCTATAACCCACCAAAAGTTTGGCAATGGGATGCCAACAGCGGCGGTAAATTTGCCAATATTAATCGCCCGATTGCAGGCTCCACGCATGAAAAGGCACTACCAAAGGGCAAGCACCCATTGCAACTGCATTCCCTGGCGACTCCAAACGGGGTAAAAGTCACCGTATTGCTTGAGGAGCTGCTGGCTGCAGGGCATCGCGAAGCGGAATACGATGCCTATGCGGTTAATATTATGGAAGGAGAGCAGTTTGGCAGTGGCTTTACTGAGATTAACCCTAACTCTAAAATTCCGGCACTATTGGACACGAGTACGTCGCCACCAACCCGGGTTTTCGAGTCAGGCTCGATTATGTTGTATCTGGCAGAGAAGTTTAACGCTTTTATTCCCCAGCAAGCAGCCGCTCGCACGGAGTGCCTAAACTGGCTATTTTGGCAAATGGGCAGTGCGCCAATTCTTGGTGGTGGCTTTGGCCACTTCTACGCCTATGCGCCTGAAAAATATGAGTATCCAATTAATCGCTATACGATGGAAGTGAAGCGCCAGTTGGATGTACTGGATCGGCAGCTTGCCAGGCACACCTATATTGCAGGTGACGAATACACGATTGCGGATATGGCGATTTGGCCCTGGTATGGCGCGCTGGTGCTAAATGAAGTGTACGAAGCGGCTGAGTTTCTTGCTGCGGACAGCTATACGCACGTGCAACGTTGGGCAAAAGACATCGCACAACGGCCGGCGGTACAGCGTGGTAAGAGAGTCAATAAAGTCTGGGGGGAGGAGAGTGAGCAGCTACAAGAGCGCCATGCTCGCACCGATTTTGATTAAAATTATACAAGTAAAAGTTATGTTTTGGTTGTTTTTAATCACCATAAAGGATTAGCCCAAGCGTAATTATTTAAAACTGTAATCTTCATAAGGCGTTATATTTGATAGGTTTTTGCCGCTGATTGCAGCAATTAGTAAGGTTGAAATCAGCCTAAAATACGATTGTTAAGACCTTCAGAGCACATAAACTTGCAGTGGAAGTGGGGGTCGTGAACTGCGACTCTCCGCTTCAAAACCTGAGTTAATAGGCAGCAAGTCAGTAGGTTAGATATATTGAATGCGTACTAAGTTGTCTGCTTTGCTCGGTCAATTAATAACAATAGCGGCAAGGAAATATCAATATGTGCTCTCTTACTTTAAAAAAATCTAATCTGGCTGTGGCTATTTCGCTCGCAACACTGGCTTCTGCTGCGTTGAGCAGCGCAGCCTTCGCGAACACCGCAGATCTTGAACAAATAGGCACTGCGAACCAGGCAACGCTGACCCAAATTGGTGTTGCGCAATCGATTCTGGCAACTCAGTTAAATGTCGAAAACCAATTGTCTGCCACCCAGGCGGGCGAAGGCTCGGACCTCATTACCCTTCAGGACGGCTATCAAAACGATGCTGTGACCTGGCAACAAGGGGACTCCAATTCATTGGCACTGACCCAGCTTGGATTGTTTAACTTTGCTGATTATTATTTAATTGGCTCTGGCGGCAGTGGTTTTATCCTTCAACAAGGTACTGATAATCAGGCGGTGGCCGAGATTTACGGTGATGGTAGCGTGATCGAGATCGAGCAATTTGGCTCTGATAACGCTGCAGACGCGTATATCGACGGCGACAATAATGGCTTTTCAGCCTACCAAAGTGGCAACTTAAACCAAAGCTGGGGCATGGTCGACTTTGGTTATGACAACTCAATTACCACTTGGCAAAGTGGTCAGGAAAACTACTCTGACGTGACCATTCTGAACCGCTTAGGGAGTGGCACTGACTCTATTGATAACCATATTTATGTGGTGCAAGACGGTGACCGCAACGTCAGTAATATCCTGATGCGCGGCATTGGCAATGACGTGCAGTCATATCAATACGGCTTGGATAACAACGTGGATATTGAACAGCGTTATTATGGCGGTACCTACATTTTTAGTATGCAAGACGGTTCAGAAAACGACCTGCAACTTGAAGTTCGCGGTGTAAACAATAGTTACAGCGGCTATCAAGCAGGCAACGAGAACAGTGTAGAGCTCGATATGTTCTCAAATCGTGGTGATGTGACCGTTGAACAGGGTGGGCAATTCAATAGCCTAAGCCTGCTGCTTAGCAACCTTGATAACCACGCGTATATCACCCAGTTTGGTGACTCTAACCGTGTCGAAGGTTTGTCTGGTGGTGCACTTGAAATGGGTGGCTCAGATGGCCTGCTGAATGTATTCCAGAACGGCATGGGGAACCTGGTGCAAGGTATTCAGTTATCTGACAGCAGCTCTATTTCTGTGACTCAAATCGGTAATATGAATACTGCGGTGGTGGCTCAGTACTAGTCGCTCAGCATGCATCAAACATGACACAGGTTTTGGAAACTATGAAACACATGTGCTGATGTATGCCGTAATAAACATAGTATGTCCCCATTCATAAAACCCCAGCCATTGTTGATGGTCTGGGGTTTTATTTGCAGAAAATGGAAGGCAGCTGGCTGCTATGCCAGCGCGACCTTGCAAGAAGGGTTGGCCTTACCGTTGAATAATGGTCGCCGTATTACCCTGGCCCAGCTGAGTCACATTGATACTGCTGTTGGCACTCATTTGCATCGCAAACACCTGATTACCGATACCGTTCTGAATGATATCAAGCTGACTATGATGCCCGCTCATAGTGAGAGCAGGCGCCCCATTCACGCCTGCAACCAGATTCGAGCTTCCTTGTTGAAAAATATTCGCGGCAACATTATTTGCCTGGACAAGAAGGTTAATGTTGTTCAATTCACCGCGTTGTTGAAGCAACACCTGATTGTCATCTCCTTGATTAAACAACTCAATGTGATTGTCGATATCGGTATCGGTATCGGTATCGCTTAGCGCGGCGGCAGGCATTGCAATGACTGCAAGTAATGCGGCAGCTATAACACTGAAGCCAAGCTTGCGGCGGCATACTGGAGTAAGATGATTGAGTGTGTGCATGGGTCCGTCCTGGTTCTAATGGGTGATATGTACGACTTAGATACTAGAACTTTTAGGTTGCTCACCCTATCACCCACTAGTACTAATTTTGTACTATTTAAGCAATTATTGTCGCTGTCGCCAAAACTCATCCGCCAACACACGCAAACTCATGCAGTGATCATTCATTGCATAGACATTACCTGCACTTTGTTCAACTGCATCTGCACTTTGCTCAGCCATATCACGAATACTATAAATACTTTGGGAGATGTTCTCAGCGACAGTGGATTGCTCTTGTACTGAGTAGT
Source organism: Idiomarina sp. (assembly GCA_020832105.1). Taxonomy (GTDB): domain Bacteria; phylum Pseudomonadota; class Gammaproteobacteria; order Enterobacterales; family Alteromonadaceae; genus Aliidiomarina. The sequence goes on from JAFIFH010000072.1 coordinate 32,030, forward strand.
TTATCTCGTTACTCATTTCAGCCATATGACTGATATTGTTTTGTATTTTCTGAAAGTACTGAGCGGAAAGGGTGGTAATCTCGGCGACTTCCAGGGATTGTGTCTGCACACCTTGCATTGCCTTAGTGGCGCCAGAAATAAGCTCACTCAGGTGTTCCATAACGCGATAAATTTGTTGCGTAGAGCCTTGGGTTCTACCTGCAAGTGCCCGAACTTCCTCAGCGACTACGGCGAATCCGCGTCCGGACTCACCGGCTCTGGCGGCCTCGATAGCAGCATTCAACGCCAGTAGGTCAGTTTGCTTGGCAATACCGCTAATCGTTTCAAGTGCTTCACTAATGGCTTGACTGGAGCTTTGTAGGGCGTCGATCTGCTCAGCCACTTGTTGATGATTGTGCTGCAAACTCTGCACAGCGTCGGTATTGCTTTGCATATGTTGATAGCCACTGCTGGCCTGGCGCTGGCTCTCGGTGAACACATCTTGCAATGACGCTGAACGCTCGCTGACTTCTGCAATGCTCTGGCTCATCTGTTCGATGGCCGAAGCAATACTCTCAGTTTCGCTAAACTGACTCTTTGAGTGCTCAGCGGCATTGTCGAGCTGAGCCTGGAGGCCGGTGGATTGTTCAGCAATCGCCTGGGACATATCTCTGACCCGGCCGATAAGCCCAGCAGTTTCAGCTTGCAACGTTTTGAACGCTAATTCGATTTGGCCAGCTTCATTGTGGGCACCGGTATATACGTAGCGTGCAGCAGGATCATCGTTGATCTCCCGTGCCTTCTTAATCACCTCGGCTACCGGACGATATGCGTACAAATTAAATCCACTTGCTAGCATGGAACTGATAAAGAGCACGATGACGGGTGTGAAAGCTGAGGTACTCAGGGCGTATGCCACAGTGGTTGCGAGCAAAGGCAGTAGCGTTGAAAGGGTAAAGCGTGCCGGTAGGGTGAATAATCGGCTTGCCCAGGGCACCACTGGCTTGCGCTGTTCAATGCGTTGGTAGAGACGCTCTGCACGTGCCACATATCTACGGTCTGCGCAGCGCCGGACTGATTGGATCTCCTTGAGCGCCTGATCTTGTGTAATCGGCGTAGCAAAAGCATCCACCCAATAGTGATCACCATTTTTACAGCGATTTTTTACCACACCCATCCACGAACGGTGGGCTTTAAACCGCTGCCACATGCCGGCAAACACCGTTGCAGGCATGTCTGGGTGGCGTATCATATTATGGGGCTGGGCCTTCAACTCCTCAGGGGTAAAGCCACAGGCGTGGCAAAATTCATTGTTAACGTAGGTGATGTTGCCTTGCGGGTCGGTGGTTGACAGTAAGTTCGTCGCTGGGGGTAGCGTATGCTCACGCTGGGTCACAGGTTGGTTGTTGCGCACGTTAAGTCCTAAATGTTAGGTTTTTGTAGCGCTAAGTGTATGCTGGGTCGACGCCGTCTTTTTTGCGCTGGCGCAAATTTCCGGTGTCTGCGGTCGGTGAACTGCAAGCTGCTATCCTACGTATACACTCATACACAGGCGTTTCAGCCGTTAAGAGGTAACCAGTAGTATGACTGAACTAACCATTTTCTATGATGGTGGATGCCCGCTTTGCGTGCACGAGATGCGCAAGCTGCGTCACCTGGACAAAAAAGGGGTGATGCAATTTGAGGATATCCACGCGGAAGGTTTTGATCAGCGGTATCCGGACATTGATAAGCACGCCGCAGACACCATTCTACATGCGCAAACCGCCAGTGGCGGGATGCTGTATGGGTTGGATGTAACCCATCAAGCGTGGTCGTTGGTTGGCCGTGGCTGGATGACGGCACCTTTGCGTTGGCCAGGTTTGCGCTGGCCAGCAGACAAAGCCTATCTGTTTTTTGCTCGCAATCGTTACCGTATTTCGCGGTTACTCACCGGCAAGTCACGCTGCGACGACTGCGCTTTATAAGATAAAGAAACCGGTGGCTGCGCTGGCAGCGAGCCACCTTTTGGCCTGAAAGAAGGTAGCGAACTTAACGAATCGCCGCCAGTTCTTCTGTCAGGCGTTCACTTTCATCCGCACGAGGTTTGCTAAATCGAGCGACGCCCAGATACAGAACGGGGGTCAGGAACAGGGTGAAGACCACTGCAATACCAAGCCCACCAAACACCACCCAACCTATCGCACTACGAGCCTCTGCGCCTGCGCCGGATGCCAGAATTAATGGCAGAGCGCCAAGCAAGGTAGACACCAGCGTCATCATAATCGGGCGCAAGCGAATCTTTGCTGCTTCTTCAATAGCTTCGCGCACCTGATGCCCACGATCACGAAGTTGATCGGCAAACTCCACCAGTAGGATAGCGTTTTTAGCGAGTAAACCGATCAGCATGACCAGGCCTATTTGTGAGTAGATATTGATGGTGTTGCCGGTGATAAAGAGTGCAAACAACGCAGCGGCAAGACCGAAAGGTACGGTCAGCATGACCACCACGGCACTGTTAATGCTTTCAAACTGGGCGGCTAACACCAAAAATACAATGATCAGCGCAAGTATGTAGGTCAGCATCACTTCCCGTGAGGTTTCCTCAAAAGTTAAAGCATCGCCCAGAAAGACCAGGCCAATATTGTCAGCTAAGTTCTGCTGACTCAGGCGGCGGATCTCACTAACCGCCCGGTCGATAGGGAAATCCGCTGGCAGGTCGAAATCAATGCCGATTGCCCGGCGTTGGGCATGCCGTTCAAGCTCCGCAGCGACACCTTCTTCTGCGATAGAGGCCAGGCTGGACAATGCTACAAGCCCACCGTTACTGGAGCGTAAATAGAGGTTACTTAAATCGGTCGGGTCATTTACCTGTGTTCGATTTGCCTGGAGGATAACCGGGACTGCCTGATCATCGATATTGAGATCGGTCAGGTCATCGCCATTGATCGCTACGCGCAGGGTGGTGGAAATGTCGCTAAGCGCAACCCCTAACTCCTCAGCGCGGCGTCGGTCTATGTTGACTCTGAGTTGGGGCTGGGTTGGTTGGTAAGAAATCTGACCATTGGTCAGTTGAGGCACGTTATCTTCGATCAGTGCAACGAAATCCTGTGCAGCTCGGTAGATGTCGTCGTACTGGTCACCGGTGATGGCGAAATTAATGCCCCCGCCGCCCTGGCCACGCATGTTCAGGCTATTTGCACCAAAGGCCCGTGCAGGTGCCCCGGGGATTGCTGCTAACGGACCGCGGATCTCATCAATAATATCCTGTTGTGAACGCGAACGCTCGCTCCAGTCGGTCAGCGGCACGGTAATAAACACCCGATTTGGATCCCACTGTCCAACCACGGTATACAGGCTATCAATGTCACCGCCATCCAGATAGGGCAGCAATATCTCCTCCATCCGGTTGGCTTGACGGTCCATAAAGGGCAAGCCTGCACCATCCGGGCCTTGTGCCATAATCCTGATCATTCCACGGTCCTCGGTGGGCAGCAGCTCGTTATCAAGCACCATATAGAGACTGCCAGCTGCGAGGCCTAGCACGAGACAGGCTGAGAGCACCCACCATGCCTTATTTAGCGCTGTGCGCAGCGCTTTGGCATAGAACTCAAGTAAGCGATTGCCAAATCGGGTTAAGCGGTTGTTTTTCGGCTTACTTTGTTTAAGGCGTGCGGTCAGTGCAGGTACCATCGACAAGGCGACAAAGGATGAAATAATCACCGCGGCGGCAAGTACGCCACCAAACTCTCTAAACAGCCTCCCCGCAGTGGACGGAAGAAAGGCGATGGGCACGAAAACCGCAGCGAGTACCGCAGTGGTTGCAACCACGGCAAAGAACACCTCGCGGGTGCCGATGACCGCGGCGGCGCGAGAGCCAAGACCCATCGCTTTACGGCGCTGAATATTTTCGGTAACCACAATGGCATCATCGACAATGAGCCCGGTGGCAAGGACCAGGGCTAATAAGGTAAGAATATTGATCGAGAAACCGAGTAGCCAAATCGCCGCCACTGCGCCCACCAATGACACCGGAATCGCGACGGCAGGCACAATAGTGGCGCGCCAGGAGCCAATAAACAATCGCAAGGTGAAGATTACCAGCACAATGGTGAACGCCAGCGACGTGACGACCTGGCGTACGGAATCTTTAATAAAGACGGCGTCGTCTGAGGTGATTTGCATTTGTAGTTGGGGAAAGCGTTCGGTCAGCGAGTCGAGCACTTTCGTGACTTCATTTGATATCTCGATGGTATTAGAGCCAGCCTGGCGAATAATGCTGATGCCAACCACGGTGCGACCGTCCAGGCGGACCATGTTAGTCGCATCCGCCGGGCCAAAGTAAACGTCGGCCACGTCGCCAACCCGAGTGTTTCCTTCGACGATAATGTCGCTAATTTGATCCGCTGTCACCGAGCTTGCGTCCGCACGGACGATGATTTGTTGATCGGTATTGCGCAAGCTGCCTGCGGGCACATCAAATGGTGCCTGGCGCAGCACATCCGCAACTTGGGATGCGGTAAGATTAAAGCTATTAAGCCGTAATGGGTCGAGCATGACGCGGGCAACCCGCTGGCGGGCGCCCTGCAACTGGACATCCGCCACCCCTGGAATATTTAAAAATAAAGGCGCGAGATCGGTTTCAATGCGCGATGTCATGGTTTCCAGATCAAGGGTCGATGAGGACACTGAGATACTGACCACCGGTCGCGAGTCGCTATCGGCTTTAATAATGGCCAGGCGTTCGACTCCATCCGGCAAGTCTCGCTCAATCTGCGCAACGGCTTCACGGGTTTCATTGGCGGCATTGTCAATATTAATGCCGGGCCGAAACTCAACTACGATACGCGTGCTGTCTTCTTCACTGGAGGAGCGAATCGAACGTACGCCACTGACTCGTGCTGCTGCCCCTTCGAGTCTGCGGGTGACTTCGGTATCCATGGTTTCCGGGGCTGCGCCGGGGAAGCGGGCGTTGACAGTCAACATCGGCATGTCGACGTCAGGTAATTCGCGAACTTCAAGACCATTTAGTGCTGCGATACCGGCAATAATAATCAGCAAGTTAAGGACAATTACTAACACCGGACGGCGAATTGAAAGGGTTGGCAGATCATTACGCTCACTGGTGAGTGAGGCGGGTAGTTTCTCATCTGAACCCTGATGCGGCTTACTCATACAGCATCCTCATCCGGGGCGTCAAAGGTAACCACCTGGCCCGAGCGCACACTTTGTACACCTTCAGTAATAATCAGCTGACCTGGCTGCAAATCCGCATCAATCAGCACTCTACCGCGTAAACGTTGTTTTATCTGCGCTTCCACTCGCTCCGCCACATAGTTACCATCGCGACGGACCGCTCGCCAGACATAGGCACTGGTCGGCCCCCACATCAGCGCTGCTTCTGGGATCTCAGCATAAGATTCACCACTAAGGCTTAGCTCGACCCGAAAACTGGTGCCTGGGCGAAAGCGTTCTTCAGGGTTATCGATGAGTGCCCGTACCCGAATGGTGCGGTTGGTACTGTCCAGACGAGAGTCAATCTCCACAATCCGGGCTTCAACGGGGTTACCCACCTGTTGCCAGGGGGTAACACTTAAAGTCGGTTCTTGTTCAAGCAGGGCAAGTGCTCCCTCGGGCGCACTAAAATCAATATAGAGCTGACGACGATCGTCAATGGAGGTAATCATGGTTTGTTCATTAATGCGATCGCCCACCTGGACATCGGTGATGCCAACTACACCGTCAAATGGTGCTCGCACTTTGCGGTCTTCAAGATTAGTTTCTGCTTCTTCCAGTTCAACCCGGCGCAGATTACTTAAAGTTACCGCATCATCAAGTTCACTTTGGGGAATGGCCTCTTGCTCACGACTGCGAGTGAGTCGCTCGACGGTGCGCTGCACATCAGCAAGCTGAATTTGCGCGCGCTCCACAGCAACGCGCTGGCGACGAGCGTCCAGCTGGACCAGAATATCCCCCTCTTTGACGGCCTGACCTGGGGTGATATTAACGTCTGTGACCCGGTCTGCTACGGCAGGGAACAGTGATACTGAATGCAGCGCCCGTGCATTACCGACAGCGTCTACCCGCTGGCTTTGCTGGCTAAACTTGACTTTTTCAACCACCACAAGGGCTTCGCGGGATTGCTGTGCGTGGGCACCAGGCATGGCAAAGACTACCACCAACAACAGGACAACAGAGGCGAACAGCAGGCGGTATTTAAGTGAAGCGTATGGGTGAGTCATGTTTTCGTCCATTGAGAAATCATAGCTTAGTACGTAAAACCTGCGTTTTTGATCGCTGAACTGGTGCAAAATACGTTTTATTTTTGTTAAAAGACTGCAAATATATAACATTATGTTCAAGCGGCTAAAGAAAGTAGACATGCACACCGACAACTTCGATTTAAAGATTTACCAGGAACTCACCTTATTGGCGCTGTGCGAGAAGAAAGGGACCGTAACCTCGTCTTATTTTAATTTTGCCCTCGCAGGGGCTGTGCTCGCAGAACTGATTCTCCTGCAAAAGCTTCGTGTGCAGAGCGGGCGCAAGCAGCTAGTCGAGGTGGTTGACAGCAAGCAGACCGGCGATCTAATGCTCGACAGCTTTCTTGATGAGATTGGCCAAAGTAAACGGCAGCGCAATTTAAAAAGCTGGGTGCCTCACTTTTCTCGGCGCAAAGACTTGCGTCAGCAGGCAGTGGAAAGTTTAATCCAGAAAGGAATCGTGGCCCGCGAAGAGCAGACGGTTCTATGGCTGTTTAAGCGCAACATCTATCCTGAAGTGAATGGTCTGCCGGAACAACAACTGCGTCAACGCATGCGCGAGGCTATCAAATTTAGTAGCGGTGATGTCGAACCAGATACAGCAATACTCATCGCCCTGACCTATAACAGTCGCATGCTCAATAATGTACTTGGCAGACAGACCGTCAAACGCTATCGCAAACGTATCGAGCAAATCAGCAATGGAGAGCGCGTGGCGGCTGCGACCAAAGAGGTGATCGCAGCATGTGAGGCAGCGATGTTTGTGGCGGTGATTATGCCAGCGATGACCACCACGGTAGTAAGCTCATGACGAGAAAATATATTTTCAAACCATAACAATAAAACCTTGTATTTATATTTGCTCAGCCATATCTTAAAGGTAGTCCCACGCTGAGTGTCAGTTAATGAATACCTTACGTAGCCTGATTTTACTGTTGTTAATGAGTGCTCTGGCGTCAGCCAGTCAAGCGCACTCAGCGACAGCTGTAGATGGTTACCAGGATCAGGCTGACGCTCAGCACAGCATCCTGATTACGCAGGAATATGAAGGCGACGAGCCAGATGCCTTAGTCGGTGCTCAGGCCTTTATTAGTCCAGCAGATTTTTCCTCCAGTTTCGCAGCATTGTCTGCACCGGCAACGGTTGCAAACTATTCTGATTTCCTTGCCAGAGCCCCACCACATCACCTGTAAATCCTAACGTTACCTTTTTTCTTTGGATTTTCAGGAGGCTTCTTATGAGCCAATATACAAGTTTAAACTGGTCGGCTGTGTGCTCGACCGGATCTCAGGCCGCGCGTTTTCTTAACCCTAAGCGGGGCTCACAAGTGATGGCGAAATGGAGCGACCCCGCTAGTATTGTTGCGGATAGTTTGCTTAGTAACTTGCCAGTACAAGTGCACACCTCGACCATACTAAAACATGCGGACGCCATTATGGACGGTACTAGCAGCCGCTACGCACTGGTGCTGAACGCTGCGGATGATCTCGTTGGGGTGTTGGCGTTGCGCGACCTACACGGTCGAAAGGCGGTAAAAAAGGCGCGGGATTTAAATCTTGCCCATGACGACCTGAGCGTCGACTACCTGATGACGCCCATCGATCATTTACCGGTGATCACCAGGGCTCAACTTGATTCAGCCAAAATAGGTGACGTGGTTGCCACTTTGCAAAGCAGCGGTTATGACTTTTTACTAGTCCAGGACCAGGGCAAGCTGGTGGCTATTGTGGCGTCACTTAATATAGTCCAACGCACAGGGGAATCGGTGCAGGTTCGCCACCATACCGATTCCTTCGCCGATCTACTCTATGCGGTCAAGCACCATGATGACGTTGAGTAACTAAATGCAAAAAGGGCCAGCAAAAGCTGGCCCTTTTTCTATACTGAACGGCAACAGATAAGGTGGTGATTATGACACAACACATTGTAGTGGTTGGTGGTGGTGCAGGGGGGCTTGAACTGGTGACCCGGCTCGGCCGCAGTTTAGGCAAGCGCAACAAGGCAAAAATTACACTTATTGATCGCTCGGCGACCCATGTCTGGAAGCCGCTGTATCATGAGCTGGCTACCGGGGTATTAAACTCCAATCTGGACGAAGTGTCTTTTCAGGGGCATGCAAAAAATCACCATTATCGATTTCTACGTGGCAGCATGGCGGGCCTGGATCGAGAGAAGCGAGTGGTTAGGCTGGCGCCGCTATTTAATGAAGACGGCGACGAAATTTTATCCTCACGCGAGGTCGCTTACGATTACCTGGTGATGGCATTGGGTAGTGTCGCCAATGATTTTGGCATTGAGGGCGTGAGCGAGCATTGTCACTTTATTGATACCGCCGAGCAGGCGGAATCTTTTCGTAAAAGTATGTTAGACGCATTCCTGCACATTAATGATGCCAGCAGTAAAGACCAGCGTGAACTGGCGATTAATATTGTTGGCGGCGGAGCGACCGGGGTTGAACTCGCGGCAGAGCTTACCAAGGCGTCAGAGATGTTGCACGATTATGGCTATACCGACCTTGAGCATAGCCGGCTGAAAATACGCTTGATCGAAATGGCGGAGAGAATTCTACCGCCGTTGAGTGAAAAGGTCAGTCGCAAAGTCCACCAGGAACTCGAAAAGCTGGATGTCACCATTCATACGGACACCTCAATTGGTAAAGCGACAAAAGAGGGCTTGTATACCAACGACGATCAATACTTCGAAGCTGATCTTCATGTGTGGGCAGCGGGTATCAAAGCCCCACCATTTCTTAGCGAGTTAGGCTTAAGTACAAAAAAGAACAATACGATTAAAGTGCACGCGACCATGCAAAGCATCGATGATGAGCGTATTTATGCTTTTGGTGATTGCGCGTTTTGCCCCCAGGGTGAGGACGACGGGGTACCACCGCGGGCGCAAGCGGCGCATCAGCAAGCCAAGCACCTGGCGAAAAACCTCATTGCTGCATTAGCCGGGGAGCCATTAAAAGACTTTAAATATACAGATAGAGGGTCGTTGGTGTCGCTGGCAGACTATGACGCTGTGGGGCGACTGATGGGCGGCCTGGCGAGGCGTGGTGTGTTTATGGAAGGGGTGATGGCCAGGCTTGCCTATGCATCCTTATACCGTATGCACCAGGTGACTATTCATGGCTTTAGCAAAACCGCGTTTACGATGGTAGCGGACAGTTTTAATTACTATTTAAAGCCGAGGATGAAGTTGCACTAGGTTCACCTTGCGGGCAAAAATATGCATAATGTCTAAAGATACAATGAATAGGTACTTTAGATGACAAAATCATATGTAGTGGGCTGGTTTGCAGCTCTGTTCGCTTTGGGTCTGATTACGGCCAGCGCATCTGCTACGGAGCAAACAGTAAGCGCGCCAGTTGAAGCCAGCACAGAAGCCGAAAGCGACGAACAAGTGCAAACTGGCTTGCCGTTGTTTCCTTTAGTTGAACCTGAGCCAACGTCAGAGCAGCCAGCCACTGATTCCGCAGATGCCAATGACGCGCCGCCGGTAGCCATGGAAAACCTGGTTGAAATGGTGGACGAGGAAGCTGGCCCCCGCGAGTTTGTTATCTTTATTGTACGCCATATGGAAAAAGAGGATTCAACGCTGGATCCTGGTTTGACTGCTGAGGGTGTGCGCCGCGCGGATGCCCTTGCTCAACTGTTGAGTAACGCAGATATCGAACGTATTTACAGCACACTGTACCGCCGTAGCACAGGTACCGTGCTGCCTCTGGCTCGTACTTTGGCTATCCCCGTTGAATTCTACCAGCCCGATGCTGGCGATGCGTTGGTTGCAACCCTGCTGGATGCCGGGCAGTCTGCTCTGGTTGTGGGTCACAGCAATACCGTCGCCAACCTGGTGAATGCACTAGGCGGCAGCGCTGAAGAGCTCAGTGAAGACCGCTACGGCGATATTTTCCAGCTCGTTATTCGGGTTGATGGTGACGACCACGACGTTCGTCAGGTCCACCTGCGAGCGCCCTTGATCGCTATCGAGCGTCGCGGCACTCGCTAAGGCGCCGCGGCAACACTTTCCCGCCTGTTGTGAACGCGCTCTGTTGAGGGCGCGTAAAACTTCTGTAAACCCTACTGACGTAATTCTTATCACAGCGCACACTAGATGGGTGTTGCCATTGTTTCCTCCGTTGACTGAGCCACCCTTTTCATGGTCGCAGCGGGATTTTCCTGAAGCAGGCAGGCGCGCCAGACACTCAATATTTTGCCAGACATCTAAGTGAATCATTATCCATGCGCTATCAAATTTATCTGCTCAACCGAGCAGAAGAGAAAACCAGGCTTGAACATTTTCGTATTCAGGCTGGCCGTTTACGCCAGTCTTTCGCACGTATTGACGCTGTCAATGCCGATCAGGTTCAGGTGAGCAGCGAACTCAGCCATTACGACGAAACCAATAACGCGCAACATTATTATCGTTCGTTGACGATGAGTGAGATCGCCACCTATGTAAGTCACCGCTTTGCCTGGCAGCGCATGCTCGACGACGACGTTGATTTTGCCATTGTGCTGGAAGACGACGTGTTGCTGGCGAACAGTTTTGCGTATCTGGCACGAACCATTGCAGAACTTGAGCAGCCTTGGCATGTGCTGAAACTGGCAGAACCTTATGCCAGGGTGAAAAGTAAAGGGATTGAACGTTGCGGTGCCGCCACATTAGTGCGCTACCCAGATATTCCGTTAGGGACCAGCGCCTATGTGATTACCCGCGAAGGCGCAGAGGCGATGCTACGCTGGAGTGAAGGTTTTTATCGACCGCTGGATGTGGATTTTCAATGGGCGTGGCAGCCGGGATTAAAGGTCCGCGGTATCCGGCCCTACCCGGTGCAGGTGAGTCATCGGCTGGGGCGGGCAGAGAAGCCAGTGGCGTTGATGCGTAAGCATCAGGTACGCCGGGTAGTGGCATTGAAAGAAGGCCTCAAGTATCGCTGGCAACGCCGCTTACAGAATGTGAAATAAAAAAAGGGATGCGTTGCATCCCTTTTTTTATCCATTGCAACGAGTTCAAGGCGACTAATTACGCTGGCGGATCAGACCCTCTTGCATGGTAGAAGCCACTAATTGACCCTGGCGGTTGAATACCTGGCCGCGGACCAGACCACGCGCATTTGACGCACTTGGGCTATCGATGGCGTATAGCACCCAGTCATCCATCCGGAAATCCCGGTGAAACCACATGGCATGATCAATGGTTGCCATCTGCATTTTTGGTGAGGCAAAGCTCAGGCCATGGGGCTGTAACGCGGTAGGTAGGAAGTTAAAGTCGGAGGCGTATGCCAACAGGTATTTATGCACCCGTAAGTCGTCCGGCATCTCGCCATTCGCCTTCAACCACACGTAGCGTTTTGCTTCGGTTTTTTGCGGATTAAACGGGTTATAGTCAGTGACAAACCGCATCAGGATTGGCTTGTCGCTGGTGAACTTACTGCGCAACGCCTCTGGAATGAGCTCTGCATGTTTACGATGTACATCAAGATCGGAAATCAGCCCTTCCGGCCCTGGCACATCAGGCATCTCAGCCTGGTGCTCGATGCCTTCTTCAGCCACCTGAAATGACGCAGTCATATAGAAAATAGGTTTGCCGTACTGAATCGCCTGTACCCGTCGGGTCGAGAAGCTTCTACCATCACGGATATTTTCAACATCATAGACAATAGGTTTATGGGCATCGCCTGGGCGTAAAAAGTAGCTGTGCAGAGAGTGGACCAGACGGTCCTCTGCCAGGGTTTTCTTCGCCGCACACAATGCCTGACCCATGACCTGCCCACCAAATAATGCGGCAAACCCAAGGTCCTGGCTTTGCCCGCGATACAGGCCTTCTTCAATAGTTTCTAAGTCAAGTAGGTTAAGTAAGTCCTGCAATACCTGGCTCATTGATTCATTTCCTTAATGGTCTGGGTGCACGCATGCTGTATAAATGGGTTTGCGGCTAACGAATAGCTTACCAGATGATCTGGTCGGATGTGGTATTTTGCACAGACTCTTCGATAACTGCAACATCACCGCCCAGCGCACAGCTATTAACATCAGTCATATTGCCTATTTAGCTAACAGCTATTGAGAAATCCCTGATATTTTCTATAGTTAAGGGACGCAAAAATCATGTGAGCTGGTGGCCGTTTACAGGCAAGTACCAAACTAGCGCAGCGAAGTAAGTACTGAGGAGAAGAGGTTATGGCAAGTCACGATAGTCTAAGCACATTAAGCACGCTGGACGTAAGTGGAAAGACCTATCATTACTACAGCCTGCCAAAAGCAGCGAAGACACTGGGTAATATCGACAAGCTTCCGGTTTCGTTAAAAGTGTTACTGGAGAACCTGTTGCGCTTTGAAGATGGCGAAACGGTTGGCGGAGATGACCTCAAGGCGATGGTTGACTGGCTAAAAGAACGCAGCTCTACTCGTGAAATAGCATATCGGCCCGCTCGCGTGTTAATGCAAGACTTTACCGGTGTACCTGCAGTGGTCGATTTGGCCGCCATGCGTGATGCGGTGGAAAAAGCAGGCTTAAACCCGGACAAAATCAATCCATTGTCAGCCGTTGACCTGGTTATCGACCATTCGGTGATGGTCGACAAGTTCGGTACCGACGAAGCCTTTGAACAGAACGTTGCGATTGAAATGGAACGCAACAAAGAACGTTATGAGTTCCTGCGGTGGGGGCAAAAAGCATTTGATAACTTCCGGGTGGTGCCGCCGGGCACCGGTATCTGCCATCAGGTGAACCTGGAATACCTTGCCAAAGCAGTGTGGACCAAAGAGGAAGATGGCAAGACCTTTGCGTACCCTGACACTTTGGTTGGCACCGATTCCCACACCACGATGATCAACGCCCTTGGGGTGCTGGGTTGGGGGGTCGGTGGCATCGAAGCGGAAGCTGCGATGCTTGGCCAGCCAGTTTCCATGTTGATTCCTGAAGTCGTGGGCTTTCGCTTAAGTGGCAAACTGAAAGAAGGTGTAACGGCAACGGACCTGGTCCTGACCGTGACCCAGATGCTGCGTTCCCAGGGCGTTGTCGGCAAGTTTGTCGAGTTCTATGGGCCAGGCTTGAACGGCCTGCCGCTTGCGGATCGTGCAACCATTGCCAACATGGCGCCAGAGTATGGTGCGACCTGTGGTTTCTTCCCGGTAGATGAAGAAACGCTCACTTATATGCGCCTCACCGGTCGGGAAGAAGAGGCTATCGAACTGGTCAAAGCCTATTCACAAGCCCAAGGCACCTGGCGCGACGATCAGTCAGAACCTGAGTTTACCGAAACCCTTGAGCTTGATATGGGCGACGTGGAACCCTCATTGGCCGGGCCAAAACGGCCTCAGGACCGAGTGTCATTGAGTGGCCTTAACGGTGCTTTTGAGCTGTTGATGGAATCATCAGGGGTGAGCACAGATGACAACACTAAAATTGCGATCGATGGCAGCGATGAAACGCTGACCCACGGTGATGTGGTGATTGCAGCGATTACCTCCTGTACCAATACCTCGAACCCCAGTGTCATGATGGCCGCAGGCTTAGTGGCGAAAAAAGCACTGGCCAAAGGTTTGCAGCGCAAGCCGTGGGTAAAAACCTCACTGGCACCAGGCTCTAAGGTGGTCACGGATTATCTGGAAGCGGCGGGGCTGGACAATTATCTCGACGAACTAGGTTTTGATTTAGTTGGTTACGGCTGCACGACCTGTATCGGTAACTCAGGGCCTCTGCCAGATGAAATCAGCAAAGCCGTAGATGAGGGTGATTTAATCGTATCCTCGGTACTCTCCGGCAACCGTAACTTTGAAGGGCGTATTCACCCTCAAGTAAAAGCAAATTGGCTGGCTTCACCGCCATTGGTGGTGGCTTACGCCCTGGCTGGGACAACCCGGATTGATTTGAGTAAAGACCCCATTGCGAATGACAGTGAGGGTAACCCTGTTTACTTGAAAGATATCTGGCCCACTGAGGCTGAAATCAAAGAGCAGGTTGAACTGGTTGTGAGCGACATGTTCCGCAAGGAGTATGGCGAGACTCTGTTTGAAGGTGATGAGCACTGGCGCAGCCTGAATATTCCGGACAGCCTGACCTACGCCTGGAAAGAAGAATCTACCTATGTGGCAAACCCGCCGTTCTTCGAAGGTATTGATAAGCCGTTAGAACCTTTGCAGGACATTAAAGGCGCGCGAGTCCTGGCTCGGTTTAGCGACTCTATTACCACTGACCATATTTCGCCTGCCGGTGCGATTAAGCCGAATGCGCCCGCCGGAAAATACTTGCAGGAGCGCGGTGTAGATATTAAAGATTTCAACTCCTACGGCTCTCGTCGTGGTAACCATGAGATCATGATGCGTGGCACCTTTGCCAATATCCGTATCAAAAACCTGATGGTAGAAGGGTCTGAAGGTGGTGTCACCCGCCATGTACCCAGTGGCGATGAGATGTCGATTTATGACGCAGCGATGCGTTATCAACAAGATGAGACGCCCCTGATCGTGCTTGCAGGTAAAGAGTACGGAACAGGTTCAAGCCGCGATTGGGCAGCGAAAGGGACCCGGTTGCTCGGCGTGAAAGCGGTTATCGCTGAGAGCTTTGAGCGTATCCACCGCTCGAACCTGGTGGGGATGGGTGTGTTGCCTTTGCAATTTACAGATAAGCAAAGTGTGGACAGCCTTGAGTTAACAGGTGATGAAATTATTTCATTGCAGGGCATTAGCGATGATCTCAAACCCGGGCAAAGCATTAAGGCGATTGCTGAAAGAAAGAATGGCGAGACGGTTGAATTTGAGCTGCTGTGTCGCATTGATACCGTGAATGAGGTTCACTACTTTAGAAGCGGTGGTATTTTGCATTATGTACTGCGTCAGCTGATTGCGGCCTGACGTTCAAACTTCATGGTAGACGTTTGCTTCAGGCAGTGAATACTTAGACGTAAACAGAAAGAAGTCACAAGGCAGGCACATAAGCCTGCCTTGTTGCGTACTTGTGAATGGCTTGCTAGCCTAATCCTCTAGTCAACACATGGAGCATTATGCGAGACCTTCGTGGATTGGCCCTACAGGGATGGGCGCAAACACTGTTGCTGGCCAGTTGCTTACTTGTTCTCACAGGTCAGCTCGTTCCCCCTGCGCATGCACAAGCGAGTGGTACCTCGCAATCCGATACCAATCATACGATTACCTTAACCGGCACCGAACGCAGCAGTGAAGGCTATTTTCAATTACAGGTTGAAGGCCTGAATGATCAGCAGCAGTTTGTGATTGAACAATCCTCCAGCGCAGATTTCTATACGATCGAGGCACGATTTCCACCGCTCGGTTCATTTCGACAAATTTCCCTCAGTGGCTTTGATGACGGTACTTATTTTTTTCGCGCCCGAGTGGAGCAGGGTGACAACGCCGTCAGCTATTCAACCACCCACCAGGTTAGCGTGCAGCACTACCCTTTGTGGCAGGCGTTGAGTCTGTTTGGCGTTGGGTTGGGGTTGTTTGTGGCGCTACTGACTACCTTGTTGTGGCTACACTGGAACAGCCAGCGGGGGCCATACCATAGGCAAAGTGAGAGCACCCATGGATGAGTTCGCACTAAAAAGTAGTACCGGCTTTATTATTATCGTGATCTTTGGTCTTGCCTGGATAGCATTCGGTTACTATCTGGGTCGCAAAAATACCAGCCATGAAGACTTTGCGCTGGCCGGGCGCAATGTCGGTTTTGCTTTTGCCTCGGCCACTGCCATGGCGACCTGGGTGACCAGTAACACCACATTAGTAGCGCCTGAGTTAACCTTCCAGTTCGGGTTATGGGGCATGGTCGGCTATTCATTCGCGGCCCTGGGTTTAATGCTCTTCGCCCCATTATCCGCAAGAATCAAAAAACTCTTGCCGCATGGCTATACCAGTGGCGATTTTATTCGCCTGCGCTTTGGTTTTACCGCCTGGTTGATCTTCATGTTGATATCCACAGTGTATGCGCTGGGCTGGCTGGTCAGTTTAGGAATGGCAGGTGGCATCTTGCTACAGGCCTTAAGCGGCCTTGATTACCATATTGGGATGACCTCAATTCTGCTGATCTGTGTGCTCTATACCTTGTTTGGTGGATTGCGTGCGGTCATAGCCACCGACTTTATTCAGGCGTTGATTATTATTACCGGGGTGGTCGCTGTGGCGATTTTAATCCTCAATAACGTGGGAATGGATACTATCCACACCAACTTAAGTGAGCAGCATCCACGCCTGCTGGATATGCTGTTTCCTGCAGCGGTGATGTTCTTATTCAATAACCTGTTCTTCGGTTTAGGCGAGATCTTTCACTCCAACGTGTGGTGGTCCCGGGCGCTGGCGTTTAAGCAGAAAGTTGCCGCTCGCGCATTCTTCACCGGTGGTTTGTTATGGTTACCTATCCCTATTGTGACCGGGTTTATTGCCCTGGCAGCGCCACAGCTTGGTATTTTCCCCTCCAGCCCTGATATGGTAGGGCCCACGGTAGCCGCTGCGGTATTGGGCAGTGTAGGCGCGGTGATTGTGTTTATCGTGGTATTTTCAGCCCTTGCGTCGAGTCTGGATTCATTACTTGCAGCCACCTCAGACTTAGTCACCCGTGATCTCTATCAAAAGCATATGAATCCACAGGCCTCTGACCAACGCTTGTTCCGGGTTAACCGCCTGGTGATTGCCGGGCTTGGCCTATTAACCTGGCTTCTATGCTTGCCACAGATCACTACCCTGGCGGCTTTGCTGAATTTCACCGGCGCTTTTGTGGCCAGTACGATCTGGCCTATTGTGGTCGGTTTGTATCACCCTAAATTAGATGGTCGCTATGCGGCGGCGGCAATGGCACTGGGTACCATTTGCGGGTTGATTAGTTATTTTGTGATTGGTTTTTATGTTGCAGCACTGCTGTCTTGCCTGGTTTCAGGGCTTATCACCCTAACTGGCGTGTTGCGTAGCCAGCAGAAGTTCGACTGGCAACAATTAGATGAGAAAGGAGCGCAATCATGATTAGCCTGGGCGCGTTACAGATATTAGTGTGGTTAGCCGTTATTGGGGGGGCTTTAGTCCCGTTGATACTAGTGCTGCTGTTCATTCTTGATTATAAATCTAAAACAATTTGGTGACTCTATGAATGTAAATGATGCGTCGTTTGACCGCAAAAGGCCGGATGTATATGGCGATGCTCATCCAAAAGCGCTGCTGCGTAGTGTCGAGGAAGACGGTGACTACCTGGTTAACCTGTCAAATCAGCATGTGGTGTCCTGTGACCAATTTTGCCGCGCAACTCTGAAACAGCTGTTTCGACTGGCGGCTAAATACGAAAGTAATCCAACCCGCTTTCGCTCACCGCTACAGGGTAAAATTCTGATTAGTGCATTTTATGAACCCAGCACACGCACCCGGTTGTCGTTTGAAAGTGCCTGGCACCGGTTAGGTGGCGATATTATGTCGATCACCGATCGTTCCTCTACTGGGATTGCGAAAGGAGAGTGCCTCGAAGACGTCGCAGAGATGTTCAATAACTATGGCGATTGCGTTGTGCTTCGGGACAACAGCGACGAATCGCTGGGCAAGATGATGGATACATTGCGGATCCCTATCGTGAATGCCGGGAATGGCTCTGACGAGCATCCGACTCAGGCGATGGCAGATTTATATGCTATTTTTAAGTGGCGCCCAGAACTGCTCGCTGACGATGTGCCGGTAGAGAAAAAAATTCGCATTGGCGTAATTGGTGTTCCGTCACGAATGCGCACGGTACGCAGCTTATTAAAGATTCTGGCGATGTTTGATCAGGCAGTGGCTGAAGTGGTGATTATCCATGACGGCACAGATGAGGTTTTATTTTCACCCGGTCAGCGTGAGGAGCTTGCTGAGCGAGGGCTTAAAGTAACCACCTCGACTGATCTTGAC
>JAFIFH010000034.1 GCA_020832105.1 Idiomarina sp.
GGGCTGGTCATCGGCGGCGGCAACTTGTTTCGCGGCGAAGGATTAGCTAAAGCAGGCATGAACCGGGTGGTCGGTGACCATATGGGCATGCTCGCGACGGTGATGAATGGTCTTGCTCTGCGCGATGCCTTGCATCGAGCTTATGTGAATGCACGCTTGATGTCAGCAATCGAATTGACCGGTGTATGTGACAGCTATAACTGGGCCGAAGCGATTAGTTTGCTGAAGTCGGGGCGGGTGGTTATATTTTCAGCCGGTACCGGCAACCCGTTCTTCACCACAGATTCCGCTGCTTGTTTACGTGGCATCGAAATTGAAGCTGAACTGGTTCTTAAAGGGACTAAAGTGGACGGAGTATACTCGGCAGACCCGATGACCAACCCGGACGCGACACTGTATAAGCACGTCACCTATGACGAAGTGTTGGAAAAGCAATTGAAAGTGATGGATCTCGCGGCATTTACTCTTGCCCGGGACCACAGTATCCCAATTCAGGTTTTTAACATGAACAAACCAGGTGCCCTGAAAGCTGTTATCATGGGTGAACAGGAAGGCACGATTATTAGCCATCAGCAATGATGCACGCACAAAAATGAAGGTGAAATACTGTGATTAACGACATAATTAAAGATGCAAAAGAACGCATGAACAAAAGTGTAGATGCACTTAAGTCTCAGATGTCCAAAGTCCGTACCGGACGCGCTCACCCGAGCATTCTGGACGGTGTCAGAGTGAATTACTATGGTGCCGAGACGCCACTCAAGCAGCTTGCGAATATTACCATTGAAGATTCGCGGACACTGGCCGTTACCGTGTTCGATAAGTCGACGTCCGGGGCAGTAGAAAAAGCGATTATGTCTGCTGATTTGGGTTTAAACCCAGCAGCAGCCGGGTCGGTGATTCGGGTGCCGCTTCCAGCGCTGACAGAGGAGCGTCGTAAAGACCTGGTCAAAGTTGTGCGCGCAGAAGCAGAGCAGGGCCGGGTTGCAGTGCGCAACGTGCGTCGCGATGCCAACGGTGACATTAAAGAGTTGCTGAAAGAGAAAGAAATCACCGAAGACGACGACCACAGAGCACAGGACGATATCCAAAAAATCACCGATGACGCTATCAAAAAAATTGATGAGTTATTGACTGCTAAAGAAGCAGAGTTGATGGAAGTTTAAGCGCTCATCGCTTAGGCCATTGGAGCTGGACGCCGTGTCAGGTATACTCACACGGCGTTTATTTTTTGTGAATAAGTGATGACAGGCAAAGATTCCCAAACCATCGACACTGCGGTACTTCCACGTCATGTTGCGATCATTATGGATGGCAACGGGCGCTGGGCTGAGCAACGCGGCAAAGCACGTACCCATGGCCACAAGGCTGGCGCGGCGGCGGTCCGTCGAGCGGTGGCTTTTGCCCGGCGTAATGGTATTCAGGCGCTGACTTTATTTGCGTTCAGTAGCGAAAACTGGAAACGCCCGGCGGTGGAAGTCAAAGTACTGATGGAGTTATTTGCCACGGTATTAAATCGAGAAGTCGATGAACTGCACAAACATGGCGTACAGTTGCGCATCGTTGGTGATTTAAGTAAGTTCAGCCGTCGTCTTCAGGAAAAAATCCGGCAGGCAGAAGCGCGAACAGCCGCGAACTGTGAATTAAGGCTTAATATTGCTGCCAATTATGGCGGTCAATGGGATATTATGCAGGCAGCTCGAACCTTTGCCCGGGAGGTAGAGCAGGGCCGTGCGACCGCTGATCAACTGGACGAGTCGACGCTGGCCAGTTATATGTGCTTGCATGATTGTCCAGCAGTAGATTTATTGATTCGCACCGGTGGTGACCTGCGAATCAGCAATTTCTTGTTATGGCAGTCGGCATATGCAGAATTATATTTTTGCGATACGCTGTGGCCTGACTTTGATGATGCCGCATTCGCCCAGGCAGTTAACTGCTTTGTAGCCCGCGAACGCCGCTTCGGACTCACTAGCCAACAAATAAAAACATTAATGGCTGGTGGTACACTAGAGGACTAATTTTGCTAAAACAACGTATATTAACCGCGTTGGTGTTACTACCAGTTGCCTTAGGCTGTATTTTCTTTCTCTCGTTACATGGCTTTGCGTTGTTTGCTTTCGCAGCATTAACCATTGGTGCATGGGAGTGGTCACCCCTGATGGGCGTCACTCGCATGGCCGGTCGCGTCGCCTACACTGCACTGGTGGCGGCAATTATCGGCATTCTCTACCTGCTTGCACCGATTGATCAGTTGTGGAGTGAACAGGGTTTGGCATGGCCTATGCTGACCGCTATTACCCTCGGTGTTATCTGGTGGCTTGCAGCCATTTTAATGGTATTAAATTTCCCACGCAGCAAACGCATGTGGCAACGCAGTCGCATTTTTGTCGGTGCATTTGGCATTTTGGTGCTGGTTCCGGCCTGGGCTGCGCTGTTAAGTGTGCGTGCTTTGAACTACGACGTTAACCCGTTATTTGGGGCCTGGACGGTACTCTTTATCTTTGCTTTGGTGTGGGCTGCAGATGTTGGCGCCTATGCCGCTGGCCGCTTAATTGGTAAGCACAAAATGATCCCCGCAGTGAGTCCGAACAAGACCATCGAAGGACTATGTGGCGGGGTGGTACTGGCATTTATCGTGATGGTGTTAGTGGCGCAATTCGTGCCGGTGCCACGGGAATTGTATGTAGGCTTCTACACCGTTGGCCTGGCCACAGTGATTGTGTCGGTATTTGGCGATTTAAGCGAAAGTATGTTTAAGCGCTGTGCCGGGGTTAAAGATAGTGGCTCAATTCTGCCGGGCCATGGCGGGGTATTAGATCGCATTGACAGCCTGACCTCAGCGTTGCCGATTTTCGCCTTGGGGTATCTTTTACTTATCCATTCGCAGTTTATTTCATGAAACCTCAGCAGCTAACTATTCTCGGTGCCACCGGCTCCATCGGCATCAGCACGCTGGACGTGGTAAATCGACACCCGCAGCAATTCTCGGTGTTCGCACTGACGGCTGCAAGCAACGTAGAGGCGATGCTGCCCTTATGTATCAGGCATCAGCCTGAGTTTGTGGTAATGGTTGACGAAACCGCGGCACGGCAATTACGAGCGCAGTTACCAGCCCACCTGAGTACGCAGGTGCTAGCCGGCTCGCAGGCACTGTGTGAAGTCAGTGAAGCCGCGCAGGTTGATCAGGTAATGGCGGCGATTGTCGGTGCTGCCGGGCTGCCACCAACTTTGGCAGCAGTGAAAGCGGGCAAACGGGTGTTGTTAGCCAATAAAGAAGCACTGGTGATGAGTGGCCAGCTATTTATCGACGAAGTGGTCAAGTCGGGGGCACAGTTGCTGCCCGTTGACAGTGAACATAATGCGATTTTTCAGTGTCTGAGTGCGGCGGCACAGGCTGAAGTGGGCACTATGTCACTGGTCGATGAAGGGATTAGTAAGATTTTGCTCACCGGCTCCGGTGGTCCTTTTCTGGACTTACCGCTGGCTCAGCTCGAACAACAAACGCCGCAAGCTGCCTGCAAACATCCAAACTGGTCGATGGGGCAAAAAATCTCCGTAGACTCTGCCACTATGCTCAATAAAGGCCTTGAGTATATTGAGGCACGCTGGCTGTTTAATTGCCAACAGGCGCAACTAGACGTATTGATTCACCCGCAAAGTATTATCCACTCCATGGTACAATACGCCGACGGTTCAGTGCTCGCACAAATGGGGCAGGCTGATATGCGTACACCGATTGCTCACTGCATGCATTATCCGCAGAGAGCCGCGAGTGGTGTTGAAGCGTTGGATTTCACCCGCATTGCTGAGTTAACCTTTGTCGCTCCAGACCTTCAGCGATTTCCCTGCCTGCGCCTTGCGCAACAGGCATGCTGGGCGGGCCAGGCAGCGACGACAGCCTTGAATGCGACCAACGAAATTGCGGTGGCTGCATTCTTAAACAATGACATTCGCTTTACTCAAATCGCTGAGATGTGCGATCGGATACTGCAGTCGATAACACCTCGTGATTTTGGTGATATTGACGCCATTATTGAATTTGACCAGCAGGTTCGCGTGCAGGCGCGTGACTTGATTAGGGCGGTAGCATAGATTGGAACAGTTACTTTGGACACTGGGTGCGTTTTTCTTAGCCATTGGGCTGGTCGTGACCTTTCACGAGTTCGGTCACTTTTGGGTTGCGCGTCGTTGCGGTGTGCAGGTGCTCACGTTCTCGGTAGGTTTTGGTAAGCCACTGTGGTCACGAGTTGCTAAAGACGGCACCCGCTATCAGGTGGCGATGATCCCATTAGGGGGTTATGTGCGCATGCTGGATGGTCGTGTTGATGACGTGCCAGCTGATCGGATTGAACAAAGTTTTAGTCATAAAAGTGTGCAACAGCGCATCGCCATCGTATTGGCCGGGCCAGTATTTAATTTTATTTTCGCGATTATCGCATTATGGCTGATGTTGATGATTGGAGTGGCGTCATTACGACCTGTGGTCGGTGATGTCAATGTGGACAGCATAGCCGCCCAGGCGGGTATTCAGAGCGGCGATGAGATTTATCAAATCGACGGACGGCGCACCGCGGAATGGCAGGCAGTGAACCTGGCATTAGTCGAACGCATTGGTGATCGCCAATCGAACTGGATTGTACGTGATGCAGATGGCCAGCAACGCAACGTGGCATTGGACTTAACTGGATGGGACTTTGATCCTGATAGCGAATCCACCATCGCGAGCCTGGGCATGCGCCCGATGGTCGAAACGGTCAGTACCCGGCTAGCAGATGTGGTGGATAATTCACCTGCGTCACGGGCGGGATTACAGCCCAACGACAAAATTCTTGGTATTAACGGAACTATGCCAATGGATTGGGAACAAATAAGGAGCTTTATCGCCGAGTATCCTGATGAAACCTATGTGTTTACGATAGAAAGGGATGCAACGCAGCGGGATCTTGAGGTCACCATAGGTAATCAGAATGGGGTTGGATTTTTAGGTGTTACCCCTTTTGTGGAGCCGCTTCCGGCAGACTATCGATTTACCATGCAGTATGGTCCGTTACAGGCGATACCGCAGAGTATTGAGCGCACGTGGCAGTTAATGACACTTAGCGTGAATATGATAAAAAAACTTATCACTGGCGATGTGTCAGTGAATAATCTGAGTGGACCTATCGGCATAGCCGTAGCTTCAGGTGACCACGCCAGTTATGGCCTGGTCTATTTTCTAAGCTTTCTAGCCTTAATCAGCGTTAGTTTGGGAATTTTAAACCTGTTGCCAATACCTGTGTTGGATGGCGGTCACCTGGTTTATTACATCATCGAGTGGGTGCGCGGAAAACCGGTTCCTGAACATATTCAGGAAATTGGTTTTCGAGTTGGGATGATTTTACTCTTCGCATTGATGGCGCTGGCTGTGTTTAACGACATCAGCCGCCTGACACCTTGAATTTGAATTTGCAATTAAATAAGTATGAATACATGACGTTGAAAAAGTTGTTATTTGGAGCGGTATTCCTGAGCGCAGGGGCAAATGCACAAGCGGCAGAGCCCTTTACGGTTGAGGATATTCAGGTACAAGGTTTGCAACGGGTTGCTCTAGGGGCCGCGTTGACATACATCCCGGTGCAAGTGGGGGATCAAATTGATTCAGCCCTGGTTGCGCAGACTATTCGTGAGCTCTATGCCTCATCTCACTTTGATGATGTAGAGATTTTGCGTGACGACGGCACATTGATTGTGCGGGTCACCGAGCGGCCAACGATTAGTGACATTCGATTCGAAGGTAATAGCGATCTCGAGGATGAACAGCTCGAAGACAGCCTGCGCAATAATGGTGTGATGGTCGGTGAACAACTTGACCGCACCATGATCCGCGAGCTTGAGTCTGGCCTTGAAGAGTTCTATCAGAGCGTTGGTAAGTATAATGCTGACGTCTCGGTGACGGTGATTAATTTACCGCGTAACCGGGTGGAACTGCGCTTTAACTTTGTTGAAGGTGGCGCCGCCGAGGTTAAGCAAATTAACTTCATTGGCAACAACTCATTTAGCCGTGAAGAGTTGTTGGAGCAATTTGAGCTTCGCGACAGTTTGCCATGGTGGAACTTGTTTGGCCGTCGTCAGTACCAGCAACAGCAGTTGGGTGGTGACATTGAATCATTGGAATCTTTCTATCGTAATCGTGGTTTCGCCAGATTCCGACTGGACTCCGTTCAGGTGTCGATGACCCCCGAGAAAGATGGCATCTATATTACCCTGAACGTTGATGAAGGTGACCGCTATCAGGTTGACGAGGTCAATGTGATTGGCGATCTACGTGGCCATGACGATTTCATTAATGCAGTAGCGGATAGCGCCAAAGGGCGTCGTTACAATGCCTCCTATATGACGGGCATTGAAGAAGCGATTAAAGGATATTTAGGTCGCTTTGGCTACGCATACCCTGAAGTACGTACGGTGCCACAGATGAATGATGAGGATCTCACGGTCGACATCACCTTTGTGGTTGAACTCGGTAGCCGGGCGTATGTAAGACGGATTAACTTTGAAGGCAATAGCGCGACCAAAGACGAAGTTTTGCGCCGTGAAATGCGTCAGCTTGAAGGCGCATGGTTAAACCAGCAACAGGTTGACACTGGCCGCACCCGACTTGAACGCCTTGGCCATTTTGAAACGGTCAACGTTGATACAGTTCGTGTCCCAGGTGAAGATGATCAGGTCGATTTGGTGTACTCGGTGGTTGAGCAGCCTTCAGGTTCGATCCAGGCGGGTATTGGTTACGGTGGTTTCTCAGGGTTGAGCCTAAACGCGGGAATCTCTCAGGAGAACTTCTTTGGGACTGGTAACAGTGCAGCCTTGCAGTTGAATACCAACCGGTTCCAGCGCGATGCGCAGTTAACTTATCGCAACAACTATTTTACCGATGACGGGATTAGTTTAGGCGGTAGTGTGTTCTTCCGCGAGTTTGATGGTAGCCGTGCGAACATGGCGCAGTTTAACCAGAAAAGCTATGGTGTATCGTCGAATATTGGTTTTCCAATTAATGAATTCCAACGCATCAGCTTAGGTGCAGGTTTCACCAATACCGGTATTAGTCAGTTCCAGCAAATTGACCAGATAACTAGTTTCCTGAGTCGTTATGCGGATGCTAACGACCCTGAAGGGTCGGTTAACTTCAAAACCTATGATTTGAATGTTGGCTGGCAGCGAGTCACCCTGAACCGAGGCGTATTCCCAACTCAGGGTACTCAGAACCAGGTGAACTTTAAGGTCACTACGCCGAACTCAGACGTGCAGTTCTATAAACTGAACTACCGTTTCAGCCACTATCTGCCAATTGATAGTGATCATCGCTTCGTTTTCCTGACTCGACTGAATTTGGGGTATGGTAACGGCTACGGTAGCACCGGGGCGAATGATAATATTCTGCCATTCTGGGAAAACTTTTATGGTGGTGGACAAGAGTCGCTGCGTGGCTTTGAGACGAACCGGGTAGGTCCACGAGGCATTATTCGTCAACCGACCTTTGTGCAGGGCCCGCCAGATGCAAATGGCAACCCGACGCAAATCGCCTTAGGGCCAGAGTATGATACTTACTCGGTCGCGCCATTCCGTGGTGTGGGTGGTAATGCCATGGCTAGCGGTAGTTTCGAGCTTATCGTACCGACACCGTTCGCTGGTGAAGATGCATCCAACGCTGTACGTACCAGCATATTCGTTGACGTAGGTACGGTATGGGATACAGAATTCGACTACGCCAGCTATCGCAACCTGCGCAATGTTGGTGAAAAAGAATTATGGGATTATAGTGACCCGAGTAATTACCAGGCTTCTTACGGGGTTTCGGTGCAATGGTTGTCACCGATGGGCGCGCTAACCTTCAGTTTAGGCTTCCCACTTAAATCTCTTGATCCGGACGTGGAAGAACGCTTTAACTTTAACTTAGGTACGACATTCTAATCGCTACTAAGCGACCGAATAACGTCAAATATTTTTATTTTGAAGAGGGTATAACATTGAAAAATATCATTAAATCATTGGCTTTAGCGACTGCAATTGTAGGTATGTCGGTAGGTGTGAGCGCAACCGCAAGTGCCCAGGAAAAAATCGCAGTGGTTGATGTTGGTGCGGTATTCCAGCAGCTTCCTGAACGTGAAGAGATTGCGCAGAGCTTGCAGCGCGAGTTTAGTGAGCGCATTGAACGCATGCAACAACGTGAAGAGCAAATTGGTGAGTTACGTGACCGTATTCAGCGTGATGAAGAAATCATGTCAGAAGACGAGTACAACCAGTCAATGATGGAATTTCAACAACGTGTCCAGGAAGCTCAGCAAGCTGGCCAACAGCTGAACGAAGAAATGCGTCGTCGCCAGAATGAAGAGCGCGACCGTGTATTGCGTCGGATGCAGGACATTATCGCAGAAATCGCTGAAGAACAGGGCTACGATATCGTGCTTGAAGCCAATGGTGTTGCATATGCGCGTAGTAGTTTCGATATTTCATCACGTGTTCTTGAAGTGATGAGTAACGATTAAGCCATGGCGTTAGTAACATTGCGAGAGCTGGCAGCCGCGGTCGGTGCGACCGTGCGCGGCGATGCCAGCTACCAGGTCACTGGCCTGGCCACCTTACGCTCAGCCTCGGCTGAGCATATTGCTTTTTTAGCCAATGAAAAATATCGTACTCAGGTTGATACGACAGCGGCGGGTGCGGTCATTATGCGCGCCGAGGACGATCAGGGCGTTGCAATCAACGCATTGCTTACCGAGAACCCGTATCTGGCTTACGCTAAAATCGCCCAGCTTCTTGACCACACGCCGCAGATGACGCCAGCCATTCATCCCACTGCGGTGATCGCAGACGATGTGGTACTTGGCGATGGCGTCGCGATTGGTCCTCACGTCGTGATCGAGTCCGGTGTGAAAGTGGCCGCGCAGGTTCAAATCGGCGCTCATTGTTTTATCGGCCAAGACACCAGTATTGGCGCTCACAGCCGCTTATGGCCGCACGTCACTATCTACCATGGCGTCC
The DNA here is from genome assembly GCA_020832105.1 of Idiomarina sp. Taxonomy (GTDB): domain Bacteria; phylum Pseudomonadota; class Gammaproteobacteria; order Enterobacterales; family Alteromonadaceae; genus Aliidiomarina. Next base: position 9,022 of record JAFIFH010000034.1, read on the forward strand.
AAATCGGTGAATATTGCACCTTGCATTCAACCTCTGTGATTGGCGGTGATGGCTTTGGTTGGGCCACTGATCATGGAAAATGGGTTAAGATACCTCAACTCGGCGCTGTCGTTATAGGTAACCATGTAGATATTGGCGTGGGTACGACCATCGATCGAGGGGCGCTGGACGACACTGTGATTGAAGATAACTGTATTATCGATAATCAGGTTCAGATTGGCCATAATGTAGTGATCGGTACCGGTACCGCGATTGCGGGCCAGGTCGGTATTGCAGGCAGTACCCGTATTGGTCGTCACTGCTTAATTGGCGGACAGGCCGGCCTCGCCGGGCATATTGAGATCGCTGACGGGGTTCAATTGCACGGGCAGGCGATGGTGACCAAATCCATTGAGCAGGCTGGTGTCTATGCGTCAGGGAATCCAGTGACTCCGCAAAGCGAGTGGGCACGGGGAGGCGTTCGCTATAAGCAGCTTCCAGACTTGTTCAAGCGGGTGAAGGCGCTGGAAAACAAACTAAAAAATAAATAACTGAGCGTTGAGGAGCATCTTTTGACAGACCAGGTAAACGAAGAGCTGGGTAACGGCTTTAATATTGATGAGATTCAGGCGATTTTACCCCATCGCTACCCCTTTGCGTTGATTGACCGAGTGGTAAGTTACACCAAAGGTGAGTCGTTGCATGCCTATAAAAATATCACCATGAATGAGCCTGTATTTACCGGGCACTTTCCTGGGCAGCCCATTTTCCCCGGCGTATTGCTACTGGAAGCCATGGCGCAGGCGACTGGGTTACTGGGTTTTAAAATGATGGAAAATGCAGCTGCCAAAGACGAAATTTATCTGTTTGCCGGCATTGATAATGCTCGATTCAAGCGCCAGGTCATTCCTGGTGATCGGGTTGATTTCCATGTTACTTTTATTAAAGAGCGCCGCGGCATCTGGAAATTCTCAGGCATCGCCAAGGTGGATGACCAGGTCGCAGCCGTTGCTGACATTATGTGTGCAAGAAGGAATATGAAGGCTTGATACACGAAACTGCAATTATAGAATCCAGTGCGAAGCTAGGGAACAACGTGAGTGTTGGCCCCTGGACTTATATTGGCCATGATGTAGAAATCGGTGACGACTGTAAGATCGGCTCTCATGTGGTTTTGCGTGGGCCAACCACCCTCGGTATTGGCAATCGGGTTTTCCAGTTTTCGTCCATTGGTGAAGATTGCCAGGACAAGAAATATGCGGGTGAGCCAACCCGATTGGTCATCGGTGACAACAATGTTTTTCGTGAATGTACCACCATTCACCGCGGCACCGTGCAAGACAATAGCCTGACGCAGATTGGTAATGACAATCTGTTCATGGCGTATGTTCATATTGCCCATGACTGTATGATTGGTAGCCATAATATCCTCGCCAATGCGACCACGTTAGCTGGGCATGTGCATGTGGGCGACCATGTCATACTAGGTGGGTTCACCGGCGTTCATCAGTTTTGTAAGATTGGCTCTCATGCCTTTACCGCAGTAAGTTCAGTGGTCGTTCAGGACATTCCCCCCTATGTGATGGCGCAGGGGCATAATGCGGTTCCGCGGACGATTAACAGTGAAGGTTTGAAGCGCCGCGGATTCGATCCAGCGC
>JAFIFH010000047.1 GCA_020832105.1 Idiomarina sp.
ATCATGCCACCCCAGGACGGTACGAACAGTACCACTGACATGACCATACCTACCGACTGTGCCCAGTCAGGTAAAGCGGTGTAGTGCAGGTGGTGAGGACCCGCCCAGATATAAATCGAGATCAGTGCCCAGAAGTGAACCACAGACAAACGATAGGAGTATACCGGACGCTCAGCCTGTTTAGGCACGAAATAGTACATCATACCCAGGAAGCCTGCGGTGAGCAGGAAACCCACGGCATTGTGCCCGTACCACCATTGCATCATCGCATCCACTGCGCCTGAGTAGATAGAGTATGACTTGGTGAAAGATACCGGAACAGCAAGGTTATTACCGATGTGCAGCATCGCTACAGCAATAATAAACGCACCGTAGAACCAGTTGGCTACGTAAATATGAGAGGTGCGACGAATCGCCAGGGTACCGAAGAACACGATAATAAATGCAATCCATACTACCGCGATCAGAATAGAGATTGGCCACTCAAGTTCAGCGTACTCTTTACTGGTGGTCATCCCTAATGGCAGGGTAATCACGGCGAGCACGATGACCGTTTGCCAACCCCAGAAGGTGAAAGCAGCGAGCTTGTCGGAGAACAGGCGTACCTGACAGGTTTTTTGCACGACATAATACGCCGTGGCAAAAAGTGCACTAGTACCAAACGCAAAAATCACCGCATTGGTGTGCAATGGGCGTAAGCGCGAGTAAGTTAAATATGGAATATCAAAATTGAGGGCAGGCCATACAAGCTGTGCTGCAATCAGCACACCAACGGCCATGCCTACAATCCCCCAAATGATGGTCATTACAGTAAACTGCTTAACCACCTTTAAATTGTAGTCATTTTCTTGTGGAATAGTCTGGCTCATCGTTAAATAGTCCGATACCGTTAAAAATCAGCGCCATTTTACGTATTTTGAATACGGAAATATAGCGAAAGGAAGTGAAATAATGATTTCCATCAATATGCTGGACAGTATATGAACAATCGCTTGATAATTAATGCTGTCCGGGTCAAAGACCTGTGCGCAAAGTGCTTGGTGACGCTCACTCTCATCACTCCGCTGGTGTTCGGGTTGAGTGCATGCCAACCCCGCGACGTACAGGTTAGCAAAAATCCGTTCTGCCAACAGCCGCAAAATACTAATGATCAATGTAGCTTTGCTTTGGGTGAACATCAGATCTGGCTGAGCGCCAGTGATAGCGGGATGCCTATCGAAGAGGGCGTGCAATTAATTTTAACCAGCAGCGCGCCATTAACACAAATTCAAAGTGAAATACGTGGTGTCAGCATGTATATGGGCCGATTACCCGTCATCTGGGAGCAGGGCGAAGACGGCCTGTGGCGTGCTGATATCTATCTTGGTGCCTGCACCGACCCACAAATGGTATGGGAGCTACGACTGACTGCGACTGTTTTGAACCACGAAGCGGAATCAGCCGAGCAAGCGCACACATTGCGTGTGCGCTTCCAGTCCTACATACCTGGCCGGTAAATGCTCATTTAAGAGGTTTTAAACCGGCTAACCAGCCGCGACAGCTCATCACTACTATCGTTGAGAGCTTCACTCAGTTGATTCAGTGACTGGTTGTTGTCCTGGTTATTGGTCGACAGTTCACTGATGTCGGTGACGTTCTCGTTAACCTCCAGCGTAACTCGACTTTGTTCATCCGTGGCATTGGCAATTTGAATATTCATACTGGAAATATTCTCCACCGCCTGACGGATGCCTGCGATGGCCGTTTCCGCCTCTGCCGTTTCGTCCCGGGTCGCATGAGACGATTGTTGTACCTGGTAAATCACCTGTGACACATCCTTGATAGATTGCTGAATCGTGTGAACCAGTTCATTGATTTCTTTGGTAGACGCCTGAGTGCGAGTGGCCAGCGTTCTGACTTCATCAGCGACCACCGCGAAACCCCGACCGGCTTCACCAGCACGAGCCGCCTCGATGGCGGCGTTTAACGCCAGGAGGTTAGTTTGCTCAGCAATATTCACGATCACACTCAAAATATTACCAATTTTGTCTGAACCCTTTTGCAAGGTTTCAGCTTGCTGTGACGCGGACTGCAGTTGCTGCGCTAAATTCTCAACGTTCGCCACCGCCTTGTGCACAATGTTCGCTGAACGTTCTGCCTGACTATCTGCGTCATGTGCTGATTCAGCAGCATCACGGGCGTGACTGGCTACTTCACTGGCCGATGCTGACAACTCAGTAATCGCGGTGGCCACTGAGTTAGTCTGTGACACCAGGCGCGAACTTAACTCTGAGCTTGAACCGGTTAATTGGCGCAAACGCTGGGCGGCTTCCTGTTCGTGTTGAGCACTTTCCTGAACCGCCAGCACTAATGACTGGATCTTAGCAACGAAGTTATTGAAGCTTTTTGCCAGCAGCGCAATTTCGTCACGTCCACTGTCGTCGAGGCGATGGGTCAAGTCGCCTTCACCTTCAGCAATATCGTCCAATGCCGCAATGGTAGTGCGCAAGGGTCTGACGATAGAGCGAATAATTAGTAAGAAGACCAACAGCAGTGGCAGCGAAAGGGCGCTAGCAAAGAGCGCAAGGCGCCAGAACTGCGCCCATAATTGACTGGTCACATCATCCAGGTAGACCCCACTACCAATGACCCATCCCCAGGGCTCAAAGGTACGGACCCGGGTGATTTTAGGGCCTAACTCGCTGCTATTGGGGAGCTCCCAGATGTAATGAACCGTGGCGCGGTCTG
>JAFIFH010000038.1 GCA_020832105.1 Idiomarina sp.
TTAGAGCCAAAGACTGGTTACCTGGTCGTATTGTCTGATGGCATTACTGATGATTTAGGTCGCGCAGTGCGTCCATCACAAACCTATGCTGTTGCACGTAACCCTGATGTTCAGTTAGATGGTGCTGGGGCAGGCTTACAAAACGTTATTCGCAGTTATGAAGCTGCACTGGACAACCACGGTGTGGCACCAAGCCGCTACGCATATGTGTCAGGCTTCACTACACAATCTGTTGATGATGTGCTGCAAACAGTACAGGGGCTGATGGCTATTGGCCAGTTCCCGGTTGCACCTATCCAGGCCCAGCCTGCTGGCGTCACCGCAGCTGACCTGTTAGGCATTACTCCAAATCCACAAAACCCGGCAACCTTAGTGCCTGCAGCTGCAGTTATCTACGGTGGTCAGTTTAGTGCCCCTTACTTTAGCCCGGTTCCTACTGCTGAAAATCCAGCAGCGCCGCGTACTGATTTCTGGCGAGCTCAGTTTATCAGTGTTGCAAGTATCGTTACGGCGGTGCAAAGCGGGCAGGTTGAATTTGCAGACCTGGTTCCTTTAATGCAGCGCCCTGAAGACGCAAACCCACAGAACCCACAAACGCTAGCTGGTCAAATTCCATTTGAGCTTGCTGCAGCGGATGAAGACGGTGCTGGCGGTGTATTGGCGAGCCTGGATTCGGAACGTCACCTGACTAAGTTCAACCCAATTCCTGCGGTACGTTCTATGCAAGATATCCCACTGTGGGTGTCTGAACCGGATATTAACCTGGTTAACATGATTCGTGGTGGCTTGGATATGGCGCCACTAGTAGAGCCTGCCGACGGCTGGCCAGTGGTGATTTTCCAACATGGTATCGGTGGCAATAAAGAGCAGTTCCTTGCAATTGCTGGCTCACTGGCAGTGTCTGGTCATGCAGCCATTGCAATTGACCATCCGCTGCATGGTGCACGTAACTTTGGCAGCAGCCAGTTTGATGCGGGTGCCGATCCAACAGCGTACTTGAACCTGTCTAGCTTGCTTACTGCACGTGACAACCTGCGTCAGAGTAGTTCAGACCTGCTTGCACTTCGTCATGCGCTGGGCAACAGTAATTCGTTCTTCGGCGGTGCAAATATCAATGGCGATAGCGTTAAATTTGTTGGCCATTCGCTCGGCGCGATTGTTGGCACTAACTTCCTGGCTATCGCTAACTCACCGCATATGTACAGCGAGCAAGCTGCCCAGCTTGGGGTAAGCTTTGATATCGAAGAAGCGACGCTAGGCATGCCTGGTGGTGGTATTGCTTCATTCTTGTTGCAAAGCCAACAGTTTGGTCCGGTGATTGGTGGTTTATTGTCTTATCAGCAAATCGAACCATTCCGTCAGGCGGCCAACCAGGCTATCGAGAACAATGGTGGTCCTGCACCTGGTAGTGCTGGTTTCAACGAGTTTATCGCTCAGTTTTATGTGGAGTTCTTTGCAGAAGCTCCGGCTGCGTTAGTTGCTGGTCGTGACTCACTGCTGACTCAGTTCCGCTTTGCGGCGCAAACTGTGGTAGATTCTGCGGACCCGGTGAATCACGCAGCATTAGCTCGTGCCACCGAAACACCTATCCTGCTAATTCAGGCAGATGGTGATACAGTGATTCCAAATACTACTGATTACCCAACGTCAGGTACAGCGCCGTTGGCACAACTGCTAGGCTTGCCTGTGGTAACTGAAACCACATCGTCTGAAGACCCTATTTCAGCCTATGTGCGTTACCCTGATGCCACACACGGCTCGTTATTATCGCCTGGTACTACGCAGTTGGAAGCCGCAGTTCAGCAGAGCATCCAGCAAACCGTAGGTGTATACTTTGAATCTGAAGCACGATTGCTGCTGTTAGATGAAGAGTTAGTGCGTTAAGATAATCAGCAAATGCAAGGTTTACCGTTATAAATAAACCTTAGCGAAACTCTGAAAAGCCAGCGCAAGCTGGCTTTTCTATTTATAAAAAAGAGCTTTGGGTTAAGTCACTCCATAGACAGTAGTTAAGCGAACAACGCAAAAAGGGGACGTACGTGGAATATTTGATTGAGATTGGGCTTTTTGTTGGTAAAGCGCTGGTTGTAGTGGTCGCGGTGTTCTTAATTGTGATGACTATTGTGTCGGCCGCAGCGAGGCAGAAAGAGAGTAAAGGTGAGTTACGAGTAGAAAACCTGTCTAAAGAGCTGCGTAAAACGACACGGCAAATCAAGAATAGTCTGTTGTCGAAAAAGGCACGTAAACGTGCTGAGAAAGACGCCAAAAAGGAAGACCAGAATGAGGTCCAGTCGGCGAACAAAATTTTTCTGATTGATTTTAAAGGGTCAATCGATGCTAAAGAAGTAGAGTCTTTGCGCCGCGAAGTGACTGCCGTACTTGCGGTCGCTAGCGATACCGATGAAGTCCTGGTGCGGCTGGAAAGCGGTGGCGGAGTGGTCCATGGCTATGGGCTCGCGGCCTCACAGTTACAGCGGATCAGAGACCGAGGGTTGTCTCTTACGGTAGCGGTAGATAAAGTCGCCGCCAGTGGTGGTTATATGATGGCGTGCGTAGCAAATAAAGTAGTAGCGGCTCCATTTGCGGTCTTAGGGTCTATCGGTGTGCTCGCGCAGCTACCCAACTTTCATCGCTTACTGAAAGACAAGAAGGTGGATTTCGAACAAATTACGGCCGGGGATTACAAGCGCACGCTGACTATATTTGGTGAAAATACAGAAGACGGTCGACAAAAGTTTCAACAGGATATCAATGAAGTGCACGAGCTGTTCAAACAGCATGTAGCAACTCGTCGCCCGCAAATAGACATCGATAAAGTGGCGACAGGTGAGATTTGGTATGGCAGCCAGGCGATCGATTTGAACCTCATTGATGAGATCACCACCAGCGATGATTTGCTGATGTCCGCAGCGCAAAAATCAGATGTTATTAAGGTCAGCTACCAGCCGAAGAAAAATATGGCTCATAAGCTCACTCACAGCGCCGCTGGAGCAGTTGAAAGTATTGCCTTGAAGTGGCTACAGCGTTCGCATTACTGGCATCGCTAGAGGTAAGCAGCGACGCCTGAGGGAATATCGCAAAGCAAAAAAATGCCGTCATTGTTGACGGCATTTTTTATGTCTGCTTACACCGGGTTGTTGAGACCCCATGACGGCTGCTTACTAACTGTCTTTTAACTGATCCGGCTCACCTTCAATATTACTGCTGGCGGAAGATTCGTTGGCCTGGTCTGCGTTCGGGTCATTGTATACACGCTCGTCAAGCTCGCCTTCGCTCTTGCCAATAATAGTGGTCACCATACAGTCGCCGGTAATATTGACCGCGGTTCTGGTCATATCCAGCAAGCGATCAACACCAATAATCAATGCGATACCTTCAACCGGCAGGCCTACCTGCTGTAGCACCATCGCCAGCATGATTAACCCCACGCCAGGTACTCCGGCGGTGCCTACTGATGCAAGGGTGGCGGTGGCAATGACCATCAGGTAATCCACCATGGTCAGATCTACGCCATAGACCTGGGCGATGAACACGGTTGCCACGCCCTGCATGATAGCGGTGCCGTCCATATTGATGGTCGCGCCTAGCGGTACAGTAAACGAGGATACAGAGTTACCCACCCCAAGCTTGCGTCTGGCTGTTTCCATAGTGACAGGAATCGTAGCGTTACTACTGGCGGTAGAGAAGCCGAATAGTTGTGCATTACGCATCTTGCGCAAAAATATTAACGGATTGAGCCCGGTAAAAGCTTTTAGCAGAACCGGGTAGGTGACCAGGCCGTGGATAATCAGGACCCCAAGCACCAGCAGGAAGTATTTGAGCAGGTTACCGATGGTAGCAAAACCAAGGTCGGCGAAGAGTCTGGTCATTAATGCGAAGACGCCGTAAGGCGCTACAGCCATTAACAACAAAACCAGTTTCATAATGACACTGTTAAAGTCTTCAAAAAAACCTTTCAGGCGCTCGCCCGGTTTACCTATCAGTGTCAATGCAATACCAAATAGCACCGCAAACACAATGATTTGCAACATATTCCCTTCTGCCATCGCGTTAATAGGATTGCGTGGCACCATATCTATCAATACCTGGCCAAAAGAGGGGGCTTCCGTGGCATCAAAGCTGGCATCTGAGCTTAGGTTCATACCATCGCCTGGCCGGATTAGCAGCGCAGCAGTAATTGCCAAAGTAATGGCTACGGCGGTGGTAAACAGATAAAGGCCAATGGCTTTACCACCTAGGCGGCCCAGTTTTGCGGGGTCGCTGAGCGCACTGGTTCCAAGCACGAGAGAGACGAATACCAATGGCACTACCAGCATCATTAAACTGCTGATAAATATTTCGCCGACCACGGTAAATAAACCATTGATAAGTAATGCCTGCACCCAAGGGTGATCGGCAACAGTCAGCTGCAGAAGAATGCCGAGGATGATCCCTGAAACCATACCAATCACAATCTTACTGGTCAGGCTAAGTTTTTTTGACGCCATAATTGGTCCTGCATATTTTTAATCGTTAGACAGAAAGGCAGCTAGACTAGCAGAATTGCCGACCATGCCAAAGTCATTCGAGCTGAGGTTTGAGTCAGGTAAACGAAAAAAGGGGCATTGAGCCCCTTTTGTTTCAATTTAAGTTGAACCTGAAGTAGTTGTCACTGCTAACTATAGGTCAGTCTACAGGTAGGTTGGGGCGAACCCGTTGGTCCACGCCATGGCCGTGATGACCATTAAAATGACCATCAGAATCAACCCTGCTGTGACCACCGAGCTGGAGTACATGAAGCCTCGCTCTTCAGGAATATGCATCAGAATAGGCACCCCTGCATACAGCAAATATACGGAATAGGCTACGCCAGCAAGAAACGCCATGGACACAAACCAAAGCACTGGATAAAGTGCCGCGATCCCGGCCATCAATACTGGTGTCGCTGTATACGCAGCAAGCTCAAGTGATTGTGTGTAAGTAGGGTCAGCGCCAAATATCTTAGCCATGGAATGGATAAGATAGGCCAGCGCGAGCACCCCAAGAACTATCCCAACATACATCACCACGGCCAGTGTGAGCGCGCTTTGTGAGGTTAAAACGATAGATTCGCGAGCGCCAATGCTGAACCCGGCGTAAGCAGAGGCATAGTATGCGAAAGCACAGGGTATCAGTGCAACGATAAGAATATGAGACAATGAAAAGCGTAAGCTTTCATGCCGTTGATCAATTGTTTTCCATTCATCTACTGGATGGGCGTAGAGTCCCCAGATGTGATTTAGTATCATATAACCCCCTAAAGCCTTAAGCTTAACTGTTCTGGCTAATTTCTGTTATTTTGGTGACCTTAACGTCAAAAGGTATAACGCGAACACAATGACTTTGGGTACTACCATGGATTATTGTTTGTTATTAAGAGAATACATTCACTTATGTATCCATAATGACAACTTAGCGAAAACAATCAAGAATTAAAACTTCTGAGTAAATTGTACTCAGAATCATTTTGTTATAAAGCTGTTAGCATATGAGTTAGAGAGCATTTATGGATCCGAAAATAAGTCAGCTTCTACAACCCGTTGAACACTTTTTATACTGTTCGACACCACTTGCCTGGTTGAGTGAAGCGCGCAAGCCCGAGAATTTGCCTGTTCTCTTACTTGACCATCTGCATTGTGAGTTAAAGGCGGCGCAAAGCGCGGCGTTTTTGATCCGTCGCTATGCGCCTGACAGTTTGCTGGCAGAGCATGTTCTGCATTGGCTTAAACCCTATGAAGATTTTTTATATCGGGGCGTTGGTGAAGGGCACTTTGAAGGCACCCAGAGTTTGTCCAGAACGAGCCAGCAGGTTCGTGGTGATGATCCTGTGGTCAATGAATTGATTAGTAAAATGGTGTTACTGATTAAAGAAGAGCTGCATCACTTTGAACAGGTGCTGGACATAATGCGCGAGCGGGATATTGAATTGCAGCCGATCAGTGCTGCCCGATATGCCGCCGGCTTGCGTCGCCACATGCGAACCCATGAGCCTGCTGCCTTTATTGATAAACTGATAGTTGGCGCTTACATTGAAGCGCGCTCGTGCGAACGATTTGCGAAACTTGCACCTTCTTTAGATGCGCCTTTGGCTAAGTTTTACACGTCCTTGTTGCGTTCAGAAGCACGTCACTACCAGGACTACCTGCACCTTGCCAGAATGATTGGCGAGCAAGCGGGAACGCCCGCTCAGGCGATAGACGATCGTATTGAATTCTTTGGTCAGCTGGAAGCCGAATTGATTAAGTCTGCGGACCCCGAGTTTCGCTTCCATAGCGGCAAGCCAGAGGTCATTAGCGTGGCAACGCCTCAGTGCGAAGTGAGTAGCCAGTTGGAGTAACCTCCAGAATACTGCCTTGCTCATACCAGTCACCTAGCACAATACGTTGAGCCTGGCCCAAAGCCGGAATTTGATGATGGTGCACACCGGGTTGATGGGTGTGGCCATGGATCAGACGAGTCACCTGGTGCGACTTAAGTGCAGACTGCACACCCTCTTCGGTGGCATCCATGATGTTCAGTTGTTCTGCGCTTAAAGGCTGCTGGCTTTTACTGTTGCTTCTTAACGCCCGCGCGATAGTGCGGCGCCATGTCAACGGCAGGCGAGTGAGTAACGAGAGTAACCAGCGGTTACGAATGATTTTGCGAAAACGCAGGTAGCCAGTGTCCAGTGTGCATAAGGTATCGCCATGCATGATCAGTGTCGGTACACCATACAAATCGACCACCACGCTCTCAGGCAGCATAGAGACCCCGGTCATCCTGGCAAATCGCTTGCCGATCAGGAAGTCACGGTTCCCTGCAATAAAGAACACTGGCACACCACTGTCGGTTAGCTTGCGCAGGGCGGTGATGACCTCTTGATGAAAAGGGGTGAGGTCATCATCTCCAATCCAGGCGTCGAACAAGTCACCTAAAATATAAAGCGCGTCACTGGAACGCGCTTCTTGTTCTAAAAAGCGCTTAAACAGCTCAGTAATATCTGGCCGTTCAGCGCTTAAATGCAGGTCGGAGATGAACCTGGTGATCATGCGTCTCTGCTGGCCTTCTCAAGCACCACATCTTCCGCTGGTACGTCCTGATGGAAACCTGCCGTACCAGTTTTAACACCTTTAATTGTGTCAACTACGTCCATGCCTTCAACCACTTCTGCAAACACACAGTAACCAAATCCATGCATGTTTTCGGCCTGGAAATCGAGAAAATCATTGTCTTTTACGTTGATGAAAAACTGTGCCGTAGCAGAGTGTGGGTCGTTCGTGCGAGCCATGGCCAGCGTACCGCGCTTGTTCGACAAGCCATTGTTGGCTTCGTTTTTGATTGGCTCGCCGGATTCCTTTTGCTCCATTCCAGGGGTGAAACCGCCACCCTGAACCATGAAGCCATCGATGACGCGGTGGAAAATCGTGTTGTCATAGAAACCGCTGTCGACGTATTGCAGAAAATTTTCGACGGTCGCTGGGGCTTTGTCGTCAAACAGACGAATTTTAATGTCGCCGAAATTAGTGGTTAATGTCACCTGCATGGAATGCTCTCTATAAGTTAGTTTGATAAGTTGGATTCATTTTAGCGCAACCTGGTCGCGAGCAAAAGCCTACTCATGGGTTTGCGCTAAAGCCTCAATGATAGGTGCGGTCAATTGCAGACACTCGTCGACACTGTCAACAAAATGATAAAGCTCGAGATCACGTTTATCGATCAGTCCATGTTCTGCCAGCACTTCAAGGTTAATCAGCCGCGACCAAAAATCTTTGCCATACAACAAAATCGGTACCCGCGGCATTTTACCGGTCTGAATCAGGGTCAGCGTTTCGAATAGTTCGTCGAGGGTACCAAAGCCCCCGGGAAAGACCACAATCGCCTTGGCGCGCTTTAAAAAATGCATTTTGCGCATGGCAAAATACTGGAACTCAAAAGAATGCTTCGCCGCTATAAACGGGTTCACGCGCTGCTCTTTAGGCAGCACAATGTTTAACCCAATACTCGGATGGCCCACGTCATGAGCACCGCGGCTGGCCGCTTCCATGATGCCGGGGCCTCCGCCTGTCACTAACCGGGTATGCTGCAACTGACGTATTTCAATCAGCTTGCCTAGTTTTGCGGCGAGTTCACGGGTTTCCGCATAATAATGACTCAAATTGATACAGTTACGTGCCCGTATGTCAGAGATGTTGGTTTCGTCAGGTGCCGGTATACGAGCACTGCCGAAGATCGGTATGGTGTGGCGTATATCTGCTTCATCCATGGCGTTCTCAACCATTAACCATTCATGCGCAAGGTGTTGTGCTCTGGCAATGTCTTCTGCGGAAGCGGTTTCTGCAAGCTTCAAAAATTCCGGTGTGGAGATGGCTTTATCGGTCATTCATATTCCTCGTAACGCTTGAAAATGCTATGCTTTGTGGCTATTCGGACTATACCATTTATTTCCTGTTTTAAAACGGAGTCGCTCGACATGCTCAAGCTTTTTAATTCCTTAACCAAACAGAAGGAAGCCTTCACCCCTTTAACCCCTGGGGAGGTAAAGCTCTATGTCTGTGGGGTGACCACGTATGACTACTGTCACATTGGCCATGCACGCACTTATGTCGCGTTTGACGTGGTGGTGCGTTATTTACGTTACCTTGGTTACAAGGTGACCTTCGTGCGTAATATCACCGATGTCGACGATAAAATCATTCAGCGTGCCGCAGAAAACAATGAAGATATCAATGCATTAACCGAGCGTTTTATCACCTGCATGCATGAAGACTTTGCTGCGCTTAACCTGACTCCGCCGGATATCGAACCGCGAGTTACCACGCATATGGACGAAATTATCGCGCTGATAGAGACCCTGGTCACCAAGCAACATGCGTATGTGGCGGACAGCGGTGACGTGTTATTTGATGTGTCGAGCTTCAAAGACTACGGCAAGCTCAGCCGGCAAAATCTCGACCAATTGCAGTCCGGTTCGCGGGTGAGTGTCGATCAGGGTAAACAGAACCCTCTCGACTTTGTCTTGTGGAAGCATGCCAAACCTGGCGAGCCGAGCTGGTCCTCGCCATGGGGCGAAGGTCGCCCGGGCTGGCATATCGAGTGCTCTGCGATGAACGGTAAGCACCTTGGTAAACATTTTGATATTCATGGGGGCGGCTCAGATTTGATGTTTCCGCACCATGAAAATGAAGTCGCCCAGTCATGCTGTGCCCATGACACGCCCTATGTGAATTACTGGATGCACAGTGGCATGGTCCAGGTTGATCAGGAAAAAATGTCAAAGTCGCTGGGCAACTTCTTTACCATCCGTGAGGTGCTGGCAAAATACGACGCTGAAACCGTGCGCTTTTTCTTATTATCCGGTCATTATCGCAGCCAGTTAAATTACTCGGAAGATCATCTTCAGCAAGCAAGATCGGCCCTTGAACGGCTTTATACTGCGTTGCGCGGAATCACTCCGACGTCACCGGGTGCTACTGCACGGGAACCTTTTGATAAGCGCTTTAAGGGTGCGTTGAATGATGATTTCAATGTCCCTGAAGCCATGTCGGTATTGTTCGATTTAGCGCGTGATATCAACCGGGTGAGCAACGAAGACCAAGCGCTGGCCGCTGGCCTTGCAGGCTTGCTGGTTGAATACGCTGGGGTCCTTGGCATTTTACAACAGGACGTCGAAAGCTTTTTTCAACAAGGCCAAAATGACGACGAGGTCAGCCAGATTGAAGCTTTGATCAAAGAGCGAAACGATGCCCGCGCAGCCAAAGACTGGGCACGTGCAGATCAGGCTCGTGACAGTTTAGCTGCGCTGAATATTCTGCTTGAAGACGGTCCTCAGGGCACAACCTGGCGCCGCTCGACTTAAGTCGTGAGCAGGTTACTGAACCACATCAGCAGTAAAATTTTTTAAGAGGTAGGGAGTAGTCAAGATGGCATTACCACAACTTCACCACGTGAACCAATTTGAGCAGCTTAATCATAGCAACGTTGACGCCCTGATTATTATCGGTTCGACGTTCACATCATTGCCTGATGAGCTGGCCAAGGTATTTAAGCAGGCGCAACAGGCCGATAAGCGAGTCGGACATAGCGCGCAACTGATTGTCAGCGAACAAGCCCCCGCTCAACGCTTAATCATCGCACCAACCGGTGCTCTTGATCGTGACTACGACGATGTACGTCGGTTCTATGATGCTGCGCGCCAGGGAATTCAGGTAGCGATGCAGGCTGGCGCCACTAAGCCCGCGCTATGGGTGACCGACGTGCCCGCCTCAGCAGGTTTTGCTAACGCAGTAGCCCTGAGTGTGTTCGGTTTGTGTCAGGAAGTATATGAGCCACTGGAAGCGCGTGAACACTTTGGCGAAACCTTAGAGAGCATTCGTGAGCTGACCTTGATTGCTGAGCATGCAGATACTGCCTGGTTGGCTGCGGTTGAAGCAGGGCGCCGGGCAGGGCGTGATTTATGCGGAACCGAGCCCGAGCGGATGTCGCCCATTCGTTTCGCTGAATATTGTCAGGACATTTTTGCCCATACCTCAGTGAAAGTGACCGTGATTGAGGATCGCATGCAGCTTGAACATGAGTATCCGTTGCTCGCTGCGGTGGGCCGTGCATCGTTCAATACGCCGCGCCAACGCCCTTGCGTGATCCGCCTGGAATATACCGGCAGTGGCGAGATTACTGACAGCTTGTTTATGGTGGGTAAGGCCATTACCTATGACACTGGTGGCGCGGACCTTAAAACCGGCGGCCATATGGCCGGGATGAGCCGGGACAAAGGCGGTGCCGCAGGCGTCGCAGGCTTTGTCAAAGCCGTCGCAGAATTGAAACCAGCGAACTTGAAGGTGGTTGCAGAAATTGGCGCGGCTAAAAACAGCATTGGCTCAGATGCCTTTGTCTCCGACGAAATCATTACCGCCCGCAGCGGTGTGCGCGTTCGTATTGGTAATACCGATGCAGAAGGGCGTCTGGTGATGGCCGATTGTTTATCTCGCCTGCGCGAGCTTGCGCTTAATGCGGTGAACCCAAGCCTTTACACCGTAGCAACCCTGACCGGGCATGCGGCGCTGAGCAAAGGCCCTTACACTGCATTGGTGCCTAACGGCCCTGCGCAAAGTAGCGGGCTGGTGAAAAGTATTCTTGATGCGAGTGAAAGTTGGGGTGACCCGGCAGAGCTTTCACCCAGTCGCCGTGAGGACTTCGATTTCGTCAAAGGCCACACCAAAGCGGACGACCTGTTGTCGAGTAACAATGGACCTTCGGCAATGACCAAACGTGGACATCAGTTCCCGATGGCGTTTCTGGCGATTGTCTCGGGCATTGATAAACATGGCAACAACAGTGATAAACCGTTGCCGTACACCCATGTGGACATTGCCGGGAGTGGTGTAGATACAGGTGACTGGCAGCACGGCAAGCCCACAGCTACGCCAGTACTGACCTTTGCTGGCCGCTACTTAACTGGTTTATAAGCCAGTACTTTTAGTTGCCACAACGCGTCTGGCAACAAAAGTGACTTCGATATGTTTGTCGTCAGTGCCCCACCGGCATTCAGTGGGGCGCTGATAATCATCACACCAGTCAGGCTGACCGAGCATATGTTCCAGTTCGCTTAGCCGCATGCCCACATCTATCATATGGTAGTTGGTCCGGTTCACTTTTGGGTTGCCACAACCAATTAACAAGAGGGCCACGATCAACAATGTTATGGTTTTCATCTTACTCTCCACCATCAATCGTTAACCGGACCTAACAAGGGTTACGGCGTGTCCAGCTTGATTGACTCGAGTTGTTTACGGGTTTTTCCATGCGGCGTTGGTTTACGCGTATCGCTATCAATGCACACAAATACGATATCGTCCGCTACACAGATATTCTGTTTTGTCACTTTGTTCCGCACCAGACAAGTCACCGTCAGTGACGAGCGCCCGACGCTTTTAATTGCCAGACCAAACTCGACGACATCGCCCTGGAACGCTGAGGCTTCGAAACTAATCGCACCAATATGTTTGGTAACCAGGCTTTTTACGTCCAGCTGGCAGCTGGCAAAGATATAAGCTTCTTCATCTATCCACTCTAAAATACGGCCGCCGAATAAAGAACCGGCAAAATTCAGATCGTTGGGCATCACCAGACGACGGGATAAAAAACGCATAAATCACTCCTGCTGTTAACTCAATGCTTCTAGTATAAACCATTCACGCAGCACAGAATTCGAAATTTTCGTGGAGTTATTCTATTGCTCCAATGTAAAAAAGGGTGCGGCAATTGCCAACACCCTTCTTAAAATCATGTTGTTGCTGGCGTGACCCAGCGCTACATGTGGTTAAAAGCTGATACGCACTCCAGCGCCAATGTTCATGCCAGGCATTGGTGCGTAGTCACGAATGAACGAATTGTGCACGTAGCCCAAACGATTGGTCAGGTTTTCAGCTTTAAGATAAAAGGCGATATCTTGCTGACCAGCGGTTTGTGGATAGAAATTCAGATACGCACTTAGAATACCGAAGGAGTCAGTTGGCGCTTCATTTTCAGCCACATCGTTTTGTGCCCAGTATTGGGTATAGCTTAATTTTGCATCCCAGCTTTGCTGTGAATAGGTGACATCAAGGCCAGTTCTCTGGGCAGGAATACGCGGGATATTTCCACCAGAGCGCAGTTTCGCTCGAGTGTAATCTGAAAAGGCACCAAAGCGCCATTCATCGTTTAGCAAATAATGCGCAGAAACCTCGTAACCATAAAGCTCAGCGTCAGCCTGGGTGTATTGGTATACCAGAAAACCAGAGTCGTCGTGGCTATGATCATGGTCATGCCCGTGGTCATCATGACCGCCTAAACCCATGTCGCTATCGAGCTGACTGCTGAGAATGCCAGTATTTCGTGCATAGATGAAATCATCAATGCGGTTATAGAATAGGTTGGCGTCAAAGTGCCAGCGCACACCATCATAATGCATACCGAGATCAAGATTGGCTGATTTTTCTTTGCCTAATGCATAGTCAGCAAAGGCTAAATGGTACTCGTCGCCATGATCGTGGCCATGATCATCATGTTCATGCTCTTCGTGGATCTCATAAATGCCACCGATATCAAAGGTACGGGTCGCAAAGTGGGCGCCATTAGAAAACAGCTCGCCTGACTGCGGCGCGCGCTCACTGTAGGCCAGGTTCGCGGTCATGTTAAGCTCGTCACTCAGGCGATAATTAACGCCCGCTGATGCACTGACCGGAGCATATTCCAGACTGGCCAGGCCATCGGTGTCTAATTCAACATATTCAGCGCGCGCACCCAACTCATAAGTGATATCGCCGATAGTACGCTCTGTCAGCCAGAACACGCCCGCCAAATCGGTGCGTGTGTCTGGAGTGAACGCTTCGACACCATAGGAGACGTAATCTTCACGTTTAAGCTGCACGCCGAAGGCACCGCGCCAGCCAGCAATTTCCTGGTGGCGCGCGGTAATACGCAGCTCAGTTTGGTCAACCCCAAACCCGGACTCGACAAAGCCATCTTCAATTTCTTCATGCTGCAGTTCGGTGTAGCCGAAGTTGAGGTTGATGCGCTCAAGTCCGTTCAGTGGGTTATTAAGTTGACCCAGGATTTGATAGCGGTCCTGCACCATATTGGCAAAGATTCCGCCGTCATCGTCATGATCATCATGGTCGTCATGGCCATGATCGTGTCCATGGTCATCATCGCCATGATCATGGCTGTGCCCCGGAATACCGTAATCCCGCTCAATGCGGCCATAGCTGGCACCGAAAAATCCGCGGTCACCAACGAAGCTGGCGCCGATGGTGCCACCAATATCGTCGGTAAAGCTGTTCTCAATCAGCGTGCTGCGGTCGCCGTCTGGGGTGATAAATTCAGGTACACGATAGTCGTCCGCCTGGCGTTTGAACCCGTCCAGGGATAGCACAAAATTACCGGTTCCCTGGCGCAGACCTGCACTCATACTGCGCTCATTGGCTGCACTGGCAACACCAGCGGAAACTTGCCCTTCAACACCGTCCACACGTTGTCGAGGAATACGATTGTCTACCACGTTAACAATACCGCCACTGGCGCCACTACCATACAATAATGTCGCCGGGCCTCGCAGTACTTCGATTTGTTCAGCCGTACTGGATTCGGTGCTCACGGCGTGGTCAGGGCCACCACGTGACACGTCACCGACATCCAGACCGTTTTGCAGGATCCGTACACGCGGGCCATCTAGCCCCCGAATAACCGGGCTGCTCGAGGTTGGGCTGTAATAGGTGCTTTGCACACCAGGTAAACCGCGTAAGGTTTCGCCTAAAGTTGCAGCCTGCACCTGACGTAAATAATCCCCTGACAACACATAGATAGGTTGGGTCGATTCAATGGCTGTGCGATCTAGCGGGCTGGCAGTTACTACGATGCGTTCCATTTGCTCATGTGAGTCAGTACTTGTCTGGTCACTGGTTTGAGCCATCGCAGAGATGCTCATGCCTCCGGTCAACAAGCTGGCGCTTACAATTAATGCTAGAGGTTTCTTCTTCATCAACTTCATTGTTTGCTCTCTTAAACTTGTGCGGTGCGTATGTGCGAATCCCGCGTTTTTGGATGTAGACAGGTTGGCAGTCCATGTATAACCCATGTGATAATATAACATTACATAAAAAAGAGGCTGGGTGCAAGATGGCATGGAGGTCTTTTTATAAAATAGGTACACTAGGTGTCAGTTATGTGCACAACCGGCCAGGTACGCGAGTTGTCGAGTGGCTCGTCACTGGTGGGGATTAAAAGTAGGACAACTTTTAATTATTTCCTTCAGGTTTTTACAACAATAAATAATAAGGTCATCTATGTTGAAACGTCGTTTCCTTGCTCTAGTGGTTGCCAGTGTTGCTACCGCTACCACCCTTGGTGCATGTGCCAGTTCATCAGATAATCAGCGGTCGTATCAGGAACCACAGGCGCGCGAGCAGGCTGTCAAGGCACACATGAAATTCCTCGCTGACGATTTGCTGGAGGGGCGTGACACGGGCAGCCGTGGCTATGATATTTCCGCCTTATACGTGGCATCGCACTTCAAAACTCTGGGTTTAACGCCTTATGGTGAAGATGGGTATAACCAGTGGATGCCAGCACGGCAAACTCGTTTGGTCGCTAACAGTGCGAGCTTTACCCTGCACCAAAACGGTGAAGACACTGAACTTGCGTATCCCCGTGCTTTTTTTACCGGCCCTAGTGCGATTGCAACACAACAAAGCGTAACGGCGGAGATGGTTTTTGTAGGTTATGGCATGGTCTCTGATACCTTTGGCATCGACGATTACGCCGGGCTGGATGTGGATGGCAAGATTGTGGTGATGGTGACGGGCCGCCCTGAGCACTTACCCAGTGAAGAAGCCGCACATTTGAGCCGTTTGAAAACTGAACTCGCCGCTGAGCGAGGTGCTGTGGGCATTATTACTCTGCACACCCCAGAGCGCGAGCAGGTTCGCCCTTATGAAACCTCGTTAATGTACCTGAACGCACCGAGTGTGCGCTGGATCAACGAGGCAGGTGAAGTGCAGGGCCATGACAGTATCGAAGGCAGTGCATACATTCATTACGATCACGCCGCGCCGCTGTTTGCCGGTGCGGCGCAGAGCTTGGACGATGTGTTGGCTACGCTGGAACAAAAAGAGAGCCCGGCTGGTTTTGAGTTGCATGGCAGTGTCACCCTGGCCCGTGAATCTATGCATCAGGACCTGCAAAGCCCGAATGTGATCGGCGTTATTGAAGGTTCAGACCCGGACTTAAAAGATGAATACGTCGTCTACACTGCGCATCTTGATCATCTCGGGCTGGCGCAGGATATGAGCACCGATAATAAAGTATTCAATGGCTTGTTAGACAACGCGTCTGGCGTCGCTATCATGATGGAAACCGCGCATATGTTTGCTGAGGCGAAAGCGCAGGGCCAGGGACCACGACGTTCGATTATGTTCGTCGCGCTGACTGGCGAAGAAAAAGGCTTACTGGGGGCTGACTACTTTGCTGAGCATCCGCCGGTTCCTGTTGAGCAAATGGTTGCCAATGTGAACCTGGACATGCCGGTTTTGCTGTATCCCTTTGCTGATGTGGTCGCTTTTGGCGCTGCGCATTCAAGTCTTGGGGATGTGGTAGAGCGTGCAGCAGGCCGCTATGGTATTGCATCGAGCCCAGATCCCATGCCAGAGCAGGCGATTTTTACACGTTCTGATCACTACATGCTAGTGACTCGCGGTATTCCTGCGGTATTCTTAATGACCGGGTTTACCTCGCAAGACGACGAGGAAGACGGTGGCGAGGTGTGGGGGCAGTTCTTTGCCGAGCAGTATCACCGCCCAACCGATGACATTCCAAGCTTAACCGAGGCTTATGGTGAAATTCGCTATGATTTCGGTGCTTTGTTTGCGCAAATTAACTTTGCCATTGGTGAAGAGATCGCCAACGCTGATGAGCGTCCTTATTGGTTTGAAGACAGCTACTTTGGTGGTTTGTATCGGCAATCTGAAGACCGCAAACGCCATTAGCAGTAATAAGAGCATTCGCTGCAATTGGTGTTAGAGATATGATGAAGGGTCGTACTACGGCCCTTTTTTGTAACTAAAAGATATTCGTCTCGGTATACCATTGATTAGGAAGGAAGCATAAATGAGTAAGCAATGGCCGCGCTTGATGGTCGCGTTGAGCACCTTAGGATTAAGTCTAAGCCTGCAGGCGTATGGACAGGACGTCACTGACCCGCTGCGCAGCGATGGTTTTGCCCTGGAGTTACAGGGCTTACAATCCCATGACACGTCTATGCGTGATTCCGGCGACTGGTTTGTTGAGAGTAAATACAACGAACAAGGCGTGGCATTGCGCTGGGAATTCGCCAACCAGTGGTTTGTTGAGGGGCGTGCAAGCCGAGGGCGCCACTTACGATATATTCTTGAAGTTGAAGAAGACGAAGAGGGTGACCCTCAGTTTGAAGATGACCATGGCCGCACTCGTGGTGCCTCAGTAGGGGTGGGCAAGCGGATATGGGTGAACCGATACTTTTCGGTCATGCCCGG
>JAFIFH010000006.1 GCA_020832105.1 Idiomarina sp.
CCCGGCGTCCGGGGGGGAGGGCGAAACCAGGATGCAGGCCAATGTGTCGGTGAGTATCGGTGTGGCGATGTTCCCTGGGCACAGTCGACATAGCGCTGAGCTTTTACGCATGGCTGACAAAGCGATGTACGAAGTGAAGCGCGAGGGTAAAAATGGGGTGCGCATGGCGCCTGGTCTGCAGTGATGACATTTGGGCTCAAATCTATATACTATGACGCCTAATTTTAGCGTCAGTAATCAACAGGAAAAACAGCATGCGCACGCACTATTGTGGACAAGTCAATGAAACCTTAAGCGGACAGCAAGTCACTTTAGCTGGTTGGGTGAATCGTCGTCGTGACCTCGGCGGGGTGATTTTCATTGATATGCGCGATCGTGATGGCATTGTTCAGGTGGTGTTTGATCCGCAGCAAACCGCAGCGATTGAGCATGCAGAGAGCCTGCGTCAGGAGTTTTGCATTCAGGTCACAGGGTCGGTGAAAGACCGCCCTGCAGGTCAGGTCAATAGCGACATGAAGACCGGCAAAATCGAGATTATTGCTACTGAGCTCAATATTCTTAGCCGCTCTGAGCCTCTACCTATCGACTTTAACAGCGAAGTGAGTGAAGAGCAGCGCCTGCGTTTTCGCTATATTGACTTGCGCCGTCCGCTGATGAATGAGCGCCTGCAATTTCGCGCCCGGGTGGCCAGCTCAGTGCGTCGCTTCCTCGATGATAACGGCTTTTTAGATATCGAAACCCCAATGCTTACCCGTGCCACGCCAGAAGGCGCGCGCGATTATCTGGTGCCGAGCCGCACCCATAAAGGCAAATTCTTTGCGTTGCCACAATCACCGCAATTGTTTAAGCAATTGCTGATGATGTCGGGCTTTGATCGTTATTATCAAATCGTTAAATGCTTCCGTGATGAAGATCTACGTGCGGATCGCCAGCCTGAATTTACTCAAATCGATATCGAAACCTCGTTCATGAGCGCCGAGCAGGTGCGTGGGGTGACCGAGAAACTAGTCCGTCAGCTGTTTAACGATATGCTGGATGTTGACCTTGGTGACTTCCCAAGTATGCCGTACAGCGAAGCCATGCGTCGTTTCGGTTCGGACAAGCCTGACCTGCGTAACCCGCTGGAGCTGGTGGATGTGGCAGATTTGCTGAAAGACGTTGAGTTTAAAGTGTTCTCAGGGCCTGCCAATGACGACAAAGGCCGTGTGGCAGTGATTAAAGTGCCTGGTGGCGCGAGCAAGCTTAGCCGCAAAAACATCGATGAGTACGGTAAGTTTGTTGAGATCTACGGCGCTAAAGGTCTGGCATGGTTGAAGGTGAATGACGTCAAAGCGGGCCGTGAAGGCCTGCAGTCACCGATTCTGAAATTCTTACCAGACGATGCAGTGAGTGCTTTGATGGAGCGGGTTGCCGCGCAAGACGGTGACATTCTGTTCTTTGGTGCAGACTCCGCCACTGTAGTGACTGAATCGTTGGGGGCACTGCGTCTTAAGCTAGGCGAAGACTTAGGCCTTGTGGCAGACGGCTGGCGCCCATTGTGGGTGGTCGACTTCCCAATGTTTGAAGCGACTGACGAAGGGCTGTTTGCGCTGCATCACCCGTTTACGGCGCCAATTGGGGTGAGTGCTGAAGAGCTTGAAGCCAACCCGGAAACCACTCTGTCGAATGCCTATGACATGGTGTTAAATGGGGTTGAAGTAGGTGGTGGTTCGGTGCGTATTCACGAACAAAATATGCAGGCGGCGGTATTCCGTATTCTGGGTATTAGCGATGAAGAAGCCCGTGAGAAGTTCGGCTTCTTGCTTGATGCACTGAAGTACGGTACACCACCCCATGCAGGTTTAGCATTTGGTTTAGACCGCCTGGTGATGTTGATGGTTGGCGCAAGCTCTATCCGCGAGGTGATAGCATTCCCGAAAACCACCACCGCCGCATGTCCGCTCACCGACGCCCCTGGCTTCGCCAACCCCGACGCGCTCACCGAGCTCGGTATCCAGCTGAAATCGTAGGTCAGGGTGCGTCTGCGTCACGCAGTGATGACGCCAGGCCATGGTGGAATCGGATTGTAGGTCAGGCTACGCCTGACGCCACGCGATGGTTAACGGCAGGCACAGCCTGCCATACGGCGGATGCATGTATACCGTCAGGCGGCGCCTGACCTACCATAACGCGGAAAACCCGCAGGGCTGTTGATTATCGTGGCAATAATATTAGGCATAGACCCCGGGTCACGGTTAACTGGCTACGGGGTTATCGAACAACAGGGCAGTCGCTTGACCTACCTTGGCAGCGGCTGTATTCGTGTGGTGCCAAGTAACGGTGACGAACGCACGCTGGCCGAACGTTTACGCATTATCCATGACGGCGTGAGCGAACTCATTACCCAGTTTCAGCCCACCGAATTTGCCATTGAGCAAATCTTCATGGCGCGTAATCCCGATTCCGCATTAAAACTTGGCCAGGCCCGCGGCGCTGCCATAGTCGCTGCCGCGCGGCATGATCTAATCGTCGCTGAATACTCCGCCCGGCAAGTGAAACAAGCGGTAGTGGGAACAGGTGCTGCGGACAAAGCACAGGTGCAGCACATGGTCACTCAGATGCTCAAACTACCAGTCAAGCCCCAGGCAGACGCTGCGGATGCGCTGGCGGTAGCGATTTGTCACTGTCACACCAATCAAAGCCTGATATCCATGTCAGGGGCCGCACGCAAAACCGTGCGCCGACGTTTGCGCTAATGTCGGTCAGCAATCCTTGCCAGCAATCCCAGCCAACAAGCTCAGGCACCTGGCCCAGACACTAACACCGCTTAGAAACTGCGCCCAGAATGACGCGTAAAAACCGGCAAAAGCTGGCACAAACAAAGCCTTTTCCGTTATCCTGTCCAAAGCACATAATAATTAAGCAAGGCACCCTATGATTGGCCGTATTCAAGGCATTATCGTCTACAAACAAGCCCCCGACTTATTGGTTGATGTACAGGGCGTTGGCTATGAAATCCAACTGCCAATGAGCTGCTTTTTTGAGTTACCAGCGGTAGGGCAAGAGGTGGTTCTGTGGACCCATTTTGTAGTGCGCGAAGACGCGCAGTTACTGTTTGGGTTTAACAACCTGAACGAGCGGGCGCTGTTTCGCCAGCTGATTAAAGCCCAGGGTGTCGGCCCGAAAATGGCACTCGCGATTATGTCTGGCATGTCGGCCGGCCAATTTGTCACCAGCGTGCAACAAGGGGATGTGTCGACCTTGGTGAAAATTCCCGGGGTAGGTAAGAAAACTGCGGAACGTCTGGTGATTGAAATGCGTGACCGGCTCAAAGACTTCGCTGGCGCTTCACCTATGGAGCGCTCCCCAGGCGAACCAGAACCTGCGCTGATGGTGAGTGTTGAGAATCCACTGGATGACGCACTCAGTGCGTTGCTGGCGCTCGGTTACAAACCAGCACAGGCAGAACGAGCGGTAAAAAAAGTTGCAAAAGCGGAGATGGATTCAGAGATGATTATCCGTCAAGCGCTGAAGTCCATGGTTTAACCCAGGAAACACTATGATTGAAGCTGACCGTATGATCCAGGCCCGCGCCACTGGCGAAGACGAAGTCATTGACCGCGCAATTCGACCCAAAATGCTGGCGGATTACACCGGCCAGAAACACGTGGTTGAGCAGATGCAAATATACATTGAGGCGGCGCGCAAGCGAGAAGACGCACTGGATCATGTATTGATCTTCGGCCCACCTGGCTTAGGTAAAACGACGCTGGCGAATATCATTGCCAATGAAATGCAGGTATCGATTAAAACCACCTCGGGGCCGGTATTGGAAAAAGCCGGCGATTTGGCTGCGCTGCTTACCAACCTGGAAGAGAACGACGTGCTCTTTATTGATGAAATACATCGCTTGAGCCCAGTAGTGGAAGAGATTTTGTACCCGGCGATGGAAGATTATCAACTCGATATCATGATTGGTGAAGGACCCGCTGCGCGTTCGATCAAGCTTGATTTACCTCCGTTCACGCTGGTCGGTGCGACCACCAGGGCTGGGGCGTTGACCTCGCCGCTGCGTGATCGATTTGGCATTGTGCAACGCCTTGAGTTTTACTCGGTGGAAGAGCTGACCAGCATTGTGACCCGCTCTGCAGATTATTTGAATCTTAATATGGACGGTGACGGTGCGCGAGAAGTTGCCGCGCGCTCACGGGGGACACCGCGAATTGCTAACCGGCTGCTTCGCAGAGTGCGCGATTATGCCGAAGTGCGCGCGGACGGGGTGATTAACCAAACCATTGCGTCGCAAGCACTGGCCATGGTGGACGTGGATAAAGCCGGGTTTGATTACATGGACCGCAAATTGATTTTAGCGATCATCGAGAAGTTTATGGGCGGGCCAGTGGGGCTCGATAACCTGGCCGCAGCGATTGGGGAAGAGAAAGATACGATTGAAGACGTGCTGGAGCCCTTTTTGATTCAGCAGGGATTTATTCAGCGCACCCCCCGTGGGCGCATCGCCACCCAGCATGCATACCAGCATTTCGGCCTGGGTAAACCGGATAACACGTAGGTCCCGCAGGGCCGGACGTTATGAGATGGTGTTCCTGACCCGCCGCCAGGCCAAAAAAAAATGCAAAAAAAA
>JAFIFH010000074.1 GCA_020832105.1 Idiomarina sp.
TTGATGATGCTGCCGGTGAAGCCTTCGATAAGACCGCAAAACTGATGGGCCTGGACTACCCAGGCGGTCCACGGTTGGCAAAGTTAGCAGAGCAGGGTCGTGCGAATCCTGAATTTGTTTTTCCACGGCCCATGACCGATCGTCCAGGTTTAGACTTTTCCTTTAGTGGTCTGAAAACCGCAGCGTCCAATGCCATTGCTAAAAGCGATATGAGTGAGCAAAACCGTGCGGATATCGCCTTTGGGTTTCAAAAAGCGGTGGTAGATACGCTGGCGATTAAATGCCGGCGGGCGCTTCAGCAAACGGGTCTACAACGCCTGGTTGTTGCTGGTGGGGTCAGTGCGAATCTCGAATTGCGCCGTCAGCTTGCTGAATTAACCACCAAACTTGGCGGTCAGGTATATTATCCCCGAGCAGAATTTTGTACCGACAATGGCGCAATGATTGCTTTTGCCGGTGCCCAGCGTTTGCAGGCCGGGCAACATGAAGATTTATCTGTGATTACCAGGCCGCGTTGGCCTTTAGACCAGTTACCTGCAGTTTAAGGCTTACGAAAACCTACTTCATCACCGCGCCAGAGCCGCACGATATTGGTGCGGTGGCGCCATACTATAAGCGCTGCAAGCATAATTGCCGGAACCGTGTACTCGGGTTTGATAATAAACGCGTAAATGGGGGCCAGGCTTACGGTGACCAGCGCTGCCAGTGACGATACCCGGGTCACAAAGAACGCCAGTAGCCAGGTCACAATCAAGAGTATTGCCATCTCCCAAGCGATTGGGAACATTGCTCCTAATGCGGTGGCAACGGCTTTACCGCCTTTAAAATCAAAATACAGTGGGTAGATGTGGCCAAGACAGGTAGCCATCGCCACCACGGCCAGGATCATTGGGTCCAGCCCCAGATAATAAGACCCCCATACCGGCAGCATGCCTTTGAGTACGTCAAACAACAACGTGATTGCCGCTGGTGGCCAGCCTCCTAAACGGAACACATTGGTCGTGCCCGGGTTGCCTGAGCCGCGAAAGCGAGGGTCATCTAAGCCGAATAACCGACAAACAACAACCGCACTGCTGAACGAGCCTATCAGGTAGGCAGTTAGCATCATCAGTAAAGCAAGGGCGGACATGGTTGGGTTTTGGCCTTAAGTTAAGGTAGTATCTGGACGGAAATTGCCAGGCTGTCATTTAGCTGCACCGTATTGGTAGAATAAAAGGTTTGCTAATAAAATGCTATCCGACCAGCCAGATTTACAACTTATTGATGACCCTACTTAACTTTAAATCAAGAGAGTCTCCATGTCAGACATCGTCATTATTGAAGGCCTGAAAATAGATGCCGTGATTGGTATTTATGATTGGGAAAAAGAAGTCCGTCAGCCACTGCTATTTGACCTTGAGATGGCTTGGGACAATCGCGCCCCTGCGCAAACTGATGATATTCGTTTGGCTCTGGATTATGAGGCGGTGAGCAATGAGCTAACCGCACTGGTGAAGCGCAAGCCTTATGAGCTGATTGAGCGAGTGGCAGAAGAAAGTGCCGCAATGATCATGCAGACTTTTAACGTTAAGTGGTTACGCTTGCGCGTGAACAAACCGACGGCGTTGAAAAATGCGCACACCGTCGCGGTACAGATAGAGCGTGGTAAGCGTGGCTAAAGTTTTAATCAGTATTGGCAGTAATATTGAACCTGCCACACAGGTTCGCAAAGCGGTGGGCACGTTGTTGCGTGAGTTTGCAGAGGTGCGCTTGTCCAGCGTATATGAAAGCCGCGCAGTAGGCTTTAGTGGAGACAATTTTTTAAACCTGGTCGCCTGTGTTGAAACCGACCAGGGTCTCGCCCAGTTACAGGGCCTGTTTAAACGGATTGAAATCGAACAGGGTCGCGATTTAAATGCCGCAAAATTTACCCCACGTACCATCGACCTGGATATCCTGCTATATGACAACGTGGTTCAGCAAGGAGATACCGCGCGGGACCAGCCGCAATTGCCGCGCGCGGAAATTACCTACAATGCCTTTGTACTCAGGCCACTTGCTGAGTTAGTGCCAAATTGGCAACATCCAATATTAAAGCAAACTTACGCCAGTTTATGGCGTGAGTTCAGCGCAACGCCCCAAGCGGACGAGCAGGAACTCTGGCCAGTCAGCTTTGATTGGACAGGGGTTAGTCTGTCTGCGCGGGCGCAGACCCCTGTTGCTGAAGCGCCTCGTTGACACTTTTAAACCGCTTCTGGGCGAGTTGCTGCCCGATTTGCGCTCCGCTCAGTCCAGCATCCATAAATTCCTCTGCACTGACTGCACAGTAGGCTTGTTCTGCAAGGATTAATTGCTCGAGCACATGGGTATGCGGCACCGCATCAGCCAACCTGTCGCGTGCTGGCGGATTGAGCGCCACCACACGACATGCCCGCATGGCGTCCTGCCAGCGCTGTGGGCGGCGGATTGGATCGGCAAGCTTCAGCATATTGATGACATCGTCTGCCAACAGTGTTGGAGCTTTTAATAAATGTTCAATCCTGAACAATAAAGTACTGACTTCTGCACAGTCATTAGGTACCCGTAGTGCCTGTTGTAATTGGCCTGTGGTTAACTTCGGGTTCGCGCGCAGCACGCACAGAGCAAATAAGGCGTAGCGGCTCGGCAGCGTGGCCGGCTCATGTGGCTGGCTTGCAGCATCCATCAACAGACGCCAGTCGATAGGGTTGAGCCCCTCCGCTTGCTTAGGATCCAACAGCAGCTGCGACCAGGCATCAAGGTCACTAATAAGCTGGCAAAACACATGGGGCGCGGGACCGGTCAAACACCGACTAAGCTCCTGCCACACCCGTTCACGGCTCAATTCAGTCAGTTCACCACTAGCCACCATATATTGCATCAGGTGCCAGGTTTCGGCGGCGATACGAAAGCCAAACTCATGAAAACGCGCAGCGAAGCGAGCGACTCGTAAGATCCGCAATGGGTCTTCACTAAACGCTGGAGACACATGACGCAGCACCCGACGATGTAGATCTTCTATACCGCCGTAAGGGTCGACCAGCTTGTCATCACTACTTTTAGCAATCGCATTAATGGTCAGGTCGCGACGCTGCAAGTCATCTTCCAGGGTTACATCCGGCGCCGCATAGCAGGTGAAACCGGTATAGCCTTTACCTGCCTTACGTTCGGTTCGGGC
Source organism: Idiomarina sp. (assembly GCA_020832105.1). GTDB lineage: Bacteria > Pseudomonadota > Gammaproteobacteria > Enterobacterales > Alteromonadaceae > Aliidiomarina. Next base: position 3,176 of record JAFIFH010000074.1, read on the forward strand.
GAGGGCATACTCTTCCTGGGTTTGCGGGTGCAAGAATACCGGGAAGTCTTTGCCTACCTGGCGGTAGCCTTTATCCAGCAACATTTGCGGCGATGCACCGACGATGACAAAGTCTCGATCGACCACTTCGAGGCCAAGTAACTCATCGCGCACAGCGCCGCCAACCAGGTAAATTTGCAAAATATCTGCTCCAATCAGTTAAATAGAAAAGATCACATTCAATGCCGTACATTTTTGCATAGTCTACCTTACATTTTGAAGTTGCAAGGATAGCAAAGCTTTGTAATGATACACGTATATTAAACGTGTGTTTGAAACCAGCGTTTTCATTGTTTCGTTTAACCAGTACGTTGCTACTCAATTGTATAGCGTATTGCCAGTGGCCAGGAGGTAGTTGTGAGCGACTATAAGGCATCTCTTCAGGATATGAACTTTGTGCTACATGAAGTATTTAATGTAGCGGGTGATTGGGCAACGATGCCCGAGCTTCAGGATATGATGGACGCAGACACGGCGAGCGCGATTCTTGAAGAAGCGGCAAAAATGACTGAAGGTCTGATTGCACCGAATGCCCGCAATGCCGACGAGCAGGGGGTCAGCTACAAGGACACCGTGGTCACTACACCCGATGGTTACAAAGAAGCGTTCAAACAACTGGCTGAAGGCGGCTGGGTTGGGGTTACTGCAAACCCTGAATTTGGCGGTATGGGTTTACCGAAAGTTATTTCTGCCCAGTATGAAGAGATGATGTGCGCTGCAGATATCTCATTTTCATTGTACTCAGGTTTAACGGCCGGGGCGATTATCGCTCTGGATTCGCACGCCAGTGACGAGCTGAAAGAGCAATATATTCCACGCATGGCGTCTGGCGAGTGGACCGGTACTATGTGTTTGACCGAGCCACATGCCGGTACTGACTTAGGTATCATCCGCACTAAGGCGGACCCTCAGGCTGATGGTAGTTTTGCCCTGACCGGTACCAAAATCTTTATCACCGGTGGTGAGCATGACCTCACTGACAACATTATTCATCTGGTGCTGGCGAAACTGCCAGACGCACCTGCAGGCTCAAAAGGTATTTCGTTGTTCTTAGTGCCTAAGTTTCTGGTTAATGACGATGGGTCATTGGGCGAGCGTAATGCAGTGGCTGCGGGCTCAGTTGAGCATAAAATGGGTATTCACGGCTCGGCGACGTGCGTGATGAATTTTGATGGTGCGCAGGGCTGGTTAGTGGGTGAGCCGAATCGTGGTTTGGCTGCGATGTTTACGATGATGAACTACGAGCGTTTAGGGGTTGGTATTCAAGGCTTAGGCGCGGCAGCACGATCTTACGGTATTGCGCTGGATTATGCCAAAGACCGTCGTCAGGGGCGTGGTGCGAAAGCGACTCAAGATCCAAATGCAGCAGCAGACCCCTTGATTGTGCATGGTGATATTCGCCGCATGTTGTTGACCATGAAGTCATTTATTGAAGGTGGTCGAGCGTTTTCAAGCTATGTCGGCCAGCAGCTTGACCGCGCTAAATATGCACCTGAGCAGAGCGAGCGTGAGGCTGCTGATAACCTGGTTGCCTTGCTAACGCCGGTTGCGAAAGCATTTATGACCGACACCGGTTTAGAAGTAACCATTCACGGCCAGCAAATTCTCGGCGGTCACGGTTACGTGCGCGAATGGGGCCAGGAACAGTGGGTACGGGATTGTCGAATCGCGCAAATCTATGAGGGCACGAATGGCATTCAGGCGCTTGATCTCTTAGGTCGTAAGGTTGCCGGTTCTCGTGGTGAGCTGCTAAAACCGCTATTGGCTGATATCGAGAAGACACTGGCTGAAGCAGGTGACGGCTGGCAACAGGAAGCGACACAACTACGTGACGCAGCCACTGCGGTGCAGGCTATTACTGCGAAGATTCTTGGTCAGGTGGGCGAGGATGAAAACATCATCAACAGCCTCGCAGTCGAGTACTTGCAACTGATTGGCTACGTTAGCTACGCCTACCTATGGCTGCGCATGGCGCTGGTAGCCGAGGCCAGTGACAGCACTGATAACTTCTATGCTGCGAAAGCAAAAACCGCGCGTTTCTACTTCGCTAAAATTTTGCCGCGGATCCACGGCTTGATTGGTGCATTAGAAACTGGTTCAGAGAACCTGTTTGCGCATGACGAGAACGATTTTTAGATGTAGCACTTACTGCTATTAAATCGTTGTTTTCAAAGGCTATCCGTGGGGTAGCCTTTTTTTTAGTTGTGAGTTTTTATACACTAAGACGCAATGTAATAGTTTATCAGCGATTTTAACTAGGAAACTCATGGCCCAACGTCCCACCATGTATCAAGTTGATGCGTTCACCAACCAGATTTTCAAAGGTAATCCCGCCGCAGTCATGGAGCTGAAGGAATGGCCCAACGACGATGTATTGTTAAGCATCGCCAGTGAAAACAACCTGTCAGAGACTGCCTTTTTAACCAGGTCTGAGCAGGACGGGTACGACTATGATTTGCGCTGGTTTACGCCTGCCGCAGAAGTGGACCTTTGCGGGCATGCAACTTTGGCAAGTGCCCATGTGCTTTTTGAGCATCTTCATTTCCCAGCACCCCAAGTGAACTTCATGACCCGCAGTGGGGCGCTGAGTGTACGCCAGCAAAGCGATGGTCTATTGGTGATGGACTTTCCTGCCGCTGGTGTAGAACCGGTGTTAGCACCCCCCGCTTTGTTGCAAGGGCTAAACCTGAAGGACTCAGCCGAGGTCGAGGTATACCAAAGTTACGACTATATCGTGGTGTTGCCAGACCAGCGTGCAGTTGAGCAATTATCGGTAGACTTTAATGCCCTGTCTGCAGTTGAGGGGCGGGGCGTGGTGGTGACCGCACCTGGGAATGACTGTGATTTTGTCAGCCGTTGTTTTTTTCCTAAGCTTGACGTGAATGAGGACCCGGTTACCGGTTCGGCTCACTGTGAACTTGCACCCTTGTGGGCGCAACGCTTAGGTAAGTCGCAGCTTAGCGCAAGGCAGTTGTCACTTCGGGGTGGGGATATCGAATGCGAAGTGGTTGCAGATCGGGTGATGTTGCGGGGCAGAGCGGCGACCTACATGGTGGCACAGCTGCATGTGGAACTTGCTCCTGCAGAATCCAGTATATAAGCAACAGAAGGTAATTAAATAAGGGTTTTAGTTTAACTGAAGCTGCATCACAAGACGGTGTTCGCCAGGACCGAGAAAATCAGCGTGCTGGCCGCCATCGACAAAGCCGAGTTTACGATACAGGCGAATAGCGCCGTGATTGTCTGGTGCAACGCTCAGCCATAGCTTGCTTGCACCAAGCTCAGCACAGCTGGTAATGGCACTGGCACAGAGCTTTTCGCCCAACCCCTGTCCCCGAGCCTGCTCAGCCACTAAGGCCGCCATTAACCAGTACTCAGACGGTGACTGGGCTGGTGCCACCAACGCATAGCCGGTCACTTGATGTTCCTGCTTTGCAACCCAAAGACCTTGCGGCCACTGAGCCAAGGCTTGATAGAGAAAGCCTGCGGGGTAACTTTCTACGCCATAATAAGCGCGTTCAAGTGCACTGATAGCTGGAATGTCTTCGGCTTGACCCGCACAGATATTGCTAAGCAGTTTCTGCATCATCGTAAATTGATAACTCAAATTCTTGACGGCCCGGGTCTGGGTCGTCGATGGCCGCGCAAGCGAGGATTTTGTCGATATACTGACAGGCGATGCCATGCTCGCGAGCCCCGCGCACAACATGCTCTACATACCATTGGTAAGGCTTTATATCGTCTTCAGGGTCAGTGCCAAGATAGGTAAATGCATTGAGCAGCTTGCCATGTTGGGTGTGTATACGAACGTCGGTGACGTCATAACCAAAGCCCTGACCTTCAATTCGGTCCAGCGTATAGCGCTGGTCGTCAGGCAGTTGATAGACCACGCCTAAAGTACTCGCTTTAGGGTTTTCCAGAATCGTACACTTTGCCGAACCATCGTGGCTGCGTTTGCGAAAGCTCATTTCATAGCCCAGCAATACGGCCACACCAAGACTCCGTGCACTCGGCACTCTGGCTAGTAGCCGTCGGCTCGACATATTTGAGCCATAAGCAAAATAGTACATAGACGAACTCCATTAGCGATGACCACTTGTCGCTAAAGTGAATCGAGCTGACCACGCTCATCATGTAAACCGGGTCACCTGCAGGCTGGCAACACAGTTTACTGATTTTAAACACCTATCTTCAACTTTATTTACATGAATCTACAGGAAAGCTTCAGCTGCAATTGCAAAGGAGCGTTTACGGGCGGCATGATCATAGGCATGGCAGGTCAGCATCACTTCATTCACGGCGGTGTCTTTGCTGAACTGGTCAATTTTACGTTTGACCTGCTCTGCATTGCCTAAAGCGGTATAACTTAACGCATGGTTGGCTGCTGCCAGCGCGTGTGGATCGCAATGCTGTTCAATGTGCTCAACGGGTTCTGCGAGCAAGCCTGGACGGCCCTGACGAAGGGCGACAAACTGCAACTGCATGGAGCTCATCATAGTGCGTGCGCTGGGTTCATCATCGGCGGCAAACAGATTCATCACCGCCATACTGTAGGGTGCTTGCAATTGGGCAGATGGCACAAACTCCTGGTTGTACACCTGCAAGGCCTGATGCAACATGTCCGGCGCAAAATGCGAAGCGAATGCATACGGCAGCCCCATTCGCGCAGCAAGGCGAGCGCCAAATAAGCTTGAGCCCAATAACCAGACCGGGATATTTTGCTGATACCCAGGCACTGCTTTAACCATATCGGTGGACTTTGCTCCACTTAAATAACCAATTAACTCAGCCACATCGGCAGGGAAGTTTTCTGCATCTGCAGGGTCACGGCGTAGCGCACGTAGCGTGCCACCGTCAGTGCCTGGTGCTCGGCCTAAACCTAAGTCAATCCGCCCCGGGTGCAATGCATCGAGGGTTCCGAACTGCTCAGCGACTATATAGGGCGCATGATTTGGCAGCATAATGCCACCTGAACCAATGCGAATACGTTGGGTATGCGCGGCAATATGGGCAAGGGCAACCACGGTTGCAGCACTGGCAATGCCTGCCATGTTGTGGTGCTCGGCCATCCAGTACCGATGAAACCCCAAGGCCTCACAATGCTGTGCCAAATCCACCGAGTTAGTGAGTGACTGCGCGACATTACTGGCGCTGGTTACCGGTGCTAAATCGAGAACTGATAATTTCAAGGATACCTCTGTTAGTGGCTGCACGAGTACCTAAATCGGTTTGGCGACTGCGTGCAAACGATCTCTCTCATGTTCTAGATGGAGATGTTGGTGGGCATATTCAAGGCATATTTTCGCGCATTTCTGCGCGGCCATTTTCAATTCCGGCGAATCCTGAGTGGATAGTGCATAGAGCGCTTTGTGTAAGCGAATATGCACTTCCAGCATAGCTCCAGCATCGCGAGCGATGGGAATAAATGCATCCTCAAACAGGCTGTCCAGAGACAATGCGGTGATATATAAATGCGGACAATGAGGGTGGCTTAAGTCATAGCTCTCAAGATCTCGCCATGGCGCAAGAACCCTAACGTGTCGGGTTATAATATCAATGGCGGTGCCTGGATCATTCATGGCAGGTGACAGCGCACGCTGGGCAATTTCAGTGAGCACGCATAAACCGAAGCGCGGGTCCTGTTCAAATGACCGTTCGTCACCAATCACGAAAGCGTTGAGCAGTTCTTGCTGCTGTTTAGGTGTGAGCTGAGCATCGACGGTCAATAGCTCACGGGTAAGATGGACCATAGTGCCTGGTAGCACCGCGATATAAATGTCCGCTTCTAACGCTTTGGAGCATTTCTCCAGGGCGGGCATGTCAATATGCTGAATATACCCGACTTTGCGCGCAAAAAGCTGCATGCCCTGAATAGTTTGGTTATCCTTCTTGTCTCTAAGGTGAGCACCAAGGCATGGGTTGCGTCGATAAAAATCAAGGGCTCGGTGGGCCGCTTGCTCGACTTTAGCTGAGGTTTCACCCACCCGGCCGAGCTTTGTAAGATGCTGAATCCAGCGGAATATAGCAATGATAATAAAGGTGATCATTAACAGGGTGAACGCAAATAGCACTAACCGCCCATTTTCCTGGTAGACCTCGGTGTTAATGGCAATGATGCCCACCAAACTAAACAGAAATGAGCCAATAAAGACCGCGAGCACGTTTTGCGTGGTGACGTCCTGGCGAATGAGTTTGGTGGCGCGTGGGGTCACATTACTGGTGGCTGCCACATAAGCGGAGACCATTACACTGAGCGAAAACGTTGTCACCACCAACATGCTGTTGGCAAGAATTTCAAGCACATGGTCAATGGTGTCCTGACCTATCTCAAATGGCGCATCAAAGGTTTCAAGCGTGTCTGCAGCGCTACCAATCAGAGCAGCGATGACGCCAAAAATCCCGAACAGACAAGCACGCACCCACAACGTGGTGGTGATTTGGCCCCAAAGCCATTGCCATTTTGATAACATACTGCGCCTTTGTATTGGTTTGTGTGTGTTTATATAAGTCGTTGGTTTGACTCAGGTCAAGGTAGCACGGTGAACTACTGCTATGGTAATCAATATACTTGCATCTTTGTCAGCGATCTCGGTTTGCGCTGAGGGCAGCGCATAACTTTGATGAAGCGTGATAATATGGCTCTTTGTGGCAGTGGCGACAGGGAGCCATTATTTTATGCGAGTCCTCCATACCTCTGATTGGCATTTAGGCCGGTTACTCTACGGTAAAAAGCGCCATCACGAATTCAGCGCCTTTCTTGACTGGTTACTTGAGCAAGTGACCAGCCAGCATGTGGATGTACTGTTGGTGGCCGGTGATATTTTCGATACCAACACCCCAGGGAATCAGGCCCAGCAGTTGTATTACCATTTTTTAGCACGACTTGCCGGTACATGTTGTCGCCATATGGTGGTCATCGGTGGCAATCATGATTCCCCCTCATTTCTCGACGCGCCGCAACAACTATTAAAAGCACTCAACGTGCATGTGGTTGGTGAGGCCTGTGACGATCCTGCAGATGAAGTGATTGCCTTGGCACAGGGCGACGAGCTAGAGCTCTTGGTATGCGCGGTGCCTTACTTGCGCGAACGGGATTTACGCCGGGTCGAAGACAATGAAACCATGGCCGATAAAGAAGAAAAAGTAATACAGGCGGTGGCACGTCATTACCAGGCAGCGGCAGATTATGCTGAAAGCTTACGTAATGAAAGGGATATTCCGCTAATTGGTATGGGGCATCTATTTACAACCGGTGGTCAGTTACAGGAAGGTGATGGGGTGCGCGACCTGTATGTCGGCTCCCTGGGTCAGGTACCTGCCGATGTATTCCCGGCCAGCTTTGACTACCTGGCGTTAGGCCATTTGCATGTGCCGCAGCTGGTTGCAGGCCAGGTTCACATGCGCTACTGCGGTTCACCTGTGGCAATGGGTTTTGGTGAAGTTGGCCAGCAAAAGCATGTAGTGCTTATCGACTTCGATGGTCGCAAACGCGACATCACTACGCTCAATGTGCCGGTATTTCAGCAAAAGGTGCGGATTAAAGGCGATTTAAACCAAATCCAGGCCGAACTGGAACAACTAGTCGCTGGGCAAAACGACGTGTGGGTGGAGCTCGAATATGATGGCGAGGACAATATTCAGGACTTAAGCCAACGCCTGGAAAGCCATATTGAGAACTCGAAGGTGAGTATTCTGCGCGTGCGCAATCACAGTGCAAGGCGTCACGCTTTGCGCCGCAATATAACTGAGGAGAGTCTGGCAGAACTGACGCCTGAAGATGTATTTAGCCGACGCTTAGCGTTAAGCGAGCTGAGTGAGACCGAAGGGCAGCGTTTAACCCAGATGCATCGGCAAATACTGCGTGAGCTTGCAGAGGAGGACACCCATGCGAATTCTTAAGCTTCGCCTGTGTAACCTGAACTCGCTTAGCGGTGCCTGGGAAATAGACTTTAGCCACCCGGAGTATGTGAACGAAGGTTTGTTCGCCATTACCGGTGCCACCGGTGCCGGTAAAACCACCATCCTGGATGCCATTTGCCTGGCACTCTATGGCCAGACCCCACGCTTAGGGCGAATTACCAAAAGCGACAACGACATTATGTCGCGTCAGCACGGCGATTGTTGGGCCGAGGTATGTTTCGCCACAGAGCAGGGTGAATACCGTGCAAAGTGGTATCAGCACCGTGCGCGACGCTCTGCGGATGGTGCACTTCAACAGGCCCAGCATATATTGTCAGAGCTAGAGTCCGGCACCATTATTGAAGAATCCTTAAGTGGCGTACCGGCACACATTGAGGCCTTAAGTGGCCTCAATTTTGACCGTTTTATGCGTTCGATGATGCTCGCCCAAGGGCAGTTCGCCGCTTTTCTTAACGCAAAGGAGAGCGAGCGCAGTGAGTTACTTGAGCAACTTACCGGGACGGACATCTACGCTCATATATCAAAACGCGTATTCGCGCGGAGCAAGGCAGAAAAAGACAAGCTCACTAACCTTAAGGGGCGGGTGGGCGACATCCATTTGTTAAGCGAGGAAGAATCGCAGCAGTTAGCTGCCAATATCAGCAGCAAACAAAAGGTTGTCGACCAGCTTGTGGCGGAGAAGCAGCAAAAGCAAACACTTCAGGAGTGGGTTGCTAAGCTGGCGAAAGCCCGTGAAGAAGCGCGACAATTGACGGCACAACAGCAGGAACTTAAACAAGCACAGCAAGATTTCGCCAACCAGCAGGCACGCCTGGACGAAGATAAAAAGGTCCGCCCCTTTGCCTCCGACCTCAAACAATATGACTATTTTGTTCAGCAACAACAAGGGCACCAACAGCAACAGCAATTGCTGAAACCGAAATTGGAAGCTGTCCTCGCAAAGCTTGAACAAGGCAAGCAACAGCTCGACGCGGCGCAGCAGGCGAACGAGCAACAGCAAGCTGCATGGACGGGCATTCAGGACACCCTCGAGCTCGCTAGACAGGCCGACGTTGAGATTGGCCTGGCTGAGCGAGACCATAGCGCAGCGCAGGCTGAGTCGAGCCGGCTGCAAAATGAACACAGTACGTTGAGCGCTAGTCAACAGCAACACCAACAGCAGCAAAGTGGGGCGCAAAAAGAGCTAGAGCAAATCAACCAATGGCTGGCTGCACATGCTGAGCATGCACAGATTGCGGCCCAACTGGCGCTCATTCATCGAGACCAGGACACGGTGAGTCAGCTTGATGCGTCCATTGCACAGCAACGCGCACTGCGCGATACGTTGCGCAAGGAGTACAAGGCCATGGCAGCGATGCCGCTGGCAGAGGCGCAGCAAAGTGCGGTGGCTGCAAGTCTACAGAATATGACCACGCTGCAAACCGATTTGAAATCAGCGCAATGTGCGGTTGAGCAACACAGGTTGCAGCAACGTTTTGAAGCCCAGCGCAATGAGCTTACAGAAGGCCAGGCCTGTCCACTATGTGGCTCAACTGAGCATCCGTTTACGGCAAATGAAGGCGATCAGCAAGGCTCTCAAAATGAACAAAGTCCGGCACAGGCTGAAGAGACAGTGAGTCAGCTCACTGCGACTTTGGACAAGGCAAATGAAGAACTACATGCACTGAAAGTACAGCAGGCTATTGGTAGTGCGGATCAGCAACGAAAGCTGGACGAACTGAAGCAGCAGGGTGAGCAGTGCAATCGAGATGTGCAGATTGCTGAAGACGATCAGCAGAAGATTGTCGATCACTGGCTACGGCAACTGACCACCTGGCATGTGGCTTGTGATATTCAGCACGATCACGCTGCCCAACAGCAGCTCAAACAAATAGCTCAAGTGCTTGAGCAAGCGTCGGCTGAGTATCAGCGCCAGCAGAGTCAGCAGCAAAGCTTGCAGCAGCAGCGGGATCAAAGCCAGCAGGCGCTGGAGCACCTGGACGCGCAGTTTGCTGGATTACAAACCCGCATCGCAGAGACCCGGTCACTTGCGGTGACGGCGAGCGATGCGTTGCAGCAAGCGAAAAAGGCCCGTGCGCAATATTTCGCAGGGCGCCCGGTACGCGAGGTTGAGCAACAACAACAGCTGGCGCTGAAAAACGCTGCTGAGCAGCTGCAGCAAATCCAACAGAATAACCAACGGCTCAATGAACAGCGCGTTGAACTGGAGAGTGAAAATCGCCACCTTGATAAAGCGCTGACCGAGGTCAAGGTAGCGCTTGAGAAGACCTTAGGCCGTTTGCAGGAGGCGCTGGATACACTCGGCATCACTGATATCGAGAGCCTTGCGCAAAGGCTCCTGGAAGACGATGAGCAACAAAAGCTTGCTGAGCATGCAGATAGTTTGCAAGCCCGGGCTCAGAAGCTTGACATCACCCAACAACGTAATCAAAACGAGATCGACATCGCAAGTTCCGAGCAACCTGCAGACCCGGTGTTAAATAAGCAACGACTGCAGGCAGTGGATCACGAGTTGAGTCTGGCTCAGCGCGACATTGGGCGCTTAGATGAGCAACAGCGCCAGGACCTTCAGGCACGAGAGCGCTACCAGCAGATGCTGGAGCAAATCACTGTGCAACAGGCGGTTTACGATAACTGGGCTACACTGGATGGCATGATAGGTTCGGCAGATGGTAAAAAATATCGAAATTTTGCCCAGGGGCTGACCTTTGAGATTATGATCGACCACGCCAATCAGAAACTCAAGAAAATGAGTGACCGCTATTTACTGATGCGCGATGCAGAAGCGCCGCTTGCGTTGAACGTGACTGACGATTATCAAGGCGGAGAAGTTCGCTCAACGCGCAACCTTTCCGGTGGAGAAAGTTTTATTGTCAGTCTTGCACTGGCCCTTGGGCTGGCGCAAATGGCCAGTAGCAGAGTGCGGGTCGACTCGTTATTTCTCGACGAAGGTTTTGGCACCCTGGATCCGGACACCTTGGATATAGCTCTGGATACGCTGGCAAGTTTGCGTCAGGAGGGCAAAATGATCGGTTTGATATCCCACGTTGGGGCGTTAAAAGAACGAATCCCTACGCAACTGCAGGTTGATGCTGGCGCGGCTGGGCGCTCAAAGCTTCAAGGGCCCGGTGTGCAAGAGCTTCAGCTAGAATGAAGTCCGCCATCCTTTGCGATTGGAAGATATTGAAATAATTAGTATTCATCACTATTAAGGAGTTATTCATGGCCCAGTTGACTTTACCACGTTGCATTTTATCGGCGACAGCCGTGGCAGTACTAGCGGCTTGCTCGTCTGCGGACGAGCCGTCTGAAGTCACTTACTACTGCGGTGCGCAACAGATCACAGTGATGACCCCGGACGAAGGACAGTTGAGGCTGAACTATGCTGGGCAGCAGCACGACTTACGCACTATTGAGAGTGCGTCTGGCGCACGCTACGTCAATGACGATGAAGAGTTCCAGGTGAGTTTCTGGTCGCGGGGTGAGCGTGGGCGCCTGGAAGTCAATGGCCAGGACTTCCCTGAATGTCGCCAGGCCGGCGCCATTGTCGAGCCCTTTACCGCACAGGGTAACGAACCATTCTGGCAGGTAAGCATTGAGAATGACGAGGCTGTACTGCGTAATATGGGCGAGGACGATGTCAGTTATAGTATTGCCAGCCATACACTTGAAGACCAACGCAGCGCTATCGAAAATGACGATGGCAGCTTTCGCATGACGGTTACTGAGTCGCTGTGCCAGGACAATATGAGTGGCATGTATTATCCGCAAACGGTTACCCTTGAATTGGGCGATGACACGTTGCATGGCTGTGGCGGCCGGAGCGAGAGCTTACTGCAAGGCGTTGACTGGAAAGTGGTTGAGCTGGACGATCATGATTACCGGGATGAAGAGGTGACGATCCGCTTTACCCATAGCGACAGCGACGAACCTCAGGTGGTTGGCCTGGCAGCGTGTAACCGCTATTTTGGCCAATACGAATTAGGTGGAGAAAGCCTTCATATTAGTCAGCTCGCCGGCACCAAAATGGCGTGTGAAGATGAAACGATGCGCATCGAATACGAGTTCCTCAATGCACTCAGTGAAAGCCGTGGCTTTAGTGTGGAGCGTGAGGACGGCGAGCCTGCGGTCGTGTTCCTGCACACCAGTGAAGGACGACTGCGACTTGAGCAAGCTCAATAGCGCCTGAGCACCTTTCACTACACAAGGCCTGCTCTGCATGATCAAGAGCAGGCCTTTTTGTATGCCGAAAATAAGTATTAACGGGTGCCGAAAATCTTATCTCCGGCGTCACCCAGGCCGGGTAAAATATAACCCTGCTCGTTCAGGCAACGGTCTTGCGCTGCGGTGTAGATATCAACATCGGGGTGTGCTGCCAGCACTTTTTTGACACCCTCAGGGGCCGCCACCAGCACCAACACCCGAATTCGCTTACATCCTTTGTCTTTAAGCATATCCAGTGTGGCTATCATGGAGCCGCCAGTGGCCAACATTGGGTCAAGGACCAATGCCAGACGCTCGTCCAGGTTACCGGCAAACTTTTCAAAATAGGACACCGGTTGTAGGGTTTCTTCGTCACGGTAAAGGCCGACCACGCTGACTTTAGCGCTGGGTATCAGGCTCAGTACGCCGTCGAGCATGCCAATACCAGCACGTAAAATGGGTACGACGGTGACTTTTTTGCCTTTAATTTGCTGGACCTCTATGGATTCATCATTCCAGCTGGTCATGGTTTTTGTTTCTAATTCGAAGTCTTTGGTGGCTTCGTAAGTCAATAGATTGCCAAGCTCATTAGCTAGCTCTCGAAAGTTTTTCGTACTGACGCCTGCACGGCGCATCAAGCCGACTTTATGTTGCACCAACGGGTGTTGAATAATGTGTAATGCCATGTGCTGTATCTCATTTGCGTGTCAAAAATAAAAAAGGGCAGGAAAAACCTGCCCTTAGTTTAGCACGCTACGAACGCTGGTTAATCGCCCAGCGACAACAGGCTCGCATTACCACCTACTGCAGTGATGTTGTCAGAGAAAGTTTTCTCAGTCATAAATGCATACAGGTAGTGTGGACCACCGGCTTTAGGACCGGTCCCCGACAGACCCTGGCCACCAAAAGGTTGTACGCCAACAATGGCACCGATTTGGTTACGGTTAATGTAGACGTTACCGACATTAACCTTACGCGCTACGTCGTAAGCAAAGGTCTCGTTACGGCTGTGAATACCAAAGGTCAGTCCAAAACCGGTGTTGTTGATATCATCAATCACCTTGTCGATGTCTTTTTGCTTAAAGCGAATGACATGCAGGATAGGACCAAAGTTTTCACGTACCAGCTGACTGATACTGTCGATCTGAATCGCCGTTGGCGTTACGAACGTGCCGCCTTGGGTGTACTCAGGCATATGCGCTTCGCCGATCAATTTACCCGCTTGCTGGATATCATTGATATGCTGTTCAAGATTGGTTTTCGCAACACCATCAATCACCGGGCCAACATCGGTCTTATGATTAATTGGGTCACCCACAGTGAGCTCTTTCATCGCGCCTGTGAGTAATTCAATAATGCGGTCTGCCACATCGTCCTGAACAAACAAAACGCGCAGAGCTGAACAGCGTTGACCCGCACTGGTAAAGGCACTGTGCACGACATCGGTGACAACCTGCTCAGGCAGGGCAGTGGAGTCCACCATCATCGCATTCTGACCACCGGTTTCGGCAATCAGTGGGACAATGGCGCCGCTGCGCGCTGCTAGCGCACGGTTAATCGCTTGGGCCGTAACCGTCGAACCGGTGAAACATACACCACCGATTTTTTCCTGACCCACCAGGTAAGCGCCGATTTCAGCGCCGTTGCCCGGTAAGAAATGTAATACATCACCCGGAACACCCGCTTCATGCGCAAGTTGGACCGCACGGTATGCAATCAGACCCGTTTGTTCAGCAGGCTTGGCGATAACACAGTTACCGGTAGCGAGCGCAGCGGTGACCTGGCCAAGGAAGATAGCCAGTGGGAAGTTCCATGGGCTGATACAAATAAAGGTACCGCGGCCCTGCACGAATAGTTCGTTCTTTTCACCTGTTGGCCCTGGCAGCTTCTCGCCTTCACCCATCAGTTCCCGCGCTTTAATCGCGTAATAGCGACAAAAATCTACGGCCTCGCGGACTTCATCAATGCCGTCCTGCAAGCCTTTACCAGCTTCAAGTGTACATAGAGCGATAAGCTCTTCCATGTTCTCTTCAAGCAGGTCAGCGAGCTTCTCCAGCTGCTTGGCGCGCTCGTCAGCTTTGGTGCGCGTCCATGCCGGGAACGCTTTGTTTGCAATCGTCAGCGCTTTTTCAGCCAGTTTAGCGTCGGCCCAGCCAATGGTACCCATCTGGTGGGACGTCTGCTGTGGGCTAGACACGGTTACGCGATGGTCAGCTTCTATCAGCTCGCCGCCCACGATTGGGCCGCCTTGCCAGTGGTTGTTCTGGAAGCTACGGATTTTGTCAAAGAACTCGTCGCCTTGAGAGTGAATATTCATATTTAGTCCTGCAGAATTTTTGCGTGGTGCCAAAATTTCTAGTGGCAGCGGAATCTTGTCGTTATGCAACGTCGGCTTTTTCGCTAAATTGCTTAATGGGTGTTCGACCAGATCGTCGACCGGTACTTTCGGGTCGAGCAGCTTATGGACGAATGAACTATTAGCACCATTCTCAAGCAGACGACGCACCAGGTAGGGTAGTAAGTCTTTGTGTGCACCAACCGGGGCGTAAATACGTACCGTACGGTCCGGGTCGTTTTTCAATACCGTGTTGTACAGGTCTTTACCCATGCCGTGTAAGCGCTGGAATTCATAACGGCGGTTGCTGTTTGCAGCCATGTCCTGGATTGCGACAATGCTGTGCGCATTATGGGTCGCAAACTGCGGATATAACTGGCCGTCTGTCTCTTCGCTCAGCATGTAGCGTGCACACGCCAGGAAAGACACGTCCGTGCTCGCCTTGCGGGTAAACACCGGGTAGCTGTCCAGGCCTAGTTGCTGTGACAGTTTGATCTCAGTGTCCCAGTACGCGCCTTTCACCAAGCGAATCGGGATCTCGTCACCGACTTCTTTAGATAATGCATTCAGCCAGCACAGCACAGGCAACGCACGTTTTGAGTAAGCTTGAACGACCAAACCGAAACGTGGCCAGTCTTTACATACACCCGTGCGATAAACCCGTTCAAATAGCTCAAGGGAAAGTTCGAGCCGATCCATTTCTTCAGCATCAATGGTCACGCCCACATTCGCTTGTTGAGCGAGTTTGATAAGCTCCAGCAAGTCGGTGGCGAGTTCATCCATGATCCGTTCATGGTGAGATGCTTCATAGCGTGGGTGCAGTGCAGACAGCTTGATCGAAATCGTTGGCCGTGGCACTTCCTCTTCGTTATTAAACTTCTCTTTGGCAATTTTAGTAATCGAGTCGACGTAAGCGGTATGGTAACGCTTCGCATCTTTCATCGTCAGCGCAGCCTCACCCAGCATGTCGTAGGCATGGGTATAACCGATGTCACGATTCTTGCGGCTGTTTTTCAGCGCTTCTTCGATAGTGCGGCCGAGTACAAACTGCTTACCCATGAGTTCCATCGCATGGTAGGTCGCCTGGCGCACCACAGGTTCGCCAGCACGCTTCACTAACCGACGGAATCGCGACACCGGTGTGTCTTCGTCACGCCCTTTCGGATTAATCAGTTCGTTGGTCAGATTGAGTGCCCAGGTGCCGGAATTCACCAGCACGGATTCACTCTTCTTCATGTAGTTCTTCCATGCGCCGGTAGACAGCTTGTCACGGATCAGCGCATCGGCGGTGGGGCCGTCTGGGATCCGTAGCAAAGCCTCAGCCAGGCACATCAGTACGATACCTTCCTGAGTATCGAGGCTGTACTGCTGTAAAAATGCATCGACGCTTTCGCCGCGACCTGCATCTTTACGAACCTGTTTCACCAACTCACGCGACTTATCAGTCTGCCTGTCAATGGTGTCCTGATCTCCGGGAACCAATTCGATGAGCTCTTTAAGATAGCTCTCTTCATCAACTACATAGTTGGCTGAAATGGCTTTCCAAAGTTCGTCGAGTTGACCCGCATCATAGCGTGTCTCTAACACCTTACTCGCTTTGAACATTACGTCTCCTGTAAAACTCGGCCGATTCAAATCGGCGGCTATATCGGCGCCAGTATATGTGTATTTTTTAGCGGGTAAAGCCTATTCTGGTCCAACTTCACTAAAAAAATCCACATTCTCTGCAGAACCGTTACCTCAGGCTGAAAACGCCTTGAGTGATGGCTGTTCAGCGCATAAGCTTGGCAGCATCATTAGCAGCCTTTTCAACCTGGATATTCTATGACGCAAGACAGCTCACCTATTTGCTCGGCAACCCGCTCGGCAACCGAATGCGAACTCAAGTTCAGCTTGTCTGACGACACTGCGCGTGCACTTTGTGACTACCTTGATGCGCACACGACGTCTTTGTCGACGTTGCAACTGGGCAACGAATATTTTGATACCCCTGACGGCGATTTAAACCAACAGCGGATTGGATGTCGCATTCGGCGCTGGACCGATAACGGTCGCGAACACGCCGAGCAAACTATAAAGTTGGCAGGGCAGATCAAAGATGGCTTACATCAGCGACCAGAATACAACCTACCCCAAGGTAAGCAGCAAACGCCGGATTTAACAAGTTTTGCGCCGCAAATATGGCCTGTAAACATGGACATGAGTGCTGTAAATAAGGCCTTACAGTGTATTTTTAAAGTAGAGTTTGAACGCCGGCGGTGGCATGCGAATTGGCCCCTCAGTGGCGGTGCCACAAGTGTTGAAATTGTTTTTGATCAAGGGTTTATATATGCAGGGGCAAAGCAGGAAGCTATTTTTGAGATCGAGATTGAACTCCTTGAGGGGTCTGTAGATGATCTTTTACAACTGGCAAAAATGCTAACTTCAAAGTTTAAGTTACATGAATTTAACAAAAGTAAAGCTGAACGCGGATTTGCACTAGCCGCAAAGATATCCCAGCAATAGGAACATATATGCTTCGCTTCTCACCCCAACATACCGATTTTGAACAGCTTCCCGAGCCGCTTAAAGCCAATGCGCTGGATGCTTGGGACAATTTTTTAGAGCGTCATCAGCCCTCGCCGGAACGCGAAGCTGAGCTGAAAAAATGGCTGCCCTGGGTATGTGCGATGAGTGATTTTGTGACCCGGGTGGTGATGCGCTATGGCGAGGAAGCGTTGCAACCGATGTTCCGCCGCCAGCCGGGGGATCATAAAGCGTTCTTAGTTCCGCTGATGGCTCAATGCGCGGACGAAAACAGCGCGATGGCGTGTATCCGCCGCTACCGCCATATCGAGATGGCGCGCCTGGCGGTGCAGGACTTGTTGGGGGAACTGAGTGTTCCGGACTTCCTTGAGGCTAACACTGCGCTGGCGGACGCGTTAATTGAAGTCGCTGCGCAATGGGTGAGCGACTACCACGCCCCGCGGTTTGGCCATGCACTGGATGCAGCTGGTGAACCGATGCCCTTAGTGGTGATTGCTATGGGTAAGTTAGGGGGGCGCGAGCTTAACTTTTCCTCTGACATCGATTTAATTTTTTGCTATGCCCATGAAGGTGAAACCAGCGGCGGGCGGCAGTCGGTGGATCATAGCGTGTACTTTACCCGCATCGGCCAGGCCTTGATTAAGCTGCTTGGTCAACAGACCATCGAAGGTCAGGCGTTTCGTGTCGATATGCGACTCCGGCCGTTTGGCCAGTCCGGGCCCATGGCAGTGAGCTTTAGTGCCCTTGAAGATTACTATCAGGAGCAGGGGCGCAACTGGGAGCGTTATGCGATGGTGAAGGCGCGCTATTTAAATGCGTCACCAGCTCTAAAACAAGAACTATTCAATTTATTGAGACCCTTTGTCTATCGTCGCTATATCGATTACAGCGCCATTGAAGCGTTGCGAAAAATGAAGCTACTGATCAATCAGGAAGCTCGTCGACGCGGGGTCAGTAATAACATTAAGTTAGGTTTGGGCGGTATCCGCGAAGTAGAGTTTATCGCGCAGACTTTTCAGCTTATTCGCGGCGGGCGGGAGAAAGACCTGCAAACCCGTTCGCTTCTCAAGGCTTTACATGTGTGCGAAAAGCTTCAGCTACTGAGTGCGAATGCGGTGGCTCAGTTGCATCAGGCTTACCTGACCTTGCGCAAAGTAGAGCATGTGCTGCAGCAGATCCGCGACGAACAGACACAGACCTTACCAGACGACCACCTTGATCAGTTAAGAGTTGCCCTCGTTTGCGGCTTTGCCAGTTTTGTGGAACTGCGCGACACCCTCGCAGAACAGCAACAATATGTGCATAGCCGGTTTCTAAATGTGGTTGGTGGAGAAGATGATCTTAAAACCGACGAAGACAGCGAGTTAGCCATTTTGTGGCAAGACCTGCTCGACGATGACACCGCCCATGACGTCTTGCGCGATGCCGGTGTGGGCGCGGGGGCAGGTGACAGTGATCATGAAATTGCCAACTGGTGGTCGCTCATTAAGGGTTGCAGACAGCAGGTACGCAAGCGCAGCCCAGGTACCCGAGGCCGTGAGCTATTGGCGAATCTGGTACCTCGTATCGTGGAGCGGGCGATTGAAGTGAACGGCACGCCTGAGATGCTCCAGCGGGTATTTTCGATTGTGCAGAAAGTGGCATCACGCACCGCATACCTCGACTTACTTGCAACCAACCCAGGTGCGCTTAAGCAGCTGCTGGTGTTGTGTAAAGCGAGCCCTTGGATCGCGCATCAAATCGAGCGTTATCCCCATTTGCTCGATGATTTGATTGACCCACAACAACTTTATGACTTACCGGCATTACACAGCTACCGCGCTCAGGTTCAGGAGTTTCTGACCCGAATTCCCCAGGACGACATGGAAACACAGATGGAAGCCCTGCGGCAGGTTAAGCAAACCTTTCAACTCAAGGTTGCCGCCGCAGATGTCGCTGAGGGTGTTGAGCTGATGAAAGTGAGTGACCACTTAACCTTCCTCGCTGAGGCGGTGATTGAGCAAGTTGTGGCCATGGCATGGCAGCAAATTAGCGATCGGCATGGCACCCCGCCGGGGCGCGATATGCACAACTCTGGCTTTGCGGTGATTGCCTATGGCAAGCTCGGCGGCCTTGAACTTGGTTATGGTTCTGACCTTGACTTGGTATTTGTCTGTGACGATATCCAGGACGTACAGACCCAGGGGCCGAAGCCCATTGATGCCCAGCAGTTCTACCTGCGGCTGGCGCAGCGGGTGTTGCATTTATTTACCACGCGCACACTCACAGGCGTCCTCTATGACGTCGATATGCGTTTACGCCCGTCTGGTATCTCCGGGCTCTTGGTCATTCAATTGTCCACCTATGATGATTACCTGGCCAGTGAGGCATGGACATGGGAGCTGCAGGCGTTAGTGCGTGCACGCATGGTGTTTGGGCACGACAGCCTGCATAAGCGCTTCGCCGAGATCCGTTACCGGCATCTTGCGCAGCCTCGAGAGCTCAGCTCTTTAATTGCCGACATTTTGAAAATGCGTGAAAAAATGCGTGATCACCTGTGGAAAAAGCATGGTGAAGGCACCGACATTAAACAAATGCCCGGCGGTATGACCGACATCGAGTTTATTACCCAGTTTTTGGTGCTCGGCTATGCGCATCAGCATGATAGCTTGTGTACCCATACTGACAACGTGCGCATTCTTGCGGCCGCCCTTACCAGTGGTTTAATTAATGAGCAGGAGCACCAGGTGTTGGTGGAAAATTACAAAGCCTATCGCGCAAAAGTACACCGCTTAGCACTGGCTGAACAACAGGGGTTAAGCGAGCTCGACTTTACTGTGCAAAGTGACGCGGTGGCCGCAGTCTGGGCCCGGCTGTTTACTGCAGGTTCTCGTAATAATTAGGTAAGTCGTCGCTGGGACGGGTTTTGAAGCGCCGGTGCATCCACATATAGAGGTCTGGCTGCATGGCAACGGCTTTTTCCAGCTCGCGATTGACCCGGCAGGCGTCTTCATAGTCATCGCCACTTGGAATCGCTTCGCTGGGCGGATAAAAATGAATGCAGTAGCCCTGGTCGTTAGGTAAGCGTTCGAGCACACTGATTAACGTCGTTGCATTTTTGACTTTGGCAAAGAGCGACGTGCCAATGGTGGTACAAGCATCAGGTACTGCAAATAACGGGGCGAACACGCTGCGATGACGGCCATAGTCCTGATCGGGCAGGTAACCGGCCAGTTCGCCCTGACGCAGCGCGCTGATCATGCCACGCACGTCTTTACGGTCAATCATATAGCGATTACCGCGATTGCGACCTTTGGTTTGCAAATACTCCATCACGGCATTGTTATGCGGCCGGTAAAAGCCCACCGCACTGTGAAACATGCTAGACGCTCGCACATGCACTTCGAGGTTTAAAAAGTGAAACAGGATCACGAAGATCCCTTTGCCGGCTTTCATATTGGCTTCAATATGCTCTAAGCCTTGAATAGATATTTTGCGGCGTATCCGCCAGTCTGGCCACCACCAGGCAATTCCGGTTTCGAACAGGGCAACGCCGGCATTTTCAAAGTTTTTCTTCAGCAGCGCTTCACGTTCGTTTTCGGGCATCTGCGGGAAAGCTAAACTTAAACTACGCCGCGCCACTTTCCTGCGCTTGGGCACCAGCTTCATCAGCACGCGGCCCAAAGCTCGGCCCATGATCATTTGCAGGCGATAGGGTAGCCACGACAGTAGGTACAAAAAGCCCACCAACAGCCAGGTTGGCCAGAACTTCGGCAATAGCAAAGAGGCTTTAAACCTAGGTGCGCGCAAGGCGCCCTTGTCCTGCGGCTTTGTGTTGGGGCCTGCGCTCTTGCTGTGTGCTGTATCTTTATCGCTCATTAATATCGCTATCCGAATGGGACGGAAAACAAGGTACCTGGCATGCTTGCTAGAGGAAGAACCAAAGCAAGAGC
Organism: Idiomarina sp.; assembly: GCA_020832105.1. Classification (GTDB taxonomy): domain Bacteria; phylum Pseudomonadota; class Gammaproteobacteria; order Enterobacterales; family Alteromonadaceae; genus Aliidiomarina. The sequence continues at coordinate 24,131 of JAFIFH010000074.1, forward strand.
AGGCCTAATAGAATGCGGTATATCACAAATGGCTGCATGCCGACCTTGCGAATAAACACCAGGAAGTAGTGAATACAAAGGTAAGCACTCACCCCCGCGACAATAGCGCCAATAACTACTGCAAACCAATCAACGGCGGCTTCCTGGCGGACGAGCCCGACGGTTTCATAGCCACCAGCCAGAGCAATCACCGGAATGGAGAGTAAAAAGGAGAAGCGTGCTGCCGCTTCACGGCTTAGGCCAAGAAACAGTGCTGCAGTGATGGTAATACCGGAGCGTGAGGTGCCCGGAATCAACGCCAGCGCCTGTGCCATCGCAATCCAGAATATGTCGCTTTTGCTCATCTGGTATTCACTTTTCGCCCCGCGATGCTTCCAGTCAGCAATACCGAGCAAAATACCAAAACCAATGAGGCCTACCGCCACCACCACAGGGGATCGCAAGGCATCTGAAATAAAACCACTGAATAAAATACCCGCAAGCCCCACCGGAATAGTCGCGAGAATGACCGCCCACGCCAGCTTGCCATCTTCGTTCAGGCGACGGTGGCGTAATGAGTCAATCCAGGCAAACCACATGCGGCCGATTTCTTTGCGAAAATACACAATAACGGCCACGAGGCTACCGATATGCAGTGCCACATCAAAGGCGAGCCCCTGGTCTTCCCAGGCCGTGAGCACAGGTATGAGTAACAGGTGAGCAGAACTAGAAACTGGTAAAAACTCGGTCAAACCCTGAACGATTGCCAATATAATGACTTGCAGTAAATCCATTTGAAACTCGTCTATGTGAAAAAACAGGAAGTCTTAACCCCGGTGCAATAAAAAAGCCGGCGATTAAGCCGGCTTACTATACCTAAATTAGGTTAGCTGCAAAAGTCAGATTAATGATTAATCCTCTTGCGGAGCAGGGCGCAGTGCGTCGTTAATTGAGAACAGCGCATCTTCGCTGATAACACCAGCGGCCTGTTGCAGGTTGAGAATACCCTGAATGTAGCCATAGCGCGCCTCAGACAAATTGCGTCGGGCGTTAAATAGGTTACGGGTGCTATCAAGTACATCCACAATGGTCCGGGTTCCCACTTCAAAACCAGCCTGGGTGGCATTTAATGCACTTTCAGCTGACACTACCGCTTGCTCGAGTGCTGCAATCGTTGAAATGTTTGCCACCACATCAAGGTAGTTTGAGCGCACGCGACGCTCTACAGCGCGGCGGTTTTGCTCAAGAGTCTGGCTCACTGCGATATAGTCGTTGCGAGCTTCTTCTGTGCTGGCTACGGTGCGACCACCGCGAAACAGTGGCACGTTTAACTGCAAGCCAACGTTGGTGTTGTAATCGGTGTCATTAAAATTAGCCGTAGCACGGTTACCATAGCTTGCAGTTAAGCTAACCGTCGGATAATGTCCGCTGCGTGCAAGGTCAATGCGTTGATCAGCAATTTCCAGTCCGCTGCGGCTAATCAGCAATTCAAGGTTACGCTCTTGTGCCATATTGACCCATTCGCGGGCAGTGGCTGGGTCCGGAGTGACCGGCTCAAAGCGCTCGGTATTCAGTACGTGAATGTCGCGATGTGAACGACCGGTGATCTCACGTAAGGCCTCATATGCTGTCTCGACCGCGTTCTGCGCCTGGATTTCCCGGGCTAACGCCTGGTCATACTGAGCCTGCGCTTCATGCACGTCAGTGACTGCGGTTAAGCCCACTGAGAAACGTTGGCGGGTCTGGTCCAGCTGACGCTCAATGGCGCGTTTTTCAGCCTGGGCAAACTCAAGGGTGTCCATGGCCAGTAGCACGGAAAAATAGGCGTCGGTCACCCGCAACATTAATTGCTGGCGAGTCAGCAGGTAATTGACTTCCTGTTGGTAGGCCTGCTTTTCAACGATTGCGGTTGAGCGCCAGGTACCTAGATTGAATACTTGTTGGCTCAACGAAACCTCGCGGCCCCAGGAACCTCTTGTACCACTGCCAGTTGTAATCACGTCCGGATCTAGCGGGATATCGTCATCCTGCGTGCCGTCAGCATTACTGGAGCCTCCGAAGCGGGTGCGTGTGTAGCCGAGGCTGAAATCAATTTGTGGATACCAGTCAGCACGAGACACATCTATAGAGGAGCGCGCTGCATCTCGTTCGGCAGCAGCACGTAGTAATTCAGGATCGTTTTCCAACGCCATACGATAAATATCGGTCAAGTCTGTGGCGCTGGCTGTCAAACTGGAGAGGCCAAACCCGAGGCTTAGCGCGAGTGACAGAAGTTTGATTTTCATCGATCGTTTCCTTCACAGTATTTTGGGAGAACTACGTATTTATTGTTTTTCAATATCTGTGGCCTATGTTAGCGCGTTTACCTTTAAAAGCGTATGCTATTTAGCACTTTTACGGCGCGACCAAGTGTAACAGAATGTTAGGTACGCACATGGGCGAATCGTTAATATGTATGTAAACCACGGTGGTTTGACTGATGAGAGTAAAGTTTTCTGGCAAAGATGTGAAGGTGCTTGAAAAAAAGCCGCTTCATCAAGGTTTTTTTAAGACGTCGTTATACCGTTTGCAACATCGCCTGTTCGCAGGGGGTTGGAGTGAAGAGATTGAACGTGAGGTGATGGATAGAGGTCACGCCGTGGTGGTGCTACCCTATGATCCCCAGCGAGACCAGATCGTCATGCTCGAACAGTTCCGCGTCGGCGCTTTAGCCACCAGCGATACGCCTTGGTTAATCGAGCTGGTTGCAGGGATGACGGAACCAGGAGAAGAGATTGAGAACGTGGCGTTGCGGGAATTAGACGAGGAAGCCGGGTTGACCGCGAAACGGCTGAAGTTCGCCATGAGTTACCTCTCCAGCCCAGGGGGATTAACCGAACGGATATGGATTTATCTTGCTCAGGTAGATGCCAGTGAAGCCAGCGAGTACGGTGGACTGGCTAGTGAACACGAGGACATCCGAGTACAAGCGGTGGACCGTGAAGAAGTGATGCAATTATTGGCGGATGGTAAAATAGACAATGCAGCGACCGTGATAGCATTGCAGTATTTAGCACTCCATCGTGACAATTTGCTGGCCGAGTGGTCTTAAAATCACGGCATGCAGGCTTTATGCTTCGCAGAATAATTATCAGAGGCTTGTAGTATGAAAAATAAGCGATATGTACCTGATTTGCGCGAAATGCAGAGTCTGGCGGAACGAAATTACGCGTCTGCGCTAGGTTTGCTGACCGCCGATTTCAAAGCTGGCGACAGTCGCCAGCTCAGTCTCGGAGAACAACTGACGTTCAGCGTAAAAGTATTGACGGATGCCCCTTACACCACGGATATTGAAGTGAGCCAGCAGAATCAGGGGCGTGAATATTTAGCCTCGCGGTTTGTAGTGCGCCTGTATCACGACATGCAGCTGGCAGAGATGCTTTCCAGCCAGGGACTTGAACGCTTTGCTGCATCTTATGAAGAACCCAATCCACGAATGCACCAGCGTGATGAAAAACGCCAAATTAATCATTTTCTGGCTGATTGGTTACGGCTTTGCTTTAAGCGCGGACGCTGGCATGATGTATGTTTAGCAAGTAACGGCTCAGGCTTCGATTTTCAGGTAAAAAGATAATAATGACAGACTATAAAGCGGATGCCATTGAGGTCTTAAACGGCCTCGAGCCGGTGCGAAGACGCCCCGGCATGTATACAGACACCACTCGACCTAATCACCTGGCGCAGGAAGTCATCGACAATAGTGTGGATGAGGCGCTGGCGGGTCATGCAAAGTCGATAAAAGTTATTTTGCATGAAGATCAGTCATTAGAAGTGGTGGATGATGGTCGCGGGATGCCCGTGGATATTCACCCTGAAGAGGGGCTGCCCGGCGTCGAGCTGATCATGACCAAGCTGCATGCTGGTGGAAAGTTCTCGAATAAAAGCTACCAGTTCTCTGGTGGCTTGCATGGCGTTGGTATCTCCGTCGTCAATGCGTTATCACTGCGGGTGGAAGTCAGTGTCAGACGTGACGCGCAAGTCTATGAGATGGCATTCGAAAATGGCGACAAAGTATCTGAACTTGAAGTTACTGGTAGCGTAGGTAAACGCAATACCGGGACCACGCTTCGCTTCTGGCCAGACCCTAAGTATTTTGACACCCCGAAGTTTTCTGTGCGAGCACTGACCTATCAGTTGCGTGCCAAAGCAGTACTTTGCCCAGGGCTGAGCATCACCTTTATTGATAAAGCCCAGAAAACAGAAGAGACCTGGCTGTATGAAGCTGGACTGCAGGACTACTTAATTGAAGCCGTGGATGGTTACGAGCGTTTACCCCATGAGCCCTTTACTGGTGATTTTAGCGCCAAAGACGAGGCTGCCGAATGGGCGGTCACCTGGCTGCCTGAGGGCGGTGAGGGTATCCACGAAAGCTACGTCAATCTGATCCCGACCGCGCAAGGGGGTACCCACGTCAACGGCTTACGCCAGGGCATGTTGGAAGCACTGCGCGAATTTTGTGAGTTTCGTAATTTGCTGCCGCGCGGCGTCAAGCTAACCCCAGAAGATATCTGGGAGCGCTGTAGCTTTATTCTTTCGATCAAAATGGCCGACCCACAATTTTCCGGACAAACCAAAGAGCGGCTTTCCTCAAGGCAGACCGCGGCCTTTGTCAGTGGTGTGGTGAAGGATTCATTTAGTTTGTGGCTGAACGAGCATACCGAGCTTGCCGAGCAATTGGCGGAGCTATGTATTAGCAATGCCCAGCGACGGATGAAGGCGAGTAAGAAAGTCATCCGCAAGCGGGTTACCTCGGGGCCTGCATTGCCGGGCAAGCTGACCGATTGTGCGACCACTGACACCATGCGCGGCGAACTCTTTCTGGTGGAGGGTGACTCCGCTGGTGGTTCTACCAAACAAGCGCGGGACCGTGATTTTCAGGCGGTCATGCCGCTGCGCGGTAAAATACTTAATGCCTGGGAGGTAGAGTCTGACCAGGTACTGGCGTCGCAGGAAATTCACAATATTTCTATCGCCCTGGGGGTGGACCCAGGTGTTGCAGACCTGTCTCAACTACGTTACGGGAAGATTTGTATCCTCGCCGATGCGGACTCCGATGGTCTGCATATCGCGACCTTACTTTGTGCATTATTTATGAAGCATTTCCGCCCCCTGGTAGAGGCGGGTCACGTGTATGTGGCGATGCCGCCGTTGTATCGGGTGGATGTGGGCAAAGAGGTATTCTATGCCCTCGATGAGAGTGAAAAGCAGGGCATTTTAGATCGCATCGAAGCGGAGAAAAAACGCGGTAAAGTTAACGTGCAGCGCTTTAAAGGTTTGGGCGAAATGAACCCACTGCAATTGCGTGAAACCACCATGGACCCGAATACACGGCGCCTGGTGCAGTTAACCGTGACCGATGGGGAACATACCGACGCCCTGATGGACATGTTGCTGGCGAAAAAGCGCTCCGGGGACAGAAAAACCTGGCTGGAATCAAAAGGCAACCTGGTGGAGCTTGCATAATCTATGAGCACAATGATTGAAAGCACAGAACAAGTAGAGCTGCATCGTTTCACTGAAGATGCGTATTTAAACTATTCCATGTACGTGATTATGGATCGCGCGTTGCCACATATTGGCGATGGCCTGAAACCAGTTCAACGCCGTATCGTGTACGCCATGTCTGAGCTGGGTTTATCAGCGCTGGCTAAGTACAAAAAATCTGCGCGTACAGTGGGTGACGTACTAGGTAAATTCCACCCCCATGGTGACTCTGCCTGTTACGAAGCTATGGTATTAATGGCGCAGCCGTTTTCTTATCGCTACCCGCTCATCGACGGCCAGGGCAACTGGGGCTCAGCCGATGACCCTAAGTCATTTGCTGCCATGCGTTATACCGAATCACGGTTATCCCGCTTTAGCGAAGTACTGCTTTCAGAGCTTGGCCAAGGCACCTCTGACTGGGTACCAAACTTCGATGGCACCATGGATGAGCCAAAGGTGCTGCCGTCACGTTTACCGCATATTCTGCTCAATGGTGTTACCGGCATTGCGGTGGGTATGGCCACCGATATTCCACCGCACAATGTGCGTGAGCTGGCCAATGCCTGCGCGCACTTATTGGATAAGCCAAGTGCGGATTTAGCCGACATTATGCAGTTCGTACAAGGGCCTGATTACCCGACGGACGCCGAAGTGATTACCCCGCGAAAAGATATTGAGCAAATCTATCAGACCGGTAAGGGCTCGATTCGGATGCGCGCGCGCTACGTCATTGAAGATGGTGATATCGTAATTGACGCGTTACCACATCATGCGTCCGGTGCGCGCATTCTTGAGCAAATCGCAGCTCAGATGACCGCGAAGAAGTTACCACTGGTGGCTGACCTGCGCGACGAATCGGACCATGAAAATCCAACCCGTTTGGTGATTATGCCGCGGTCAAACCGTGTCGATAGTGCGCAGTTAATGGCGCACTTATTTGCTACCACGGACCTGGAAAAGAGCTACCGGGTCAACCTGAATATGCTAGGGCTGGACGGCCGGCCGAAGGTTAAGTCCTTAGTCACTATTTTAAGTGAGTGGTTGAAGTATCGCTTACAAACCGTCACTCGTCGCTTGCAATACCGTTTAGATAAAGTCGAAGCGCGCCTGCATATTCTGCAAGGTTTGTTGATTGCTTTTCTTAATATCGATGAAGTGATTGAGATTATCCGCGGCGAAGACAAGCCCAAGCCTGTGCTAATGGAGCGTTTTGCGCTCACAGACACCCAGGCTGAAGCGATTCTGGAATTGAAATTACGCCATCTTGCGAAGTTAGAAGAGCACAAACTGCGCGGCGAGCAGGATGAATTGGCTAAAGAACGAGACAAGCTTACTACCTTGCTAAGCTCCGAACGTCGACTAAAAACCCTGATTAAAAAAGAGCTGCTGGCGGACGCCGAAAAATACGGAGATGACCGTCGTTCACCGCTGGTAGAGCGTGGGGAATCGAAGGCGTTAAGTGAGCGCGAACTTACCCCGTCAGAAGCGGTGACCGTGGTGTTGTCGAAAAAAGGCTGGGTGAGAGCGGCGAAAGGCCACGATGTGGATGGTGCCACCCTGGCGTACAAGTCCGGGGACGCCTTCCTCGCCAGTGCCAAGGGGCGCAGCAATCAGCCGGTGGTGTTTATCGACTCCTCTGGGCGCAGCTTTGCCTGTGAAGCTCATTCACTGCCATCTGCGAGAACTCACGGTGAGCCATTAACCGGTCGCTTCTCGCTGGTCAGTGGCGAAGTGATTGAACAGGTGCTGATGGGGCGTGATGAGCAGAAGTACTTGCTCGGCTCAGACGCGGGTTATGGTTTTGTAACTACCTTTAGCGATATGCAGAGTAAAGTTAAAAACGGTAAGGCGCTGGTAAGCCTGCCAAGTGCGGCGAAGATCCTGCCACCGATTGCGGTGAGTAATATGGCAGAAGACCAGGTCGCGGTGGTTTCAAATGAAGGCCGCTTATTGTTGTTCCCGCTGAAAGACGTGCCTCAATTGAGTAAAGGCAAAGGCAATAAAATGATCAGCATTCCTGCTACGCGGGCTAAGTTACGCGAGGAGTTTGTCCAGGCAATGACCATTGTGCCCCAAGGGAGTGGGCTGACGGTGATTGCTGGCAAGCGTAAGTTGGTACTCAAAGCGTCTGATCTGGAACACTATGAAGGTGAGCGCGGGCGTCGGGGTAATAAGTTACCGCGCGGACTACAGCGAGTGGATGCACTACAACCACATATCAACGCAGAGCAGGAACCTGAGGCGGAAGCAGAATCCTAACCCGTGGCTTAAGCCAGCGATGATAAATTTTCAGGCCACGCCTGTACGCTGAAACGGGTTTTTTGCGCATAACCCATGTATACTGTCGCCTTTTAAATGAGTAGAGAAAGTAAAATGCTAGCTGTTGTTCGCATCATCATTCTGGGTCTGTTTTTTGTCGTAGTGGGTGTGTTGGGGTGCTTGTTCTGCATCCTGCGTCCGTTTCATCGCAATAATACAGCGCTCTTTTCACATATATTTGGCAGTATGCACAAATTATTCGGCCTCAAGCTGATTATTAGACGGCCTGAGGATAGTGACGAGCAAGGGCCTTATGTGTATATCGCTAACCATCAAAACAGCTATGATCTTTTTACTTTAAGTCGCTCAGTGCCCTTAGGTACGGTTACCATCGGTAAGAAAAGTTTAAAATGGGTGCCGTTTTTTGGTCAGCTGTACTGGCTGGCGGGAAACATCCTGATTGACCGTAAAAATAAAGGTCGCGCCCACGGTACCATTGGAACAGCGGCCGCGGCGATTCGCAAACGTCAGCTGTCCGTCATGATGTTCCCGGAAGGTACCCGTAACTATGGCCGTGGCCTGTTGCCGTTTAAAACTGGCGCGTTTCACACCGCAGTGCAAGCAAAAGTACCAGTGGTTCCAGTTTGTGTATCGACCACTCACGAGCAAGTTAACCTCAATCGCTGGCGCAATGGCACTGTGATTGTGGAATTTTTACCGCCCATTGATACCGATGGCCTGAAAAAAGAAGGTGCACGGACGTTAATGCAGGCGGCACATGAGCAAATGAATGCTAAAATAGCTGAACTGGATGCGGAAGTGGCATCATTAGACCAAGATATTAAGCGAAAGAAATAGGAGCACCCCCATGTCTGAGCCTGAATACGATGTGCTAGATAGCGAGCAGGCATGCCGAGCCTTTACCCGTGAAACTCTGGCAGAATTAAAAGACGCTGGTGCGGAGATGGAAGAGCCGCACTTAGTTGAGCATCACTTGTTCAGCCCTAACTTTGAGAAGTTGGAAAAGGCGGTGGTCGAACTGGCGAAAAAAGGCTACGAAGTCGAAGACGCTGACGAAGTGGAAATGGAAGACGGTAGCGAAGGCTTTTGTTGTGATGTGATGGCGGAAAGCCCGTTGACCCAGGACGCGCTCAATGAGCAAACGGACTTAATTATTTCGTTAGTGAAAAAATTCGACATCGAATATGACGGCTGGGGTACTTACTTGCCGGAAATAGATGGCGACGAAGACGATTTCGAAGACGACGAAACCATCGTTCATTAGCCTTAAAAAGTATCAGCAATAAAAAAGCCCTCAGTAGAGGGCTTTTTTGTCTTTAACCGCCGGGGCATTACAGCGCGGCGATTTTCTCGCGTTGCTGGGTGAGCGTTTGCAGGGTTTCTTCCTGCTCACTAAGTTTAGCTCGCTCTTTATCAATGACCGCCGCTGGGGCTTTGCTGACAAAGCTTTCGTTGCCGAGCTTACCCTGAACCCGCTTGATTTCGCCTAAGGCTTTCTCAATCGCTTTATCAAGGCGGGCAAGCTCCGCATCTTTATCAATCAAGCCAGCCATCGGGATATGCAATTCAAGCTTGCCAACCAATGCGGTTGCCGACGCTGGGCCTTCCTCATCCGCCGCTAAAAACTCGATACTTTCAAGTTTCGCCAGTGCTTTTAAGAAAGTCGCGTTATCGGTTAAACGACGTTTGGCGGTTTCATCAGCGTGCTTGATCAGGAGCGGCAATGCCTTATTCGGTGAGATATCCATTTCACCACGAATATTGCGAATACCTTCAATCACTTCCTTCAGCCACTCCATATCGGCCATGGCCTGCGGATACTGCTGCGCAAGCACTTGTGGGAACGGTTCAACCATAATGCTCTTACGTACGCTGGTATCGATACCCGCCACTGGTGCAACCCGCTGCCAAATCGCTTCAGTAATGTAGGGCAGGATAGGGTGCAGCATTCTTAATAGCTGCTCAAGCATGCGCACTAAGGTGCGGCGTGTGCCTCGCTGCTGAGCTTCGCTGCCGTTAAACAGCACCGGCTTGGTCAACTCTAAGTACCAGTCACAGAACTGGTTCCAGGTAAACTCATAAGCAATGCTTGCAGCCTGATCAAAGCGATACTGTTCCAGCGCTTTACGGAACTCAGCTACGGCCTGGTTGCTGCGCTCGATAATCCATTGGTCAGCCAGCGACAACTCGATATCGTCACTGTTAAGGCCACAGTCGTGCTCTTCGGTGTTCATTAACACGTAACGACTGGCGTTCCACAGCTTATTACAGAAGTTGCGGTAACCCTCCAGGCGCTTCATGTCCCAGTTAATGTCGCGCCCGGTTGAAGCCAGGGCGGTAAGCGTAAAGCGCAGGGCGTCGGTACCATGTGGTGCAATGCCTTGCGGGAACTCCTTGCGGGTGCGCTTCTCGATCTTATCAGCCAGTTTACCCTGCATCATGTTCGCGGTGCGCTTCTCGATGAGCGCTTCGGCGCTAATGCCGTCAATCATGTCCAGCGGGTCAAGTACATTCCCCTTGGACTTCGACATCTTGTTGCCTTCTTCGTCACGAATAAGGCCGGTCACGTAGACTTTCTTAAACGGCACCTGGGGTTGACCCTCGTCGTCTTTGACGAAATGCATGGTCATCATGATCATGCGCGCAACCCAGAAGAAGATAATGTCAAAACCTGTGACCAGCACGTCCGTGGGGTGGAAGGTTTTCAGGTCCTCGGTATTTTTTGGCCAACCTAAGGTTGAGAATGTCCATAGCGCAGATGAGAACCAGGTGTCCAATACATCGTCGTCCTGACGCAGCACCACGTTACTTGCCAGGTTATGTTTTTGGCGTACTTCTGCTTCATCACGCCCTACATAGACCTTGCCGTCTTCGTCATACCAGGCAGGAATACGGTGGCCCCACCACAATTGACGCGAAATACACCAGTCCTGCAGGTCGCGCATCCAGGCAAAGTACATGTTTTCGTATTGCTTCGGCACAAACTCGATACGGCCGTCTTCTACAGCCGCTGTAGCATCTTTCGCGAGCGGAGCAACGCGTACATACCACTGGTCAGTTAAGTAAGGTTCAATCACCACACCAGAACGGTCGCCCATAGGGACCTTGTTGGTGTGGTTTTCAATCTCTGCGAGTAAGCCTTTCTCTGCAAAAGCAGCAACAATCGCTTTACGTGCGTCGAAGCGATCCAGGCCTGCAAATTCAGCAGGTAGCGCAGTATCCGCGTTGGCAATGGCCTCACCGGTACTGGTGTAGAACTCTGCTTCGCCGAGGATCTGTGCATCGTCATTGAGCACGTTAATCAGCGGCATACCGTGTTTTTTGCCCACTTCGTAGTCATTAAAATCGTGAGCCGGGGTGATCTTCACACAGCCGGTACCGAACTCAGGGTCAACATAGTCGTCGGCGATAATAGGAATGCGGCGGCCGACCAGCGGCAGGGTAATGAACTTGCCATGCAGCGCTTTATAGCGGTCATCGTCGGGGTGTACTGCAACACAGACATCCCCAAGCATAGTTTCTGGGCGGGTGGTGGCGACTATCAGGTGGCTCTCACCTTCACTGGTGGTTTGGCCGTCAGCTAATGGATAGCGCAAATGCCAGAGTTTGCCCTGGGTATCAATATTCTCTACTTCCAGGTCTGAGATCGCAGTTTTTAACTTCGGATCCCAGTTTACCAGGCGCTTGCCACGGTAGATTAAATCGTCTTCAAATAAACGAACAAAGACTTCCTGAACAGCGTCAGACAGCCCCTCGTCCATGGTAAAGCGCTCACGGTCCCAGTCTACCGAGTCGCCTAAACGACGCATTTGCTGGGTAATGGTGCCACCGGATTCAGCTTTCCATTCCCACACTTTATCGATAAAGGCGTCACGGCCAAGCTCATGGCGGGTAGGACCCCCTTGCGCGGCGAGTTTACGCTCAACCACCATTTGCGTAGCAATACCTGCGTGATCTGAACCCACTTGCCACAGCGAATTAAAACCGTCCATGCGCTTAAAACGGGTCAGCGTGTCCATGATGGTGTGCTGAAATGCGTGGCCCATATGCAATGAGCCCGTCACGTTTGGTGGCGGGATCATGATGCAGTAAGCGTCGCCTTGACCGGAAGGCTTAAAGTAGCCAGCGTCTTCCCAGGTTTGGTACATCGATTCTTCAATGGCCTGAGGGGAGTAGGTTTTATCCATAGTGTCCTTCGTTATGAGTCATTTGCCAATACAGCCTGCTCAGTCGTGAGCGCGATGCCATGTTGGCGATATTGCTTAAAGCGTTCGCGTGCTTGCGCGCGTAAGTCATCTGCCACAGGTACAATGTCGATAACCTGTTGCGCCCGGGCGGCCATGTCAGGTGCCTGGGCCGCAAGGTTGACGACGCATGGGCGAGAGCCGCGTGGTGACTGACCGGGCCAGCTAAGTTCAACCGGGCTGCCATGGCCGCCTTCACCGCTAAGGTTATGCGGTACAAAAGCGTCGGTGGGCAATTGCCAGAGTAACTCGTCGAGGGCTTCAGCCTGCTGTTGATCCGCGGCCACCACTAACACCCGTGCACCCTGACGGAACTGCTGATATACCTGCTGACAAATAAATGGTAAGAGATTGGCATCGCCAATCTCATCTAACAGGTAAAAGGTTGCTGTAGCCATAGCTACTCGCCAGCCTCAACCCCGGCACGCGTCAGTAAAAACTGCGTGAGCAAGGGCACTGGGCGGCCAGTAGCACCTTTATTTTTGCCACTTTGCCATGCAGTACCGGCGATATCCATATGCGCCCAATGATACTTTTTGGTGTATCGCGATAAGAAGCAGGCTGCAGTAATAGTGCCTGCCGGGCGACCGCCTAAATTGGTCATATCAGCAAAAGGACTATCTAACATGTCCTGATACTCGTCCCACAAAGGCAAGCGCCATGCGCGGTCGCTACTTTGCTCGCCGGCATTAATCAGTTCATGGGCCAATGGGTTATGACTACTTAATACTGCGCTGGCATGGGCACCTAAGGCGATAACACAAGCACCAGTCAGGGTTGCTAAGTCGACCACCGATTCAGGGTTGAAGCGCTCAACATAGGTTAACGCGTCACATAATACCAAACGGCCTTCAGCATCGGTATTCAATACCTCAACAGTCTGACCTGACATGGTGGTGAGCACGTCACCTGGGCGGTAGGCTTTACCGTCTGGCATATTCTCACAGCCGGCCAGCACGCCAATCACATTGATCGGCAGCTGCAACTCAGCCAGCGCTTGCATCGCGCCAAGAACCCCTGCAGCACCCCCCATGTCGTATTTCATTTCGTCCATGCCTTCGCCTGGCTTGATAGAGATACCACCAGAGTCAAAGGTCAGGCCTTTACCAACTAGCACGATAGGTGCTTTGTCGTCATCTGCGCCTTTGTAATGCATCAGCGTCATCATCGGCGGGTTTTCAGAACCCTGGGAGACGGCAAGGTAAGCTTGCATACCAAGTTCTTCCATTTGTTCACGGCCAATGCGCTCGATATTCAAATTGCTGTAATTTTCTGCCACTTTCTCTGCTTGCTCGGCAAGCCAGATCGGGGTGCAGATATTGGGTGGCATATTGGCGGCGTCACGGCATAAACTCACGCCTTTAGCCACTGCCATGCCGTGCTTGATTGCGCGCTCACCTAAGTTAAGCTCACGACGGGTCGGCACATTGAAGACCAGTTTACGCAACGGGCGACGTGGCTCTTCTTTTTTAGTTTTCAGCTGGTGAAAGGTATACAGACTGCTATTTGCAGCTTCCACCGCCTGGCGGACTTTCCAATAGGTGTCACGGGCTTTGACATGCAGTTCACTTAAGAAACACACGGCCTCCATCGAGCCTGTTTCATTCAGGTTAGCGATGGTTTTATTGATGATTTGCTTGTACTGACGCTCGTCAAGCTCGCGCTCTTTGCCACATCCGACCAGCAACACACGCTCACTTAAGATATTGGGCACATTGTGCAGCAGTAGCATTTGCCCGGCTTTTCCTTCAAGATCGCCGCGGCGCAGCAGATTACTGATATAACCGTCACTAACCTGATCTAATTGCTCTGCAGCAGGAGATAAACGGCGAGGTTCAAAAACGCCGACTACAATACAGGCTGAACGCTGTTTTTCAGGGCTGCCGCTTTTAACATTAAATTCCATGGTGACTCCCATTTCTGGTGAATTCCGAACAAGCGTGGCATGATACGCCTTCCCTGACCAGAGTTGATGCCTTGAGTGAATGAACAAAGTGAAATGTCACCTGATACTCGCACATTTAACTAAGCTTGTAGGGATATATCTTATGAAAACAACAAGTTTACCTAAATATTCGCTTATTTCCAGCAAAACGCAAGGTTAAGAGAACTCATACGTGCGCATTTTTCGTTACTTAATTCGTGAAACCTTTAAAGCACAGTTCGCCGTCTTTATCGTGTTGATGACCATTTTTATCAGCCAGCAGTTTGTCACTATATTAACTGAGGCGTCCGAAGGTCAGGTGCCGGCAGGCCTGATTATCCTGGTGATGGGGCTACAGTTACCGGCTTTGGCGGCGTTGATACTGCCAATCAGTCTTTTCCTCGGTATTTTGATGGCCCACGGGCGTATTTACAGCGACAACGAGATGGCGGTGCTACACGCCTGTGGCGTCAGTGAATGGTATGTGACCCGGGTCACGTTAGTGCTTTCCACCGTATTGGCTATTATCACCGCAGTCATGACGCTGTGGCTAGGGCCGTGGGCGATGAGTCAGGAATATCAGATAGCCGAGCGAGCGCGTATGGAGGCAGGTATTGCAGCTGTGCAAACCGGCCGCTTCCAGCAAGCAACCAGTCAAAATGCGGTTATCTTTATTGAACAACAAGCAGGGGACGGGCGACTGGAAGGGGTGTTCGTGGCCCAGCTCCCGGAGCGCACTGAAGTGCGTGGCGAACGGGCGAGTGTGGTCATGGCTGAGTATGGTCAGGTGTCCAGCGATGGGGCCGGTGGCCAGACACTGGTGCTGGAAAATGGTCGTCGGTATTCCCAGCATGTGACTGAACTAGACCATCAGGTGATGGAGTTCTCGCGCTACCAAATGCAGATCCGCGAACAGGAAATTGACCAGGAACGGCGGCGATTAGAAGCCATTCCCACCACGGAATTAATGCAGCGTACCGACTACGAGGCTCAAGCCGAATTGCAATGGCGAATTGCGATTCCCCTGGCAATGCCATTGTTGACCCTGATCGCAGTACCTTTGTCACGGGTTAATCCGCGCCAAGGCAAGTTTGCCCGGATGGGGCCCGCCTTACTAATTTACCTGGGGTACTTCCTGGTCCTCATGGCTGCCAAACGCGCACTGGGAGACGGTGCGTTTTCACCAACCATCGGGTTATGGTGGATCCACGTCGCGCTGGCACTGTTTGGCTTTTTGCTGGTGTTCAAAGGCAGGACTACCGGTCACAAGCTGATGGCAAAACTAAAAGGGCGCGGTTAATGTTTAGTATTCTTGATCGCTACATTGGTAAAACCATTCTCACCACCACTGGGTTAAGCCTTGCGGTTTTAACCGGGCTGAGTGCGTTAATTCGCTTTGTTGAGCAAGTGCGTAGTATCGGCCGCGGTAGTTACGACATGATGGACGTGCTGGCCTTTGTACTGCTGAGTGTCCCCCGTGATGTGGAACAGTTCTTCCCTATGGCCACCTTATTGGGGGGCCTCATAGGCATGGGTATGCTTGCCAGTAATAGCGAGCTGGTGGTGATGATGGCAGCCGGGCGGTCGCGCCTGAATATTGTGGCTGCAGTGATGAAATCCGCAGTGTTGATGATGTTAGTGGTCACCGCTCTTGGCGAGTGGGTAGCCCCGCAGCTGGAAAGTCAGGCACGGCAATTGCGCGCACAGGCAATTTCTGGTGGCAGCTTGATCAGTGGCCCTCAGGGGCAGTGGGCAAGAGATGGCAGCCAGTTTATCAATATTGGTGAAGTGCAGGACACCGGCTTGCTGCAAGATGTAACCATTTATCAGTTCTCTGCAGAGCGCACCTTGGAGCGCGTCATACGGGGTGAGAATGCACAATTTGTGGATGATGCCTGGCGCGTGCGCGACGTACGCTATACCGAAATGGGTGAGGATGAAATTCAGAATTATCGCCTGGCAAGCTGGGTATGGCGTTCAGGCCTGACCCCGGAGAAACTTGGGGTTCTTACGGTACGCCCAGAGTCGCTGCCAATTAGCGGGCTGCAGAGTTATATTAATTATCTGCAGAGTAACAATCAGGACGCTAGTCGGTATCAACTGGCATTGTGGCGTAAGGTGTTGGCGCCACTCACCGTGGCGGTGATGTTGCTAGTGGCGCTGTCATTTATCTTCGGCCCCTTGCGTTCCGTGACGATGGGCGCGCGCGTGCTGCTTGGGGTCATTACTGGCTTTGTGTTCCATATGGCAAACCAGGTATTTGGACCGGTCGCTCAGGTCTATCACTTGCCTCCGCTGCTGGGTGCCGCGTTGCCGAGCTTAATCTTCGCCGCAGCCGCTATCTATATGATGCAGCGTCAGAAAGTCTAAATATGGAAGCCTGGTTACTTAAAAGGCTTCCAGTTTTTAAATTTGTTCGCCTCAGGGCTAAGAATCACAACTTCAGTTTTTGCGGCTCTGTCTTGCCAGGCCAGCTCATCTTTATCGAATAACACACCAATATTACTCAAGCCCAGCGCTGCGGTTGCAAAACGAATCGCCGCCTGGCGCCAACTAATGCATGACCCGTCTGTGTTTTGCACTTTAAGGCGCCATGCGCGCATGCCCAATGTCTGTCCGCCACGCACCCAGAAGCCAGCATAAAAACCAAAAATGACCGCAAGCAAATACATCGTATATAGCCAGTTACCCTCTAACACACTGGCGTGATCCGCGCCTTCGGCAAGCGTCACAAGGCCGGTTGCGATCACCAGTGACACCACCCCAAGGGCAGCACCTGCAGCCAGCATCAGCACCGCCGCAATAGCCAACAAGTCATATAAAATAGCGCCCATACGACGGGCAAAACCGGCTCGGGGGAAGTTAGCATGTTCAGGATTAGGCATTGAGCGGGCTTTAGGCATGGAACGACTCTTTAATTGCAAATGTAGTAACGGGAAGTTGGCAGAATCATACCATGAAAGATTGAAAGATAAGAATGACACATAGGGCAGTAAGTTGATTGCTTTCCCTGTCCACACCTAAGGTTGCTTTGAGATTATTTTCCATCATGGAAAATAATTACTTGACGGTGTGGAAAGTCAGCGCTAAGGTATGATTACTTTCCGTAATGGAAAATAAATAGGTTTAGTCATTCGATAGTAACGAGGGCAAGCAGATGACAGGTAAAACTGAATATCAGGATAAAACCAGCGGCGAAAAAAGTGATCGTCGCGCTGGTAAGGAGCTACACGTCGACCGCGTGTCAGCGCAAGCCGCTCTATCGATGGTGAACCAGCAAAAACAAAACATCGTCGAGCGTTTGCATATTCCTTGGTGGCAAGGGCCACTGACTGGATTATGTATGGCGATTTTGGTGGTAAGCCATGCTGTACCAACGCCTTATAACTTGCTGCTGGTTGGCATCGCCTGTGTAGGTATATTCGCTATGTTGCGAAGCTACACGAGCCAACCAGTTTGGGTGTCAGGCTGGCGTAAAGGCAAAACCCGGTCGCTTTCCGTGACGTTCTTCATTGTGTATCTGCTCCACTATTTTGGCAGCATGTGGTTATTTAGTCGCGGGCATAGCTGGATTATTCCGGTGACTGCTTTCTCAATATTTATCGTCGCTATTATATATGGGCGAGTATGGGTGGCAGTTTGGCGCAAGGACATGGAGACCGATGATGTCCGCTGAACTGGATCCTGTCATTCACCCTATCCACCGCTTGCAAATTTGTGCATTGCTGGCCAACGCAGACGAGATGGAATTTGCGCTCTTACGGGAGGAGCTCGGTGTATCGGACTCGGTGTTGTCGAAGCAAATGAAGTACCTGGACGAAGCGGGTTACCTTAAAATCCGCAAAGTCCCAAGTAGCGGTAGGCCACGAAGCTGGTATAGCCTCAGTGCCTCAGGCTTTAAAGCGTTTCAGTCACATTTAGCCGCGCTACGCGCCATCGCCTTGGTGGCGGAGTAGTGTAGATACATATTTTACGCGTGCCTGTACAGTTGGGACTGACTGTAGCAGCAAACTGCTTAAAGCTTAGGCAAACAGGCCGTGCATCCAATTTAGTGCTTGATTCAACTTAAGCGAACGGTATAATGCGGGTCGCTTAGCAGGTTTACCCACTAAGCAGCCTCCCAAGTTTCAAACATCGAAACAAATGCCCGGGTGGCGAAATTGGTAGACGCAGCGGATTCAAAATCCGCCGCCCTTGCGGGTGTGCCGGTTCGAGTCCGGCCCCGGGCACCATCTATACTTCCATGTAATTCTTTGTAATCAATACAGAAAACAGAAATTTCAACCGAGCCAACGCCGAGCCGAAAAACGCGCTCCGGTACATGTCCTGTCTTTTTCTGCCGTTTTTAACCCTATTCAATGGAAACAACAGCAACTCGATGCGGCGCTAACAATGTTAATAAGCCTCCTTGCGCGTGTATTCCGACTGGGCACTTACTCACCCAAATGTATCAGATGCGGCTGGTTATGAGCGGCAGTCGTGGGATAAACCTAGCCGAAAATAGCGCTTAATTGGTTAGCATTACATAAATCAAATATTAAAATTTAACTTATTTCATTGGCTTAGCTTTTAATCGCCTGAATGTCGTATTTTCAGCTTTTGAAAGTGGATTAATAATTCATTCACCGCTAGTTTGCAGTTGGCGGGAACCCCACCATAAGATCTTGATTACGGTGGTGTATTAAGTCTTTTTGAGCTGTTGGCTCTAAGGCAAAACTATGAAAACCACGTCTAAGTTAATAACTGGCTTTACCATGTCTGGTATAGCTTTATCCATCCTTCTAAGCTCAAACCCTGCATTTGCAGCTAGCTGCCAGACCTTGTATGCAGGGCAAAACATTCCTGCGGGCTCTGTATGTGTGAGTAATGACGCTGACTACTTGACAGTAGAATACAAAGTTGACGCGCCCTGGGACCTGACTGAGGTGCATCTATTCGTAGGCAATTCGATCACTGAAGCTCCCCAAACTCGCTCGGGTAATCCACAAATAGGTTTATTCCCCTATTCAGCAACAGTTTCAGGAGGTGCATACTCATTTGTCTTACCCATGGGTGATTTTGGCGATTGTGATGCGGACCTAGTTGTAGCAGCACATGCGGTAGTAGCTAAAGAGGGTTCCAATGGTAGTTTGCAAACCGAAACCGGGTGGGCCGCTGGCACTCGCTTTACACCAAGGGGGAATTGGGCTACCTGGTTTAATTACAGCGCCGAATGTCCAAACTATGTTGGCGAATGTTCACGTACCGAGACTGCGTTTGCGTTTGGGGATCAAACCCTTCAGGACTTAGGGACGGGAATCAATCGTTGGGGTTGGCAGAATACAGTGAGCCCTTATGAAAGCGGTAGTCAACCACTATATGCTGGCGCGGCGCAGAATGACCCATCTAAAGGGGATTTAGTAGGCCAAGTATATTACAGTTTCGACGGTTCGTGGCTTGACCTAACTTATCAAATGGCTGCCGGTTACGGGTTAAGTAAAACCCATGTCTTTGCCGGTGCTGCTAACTTGAATACTGGCGCACCAGGTCTGTTTGGACATCAGCAGTCGCATAGTTTTGGTACTACTTTTGTCAATTACTATATAGATACAGGTTTGACCGGTACTGAAGATCTGTTTGTAGTTGCCCATGCTGATGTGTGCTTCCAGCAATAGGCGTCATATGCTGTAAAAATCAGCTAAAAAAAGTGCCTGCAGCGCAGGCGCTTTTTTATTTTTCTGCTTATCCTGTGATTACAAGCTGTTACTCTGTCAGTCCAGGCGCTTCAGCAAATCGTCGCGGAATTTGCGAATGCGCTCGGCATTGGCGCCGACATCGCTGCCACCAAGGCGGGATTTGCTGCGCACATCAAGCAAGGTTGTACTGCCTTCCCCTGTGATTCGAATCACCACATCATCTTTAAAACCGAACCAGGTGGTGGTTGCGGTGGCCTCAATTCGACCATCATTGGCATTCGCCTCAACCAGCTCCCAGCCGCTCGCCTCAACAACGTCCAGGGCACTCGCAAAGACGTCTTGTGGTGGGTGAGGCAGGCGCATCGTTTCAATGTCAGGGTAGGCCTGGCGTTGCTGTTCAGCGGTCTCTTCGCCTGGGTACTCGACTGGGTTGGGTGAATCGGCTCGCAGCGGTGCAATAGCTACAAACGCAGGTGGGTTCTGAGTATCGGTGGTGATGTCATGAATGCGGGGTACCGACTGCGCGGTTTGCAGCTGACTGTACGGCAGGTAAAAGGCGACTAGCCCGGTGACAAAGGAAGCCACTAGCAATGCTTGGGCTGACCGAGCAGAAGGGCGCAGTACAATGCCTGCAATCACCACTAGGATAATCGCGGCAATACCTACGTAGGCTGCCCAGCGCATGAATAAGAAGGCGGTGCCCAAGGTGAGCAACTCGGTACGGTAAAGCGGACCTGCTATTAATAACAGCAGAATGGCTAAAAATCCGGCGCCAGCCGCGGCAAAACATAGAATTTTTTTCATGCTAACCTCTGTAATTGTTCTTTTATGGCCTCTCTGTACGTATATATGTACTATCTTAGCTCACTTATAAAGATGTATTTTTCATGAGCATGTTACTGGATTATGAAATTTGGCTGCGCCTGATTGTGTTCATAGCGGTGTTGCTGGCTTTGCTTGGGGCAGAGGTTTACTGGCCTCGGCGAGGTCGCGAGCGCACGCGTGGGCAGCGCTGGGGCAGTAATTTTGGCATTGTCGTGATTGACACTCTGCTATTGCGGATTGCGTTCCCCGTGGCGGCAATTGGCACGGCTTTGTGGGCGGAGTCGACTGGGTTTGGCCTGCTCAATATATTGAACGTGCCATTATGGCTAAGCGTGGTTGCGTCACTTCTGTTGCTCGACTTTGCGATATGGGCGCAACATCTGATGTTTCACCGGGTGCCCTGGTTGTGGCGCATGCACCGCTTGCATCACGCGGACGTAGACATGGATGTGACCACCGCACTGCGTTTTCATCCCCTGGAAATTCTGCTCTCGATGCTGATAAAAATCGGTGTCGTGGTTTTGTTCGGCGCGCCTGCAGTGGCCGTGTTGTTGTTTGAGGTGATTCTGAATGCGACGGCGATGTTCAACCATAGCAATATTCGCCTGCGTGACAAGGCAGACAAGTGGTTACGCAGGTTCGTGGTAACCCCCGACATGCACCGCGTGCACCACTCATGGCATGTGCACGAGACTGACAGCAACTTTGGCTTTAATCTGCCCTGGTGGGATCGCCTGTTCGGTACCTACCGTGCGCAACCTGAAGACGGCCACGACAACATGACCATTGGTATCAATCAGTTTCGTCAGGCAGACGACAACAAGCTGCACCGCCTCCTATTGCAGCCCTTTGTGGGGCCCACCCATAGCAAACCTACTCAGCGTCGCGGGCATGCACGCGAATCGAGCGATACTTAGCACTCGCCGATGACCTGCTGTTGTCGCAGTCGGTCATGATTGCGATGGCGTTAACTTTGTCCGGGGCTTCGCCATGAAAGCGCTTAAAATCAGCTTCCATATCGCGGGTTTCGGTTTGCCATTCTCCGTCGGCAGCAGAGCCCTGGCGTACGGCTACCATATGCGCCTGGCTGGCAAAGGGGTTTGGCCAGTCCTCGCCAACCTCGGTGTGCTGACTCCACACATAGTTCAGAGCGCGGGTTCGCCAACGCAGCACTGAGTGTTCACGCACGACGTAAATGCGCGCAGCAAAGTCGTCACTGTCTTTGTGTTGCTCGTCGCTGACCTGGGGGAATTCGCTGACTTGCCATTGCCAACTGATCATTGGTGTTTCGCGAAGATCAATATCGCCACGGTAAAATAAGCCAGACGCCTGCCCATCCTGACACCAGGCGACAATATGCGCCTGTTCATCGGCCTGCTCTTCGATAAGCCTGTATTCGGTATGTCCTTCAAAAGAGTGAGGGTCCCATTTAATAACCTCTTCAGCTTGCCAGTCGACACTGGCCTGGGTATGGCTCATAACGGCTAAGATTGGCAACATTGACGCCAAGTAAAACTTGTTCATACTGTCCTCCACAAGCTGTTAATGGGGTAAGGAATACGAGGTTTTTGCTGATAACGCGAGCATAACCCGACACTTCATGCCAATTAAGCTGAATTAGTTGATGCTTTAGGCGTTTTAATTGATCTTTTTTGTCTTGAACCGAATAGACTTAAGCTATCTATCTGTAGACAAAAGTTAAATATGACAAATAAACACCAGCTGCTCATCCCTTTCGCTGCGACTCTTCTGTTTCCATTGGCTGCTGCACATGCAGAGCAAACCGACCCTGATGAAGATAACACCGTAGAAATCATCACCATTATTGGCAGTGACGATGCGTCCTTACTGACCCCTCGAGGTGCGCAAACAAGAGGGCTGTTCGGTGACGATAAGCCGATAACCGATGTCGCACGCAGCATTACCCCGCTGAGCGAATTCGTGATTCAGGATGCTGCGTTAACGGATTTAAATGACCTCAATAGTGTCGTGCCGAATACCTTTGGTGCCAGTGGTTTCAACTCAGCCTCATTACCCACCATTCGCGGTCAACTGGGCGAAGTGTTCAGTAATGGACTGCGTCGTCAGGGCGGTAATAATGGGTTCGGTATCCCGCTGTCATTTAACAGCGTGGAACAGCTGGATGTGGCTAAGGGGATGCCCCCGGTGATGCTCGGCACAACTCAGCGTACGGGTGGTTTTATCAATGTACAAAGTAAACGCCCTGACCTGCTGCAGCATCGTGGCAGCGTAAACCTGTCCGCAGGCCGCTGGGACGAATACCGGGCGCAGGTTGATGTGAGTACACCGATTGAGGCAGGGCGTTCGGGCGTGCGGCTAAGTTATCAGCGTCGTAACGAAGGCAGCTTTTATGACTTTAGCCGTTACGAGAGCCACAACCTCTATATTGCCGGGCGCTGGCTGTTACAAAATGGTGCTGAATTTAATACCAGCCTGGAATATTTCGATGTTGATTTTACCGATAACGCGGGTCTTAACCGGCCTACCCAGAACCTGATTGACCATGGTCTTTACATTACCGGGCAGGGGCGGCAGAGCAATGGTTCGACGGTTCCGGGGGCGGGTGCCGTCATCAGCCCGACTGGTGAAGTACGTATGCCACGTAGTCAGGTACAAACCGACCCTGACAATATCAGTACCGCTGAAACCCTGATTTGGCATGCTACCTACGAGCAGCCGTTACGTGACAATCTACGCCTGGTGAATCGCAGCTACATTGAGTCAATGAGCCGCGACAACATTGCGCAGAACAGCTTTGTCGAAATTATCGACAGCGCGCGCACCGCGGAAAACCGACTTGAACTACTTTATGATGTAAATTCCCAGCAACGCCTGATAGGCGGCGGCAGCCTGCGTTACAACAGCGTACTCGGTTATAGTCAGTTCACCACAGAGGCTGACAACCCCTCTGATCTCACCGGGCCTATCGAAAACCGACGAATCCCGCTAACCGACGCGCAGCGTCAGCGTTTGGTCGAGCTGCGCCCTGGGCTGTATGTGTCCCCAGGCGGGCAGTACGATATCAACGGTGACGGCACAGGTGACTTTAATCTTTCAGACACCACGGATTCGGTGAGCTGGCAGACAGGCCTTTTTGTGCAGTACGAGTATGATCTCAACGAGCAATGGCTACTCACCGCTGGTGCGCGCGGCGATTGGTATGACGTTGAAGCCCGTGACCCGCTGCCACCTGAAGGTGTTACCGCCGCAGAAGATTCAATCAATGAGTTTCTCAAGGCCGGTGAGCTCAGCCTGTTATACCGAGCCACGCCAGACTGGTCACTCTACGCCACGGCGGCTTATGCTGAGTCAACTTCAAACAGTATGGGCGGCGGTAACGTGTTGGGTGCGGACAACCGTATCAGCCGGCAAAATTTTGCGACCGAAAACACGCTCTACGAAGTGGGCGCTAAATGGGCCCCAGCGGACAGTCGCTGGTATGCAGATGCGGCGCTGTTTGATCAGACACGCAGCCTGCGCAACCTGGATGGCAGTAATACCGGCATTCACACCCGAGGGGTGGAAGGTCAGTTGTATTTCACTGCAGAGCGTTGGCGGGTAAATGTCGGTGCCAATTATCTGGATGCGCGTTATGACAATTCTACCGCCACCCAGGGCACCCGTCAGGTCATCGATGCTTTTGACGATTCGCGGCCGGACATTATTGCAGGGACCGGGGTGGGGTCACCCAACTTTACCGCGTTTCCTAATTCTACCAGCCGGGTTCAGGGGTTACCCCGCATCAGCGCTAACCTGAGTGCTCGATATCAGATAACTGAGCGCATCAGCATGGGGGCTGATACCCTCTATACCGAGCATTACCCACTTGATTACCTGGCAACGGTGATGATCCGCGATCAGTTTTTGCTGAATACTCATGCCAGGCTCATGTTGAACGATCAAACTGAAGTGCGCCTGGACGTGCTCAATGCGACAAACGAACGCAATTGGTCGCCGGTATTTGAAGGCGGTTACTTTGGTGCAGAGCTGGTCATGCCAAGCCCTCCACGGCAATGGCGGGTGTCTGTTCGCCATAACTTTTAAGGACGCAACATGAGATGGATTAAAATAGCCTTGGTGGCGCTGGTTGTCGGCGCGATCGCGGCATTTTTTATGCTTGATCTGCAGCAGTACCTGTCACTGGCAGAGCTTGAGCAACGCCAGCAGCAATTGGCTGAGTTTCGCGATACTTATTTCTTGCAGACTGCGCTGATAGGGTTTGCGCTGTACGTGCTGGTGACGGCACTGTCACTGCCTGGCGCCGCGGTGATGACCCTGGCGATGGGGGCGATTTTTGGGTTTGCCTGGGGCCTGCTATTGGTGTCCTTTGCTGCCACCATAGGGGCGACGCTGGCGTTTCTGATGGCGCGTTTTGTGCTGAGAGACTGGGTTGAAGCACGTTTTAATAAACGACTTGAACAAGTCAATAAACGCTTTCGTGAAGATGGTGCGTTTTACTTATTGAGCCTGCGCCTGGTGCCGGTATTTCCGTTCTTTCTGATCAACCTAGTGATGGGCCTGACGCAAATCAAAACCTGGACTTTTTTCTGGGTCAGCCAGGTGGGCATGCTCGCAGGGACTGCAGTCTATGTGAACGCCGGGACGCAACTGGCTAGCATTGAGAGCACCGGTGATGTCTTTTCCGGTCGCTTAATTCTGTCCTTTACGCTGCTTGGTATTTTTCCATTAATCGCTAAACAGGTATTAACGGTCATCAAGCGACGTAAAGCCCTTGCGAAGTGGCAGAAACCCAAGCACTTTGATCGTAACCTGGTTGTGATAGGTGGTGGTTCGGCAGGGCTTGTCTCGGCATATATTGCGGCCACGGTAAAAGCCAAAGTCACGCTGGTTGAGGCTGACAAAATGGGTGGTGATTGCCTGAATACCGGCTGTGTTCCATCCAAAGCATTGATTAATGTCGCACGCCAGGCAAGACAGCGGCGACAGGCTGGCATGGGCTTGCCAGCAGAGCCTACCGAAGTCGATTTCCCCGCCCTGATGGCCCATGTGCAAGAGGTGATTAAAACCATTGAGCCGCATGATTCAATCGAGCGCTACGAGAGTCTTGGGGTGAACGTGGTCAAGGGGCGCGCGAAGGTCATTTCGCCCTGGCAGGTTGAAATTGAAGACGAGCAAGGCGCTACCCAGACCCTGACGACCAGAGCAATCATTGTGGCCACCGGCGGCAAACCCTTGGTACCGCCCATTGAAGGGTTACGAGAGCTGCCGTATCTCACCAGCGACAACTTGTGGCAGTTAGAGGCTTTACCCAAGCGTTTGTTGGTGCTCGGTGGAGGTCCGATTGGTTGCGAGCTGGCACAGGCCTTCAGTGGCATTGGCAGCAAGGTCACACAGCTTGAGATGGGGCCTCGCTTGCTGAGTAAAGAAGACGAAGACGCAAGCGCCGCGGTACTTGAGCGCTTTCGCGCGGATGGCATTGAGGTGCGTCTGCGCCAACGCGCCGTGCGCTTTGCCGCTCAGGGTGAACACTATGAGGTGGAGGTCGAGAAACTCGACGAGAATGATGCAGTCGTCGGCCACGAGACTGTTGCATTTGACCAGGTATTGGTTGCGGTAGGGCGGCAGGCAAACTTCACAGGCTTTGGCCTTGAGGCACTGGGGATTGAGGGTGACAGCGTGCTACCCAGTGACGAATTTATGCAGACCAAAATACCCACGATTTATGCGGCAGGGGATGTCACCGGGCCATATCAATTTACCCATACGGCCTCGCATCAGGCCTGGTATGCCAGTGTGAATGCGTTGTTTGCTCCCTTTAAACGCTTTAAAGCAGATTATCGAGTGATTCCATGGGCCACTTTTACCGACCCGGAGGTGGCGACCGTGGGTTTGAATGAGCAGGCGGCGCAGGCTCAGGACATTGAGTACGAAGTTACCCGCTATGAACTTGATGATTTGGATCGGGCGATTGCTGACAACAACGCCTATGGCTTTGTCAAAGTGTTAACGGTGCCGGGCAAAGACCGTATTCTTGGGGTCACCATTGTCGGCCCAAGAGCCGCGGACTTGATTGCTGAATTTGTATTGGCAATGAAACATAAGCTTGGGTTAAATAAAATCCTGGGTACCATCCATATTTATCCGACCATGAATGAAGCCAATAAATTTGTCGCTGGTGAATGGCGCCGCGCGCACAAGCCAGACGCACTGCTAAAATGGGTAGAGCGTTTTCATCGTCGACGCCGGGGGTAAGGTTGAAAAAAGTCAGTTTTCTATGGTTAGGTCTGCTGTTACTCATGTCACAGGTCACTTTTCAGGTGAACGCTCAGGTGAACGCCCAGCCCGAAGACGAGTGGCAAGCGCACCTTGACGCCGCGCGTGGGCAAACGGTGTATTTTCATGCCTGGGGTGGCTCTGCGGAAGCCAATCGCTACCTGCGCTGGGCGGCTGGCGAGTTGCGTGAGCACTATGATATTCGTTTGCGCCATGTACGCGTGGCGGATATCAGCGAAGCGGTGACCCGTTTACTGGCGGAATCGCGCAGTGACGCCTCTGCCAGTGCAGTGGACTTACTGTGGGTGAATGGTAAAAATTTCCATGCGTTAAAAGAGGCTGATGTTCTGCTGGGGGATCTCTCCACGCAGGTACCAAACAGTCATTTGCTAGATTCGCAATTGCCGTACACCGTTGATTTCGGTATCCCTACCGATGACTACGAGTTGCCATGGGGCATGGGCCAGTTTTATCTGATGTACAATCGGGAATCGGCCCCAGAGCTGGAACCTGATGGGTATCTGAGCCCCGCTGCCTTGCTGGATTTCGCGCAGGGGAACCCGGGTACACTAAGCTATCCGTTGCCACCTGACTTTCATGGCACCACCTTTCTTAAACAGTTATTAATTGCACTGAGTGACAATGACCCACGCCTTGCCGAGCCTTATCAGGTAGCCACCGGTGAAGCACTGCTCACGCAGCTTTTCGCCTACCTTGATCAGTTACATCCATTACTGTGGCGCGATGGGCGGGCCTTTGTTGGTAGTGCGGCAGAGCAGCAGCGGTTGTTCGCCGATGGGCGCTTACTGATGGCGATGAGCTTTAACCCCGGCGAACTTGTTTCGGCAAAGGCGCGGGGTAGTTTAGCGCAAAGCAGTGAGGCGGTGTCGCTAGGCCCTCAGGCGATTACTAACAGCCATTATCTGGCCATTCCGCGACATGCCTCAGCCCCCTCCGCTGCGTTGGTTACGATGAATTTTTTCCTTTCGCCTAAGGCTCAGCAGCGCAAGGCCGACCCTGAATACTGGGGCGACCCTGCGGTGCTTAAAGCTGAGCATTTGCAGACCGCACCAGAGCTTCGATTCGAGTCGGCGAGTGAACCTCATGTCAGCTGGAATGAAGTGATTGAGGCGGCATGGCGGGAGCGCTATGAATAGAGCAGGCTGGTGGCTGGCAGCGATTCCTGCTGCCGCCATTCTTGGTATTCCGCTACTGATTGCGCCGCTGTATTTATCGATTGAGCTTTTTTCGCTGCCATTGTCCGCGCTGGTGGAATTCGCCCAGCGCCCAAGCCTGTTGCATTCCATCGGTATCACGTTACTCTTAGCGCTGCTTCCTACTATGGCAGCACTGTATGTTGCGATCTTCTTTGTCGCCGGGCGACGGCCCCCAACCTGGATAGCGCCGTTATTAGCGATGCCACATGTGGCGTTTGCGGTAGGAATGAGTTTTATACTGGTCAGTGATGGCTGGTTGTCGCGTTTGTTACCCATGGTGAATCTGCCCATTGCGGATAAAAGCCTGACCCTCACCTTACTTGTACTGTTTTTTAAAGAGCTGCCGTTCCTGCTGCTCATGGCTGCCGTGGTGATGCAGCAGCTGCCCACTAGAGCATGGTATCTAAGCGGAGCGTCGCTCGGGTATTCACGCTGGCAAACTTTTACTCGTGTGGTGTTGCCTGCCGCATTACCTCGCTTGCGTTTGCCATTGATTGCAGTTGCGGTCTATGCGCTGGCGGTGGTTGATGTGGTCAGTGTGGTGGGGCCGAACCTGCCAGCGCCGCTGGCGCTGCGAGCATTTAACTGGCAGCAACAGTTTGCCGGGCAAAGCCAGGCGTTTGCCATATTGGCGCAGTGGTTGCTGTTAATGCTGACATTGGCAGCGGTGCTGCTCGTGATCGCCCATGAACGTGCGTTAGTGTGGTGGGCCAGGCGCCTTGCGAGCCAAGGGCCAGGGTTACCAGGTAAAGCGCGCAAACGGTTGCAGCAGGCCGGTCAAGCTCTGGCTAGCACGTTAACAGTGACTACGGCGGTACTCACTTTATTTGCGTTACTCAGTATGCTGTTGTGGTCAGTGGCGCAAAGCTGGCCCGGTGATGCCTGGCGACCTCAGCAATTGACGCTGGCGCATTGGCGCTGGGAAGGCGACTATGTGCTCGATGCCATACAGGCGTCATTGGGGCTGGCGTTGGTAAGCGCCAGTGTGGGGTTAGTGCTGAGCGTCTTAGTGTTAGAGTTACAGGTTCGCGTGGGCCGCTACCTGCCAGTGTGGTTACCCTTATTACCCATATTACTGCCACAATTACCCATGGTCATCGGCTGGCAACTTGGTATCAGCTATTTTAACCTGCCGGTCGGCTGGTTATGGGTGGCCTGGTCGCACACCATGTTCTGCTTTGCTTACGCGTATTTGATGTTGAACAGAGATTACCTGGCTTTTGACTCACGCTGGCTGCTGGTGGCGGCGAGTGTGCAGAAGTCGCCATTGCAAGCTTTTGTCAGCATCAAGCTGCGCATGCTTGCCGGCCCGCTTATCTTCGCCTGGGCGGTGGCCTTTTCGGTGAGTATTTTGCAGTATGTCCCCACCGTTTTGCTCGGTGCTGGCCGAGTGGTGACGATCACCATGGAAGCCACGGCCTATGGCAGTGGCTTCGAGCGCAGCCTAGCGGCGCTATATGCGCTTGGGCAGGTCTCGTTGCCAGCGTTGGTGTTTGTGTTCGCGGTTGTGGTAAACCGAATACTCAAGAAGGAGACAGTGAGGTGCTAGCGTTACATCAGGTCAGAATTTCCCGCCAGGGACAGCTACTCATTGACCTCCCATTGGTAGAGATCGCCGCGGGCGAGGTGCTGACGTTAATGGGGCCAAGTGGCAGCGGTAAATCAACGTTATTAAACTGGATTGTGGGTGCGCCGCTCAGTGGTTTTGAGTGCGAGGGCGAGGTTATTCTGAATGACACTCTGGTCAACGGCCTGGCGGCAGAGCACCGGCATATTGGTTTGCGTTTTCAGGACCCCTGGTTATTCCCGCATATGTCGGTGCTGGAAAACCTGCTATTTGCGCTGCCTAGGGACAATACAATGAAACGCTCTGCCAGGCAGCAGCATGCGTTGAGCTTTCTGCGGGCGCTACAGCTGGACGACTTATCCATGCGTATGCCAAATTCATTGAGTGGCGGGCAGGCCGCGCGAGTGTCCCTGGCGCGCGCACTCATCAATGAGCCGCAAGCGATGCTGCTTGACGAACCTTTTTCTGCGCTGGATATGACCACCCGTGAAACAGTGCGGAACTGGACCTTCACTCATCTAAAGGCGCGCAATATCGCGACCATTTTGGTCACTCATGACGCTGCTGACGCCCCGCCAGGTGGCGACATTATAAGGTTATAAGCATGTTTGATGCCCGTATTCTACCGATCCTGAAAACCCCGTTACGGGCGCTGGCGCGCATCGCCAACCGTGCCGGGTTTAGCGCAAACCAGGTTACTCTGGCCGGTTTTGTGCTGGGTATCGGGGCTGTGGTCGCTGTGGCTTTCGAATACTACCTGGCTGGGCTGGCTTTACTGCTTGCTAATCGCTTAGCAGACGGTATCGATGGCGAGCTCGCCCGCTTACGCCAGCCTACCGACGCGGGCGCGTATCTGGATATCGTGCTCGATTTTATTTTTTACAGTGCCTTTGTGTTCGCATTTATCCTCGCCGCACCTGAGCAAAATGCTTTGCCTGGTGGTTTGTTGATGCTCTCCTTCATGGGCACCGGTGGCAGCTTTCTGGCCTTCGCCACGCTGGCGCAGAAACGAGGCATACAAAACCCCGATTACCCGAGCAAGTCCCTGCACTATATGGGCGGTATCACCGAGGGCGGTGAGACCATCGCTTTCATGGTGCTGTTCTGCCTGTTTCCGGCGTGGTTTGATGTATTGGCATATATCTTCGCCGGGCTCTGTATCATCACTGCCATGAGCCGTATTTATGGCGGCTTCAGGGCGCTCAAATAACAGATATAGCAGGGCGACGCGTCAGCTGCCATGCCATCTGGATTTTTATGCGCTATTGTTTTCCAGCAACATGGCCCCAATCGACCCATCTCTAGCGGTTCACTGAGTGCTTTTTTGGACAGTAAGCCTAGCGTTTAACAACCGACCTGGACCCTGTAGTCAATGTCTACAGGGTTTAAGCTTCTCAGGTAACCAGGGTGCTACCCGGTTGGTAACGGCGTGCAAGCGCACAGCACTCATCCGCTGGCACAGGTTTGCTATACCAAAAGCCCTGAATTTCGTCACAGCCTATATCACGCAGATACGCGCAACTTGGTTCGTTCTCGACCCCTTCCGCCACAACCCGATAACCAAGTTGCTGGGCCATGCTTACCATAGCGCTGACGATGGCCTGATTGCGTGTACCACGGTCTAAATCACGCACAAAGGCGCGATCAATTTTTACCACGTGAGCTGGCAAGTCGTGTAAATAGGTTAGCGTGTTGTAGCCGGTTCCGAAGTCATCAATGGCAATCGAGACACCTGCATCGCGAAGCGTATTTAACTGCTGCATAGCAAGTTTACTATGGCTGACGATAGCACTCTCGGTAAGTTCAAGTTCGAGCCAACGGGTGTCAACATCGGCCGCCTGTAACGCGAGCAGAATACGTTTCGCAAAGCCCGGTTCATTAAGGTTATTACCAGAGATATTCATCGCGACCTGGAGTGGACAGCCCTGGCGATGCCAATACTTGATCTGGTCAATACAGCGGTGTAACACCCAGTCGGTTAACCTACGCACAAGCGATGTACTTTCAACCAGAGGGATAAACTCAGCGGGTGAGATAGCGCCCAGCTGCGGGTGCTGCCAACGGAGCAGCGCTTCTACTGAATGGCATTTATTGGTACTGAGATTCAAGCGAGGCTGAAAGTGCAGGTATAACTGTTCCTGACTTTCCAGGGCATGGCGAAAATCATGCAAAATACTAAAGCGACGACGGTGCTCGGCATCCAGCTTTTGGGAATAAAGCACAACGTCTTGACCAGCCTGGCGCGCATCTTCGCTGGCGCTATGGGCGGTGCGGATGATATCAGCGCCCACTGCGTCACTTAGCTCAAACGGGGCGATGCCCACAACGGGGGTATGCAAAACAGGTGTCGATTCGTTTAGCACCAATTCATTGACCAGCTGCCAGAGTGAACGGCCGGTGTTATAAATATCAGCTTCGCTACCAGTGACCAGATATAGATACTGACAGCCGCCAATATAATAAAGGCGCTCGGGATACTGTAATTGCTGCTTTAGATAGTCCGCCACTTCATGCGCCATCGTGTCGAAGCTTGGCAGTCCAATAACCCGTTGTAGTGAGCGGATTTGATTTTCATCAAACAGATCAACATGGAAAGCATACCACTGACCCTCACGCTGGTCTCTGCGCATGTCCTCAATGTCTTCACTAAACTGATTCCGGTTCGGCAGTCCGGTGACAGGGTCAAGCCGGCCAAAGGCATGTTGTAGTTCTATTTGATCCATTACCATTGCGGCCATGTCACGCAATAGAGCACGCTCGTCATCGGTGATTTGGCGTGGCTCATGCCCTAACACACACATTGAACCTAAGGTATAACCGTCGCGGGTGGTGAGAGGGGCTCCTGCATAAAAGCGCACGCCTGACTCGGCCAGTACACTATTCTGGTAGGTGGCTGACTGAAGAAGATCTGGCACGACTAAAAAGTCGGACGTGTCCGCCACTTCACCACAACAGGCTTTAAAGCGCGGTATCTCCCAGTGGTCTACACCAACCCGCGATTTAAACCATTGGCGGTCGTGGTCGGTGAGCGATACGGCAGCAATGGGTAGATCAAACAACTTGATTGCCATGCGGGTGATACGATCAAAACTCTCACTAGGCGGGGTATCGAGCAAATTGAGTTGGCGTAACGTCGACAGACGCATACTCTCGTTATTCTATAACATGCAGTACCCTCTAAAGATCAGTACTTTATTTTACAGTGATAAACATAGCAAAGAATCGAAGGTTTTGGCGGCAACGCTTAAAGTATGATCCTAATCAAAAGAACTTATGCGCGCGTTTTGTTCGTTTGCAAAGCTTTGCTTGCTACCTTGACCACTCGCTGGCTATTGCTAGGCTAAAGGCTGAAGGAACGTAAATACATCTAGTTGAGTTACGATAACCCCCTGAGGAGAGCCGCGACTATGTCCAGCCCTGAGCATAAGCAGAAAATTTGGAAACTGATTAAGGACATTAAGGTAGGCATGTTGGTGACACTGGACGGTGACACGCCTCGATCACGGCCGATGCACTTAGTGCAGGATGAATACGATGGCACACTGTGGTTTTTCACCCGACGAAGTGCTGAGAAAATATCTGAAACCCAACAAGACAATGACGTCAGTATCAGCTTTGCTGATCCCAAGCATGGCGTTTACGTGTCTATGACTGGTAAGGGTAGGCTCACTGATAATCGTGAGCTGATTGAAAAATACTGGAATTCATTTGTTGGTGCATGGTTTCCTGAAGGCAAAGACGATCCTGACGTCGCCTTGCTGGAGATAAAAATTGAATTTGGCGAACATTGGTTGGCCGACGAGAACAAGCTGTTTCAGTTGTTTGAAATTGCCAGAGCAAATATGAAGGACGACACACCTAATCTTGGTGAGAATGAGAAGTTCGACTAGTGGATTAGGTGTCGGAGAAGAAGCTGAAACGAATGTTTAGCTTCTTCTCCGACGGTCTTCAGCGCAACGCTTTGGTTTGTAACTTAGTCTCCACTCGATTTCGACCGTTATTTTTTGCGGTATACAAGGCTTCATCGGCAAGCGCAAGGAGCGTATCGAGGCTTTGCTGCGGGTTCTCTCGCTGGGTAACACCGAAACTACAGGTTAGTTTAAATACATCCTGCTTGCCAGGTGCGTCAAACTCTAGCTGTTCGATCTTCTGCCTGAGCTTTTCAGCTACCTGGACCCCTTGTAGTAACCTGGTGTCGGGCAACGTCATCGCAAACTCTTCTCCACCAATACGACCTAGCACGTCCTCGGCACGGAGCATCGACTTTACTGTACTGGCGATTCTTTTCAGTACATTATCCCCCGTTGCGTGGCCGTAGGTGTCGTTAACGACCTTGAAACGGTCGAGATCAAACATCACGACTGTGACGGGTTTTTCAAGCCGTTGGCATAGCTTGATCGTGCCTTCTGAACGTTCGAGAAAAAACCTGCGGTTGTAGAGTTTGGTCAGTGGGTCAGTCGTCGCATGCTCTCTTAATTCGCGTTCGGCGTGCTTGCGCTCAGTGATGTCCTGAATGGTGCCATGAAATGTTCCATTCAGATGATTAAGCCGGCCGATGAGATGGACCCAGCCAATTGTGCCGTTCGGTCTGATGATTCGGTGCTCGAAGTCCAGGGTACCCGAGTCTTTTGCCCGCTCTTCATGTTCAAGCAGCTGAGGAAGGTCTTCCGGGTGAACATGGCGCCTGAATAGCTCTACTGACGGATAGGAGTGCTCTTGGGCAAGGCCGAAAATTTTGAAAACAATGTCAGACCAATACACCTCATCAGCTTCAATTTTCGCGTACCAATGGCCAATAGATGCAAGCTGCTGCGCTTGGCGCAGTTGTCGCTCAGACTCCTCCAGTTTCAGTTGCGCCGCTTTAAGGTCAGTAATGTCTAAAATCATACCATTCCATAAGATGGTACCTTGACTGCCTCGCGCCTGATTCGCTCTCCCTCGAACCCACTTTAACTGGTTTTCATGGTGGACTCTGAAGTCACATTGCCAGGGCAGGGCTTTATGCCTTGATACTTCGATAGAGTCTGCCACTCGGTCCAGATCGTCTGGATGAATTAATTTCAGCACGTCTTTTGCATTCTTCGCTGAGACCGAATTATTGCCGTTTCCTTCAAACAATCGGGGACTGGCGTACGGGAAGCTAAGCTCACCCTTAGCGTCTACCTGAAATTGAAAAACAACGCCAGGCGCAACTGCAATAATTTGATTCAGTTTGTCTTCTGGATACATCGCATGCTGCGCTGCTACGTTCGAATGTTCGTGCATATGGCTACCCTCTTTTTTTTCCTAATTATAACGAATATCAAGGGCCATTTATTACTTAGCATCAATAAACCTGAGTGAAAATCATCCACGCTGCGAGCAATGGGCAGGGCTTTGCGTAAGGTCATGAGCGCCGCGTACTCAGTTTGAAAGTACTTATGCAAGAACCGTGGGAATGGCTGCAGCAAGAAGAGGGGGTGCAGATGACGCTGGGCTGGCGTTAACCATGCCAGCCCAACAAAGATCATTACCCGTTATTATCGTCAGGTTGAGAGTAGAACTGGGCAGCATCGCCCAATACCGAATCGATGCCATGCACGTAACCTTGGTTGGTTTGAATATCAGGCATATTCACACTGACATGGTCCACCATGATAGCGCCGTATGCTGAACGCAGCTCAAGGTCTTCGCCATTCAAAGTAGTGATTCGCTGAGCATTTTCATCTAAATCGCTAGCGGCATAGGCGCCCTCAACGATGTGATAGGCAATGAAATCGTGAAATTCGTCGCTGTCATTGCCCTCGATCCAGTTGTCCCATACGCCTTCAGGTAAGCGATTCAGTGCTTCGTCGAAGGGGGCAAAAACGGTGTATTCTTGCTCTGGGTCTAAGTCGTCGAGAATGCCGGTTTGCTCGAGGGCTTGATGGAAGCGGCCAAAATATGCCTCACTACTGAGCATCTCGTCCAGTGAATGGTTAGAGTAATCGGTCGGTCTGTTTTCGTCTAAGGCTTCACGTGCCTGTTGTTCAAGCAGTTCTTCCCGTGATACCTCGCGTTCCTCTTGCTCTTGCTGTTCTTCTTCTGGTGGTTCAGGCATTTCATATTCTTGAGCCAGAGCATACCCAGAGGTACCGAGAGCAAAGCTAATAGCGATCGCAATCAACGCTGATTTGCGTGTCGAATTGGATGTCGATGTGGTTTGCATGAAAAACTCCTCAAGAATTGCAGTCGTACAATAAACATTAGTGCAATGAAGTTGACTTACAAGGAGGTTAAAACAACCTTTACCTTGGTTAAGCTAACCAGGGAGGCGTTAACAGGTGTGTATAACTCGTTAAGATGAGCATGGACATAAAAAAGTAGCAACCAAAGGGGTTGCTACTTTATGGGGGTAGGTAATTCGCCTTATCTGCCTGAAATGATGCATGTCATTTCATCATGTGGCGAAAAGCAGGGGGTTACTCTGTGGCAGAATACCCAGCACCCTGTTGGCTATCTAGCAACACAGTATCAATGCCATGGATATAGCCGTTTTCAGCTTCGATATCTGCATAACTGACACTTGCTGTGTTCACCATGATGGAACCAAAACTTTGCGAGATGCGTAGCTCACCATCATTCATCGTATCCTTACTTTCACGGCTCTCACCGATGTCGTCTGTACTGATACGTTCTTCAACGATATGGTAGCTCAGTACCTCGCGCAGCTGGTCTCTGTTACCATCTTCCATCCACTCGTCCCAGGTTCCTTCTGGAAGACGCTCGAACGCTTCGTCGGTCGGTGCAAAGACGGTGTAGGAATCATCACCGTTGAGCTTATCCTTCATATCAGCGTGTTCTAAAGCCTCATGGAACATTGAGAAACGATCTTTCTCACCCAAAACCTCAACGATTTTCTTGTCGCTGTAGTCACCACCTTTTTCGTATGACTTACGCTCGCTGTCATACTCACGTTCCTGCTGGTAGTTCTGAGTCTGCTGTTGCTGATTTTGCGTCTGTGCTAGAGCACCGGCTGAAAATGTTGCTGCAACCAGGGCGGCTAGAGATGTAGTAGTAAATGCCTTTAACATATCTTGCTCCTCCTGTGAAAATGTTCACTTCAAAGCTAGTCAAAGGAGAGCAGCCTGCAAGGGGCAGATAATAAGGGTTTACTAATTTATAGAAAGGTTTTTAACGGGCAAATCCAGCACTGACAAAGCCCGGTTCGGGGATGCTAAAACAGGTAGAAATTAGTGCGCTTGCAGGCACTTATATTGAGCGGGAATTGTCCATATGCGGACCTGGTGAGCGCTTCATGTTGGTGCGAAAATCGTGCTAATACAGCGCTTTTTCTTTACTTAATACTTACAAAAAACACTGTTTAACCTTAATACGCACAGGCAAAACAGTGTTTTTAACCGTCTAAATTGTTATCTGCTGACTTTTCGTAACCAATTATGGGTATCTTCGCGTTGGCCCCATTGAATTTCGTTTAACGCCTGGCGCAACTTCAATGTCGTTGTCCCGGGCTCGCCACTGCCAATGGTATGCTCTTCGCCATGGTGAATTAACGTACCCACTGGTGCCAACACTGCGGCGGTTCCGGATAATGCGGCTTCACAGCCGGGTTTGGCTGCACGTTCAAGGAGCTCTTTCACACTCAGCGACCGCTCCTGTACGTCCATCCCTTGATCGCGGGCAATCGTGAGAATCGAATCCCGGGTCACCCCATGAAGAAACGACGAGTCCAGCGACTTTGTAATCACCTCGTTGCCGTCAATGAGAATAAAGTTGGCGGCGCCGGTTTCCTGAACATCGCCTTGTGGGCAAAATAGGACCTGATCGGCCCGATAAGTCTCGCGAGCACGCAGAATAGGCCCCATAGCACTGGCATAGTTACCACCACTTTTGACCATGCCCATGTGTGCAGCACAGCGCATTGTGTCCTCTTCAACGAGTAAACGCAGCGCGGTATCACCACCACTAAAGTAAGCTCCCACTTGCGAGAGCAGTACGTACAGCATCGAGCTTTGTGATGGGGAAGCGGCTTTACCGATAGCCGCTTCCGTACCGATATGAGTGGGCCTGATATACATAGAGCTGGGAGGCGCCGGAATCTCATCAACCACGTCCGCGAGGCTGCTTAGAATCATGTCTTCAAGCAGTTCAGCAGGGAAGGGTGGTAAATGAAGAAGTTCGGTACTTTGTTGCATACGAGCGATGTTTCTGTCCATGCGAAATACATAGACTGAGCCATCGTCGTGCTTAAATGCCTTAAGGCCTTCAAAGCAAGTGCTTGCGTAATGGAGAACATGGGCGCCTGGGTGCAGCTGAATACTGTCACTACTGACTTTTTTGGCTGCGCTCCAGGTATTGTCTTTGAACGTCGCCAACGCCATTTCTGGCATGAACTGGGTGCCGAATGCTGCCATCAGTCTTTCCTTAGGGTCACAAAAAATGATTTTACCATACACCAAGTTGCATCCAGGCTGAATGTTCAGTCTGGCGATTTGCACTGCAAAGTGTATGCAATGATGAACACCTGGTGCTGACAACAGGTGGGGGTCGCAGTGAGGCGAGGCTTAGGTCTTTGAACTCAGGCTAGTGCGGTTTCGACCACAGTGCTTACTGCTATAGAGCGCTTTGTCCGCAGCCTCAATCCACTGAACGTGATTACTAAAGCGGGCTTCAAATTCAGCGATACCCAGGCTGACCGTTACATTGATTGCAATGCCCTCAACTTTGAAGGTATGCGACTCAATTTGTTTGCGTAAACGCTCAGCAAGCAGCAAGGCTGCCGGTGCATCTGTTTCTGGCAACAGGATAGCGAATTCCTCCCCGCCATATCGACCGGCTTTATCGGTATCCCGCAATGAGCCGCCAATAATAGAACCTATATCTTTGATCACCTGGTCACCGACGTGGTGCCCATAGTTATCGTTCACTGGCTTAAAATGGTCAATGTCGAATAAAATTAATGACCCAGTGCCTCGATATCTCGTCAGTCGATGGAACTCGTCGACCAGGCATTCTTCCCAGTGTCCACGGTTAAATAAACCACTTAAGCGGTCTGTTTGAGATAATGTTTCCAACGCGTCATTCGCGCTTTCCAAACCAAGTTTATTGATCGCGATATCGGTGACATCATAAATGAGCATACAGACGTGCGAGACCTCACCATCGGAACCCAGCAAGGGCGTTAGCGTCAGGTTCTGAAACATCAGCGGCGCCTGACTGGTCAGGGGGCGCGCGCTTTGAAAACGGAATAAGTGCGGGCGTTGCTCCCAGGTCGAGTAGGCGCGGCTCTTTAGCTTAAACACTGCGTTAATTTTGCGTTCCATCCAGTCGCGAGGGAGTTCGGGAAAAAGCTCAAACAGATTACGCTCACGAGCGGTGGACACCCTGACCCCACTATGGTTCTCCATAAAACTGTTCCATAGTTGAACCTGTCCCTGGCGGTTCAGGACCACCAGACCAACTTCGATGGTCTGCAGCATTTGCATCATCCAGTGCAAACTATCATTGTGTTTAATACTATCTACCATGATTGATGTCCCCTACATGCAGCCTGTGCGAGCCTGGAGTTCC
The DNA here is from genome assembly GCA_020832105.1 of Idiomarina sp. Lineage (GTDB taxonomy): Bacteria > Pseudomonadota > Gammaproteobacteria > Enterobacterales > Alteromonadaceae > Aliidiomarina. The sequence continues at coordinate 63,169 of JAFIFH010000074.1, forward strand.
GCGGTGGATGATTCGGTGAAGACAATTAATAAGTCACACTCAACACCATGTTCCGGTATCGCGTAATTCACCTCAACTGCAGTGACCATCTGCGCGCCAGCGTTGCCGCGAAGTAATTCTGCTACCTTTTGTTTACGCCCCAGCATCACCGGATGGGTGAAACTCAACTGCAGGTCCAGCTGGGTAGCCATGTTCTGTAGGCAGGCGCCAGTGATCACTGATGACAAATCCATCAGTACTTCAAGGTCACTTACTTTGCGCAAACGCTGGTCATAATTAAATAAGTTGAACAGGCGCGAAAAACTCTGCTCATCGGTCAGCAAAATAGCTTCACCGGTAATGTGATTGCCAATAAAACCTTCGGTAACGCCACTTAAAGAGTCAAAGCGGCGCGCCGCAATATGCTGTGACAACTGGTTGAATGGCAGACTAAAAACCCGCGGTACTGGCAGCTGAACAAAGGTCTTGAGCATTTCGCTAAGGCGCGAGCCGGCTTCGCCCATGGCGACGTTGATAACCTCCTGGAGCAACTCATGAAGCTCTACCTGGATGTTATCGAAGCGATGAAGCTCGCTATCATTTTGCGCCTGAGGATGGGCCAAAATTCCATATTGCTTGAGGATACTGGCAATTTTTTCACTACTGGCCGGTTTTTTGATGAAATCCAGTGCACCGAGTGATTTGACGCGCTCATACGCAGGGGATTGCACATCACCGGAGACCACAATGACCATGGTGGGTAGATCGTCTTGCCGAATGGCTTCGAGGACTTCGTAGCCATCCATATTTGGCATATTGAGGTCGAGGAAGAGGATATCGCCTTTGCCTGCACGAATCGCATCGATGGCTTCGGCGCCATCTGCGGCGAAGCTAATGTCCACATCCCAATCACCAGGCAACGAGCGCGCCATTTGCTTGCGCGCCATTGCTGAATCATCACAAATCAGTACAGGTAACGTCATATATATTGCATGACCTTAGTTAACGTGTCGGGCAAACGCCTGATATACGGTGTTAATTAAAGGTGAACTTTAAAATAGTCCGCAATTTTGCCCGACACGACCTGTTCATGCAATGTACAACTCAAAATTCCGTTAAGGAAGTGTAAATCAATCGTCCCACTGCGGGGCGAAGTCCGGGTCAACAATCCGCTGATGACGGTCAAGGCTGTCTATCTGGTGCATTTGCTGAGGGCTCAGGTGGAGGTGTTGAGCATCAAAATTTGTGCGCAGATGTTCCGGCTTGGTGCTGGATGGGATCGCGGTACGCTTGTGCTGCAGTAACCAGGCGATGGCAATGGCAGCTGGGTTTGTGGCGTGATCGTCAGCAATTTCCTGGAGTAACGGTTCTTCCATCACCTTGCCTTCAGCAAGCGGCATATAGGCGGTTACCCGAATGCCATATTCGTCACAGAGATTCGCGATGGCTCTATTTTGCAAGAATGGATGCATTTCAAATTGGTTGGTAAGAATTTGCTCTCGGCCAACATGTTTAGCCGCCTGTTTTAATAACGCGCGGTTGAAATTAGATACCCCAAAATTCTTAATCAACCCTTCCTGCTTTGCTTTCATTAATGCATCGAGGGTCTCTTCCAGTGGAATGTCGCCGGTCGGGTCCGGCCAATGGATCAGTGATAAATCCAGATAGTCCCGCTGCAGCTTCTCGCAACTGCTTTTGATGCTATCCAGGAGTTTTTTATGTTCGAGATCCGTATGCCACACCTTACTGGTCAGCCAAACCTGATCCTGACGTAAACGGCTTTGTGCGAGTGCTTTGCCGATATCTTTTTCATTGCGGTACATGGTTGCGGTGTCGATATGGCGATAGCCAATGTCTAGAGCCTGGCTGACCACCTCGGTCATTTTTTTGCCCTGAATGCGAAAAGTACCTAATCCGATTGGTTCAAACATACTGCCTCCACGTGGTTAGCTAAAATTCTATGGGCATCGAAGCTGCTCAGATGCCACTAGCCCTAACTATAGAAAGGCAAAAAAAAGATGCCACCCTTGTCGGGTGGCATCTTCGTTATTGTGGAAAAAACCGTTATTGCTGACTGGCGATCCAGTTACGAACCTGACGTTCTAAAATTGGCAGGGGCATAGCACCACCACCTAATACGGTGTCATGGAAACCACGAATGTCGAAGTCATCGCCAAGGGCCTCTTCTGCTTCAGCACGTAGCTCCTGAATTTTCAGCATGCCAATTTTATAGGACGTGGCCTGGCCCGGCATGACCAGGTAGCGCTGTACTTCAGAGCGGATGGCACCGGCAGGAATCGGTGAATGCGCAGCAAAGTATTCTACGGCCTCTTCTTCGGTCCAGCCTTTTGCATGCATCCCCGTGTCAACAACCAGGCGGATAGCTCGCCAAATCTCTGTAACCAAACGGCCGAAATCAGAGTAAGGGTCCTCATAGCCCCCCATCTCTTTGGCCAGCAACTCAGAATAAAGCGCCCAGCCTTCGCTATATACAGTAAAGCGCGCCTGGGTGCGGAATTGCGGTACATCGTCGAGTTCCTGAGCGATAGATATCTGCATATGGTGGCCTGGGTTGCCTTCATGATACGCAATGGCCTCCATCTCGTTCTTCGCCATTGAGCTCATATCGCTCAAGTGAGCATAGTAAACACCGGGACGTGAGCCATCAGGCGAGCCAGGGTAATAATGCTGTGGCGCACCGTCCTGTTCACGGTAAGGCTCAACACGACGGACAATAAGGTCGGCTTGTGGCAGGCGACCAAAGAAATCTGGCAAGCGGTTTTCAATATTTTCGAGGTACTCACGAGATTGCGCTAGATAGGCTTCTGCACCCTCATCATTGTTGTCGAAAAAGAACCGTTCGTTGGTGCGGATATAATCGAAGAACGCGTCCAGATCGCCTTCAAACCCGACTTGCTCGCGAATGTCATTCATCTCTGCAGTAATTCGCTCGACTTCGTCTAAGCCTATCTGGTGAATGTCGTCCGCGGTTAAATCGGTGGTGGTGGAGACCCGTAGCATATACTCGTAAAAGTCACTGCCGTTTTCATGGCGACTAATACCCACTGTATTTTCTTCGGTATGCTCGATGTCGCGTTCAAGCCATTCGATAAGGCTTTGATACGCGGGTGCGAAATGGTCTTGCAGTGCCGTGGTCAGGTCCGCGTGCAGTGTGTCTGCAGTGTTCTCCTCAATATCCCCGGCATCCACCAGGCTGGCTATTTTCCCCTTGGCGTCTGCATAAATCGGCGAGTCCTGTTCAGTATCTTCGAAAGGCGCGCCAGCAATAAGTGCTGCGGATTGGCGCATGACAAACTCGTAGGCAAATCGAGGCGGGCGTATATTGGTTTCCGCACGCGACTGCCCCTGTGAAACCAGCTCTTCAATAGCATTGCCAATGGCGGCGACCCGTGAAATATAAGCCCGCATGTCTGACTCGTCACTTACTTCGTGGTAGGCGAGCAACACCTGCGGCAAGCTGGTGTGGGCACCACGCATCTGGTCAAAGACATAGCCGGATTCAAGGAAATCCATGCCGTCGCGGGCAAGTTCGTACTGGAACATCCAGATGTCATAAGAAATCTGCGCGTCCTGATCCAGCTGTTGATAATCAAATTCACGTTCCAATTCTTCAACGGTGCTTTCTAACCATGAAAATTGCTCGCGTTGAGCCTGCAGGCTCACGTCATCAATTTCATCATAGCGATCTTTGCGACCTAGCATGGTCATTCGCAAAGGGCTCCGCTGCAATTGCGCTTCGAACTTTTCGTCAAACCAGGCGTTTAAACGGGCGCTCTGGTCGGAGTCACGTTGCTCAGCCGTTGTGGTTTGCTCGGTTTGTTGCGCTGTGGTTGCTTCGTAGTTTGCTTGTTCAGCGCGCTCAGGGGCGTCCTGACACGCAGTTAAACTCAGCCCTAAAAGGCTGGCAATGGATACGGCTAACAGGGTTTTACGCATGTGACAATGCTCCGTTTAAACGTGATGTCGTAAGGGTGTTATGGGCAGCTTAGCTTCGCTCATGCTGTGCACTCCCCATAACCGCTAGATGACTTAATCATAAGTCTTTTCTATCTAATCGATCATTTGCTTTGGGCAACGAATAAGCAACATAGCATGGTTATCGAGCGGCTGTTATACTTAGCCCATATAAAACAATTTACAGCAATAACAGCAGGACAATATTATAGATATGACAGATGGCCAAGGGTCACCCCAAGTCGAATACGACGTAACCATTCCAACCCGCGATGAACTTCTTGAGGCGGTTGCCGCACAGGCAAAGCCGCTTCCTTATGATGACATCATTTCCCAGTTTGAGCTCACCGACGAACGTCAGCAGATCGGTGTTAAACGCCGTTTGCGGGCAATGGAGCGTGACGGGCAACTGGTGTATACCAAGGCGAATGCTTACGGCTTACCAGAAAGAATGGACCTGATTAAAGGTCGTGTTATCGGTCACCGTGATGGCTTTGGCTTTGTGCAGCCCGTTGAGGGCGGTGGCGATTTATTTTTGCCGCACCACCAAATGCAGTTGGTGTTACATGGCGACATCGTACTCGTCAGAGAAAGTGGAACCGATCAGCGCGGCCGCAGAGAAGCACGAGTGGTACGCGTGGTTGAGGCGGGTACTCAGGAAATAGTCGGACGCTTCTTTGTGGAGCAAGGCGTTTCTGTAGTGGTGCCAGATGACACCCGGATTACCCAGGATCTCCTTATTCCAGCCGAGAATAGCCATGGCGCTCGTCATGGTCAGATGGTGGTTGCCAAACTGGTTTCCAGACCAAGCCGGCGCAGTAGCCCGGTAGGTAAAGTCACTGAAATCCTCGGCGACCACATGGCACCGGGGATGGAGATCCAGATTGCAATTCGCGAACATGGGATTCCGTATGAATGGAACGTCGAGGTCAACGCTGAAGTTGACACCATCGCTGAAGAAGTCACTGCTGCAGATAAAGCAGGGCGAATTGATTTAACCGCGATGCCTTTAGTAACCATTGACGGTGAAGACGCGCGGGATTTCGATGACGCGGTGTATTGTGAGCCAGAGGGTAAAGGGTTCCGCCTTTGGGTTGCGATTGCTGATGTCAGTCATTATGTGACGCCGCAGTCGGCGCTGGACAACGAAGCGCATACGCGTGGCACCTCGGTCTACTTCCCGGACAATGTCGTTCCTATGTTGCCGGAGAAGCTGTCCAACGGGTTATGTTCACTGAACCCGAATGTCGACCGTTTGTGTATGGTTGCTGAAATGCAGATCGACCACAGCGGGCACTTGAAAAGTTATGATTTTTATCCGGCGGTGATGAACTCTAAAGCCCGTCTTACCTACACGAAAGTGCACAAAATCCTCGCCGGTGACCCGGTGTTGCGTGAGCGCTACGAGGGGCAGATCGGCGATCTTGAGAATTTAAAATCGCTATATGACATACTCAAAAAATCTCGTGGTCAACGTGGTGCCATCGAGTTTGAAACCACCGAAACCCGTTTTGTCTTCAATGCGCAGCGCAAAATAGAAGAAATCGTACCGGTACATCGCAATGTTGCGCACATGATGATTGAAGAATGCATGATCATGGCCAATGTCGCGGCCGCGCGTTTTGTCGAAAAGCATGAAGGTACAACCCTCTATCGTGTGCATGACACGCCAGACGACGAGCGTTTGGAAGGCTTCCGCTCATTTTTGGGTGAAATCGGCCTGAGTTTATCTGGTGGCGACGATCCGCAGCCGCGGGACTTCACTAAATTGTTGCTCCAGGTTGCAGATCGTCCGGACCATGAGCTGATTCAGACGCTATTACTGCGCTCCTTGAAACAAGCCGTGTATACACCAGACAATCAAGGCCACTTCGGGCTGGCGCTGGATGAGTATGCGCACTTTACCTCACCGATTCGGCGTTACCCTGACCTGCTTTTACACCGTGAAATTAAGTACCAGTTGAAGCGGAGAAAGCGTGATGTGGCCGGCCTGGAAGGCGGCTTCCATTATGGCGAAAAGCATATGCAGGAGCTTGGCGCGCACTGTTCAAGCACAGAGCGACGGGCGGACGATGCCACTCGCCAGGTAGATGAATGGCTCAAATGCGAGTACATGCAGGATCATGTGGGCGCCGAGTTTGACGGTGTCATCTCCACAGTCACTAATTTTGGCTTTTTTGTTCGTCTTAGCGACTTAATGATTGATGGCCTGGTGCATATCTCAAGCTTGTCCAGCGAGTACTATCACTTTGATTCCCAGCGTCAGTTCCTGATTGGTGAGCACTCCCGGCGGGTATTCCGGGTCGGTGACGGGCTGCGGGTTAAAGTGAAAGGCGTCAACCTGGACGAGCGTAAAATTGATTTCGATTTGGTCGACATTGAAAATGCAGGTCGGGTAGAAGATCGTCGGGAAGCAAAGAAAATGACCGACTCGATTAACCCCGACGCCGGGCCTCGTGGTAAAAGCGGAAAACGCGGCCCTGCCGGCGGCAAGGGCGGTAAGCCAGGTGCTGACAAAGGCCCGAGAAAGTCCGATAAGAAGAAACCGGGCAAGGGGCAACGTGGCCGTAAAGCCAAGCCTAAAAAGCGCGATTAACAACCCTGCTGAGCGGCGCCAGGTTGGCCTGGTGCCCTCAGGGGGCCGTTCAGACATCAAAAAAGTGAAAGCACTTAATGAGTAAAAAAGAAATGGTTCATGGTATTCATGCTGTGACCTCAATTGTGAAGAACAATCCAGAACGTTTGATCGAACTCTTTGTATTGCAGGGGCGTCGAGATAAAGCCATCGACCCTATCTTACAAGCCGCGCGTCAGTCGGGGGTTCGTCCGCAGGAATGTGCGCGAAAGACCATGGATCAGAAATCCCAAGGCGAGAATCACCAGGGGGTGATTGCCATGGTGACGGCACCGAAACATTATCAGGAGGCTGATCTACCGGCGCTGTATGAGAAAGCTGGGCGCAAAGCCTGTTTTCTGGTGTTGGACAATGTCACTGACCCGCATAATCTTGGCGCTTGCCTGCGCACCGCTGATGCAGCCGGCGTGACTGCGGTTATCGTGCCCAAAGACCGCTCCGCAAAAATTACTAGTACGGTAAGTAAAGTAGCATCCGGTGCCGCTGAAACCATGCCATTTGTAGTAGTCACCAACCTTGCCCGCGCGTTGCGTGAATTGCAGGAGCTTGGGGTGTGGATCATTGGTACGGCAGGTGAGGCCACGCAAAACCTCTACCAGGTTGACCTGCAAGGTCCGGTCGCTTTGATTATGGGTGCGGAAGGTAGCGGTATGCGTCGGCTCACTCGCGAACATTGTGACGAACTCATCTCGATTCCTTTAGTTGGGTCGGTGAGCAGCCTGAACGTGTCAGTTGCTGCGGGTGTGTGCTTGTTTGAAGTTGTCCGTCAGCGTCAGCATACTAGTGCTGTACAAACTAAATAGTCCTGGTTCGGTATATGCAGCAAAAAAACTCGCTTAAGGCACCCATCCTGGTGATGGGTGTCGTCTTGATCCTGCTTGCTCTGGCCTGGTTTCCAACTCAACAGACGCCGATGCAGCAGCGGCCGTACGTTGATCTGTACGTGCAATATGACACCGGTAACTCACAGTTAGAGCAGCTGGCGACTGATATCCGCTATCGAATGAGCACTCATCATAGCTATCGGCTACTCAACGAACGCGTACCGCTCTATGACGATCTGATTATTCATCGGGTACGTGTCGAGCTGAGCGAGGAGAATGGTGCTTTGCACCTACGCGCGCGGGTTGATGAGCAAACCATCGAGGTTAACGGCCCGCAAAATGCCGCTTCCAGTCTTTCCAGCAAGCTGTTCAGTTTGATTAATGAAGCGTTAGCGCAGCCTTAGTCCTTGCTCTTCGCGGATAAATCACATACAATTCGCCGGCTTAAATCGGCCGACAAATAACTTTAAGTTCCTTGCCTTTATGTCAGTGTGGCTGATCTGATCGAGGCTTAACATCCATAAGGAGCAGCAATGCGTCATTATGAAATCGTATTTATGGTTCACCCTGACCAGAGTGAACAAGTTCCAGGCATGATCGAGCGTTACAGCGAAACGATCAAGCAAGGCGGTGGTGCTATTCATCGTCTAGAAGACTGGGGCCGTCGTCAACTGGCTTACCCAATCAACAAACTGCACAAAGCGCATTATGTTCTGATGAACATTGAAGCGTCTGCTGAAGTTGTTGAAGAGCTGGAAACTACTTACCGTTACAACGATGCTGTTTTGCGTAATTTGATTATGCGCAGAGACGAAGGTGTAACTGAGCCGTCTCCATTCGCTAAGCCTGCAGAAGAGCGTCGCGACAGCAAGCCTGAAGCACGCAATGAAGCAGAAGCAACTGAAGACGCTGAGTAAGCGTTGACAGTCGCAGTTCTGTGATAAACCAGCTTGTATTGCAGGGTGAGCTTGTAAAGCCGCCAAAAGTAAGCAAGAGCCCCGCGGGCATTAAGCACCTGCACTTGGTCATTGACCATAGGTCGCAGCAGCATGAAGCAGGAATGGCACGACAGTGTTTTCTGCGCATTCAGGTTGTTGCTAGCGGTACTTTAGCCAACGGGGAAAGGGCACAGGACCTGGCAACCCATTTAACTGTCGGGAGTGTGGTAGAAGTGCAGGGGTTTTTAAACCGGCACGAAACCAGTAGCGGAGTCGCTAAACTGGTATTACACGCCCAGCAACTAAAGAAGATTTAACAGGAGACCACCATGGCTCGTTTTTTCCGTCGTCGTAAATTCTGCCGTTTTAAAGCAGAAGGCGTTAAAGAAATCGATTACAAAGACATCGCTACGTTGAAAAATTACGTAACCGAAAGCGGCAAGATTGTACCTAGCCGTATCACTGGCACTTCAGCTAAATATCAGCGTCAGCTGGCTCGCGCTATTAAGCGTGCGCGCTACCTGAGCTTGTTGCCTTACACTGACTTACATAAGTAAGTGTCAGTTCGTTTTAACTAATTCGACAGAGGTAACAGACTCATGAACATTATCTTATTAGATAAAGTAGCTAACCTTGGTGGCTTAGGCGACAAGGTTGTAGTTAAGCCAGGTTACGCACGTAACTTTTTATTTCCACATGGCAAAGCAGTACCTGCAACAAAAGCAAATGTAGAAGCTTTTGAAGCGCGTCGTGCTGAGCTGGAAGCAAAAATCAGTGCTGACCTGAAAGCAGCTGAAGAGCGCGCAGAGAAGATCAACGCACTGGAAGCAGTGGTGATCGAATCTAAAGCGGGCGACGAAGGTAAGCTTTTCGGTTCAATCGGTACTCGTGACATCGCTGATGCAATCACTGCGTCTGGCGTAAAAGTTCAAAAGAGCGAAATTCTGATGCCGCACGGCACCATTCGTGAAGTTGGCGAATACGATATCGAACTGCAGGTTCACGCTGAAGTGACTGCACAGGTTAAGCTGGTTGTACAAGCTGCTAAGTAATTAGCACCGCGACACTATGCTTACACAAGAGGCGCCTTTATGGCGCCTTTTTTATTGCGGGTTGTTATGGTAGGTCAGGCTCCGCCTGACGCCGCATGAGACCGGAACGTCAGGCGGAGCCTAGCCTACGTCAAGACACCACACGATACCGTAACGCAGGCCCAGCCTGACCTGGGGTCAAGGCCGTCGTTAAGGGGGAATCTCTATTCGCGGCTGCAGCTCGGCCGCGAGCAGAAACGCGCAAAGCTGGTGTAAAGAGCTGCAATTATTTGTCGCAATGTATGCGACATCACCGAGTCCTTCAGGTATCATTTTTGTCACTCATATTCGCATATGTATTACTCATCAAGAGGAGTTCAAAGTGGCTCAGCAGAATACCAAGCCAAGGGACGCCAAAGTCGAAGCTATCAAGTCAGCCCCGCATTCCATAGAGGCCGAGCAGTCGGTACTGGGCGGCTTAATGCTAGACAACGAGGCTTGGGACAACGTCGCCGAGCGAGTCATTTCTGATGACTTCTACTTACGCTCACACCGCCTGATTTTCAGTTCAATGCAAAGTCTGATCTCCCGTGAGCAACCCATTGACCTGGTCACCTTGTCTGAGCTGTTGGAAAAAACCGGTGAGTTGCAGCAGGTTGGCGGCTTCGCGTATCTGTTAGAGATTCAAAAGAATACACCAAGCTCAGCCAACATCCTGGCGTATGCCGATATTGTGCGTGAACGTGCGGTGGTTCGTGAAATGATTGGCATTGCCAACGAAATCGCGGAATCCGGCTACGATACTCAAGGCCGCACCTATCATGAGTTGCTCGACGAGGCAGAACGCAAAGTATTTAAGATCGCTGAAAAGCGCAGCAGTGCGAATGACGGGCCGCAGGGTATTAAGGACATTCTGACAAAAACTCTCGACCGCATTGAGTTCCTCAGTAAACAAACTAACCATGACGGCGTCACTGGCGTTTCAACCGGCTACCATGACCTGGATCGCATGACCACAGGCCTGCAACCGTCCGACTTAATTATCGTTGCCGCCCGGCCCTCGATGGGGAAATGTATAGTCTCAGGTTCGCGCCTGGTAAACCCAAATACAGGCGCTATGCAGACGATTGATGAGATGGTCGCTCAACAGAACGGCGAGGTTCTATCTCTTCAAGATAACTTTAAGTTGCATACAAGCCAGGCATCCGCATTTGTCGACGATGGAATTAAACCCGTATTTAAAGTGACTACAGCGCTTGGCCGCGAAATAGAAACTACGCTAACTCACCCGTTTCTAACTGGAAACGGCTGGCAGCCGCTGGCCAATATTGAAGAAGGTGAATCTATCGCAGTACCGCGTCAGCTTGACATATTTGGTCGCCGCGATATGCCTGAGCATGAAGTAAAGTTACTTGCGTATATGATTGCCGATGGTGGAACCACAGATACGAATCCGCGTTTTACCAATCGCAACCCCGTTGTTCTTAACGATTTTCGTGATGCTGCAAAGCGTTTCTCCGGTATTCATTGCCGTGAAATAAAAGACCCGGCACGCACGCCGTCATTGGTTGTTAGGGCTTGTAAAGTCGCTTTAAGCCAGCATCGAGCCAATTTTGCGCACTCATTGCGCACGTTGATGAACGAGATGCGCCTGACTGCAAGACACATCGCTAACCTGTCGGGTGTCGTGCCATCGGCCACCACAGCTTGGTTGCAGGCGAAGAGCCTGCCAAATGCGAATGCGTTTGATCGCTTAGTGAAAGGGCTTGATATCACGCCAGAGGGTCTGCTAAATGCTGGCCGCTCCAATGTAGGGAAGAATGATAAAAACCGATTCACCCAGTGGCTGAGTGCTCATGGTGTGATGGGCAAAAGTGCCCTGAATAAGTCAGTCCCTGATGCTGTCTTTGAGTTACCCAAAGGTTCGTTAGCGCTCTTCCTAAATCGCCTCTTTTGCTGTGACGGCAGTTTGTATATCCAAAATGGTCGTCAGGCGGTTCTCTCGTATTCGAGTTCATCTGAGCGTTTGATTCGAGACATTCAGCATTTGCTACTGCGTTTTGGCGTGTTGGCGCGCTTGCGCACAAAACAGATTCGCTACGGTATGGGTACGCGTGTTGCGTATGAACTGGTAGTCAGTCACCGTGATAGTTTACTTACGTTTATTGAGGACATAGGGCTCTTTTCTAAAGAAGAGCAAACCTCGCGTGCGCAACATTTACTCGAGCAGCTGCTACTCGAGCAGCTGCGCCCTGCGCACAATCTGGATGCCTTGCCAGATTCAGTGGTAGATTACGTGCTGGCACTGAAAGGGCAACGTAGCTGGAGTGATATTTATGCGATCAAGGGGCGGCACCTTAAAACGGGTGTAAATCTTCACTTAGCGGGACGTTCAAAACGACGTATGTCCCGCGCGAAGGCCGCTGAGTATGGTGAGCTCTTCGATGATTCCTACTTGATGGATATGGCAACAAGCGACCTCTATTGGGACAGCATTGTATCGATTAAGCCAATGGGCATGAAGCAGGTCTACGACCTGACTATTCCAGACACCCACAATTTTGTCGCCAATGATATTCTGGTGCATAACACCACTTTCGCGATGAACCTTGCGGAGCATGCCGCATTGAACCAGGACAAGCCGGTGGTGATTTTTAGTTTAGAGATGCCGGCAGAGCAAATCATGATGCGGATGCTTGCATCACTCAGCCGGGTGGACCAGACCAAGGTCCGCACCGGTAATCTGGACGACGATGACTGGATCCGGATTAGCTCTACCATGACAATGCTCGATGAAAAGAACAACATGTATATCGATGATGGTTCAGGCCTGACCCCCACAGAAGTGCGCTCGAGATCACGGCGTATTGCACGTGAACATGGTGGCATCAGCATGATCATGATCGATTACTTACAACTGATGACCGTTCCTGGCATGACGGAAAACCGCACGTTAGAAATCGCCGAGATATCACGGTCGTTGAAGGCCCTGGCGAAAGAACTCAAAGTACCCGTGGTGGCTTTGTCGCAGCTCAACCGTTCATTGGAGCAGCGCTCTGACAAACGCCCGGTAAACTCGGACTTACGTGAATCGGGCTCGATTGAGCAGGACGCGGATTTAATCATGTTTATTTATCGTGACGAGGTCTATCACCCGGACGGTGACAAGCAAGGGCTTGCGGAGATCATCATAGGTAAACAGCGGAATGGTCCCATTGGTTCTATGGAGCTCAAATTCCACGGTAACCTGTCACGTTTCGATAATTACGCGCGGCCTGAGTACGAGGACGATTACTAATGCGACCCGCATGGGCTGCTATCAACCTACCGGCACTGGCGCATAACCTCACAGTGTTGCGCGAGCATGCGGGTGCGGCGAGCATGCTTGCGATTCTCAAAGCCAATGCGTATGGCCACGGACTGGCTCGTATTGCCGCTGAGCTACATGGTGCGGATGCGATTGGAGTCGCCAGGCTGGATGAGGCATTGGCCTTACGCAACGCAGGCGTTGTAAAGCCGATAGTATTACTAGAGGGCTTTTTTGACCCCAGTCAGTTGCCCATTCTCGCGGCCAGCGGTATACAACCGGTGATCCACGCTGAATACCAGTTGCTGCAACTGGAGCAGGCACGGGGCTTAGTACAGCCGCTCAAAGTCTGGCTGAAGGTCGACACTGGCATGCATCGACTCGGCGTGCCGCCTGCAGACGCTGTACCTTTTTACCGGCGCTTGCAAGCATGTAGTAATGTGCAGGGTGAACCGGTTTTAATGTCTCATTTTGCCAGTGCTGATACGCCGCAAGTGGCGCAGAACGAAGCGCAAAGACAGTGCTTTGACGGCGTTCAGCAGCAACTGCATGCGGTTGTCTCTTTTTCTAATTCCGCCGCTTTGCTGGCTCATGTCCCTGCCCATGATGATTGGGTTCGGCCAGGCCTTGCCTTGTATGGCGTTTCGCCATTTGCTGATAAATCGGCGGCGCAACTTAATTTACAGCCTGTGATGACCTTGCAGGCCAGCGTGATTGCTATTCGAGAGGTCGCCGCGGGCGAAGGGGTTGGCTACGGTGCCGCATGGCATGCGCCTGAGCGTACGAAAGTTGGGGTGCTGGCCATCGGCTATGGTGACGGCTATCCGCGTACTGCACCAGAAGGCACACCTGTGGTTATCAATGGTCAGCGGTACCCTATTAAGGGGCATGTTTCGATGGACATGTTAACCGTTGAGTTGGGTCTGGATAGTGACGTTAAAATTGGCGACAGTGGCCAGCTGTGGGGTGCGGAGCTGCCGGTGGAGGAGGTTGCGAAAAGTGTAGGGACGATTCCTTACGAACTTCTATGCAATGTCGCCCACCGGGTGGTACTGGATTATAACGTTTAATCAGGACTAATTAATTTTATCAAAGCAGATCTCAATGTGCGCACGACCCGCCGGGTGCTCAAATGGCATGATCAAGCGTGGCCCTTCAGACTTATGGCGGATGGTGTGATTAAAGCCTGACACTACAATCGGAGATGCCATTTCGAATTCAAAGCCTTTCTCACCCAGCGTGCGCTTAGCACCACCGGTCACCATATTGGTGATCTCACCGACCATGTCGGTAATTTCTTCATTGATTTCGGTAGGGCGTTCACCCAGCATATTTTGCATAATCTCCAGGGCAAGAGATTCTTCAAAGGTGATAGAAAACGACCCTTTAGTCTGCGGGCCGACCATACCGATAAGCCCTGATACATCGCCGCGAGCGACATCATCTTTCTTCAGTTGTGGTTTACCAGGCTTTAGGTCAATTTGTGCCATCATCGAGAGCACGTTTTGTACTGCGGTTAAGAAAGGGTTAATAAAATCAGCATTCATACAAATATCCGTTTACGACTAACTGCTTTTAGGTACGCACTGTGAACAGGTTCCCAGGGCTTCTACCGTTTGTTGCTCGACCTGAAAACCTTGTGCATTGGCCTGGTTGAGAAACTGCTCGTGCACACCTTCTGAGTGTATTTCCTGAACGCTGCCACATTGGCGGCATATTAACATCTGTACCGGGTGCTGCTTCTCAAAATGAGAGCACAGGACATAGCTATTTGAGGAGGAAATTTTGTGTACAAAACCCTGCGCCTGAAGAAAGTCCAGCGCACGGTAAATAGTGGGTGGTTTTGCGTTTGGCACCACTTGTTTAAGTTGTTCAAGCAAGTCATAGGCACCGATAGCGCCCTCATGCTTACTTAGCAGTGCGAAGACTTCTTTGCGCGCAGGGGTAAGACGCACGCCACGGTGCATACAGAGGGTCTCTGCGCGAGATAGTAATTGGTTGGTTTTAGTTTCGTTCATTATGTTAGCTTAGCATGAGAGTACAGCCCAATGCATGCACTTTAAAGCTGTTGTATAATGGCCGCTGAATCAATCCAACTTTGAGTGGAATAAATGCCTGCATACTTCTCCGTGGCCCCGATGATCGACTGGACTGACCGACATTGCCGGTACTTCCATCGCCAACTTAGCCGTCACGCCATTTTATACACAGAGATGATTACCACTGGCGCTATTATCCATGGCAAAAACGACTTTTTAGCATACAACGAGTCGGAACATCCGGTCGTGTTGCAGCTTGGTGGCAGTAATCCAGCAGACCTGGCGACGTGTTCGCGCCAGGCGGTGGCGCGCGGCTACGATGAAATCAACCTCAACCTTGGCTGCCCATCGGATCGGGTACAGAACGGTCGTTTTGGCGCTTGTCTGATGGCGGAACCGGCATTGGTCGCTGATTGTGTTAAAGCGATGCAAGATGCAGCAGGGAACGTGCCTGTCAGTATTAAAACCCGGTTGGGCATTGATGAGCAGGACAGTTATGAGTTTCTAATGCGCTTACTTGAAGCCGTTGATGGTGTCGGCATCGAACGGGTTACCTTGCATGCGCGCAAGGCCTGGCTCAATGGCTTAAGCCCCAAGGAGAACCGGGATATCCCGCCGCTCGATTACAACCGGGTATATCAAGTCAAACGTGATATGCCGCAGCTGCAGCTACATATAAATGGTGGTATCCAGGACCTGGACAGTGCACAGCAGCATTTACAACATGTTGATGGCGTGATGCTTGGCAGGGCGGTGTATCAGAACCCCTGGATGCTTAGTAATGTCGATCCCCTTTTGTTTAATGCACCAGCGCCACAACAAACAGCAGAGGCAGCGGTATTGTCGATGGTGCCATATATTGAGCGTCATATCGCTGCGGGTGGGCGATTCTGGCACGTGGCCCGCCATATGCTTGGGCTATTTCAGAGCTGTCCGGGTGCGCGACAATGGCGCCGGCATTTAAGTGAGAATGGGCCGCGTGCCGACGACATTACGCCTTTGTATAAAGCATTGGAAAAAGTAGTCGACCATCAAACCGCATAGTTCGTTGTCTCAGTGACAGGTGCTTGGTGAAAAACGCTATCTTGGTGGCGAGAAAACGTATTTGTTAGTTTTGTAGATACTTACGGCGCTGCTATGTGACGTAAGTATTTAGAATAATATTATATTTATCAATGCGTTGCGCCACTGCGTAAAGTTGGCACAAGGCTTGTAATCCTCTTGAGTGTGGAGCATCGGCTCCATCAACCATCTACTCAAGAGGAATATATAATGAACACTTTAATGATCGTCGCAACCTTGCTTTCAGTTCAACCTGCAACCATTGAACTTGACACGCCGTTGTTTGATTTACAAAGCATGCGTGAGCACGCCCGCAACTACCTGATTGAGGATGTTGCTAACATGAATCATGTTATTTACAGCGCGTTAAAAGAAGGTATCAGCGCGGGTAGCAAATTCATTGACCAGGACAGCGGCACCGCCACCCTGGTAGCGCAAAAGAAAGACGCTGCAGATACCACTAAGCAACCACAGTCTCAGGTGAACTAATGTGGGTGTGGTTGAGTCTGCTCTGGCTCGGACTTCCGGTTCTCGCCATTGCACTAGCAGCCCTTACCACTTTCGTATGTCGTCTTCTGCTGGCTAAACGTGCCAATGACTGCAGGCGTGTGTTTGAGTAGTCACTCGTCTGCACTCTTATTATCTGTTAATCTCCAAATCAACATAAACATAATCATAACAACCCCCGTTGATAGGAGCCATGTATGCGTTTAACTTTGCTAGCCGCGGTTATCGGCAGTCTAACCACGCTTTCCGTTGCCAATGCCACCGAGATTTTCGCCGGTGAACGAGCTCAACAGATCGCCCAAGACTCTATTATTATTGATACCCACATTGATGTGCCATGGCGCCTAATGAATGACTGGGAAGATATGAGCGGCGCAGCCGAGCGTGGTGACTATGATTATGAACGCGCTGTGGCCGGTGGCCTGAATGCACCTTTTATGGCCATTTATATTCCCAGTAGCTACGAGGACAACGGTGCTTATACCCTGGCCAATCACTTAATCGATTTTGTCGAGTCGATGGTATACCGCGCGCCCGACAAATACGCCATTGCCCACCGCTCTGCAGACATCTATGAGCACTTCGAACAGGGCCTGATTTCACTA
>JAFIFH010000008.1 GCA_020832105.1 Idiomarina sp.
ATGGATTCATAGGTGCGCCGCCCCATCACAATGGGCTTCCCCATAGTGATAGCTTTAAAATGTTTCAACTCAGAGGGTAAATGCCATGGCATGCCATTGTCTTTGCCAATAACGTTATCGGCAGCCATCGCCACCACCAGGCTAATATGCATTGTTGCTCCCTCTTCATGGTTGTCGTGTATGCAGCATGTATAAAAAAGCCGCTACCATGGCAGCGGCTCTTTAATGAATACGGTTAAGTATACCTATTCTTTGGTGTAAATGACTTCAAAATCGTCATCTTCGTCGTCAAAATCATCGTCGTCTTCGTCATCCGGGCTCTCTGCCTGCGCCTGTTCAATTTGGCGATCATGATAATGATCCCATTTGAAATCGACGGTCTGGGCATCCTCTTCCGGCTCTTGCTCTTTTGCTGGCAGGGTTTCCAGATATTGCATAATATCGTAAACCAGCCCTTCACGAGCATCGCCCTGCAACGCGGAGATCTTGTATACCGGGCCTTCCCAGTTCAACGCAGCGGTAATCTCAGCTGCTTTCTCAGCGATGTCTTCGTCATCTAATAAGTCGGTTTTATTCAGTACTAACCAACGCGGCTTTTCCGCCAGCGCTGCACTGTACTTTTCTAGCTCACCAATAATGGTGACCGCTTGCTCAACCGGATCGCTGCCATCAAAAGGTGCCAAATCTACCAGGTGCAACAGCAGGCCACAGCGCTCAAGATGCTTAAGGAATTGAATCCCTAAGCCTGCGCCTTCAGCAGCCCCTTCAATCAGCCCTGGAATATCCGCAATAACAAAGCTTTGATGCGCAGCCGTACGCACGACACCCAGATTGGGTACTAACGTGGTGAACGGATAATCTGCCACTTTCGGCTTTGCCGCTGACACCGAGCGAATAAAAGTCGACTTGCCAGCATTTGGCATGCCTAACAGGCCAACATCAGCAAGCAATAAGAGCTCAAGCTGCAGTTTACGCACTTCACCCGGTGTGCCATTGGTTTTCTGGCGTGGTGCCCGGTTGGTAGAGCTTTTAAAGCGGCTGTTGCCAAGTCCGTGAAAACCGCCTTTGGCAACCATCAGCTTTTGTCCGGCTTTGGTCAAATCACCGATAATTTCGTCGGTTTCGATATCTCTAGCGCGTGTCCCGACTGGCACTGGGATCGTTAGGTCCTGGCCCCGTTTGCCGGTACAGTTACGGCTCATGCCGTTCTGCCCGCGCTCCGCGCGGTGAAAGCGCTCAAAGCGATAATCAATCAGGGTGTTCAGGTTTTCATCAGCAATCAGCCAAACGTCACCGCCATCACCGCCGTCACCACCATCAGGACCGCCTCTGGGTACATATTTTTCCCGACGGAAACTGACGCAGCCGTTACCACCGTCTCCGGCGTCTACACGGATTTCTGCTTCATCGACGAACTTCATGCCTAACCTGCCTTAATATTAAAAACTGTATGCTCAACGAGCTGACATCTAACGGTCAGTCTGCAAAACAAACAAAAAACCCCGCGAAAAACGCGGGGTCTTTGTTTCGCTATGTGAGCTTGTTACTTATTCAGCAACGATGCTTACAAATTTGCGATTGTTCGGGCCTTTCACTGCAAATGTTACTTTGCCGTCGGCTTTAGCGAACAAGGTGTGGTCACGACCAACACCAACATTGTCCCCAGCATGGAAACGAGTACCGCGCTGACGAACCAGGATGTTACCTGCTAATACTGATTCACCACCATAACGCTTCACACCCAGACGTTTAGACTCTGAGTCGCGACCGTTCTTGGTTGAACCACCTGCCTTTTTATGTGCCATGTGTCGTTACTCCTTATTATGCGCCAAAACCAGTGATTTTCACTTCAGTGAACCACTGACGGTGGCCCATCTGAGTACGTGAGTGCTTACGACGACGGAACTTAACAATGTTCACTTTGTCAGCACGACCATGGTTTACAACCTCAGCTGTAACCTTGCCACCTTTGATAAAAGGGGCACCAATTGTCACGTCATCACCATTTGACACCATTAACACGTTGTCAAACTCAACAGTATCGCCGGTTGCAGCTTCTAGCTTTTCCAAGCGAACTACCTGGCCTTCAGCGACACGGTGTTGTTTACCGCCACTTTGGAAAACCGCGTACATAATTCTTCTCCACAGCCCAGTCAGGGCGCTCAAAACTCAATTCAGGGCGCGAATTTTACGCAAAACAAGCCGTTAACGCAAGGGCAAATTGGCAAAAAAACAAGCTTTTTCAAACTAACCACAGTAACACTGGCGAAATAGCAAAGATCCTGTAAAATCTGCGCCAAATCGTGACTTTAGAGACCCTTAGAAGATGATGGATCTTACGGCGATCAAACGCCTGTCTGATGCTGAAATGAATGCAGTCGACAAACTGATTATGCAGCAACTGCAATCAGATGTCGCGCTGATTAACCAACTTGGCCTGTACATTATTAGCGCCGGTGGCAAGCGGCTGCGCCCACTGCTAGCGGTGCTCAGCGCTAAAGCACTGGGCTATCAAGGCCATCATCACCATACCCTTGCGGCAGTGGTCGAATTTATTCACACCTCGACGCTGCTTCACGACGATGTCGTCGATGAGTCCGATATGCGCCGTGGCCGTGAAACGGCGAACGCCAAATTTGGCAATGAAGCCAGTGTGCTGGTCGGTGATTTTCTCTATTCCCGTGCATTTCAAATGATGGTGTCGATGGGGTCGATGCGGGTGATGGATATCCTGGCCGACGCCACCAATGTGATTGCCGAGGGTGAGGTCATGCAGTTAATGAATTGCAATGACCCGGAGACCACCGAAGCGCGCTATTTCGCAGTCATTTACAGCAAAACCGCGCGCTTATTTGAAGCCGCGACCCAATTGGGTGCTGTCCTCGCCGATCAACCCACTGAAGTGGAAGAGGCTTTAGCCGCTTACGGCCGTCACCTTGGAACCGCCTTCCAGTTAGTTGACGACATTCTGGATTATACCGCTGATGTGGATACCATGGGCAAAGAAGTGGGCGATGATCTGGCGGAAGGCAAGCCGACGCTGCCATTGCTCTACGCCATGTGGCACAGCGATTCAGCCCAAGCTAAGGTGATTCGTGAGGCCATCGAGAAAGGCGGCCAGCGCGATAAACTTGAGCAAGTGATGCAAACCATGCGCGATACCGGGGCTATCGAGTATGCGCAGAATAAAGCGGTGGAAGAAACTAAAAAGGCCATTGCTGCGCTCAGCTTGTTGCCAGAGTCTGAGTACAAAAATGCATTAGCTGCGCTTGCCCAGATTGCCGTCAAGCGGGTGGCCTGATTGGCTTAAATACTTGCAGGCTACATAGCGTTACTTGAGCGTAATACCGTAATTATCAAGCGCCCCTGATATCCGGTAGATACAAACTTTCCTCCTTTCTGTATAGCCTGCGCTCTTTTTTGCATTAATTAAATTAGGTCTAAATTTTTTAGCCTGTGGTTAACCGGAGTAGTCAAATCAGGCCACTTCATAGGCAAGCACCTACTTTAAAAGCACTGGCGGTATAGTAACTACTAACCTGAACAATCCTTTCTATTTTTCTCACATATATTTTTGTAACCAAATATGTCCGCAGTATTATTAGCTTCGCATTTAACCATTTGATTGCCACCCAAAACGTACTAATATTGGCCAGATAATTATAACTATGCTCAGGGAAATGCATGCGGTTAATTGCACCAGGGATCATTCTGAGCTTGCTGTGTTGTCTGTTTATCTCCATAGCTGATGCGAGCCAGGCAGAGTCAGGTCAAAGCTTAAGAATCGACCAATTTTCCGTTCATAACGGACTCTCTCAAAACTCTATTACCGGCATGCTTAAAGATGCCGACGGTTTTCTATGGATTGCCACCGGCGCCGGCTTGAATCGTTTTGACGGCCACCAGTTCCAGTTGGTCAAGGGGCCTGAAGGGGTCTTTGAAAGCAAATACATTTCCATGCTCACACAAACCTCAGATGGCTTGATCTGGGTTGCCATACCCAATGCAGGTATCTACAGCTTAACCCCGGGGCACGCCCAGTTTGTCCAACGTGTAGAAGAGGAGTTACATGATGAATGGTGGTTTGCCGAAACCACTAATATCTTTTTGCATCAGGGTCAATATTATTTTACTAATGATAACTCACTGCGTCGCCTCGACCCGACCACCAATGAAGTGACCCTCCTATATGAAGTAGAGCAGGAAAGCGAAAGCTATTACGATATCGTTCGCCATGCGTATCCTGAGCAGGAGTTTATTTTTATTGCCACCTCCGCCGGGCTTGAGGCCTATAACCTGAATACCGGGCGGGTCACCGAGATTGACCACCTCGGCGGCGAGCAGGGCAATGTTAACCAGATCAACACCAAGTACCTGTTACCTCATGATGGTGAGCTGTTGATAGCCACCGTTCAGGGTCTATATGGCATAGATATCGATGACCTGGTACATAGCCTGCGTGAAGGAGTGGAAGCGCCGCACGCAAACACTTACGACCCGGACCTGAATATCTGGCAGATGGTTCATCAGGACGACCAGGTATTACTCGCCACCCAGACCGGGCTGCATACCATCGCGCCGCAAGCCAGTTCACCCTCGCTAAAACTGAAGTTTTCTGATTCTGACTTACCGGTTTTCGATAATAGTATTCACCATGTGGGCGTGGATGATGACAATAATATCTGGTTAGGCACCCCTTTTAATGGCCTCTTCCAATGGCGTCCGGAGACTAAACGCTTTACCACTATAGCCAAGGGCATGGGCGCCTATCCAAAACTTAGCAATAATCAGGTTTGGGCGATCGCTCAGGACACTGCAGAAAGGCTATGGGTAGGCACGCAAAATGGTCTTAACCTGATTGATTGGACCCAGCAAACGCATCAGCATGAGATCTTTCTTACCACCGAGGACGATTCTGCCTACTACCATGAAGGTGTTGTCTACGATATTTTCCCCGACCCCCATGACGCGGACATTATCTGGCTATATCAGTCAGATTATATGTTTGAGTTCAAAGTCAGCACCGGGGTGGCAACACCGCTTGCCGAGCTGGTCGATAACACAGACGACCAAACCTTGTTAGCTGAGGGGTTTTTCTGGAGCTACCAGCTCATTGATGAGCGGATATGGTTTGCCGACGCTGCGGGTATCTATGCCTTTGATACCCAGTCCAGAACGCTCCACCACTACACCGAATTTAGTGACAAAGAGTTTGACCTGATGAACCTCTACACATTTATTGGGACGGCACCAGGTCAATCCAACCAACTGTTGCTCGGGCTCGCCAGTGAGGTCTGGCTGTATGACTTCACCAGCGGTGAGGTGGAACGCCTGTATCGCCATGAGCCGTTCCACCGCTATGCAGACATCTATGTAGAAAGTATGGTGGAGGATGACCAGGGTAGGCTTTGGTTGAGTATGATGGGGGTAGGTTTACTGGTCTTCGATACCGACAGCCTTGAGCACCTGTTTACCCTTGGCTTAGCAGAAGGTCTGCCAACGCGAGACATGTATCAGGGCCGCCTCGACGCGAATGGTTACCTTTGGTTTAGCTCAATGGCCGGGCTATTACGCCTGAATACCACCACTTATCACGTGGAGCGCTTTACCTACCGCGAAGGCACCAGTAGCAACGAATTCAATTACAACGCCAGCGTTAGTCTCACCGATGGTCGTTTTGCCTATGGTTCAATGCGTGGCATTACCCTGTTTGATCCGCTGCATCTTGAACCCACCCAGCGCCAGCTGCGCACGCGCATTTCAGCGATTAATTACATCACCACTGGCGAACGGCTGCCCTTACCCTTGCAGGATCTAAGTGGCCAGTCTGTGCAATTGCCCCATGACAGCCGTGGTATCCGGGTCGAAGTGTCAACTTCCAGCCTGGATCGGCCCTATGAAGTACGTTACCACTATCAGCTATCCGGACCTGAATCTCTCAATATCGAATCAAGTCGCGAAACCAGTATTTCGTTTCCACGTCTACGCCCCGGCAACTACAACCTGCAAATCACAGCCATTGACCCGCGTACCGGCACACGCGGTTCGCCCGCCGTGGTTGCGATCAAAGTTGATTATCATCCATTACTGTCGCCATTGGCGCTGCTGATATATGTCTTTTTAATTTTATTACTACTCGCGATACTACTCCGTTATCGTCACCAACAGCATCAGCGCCTGCTGCAAAGTAAACTGCGTGCAGAACGCAGCGAAGAACGTCTTAGTCTGGCCGTTAGCGCTACTCAAAGCGGGATCTGGGACTGGCACCGACAACACGACCGGGTATTTGATACGCGCTTGCAAGATGATCTGGGTTACTCCGAGCTGACCGACGACCTCGACATGGCCTTACTAAGGGGCTATGTACACTACCGCGACCTGCCCCAGGTAAATGCACTTTGGCAGGCCATGTTGAGTGGTGAGCGTGATAATTTCAATTGCACTTATCGAATGCGCCATGCCGATGGCTCCTGGCTGTGGTATCACGACATTGGCCATGTCACCCGCCGTAATCAGCACGGTGAGCCCGAGCGCGTTACCGGTGTGTTCCAGAATATTACTCTGGCGCGCTCCACAGAAGAAAAAGCGATGTTGTTTGGGCAGGCCTTTGAGCAGACTCAGGATTGGGTCTTACTACTTAATTCAGAGCAGTTGCCGATGACCGCTAACCGCGCATTTTGTCAGGCAGCGGGCATTGACGAGAGCAACCTCACCGATTTCGAATTCACTAATATGACCCAGGAGCGGTTATATTTTTACCGCGATATCTTACTAGACCTGCAACCTGGCGAGCAATGGCGCGGGGAAGATGTAGTCAGCATGGTGAACCGCGCGTCGGTACCAGTATTGATGAACATCAGCGCAGTGGCAGACCCACTGACGGGTAGTCGAGCCTATGTTATCGTGATGACTGACATCAGTGCGCAAAAAGCAGCAGAGCAGCAGTTGCGTAAGTTAGCTAATTACGACGCCTTAACCGGCCTACCAAATCGTGTACTGCTGAATCAAGAGCTTGATCAACTGCTACAGCAGGCGGTCATTGAGCCAACCAACCAGATCGGCTTAATGTTTATGGATCTCGATCGGTTTAAACAAATCAACGATTCACTAGGTCACAGTGTTG
Source organism: Idiomarina sp. (assembly GCA_020832105.1). Classification (GTDB taxonomy): domain Bacteria; phylum Pseudomonadota; class Gammaproteobacteria; order Enterobacterales; family Alteromonadaceae; genus Aliidiomarina. The sequence continues at coordinate 7,124 of JAFIFH010000008.1, forward strand.
GTGACAGCCTGCTGTGTATCATTGCCGAACGAGTGAAAGGCTGCGTGCGCGGTGACGACACCGTAGCCCGGTTAGGTGGTGACGAATTTATTATCCTGATGCAGGCGCCGAATGAGAGCGCCATTCGCGAAACCGCAGAGCGTGTTCTGCAGGCAGTCAATGAACCTCTGGTCATTGATAAAAACCATATCCGGGTGTCTCCCAGTATTGGTATTGCCCTGTATCCACAACATGGCAATAATCGCGACGAGCTTCTTAAGCATGCGGACGTCGCTATGTATGAAGCAAAAGACAGCGGCCGCAACCGTTACCGTATGTTCCGCGCAGAGATGGATACCAGAGTGCGCGAGAGACTGAACCTGGAACTGGAGCTTAAACAGGCGGTGAGCCGCGGTGATCTGCGCAATGCCTACCAGCCAATTATCAATGCAGCGCACAAAGAGTGCGTGGGGGTCGAGCTACTGTTACGCTGGACGCTGAATGATAATCATATTAGCCCTGATGTGTTTATTCCCCTGGCTGAAGACCTTGGGCTGATTGTTCACATCACCGAGCAGGCCATGCGCGAAGCGTTGGCTGATTTGAAGCGGTTACGGGAATACCAGCCAACCATGTACCTTTCGGTGAATCTTTCCGTACGTCACCTTGATTACGATTCACTGCCGGAGCACGTTAGCGACCTGCTTGAGGAGTTTGACTTACCCGCTTCAGCGCTTCGCTTTGAGCTCACTGAAGGTATCTTAATTGAAGAGACCGTTCGCGCTGGTGCCATCATGCACCAGCTGCGTGAGCTAGGCATTCAGTTGATGCTTGATGATTTCGGCACCGGCTATTCATCATTACGTTACCTCAAAGACTTCCCGCTCAGCGTAATTAAGATAGACCGCGGTTTTACTGCTGATATCGGCTGTGATAAGTCGGATGAGGCGATCATCGAGTCGATCTTGGCCATGGCCACTAACCTGGACAAGGTGTGTGTTGCTGAAGGCGTAGAAACGGACGCACAGCGCAAGTGGTTATTAACCCGGGGTTGTTTCCTGATGCAGGGTTACCTGTTTTCACCGGCTAAACCAATCACAGATTTGTTGGCTTGGTTAGCGAAGTATAATCAGCCTGAGATACATCTGGTCAATAAAAAACGCCGGGGTAATTAACCCCGGCGTTCTCATATGGATGCTGCTGTAGGTACACAGCACGCAGGCAAGCTTACTGGTTAGCGAACTCAATACCAGTCTGGATATCGCCTCTCAGGCCATCCAGCATGTCAGCTTTAGCCTTGGCTTCATACTCACTTAACTGACCGTATGGCAGGACTTCAACCACACCGTCTGTTCCCAGGCGCACTGCTTGGGCAAAAAACTGTGCATCAGAACCGTCGCCTTCTACATATGCATACTCAGTGACCGCTTCACCCTGTAAGGCTTTCGCCAGTGATAAGCAAAAACGTGCCGCTGCCTGACCCATTGAAAGGGTTGCAGAACCGCCACCTGCCTTTGCTTCGACCACTTCAGTACCCGCGTTTTGAATGCGGTGAGTCAGCTGCGCAATCTCTTCATCAGAGAACGCCACGCCCTCAACCTGTGACAGCAATGGCAGGATAGTGGTACCACTGTGGCCACCAATCACTGGAACGTGTACATTTGCAGGGTTCAGGTCTTTCAGTTCGGCAACAAAGGTTTCAGCACGAATCACGTCAAGCGTGGTCACACCAAACAGTTTGTTCTTGTCGTAAACACCCTTCTGCTTTAACACTTCAGCGGCAATAGCAACGGTCGTGTTAACCGGGTTAGTGATAATACCGATACATGCTTTCGGGCAGTTATCTGCACAGGCACCTACCAGGTTCTTGATGATGCCGGCATTCATGTTAAACAGATCAGAGCGGTCCATGCCTGGCTTGCGTGGCACGCCAGCGGGAATCAACACGATATCCGCACCGTGCAGAGCAGTATCAAGATCGTCCTTGCCATAGCCTTTCACGTTTACAGCAGTTGGAATGTGGCTTAAGTCTACCGCAACCCCGGGAGTCACTGGTGCGAGATCGAACAGAGCCAAGTCGGTGCCAGCTGGTAGCTGGGTCTTCAATAATAAAGATAACGCCTGACCAATACCACCCGCGGCGCCTAACACTGCTACTTTCATGATGTACTCCATTTAGCTCATATTTGAGAGGGTAAAACCTTACTGGATCAGGCGTCAAAAAACAACCACGAGACACGCTTTACTAGGCCTTTGAGGTCTTCTCGGGTACACTTATCGACTAAAGTTTAACGAGGCGACCGCGCAACATGACCAGTCCCCAGCAAGACCAGCTAACCGAACAATTTAAGGCGCTCTTGAAAGAAGAACGCTACGGTTCCCAAACCACTATTGTCGATGAATTAAAAGCCCAGGGCTTTACCAATATCAGTCAGTCCAAGGTGTCGCGGATGCTGAGTAAATATGGCGCGGTTCGCACCCGCAATGCGAAGCAGGAAATGGTCTATTGCCTGCCTGCGGAACTTAGTGTGCCCTCCGCACGAAGCCCGGTGCGCCAGTTGGTGCTGGAAATAGAGCACAATGATGTGATGGTGATCATTCGTACGTCACCAGGCGCAGCACAGCTGATCGCGCGCCTGCTGGATTCGGTAGGCCGTAAAGAAGGTGTGCTTGGTACGATTGCTGGTGACGACACCATTTTTATTGCGCCCGTTAAAGTGTCGCAAATCGATTTTACCTTGCAAAAGGTCCGCGAGCTTTTCGCCAGGGTCTAACGCCTTTGCTGATCAACCTGGGTTTTGTACTCGGCGGTCAGGCTGTGGAACCAATACTCAGGTGGCGCAAAAAAAGCACCGCTCATGGCATTGCTTTGGTAGTCCAGCAGCGGATCGCTAAAACCTTCTTCATCTTCTTCCATGCGCTGGCGTAAGAAATCTGTCAGCGCCTCGGCACTTTGACTCCATAGTAAATCCAGGTGACCCTGTTCACGCATACTTGCACTGGGCATTTGCTGCCATAACACCCGCGGTTGTGCGGCCTGCTCAGTTTTGTCTGCATGGCTTGGCAAGGGTGTTGTGATTCTCTCACCCCCCATTTTACGCCTACCGACAATCTGTTCCTGCTGCTCAACGCTCAGGCTCTGCCAACGTTCCACATCCAGCAAGTAATGCTGGATAAAGAGATGCGCCCCACGATGCCATAACGGTTCATCCGGCTCATCGAGCAAGCTTAGCTGTTCACGCTTGCGCCCATGTACGGCCCCCGGTACACAACGAAAACCTAGCAGACTGCGGTTATCCAAATAATGAAAAAGGTTATGTTCGGCAGCAAGCTCAAGATCATCACCAAACCATTCCATCAGCACCCGTCCGGCGAAAAAGTTCGCATCAGCCCGGTCAGAGCGAATCACAAAAGCGAGGTCGAAGGGGTGTGCGGTGACGCTATGAATGGTATTGTTAAAGCGTGGAAAAGCGCTCAGCCCGGGAGGCTTTTGAGCACAACCCAGGCGCTCCCACCCCCGCGCACTCACTGCGGTGACCACAGTTAATAACGCCTCAGAAAAACGACTATCCAGACTTTTGACTAAGGACGGTATACGTGCCAGCTTCAGGCGCGCCGACGCGAAGTGACTGTTACGCAACTGACATAGCAAAACCAGCCCATGCAAACTGGACTCTGCGCAAACCCCTGACTGTGGTCGAGCGACCATGATGCGTCCCTATTTTTTATTATTTTTATAGTATAGAAAGTATTTACTGGTTTGTTGCAATTACTTTGCGTAGCTATGTTCGAGCCTTACTTCATCCGCTCCTGGGTTTTACGAATTGAACTGCGCAGTGCCACCGTCGCTTTACTATTGGTATAGCGCCCTTTCGTTTCGTGGCGAATGCGATAAACCGCCGGTATGTCTAGTGGGGTCCCCTGAGTCTTTAACAGCCAGCGGAACACACGATCTTCGTGACATTTTGACCATTTCGGCTCAGCGCGCAGATACGCAGACACCCCTGCACAATACCCCATACGCCGGGCGACATCACCGTGGGTAATTTGCAGCGGCCCGGTGGCGCGGGTCACGGCCTTACTGTTAAAAGCATCTTCGTCAATGCTTACAATGGCAGGTTCCTTGGCTGCTATCAGCATCGGGCTGTCATCGGTCAACAAACTGGTCACCCGCTCTTCCTGTGGGTACACCAATAATTGCTGGCAGCCTTGTAACTGTGCATTCAGTCCATCCAGGGCCCCCGCTCCAAAGCATACATCGCAATCGGTAAACCAGACCCAATCCGCCTCACTCGCCAGCGCTGCCTGGTTACGACCGATAGCCCGGCGAAATAGCTCAGGGGCCGGCAGTTTTTGCCAGTTCCAGGTCACATTCGGCACCTCTTGCTGAGCAAAAAAATCCAATAGCGCCGCAGTCGCCTGATCTTCCTCGGCGTAAAATACCGTCATAGTCACGTCGATATCCTGGGGCGGGTGTTGCACCAGCGAGCTCAACTGATAAGCCTGCAAGTGCGCATAGCGCCAGCAGTGGCTGACAATCTCCAACGACAATCGGCCACTTTTAGCTTCCACCTGAGCCGGCGGTTGCGGGTAACACCAGCGTAGCGGTAGTATTTTGCTCACCGCTGAACGAATAAAGAACTGTTGTAGCCCGTGATACCAAGGGTGGGACACACTGAAAGATGGGGAGTCGCTCATCGTATTTTATCTCGTCTTTAGGCGCAGATGTGCGCGCTGACAACGCGCACAGTTTATGGCTTTGTATATTACGCGCCCGCTAAGCCTCGGGCAACGTTGAATATATATTCGCTGGCTTTAGCTTGCGCTAAACATCTCGCGGAATAATGGCTGCAACAGGGCGCCCCCGCGCTCGTTAAGATGCTGCTCGTCAAAGTAGATTGGCAGGCCGTCGCTATCACCCCAACATGTGCCATCACTGCACAGGTAAGGCCGCACGTCGAGGATCTCGACTCCACAGGACTGTGCCTCAGCCTGGGCCGCAAGTACCGCCGCATGGGCTGACTCATAGTCCTGCAACGATTGTGATACGCGGCTCGCCTGCCCTACAAACAATTGCGTACGTGACATATATTGGGGTACGTCCACCGGCATTTCGGGTATCGGCGTCAACCAGTACACCGGTCGGTCCTGGGCTATCTCACATGCGGTTTGCATCATCGCGTTGGTGATGGATTGTTGATGTGACGCATCATCCACAGGTAAGGGTTGCTCACTGACAAAATACTCTGCGGTACCATCGTCGGTATCGCTATGGACATAGTGGCTTGCCCGATTCACGATCAGTAGTGGAACATCTGCAGGCCAGTCATCAGAGCGTTCCAACACACTATCGACAAATTCAGGACACAGAAAGCGATGCCCTGGGCGCTGCGCATGCTGAATGCCTTCCGCCACCGGGCAGGCGGTCATACTTAAGTCTCTGGCATGCAAAAATTCACTTGGCAAGGCCGCCTCTACGGAACGCACCACAGAGGCCGCGTGGCTATCACCAAACACCAGCACCCCCAGTTCGTCACCACCATAGCGACACTCTTCGACCATGTCTGAGCGTGAGTGACTGCACTGCTCATGCAAAGGATTACGGTTAAAAGCTTCAGCGGCAATGATTTCCACATCGCTATCCAGACGCTCAGCGAACTCCACCTCGCGTACCACCATCACACACACCGCGCAGACCGCAAAGCCAGTCACCACAGTAGTGAATTTAGTACGCACCGTTTTATGCTTGAAAGCTCGCCGTGTCGGTTCTTCGACCCAGCTATAAGACAGCGCCCCAAACAAAATACTAAGCGCAATACCTGTCACCACCCAACCGGTATGCTCAAGCAGATCGGCAAAAAATAGCAGCACCGCCACGGGCCAGTGCCAAAGATAGATAGAGTAAGAGCGATCGCCAAGCCATTGCGCCCAACGCCCGGTAATCAGCACGCTCTTTTCATTGTAAGCAAGTAAAACAAGCATAGTGCCAACCACAGGCAGTAACGCCCATGCACCCGGCCATATAACGGCGTCATCCAGTAACACGAAGGTAATCGCCAGCATCGCCCAGCCTGCCCACTGCATCACCCTGTTGCGCAGGCCTTGGCATTGTAATCGCTCGCCGAATGTTGAGTTAGCAATAAAGTAAACCAGGCCACCGGCGCACATTTCCCACGCCCGCCCAGGCAATAAATAAAACGCAGCTACGGGGTCAGCCAAGCTAATGTAAAAGTTGTAAGCTAAAGACAGTACGAAGAGTCCCAGTACAGTGCCAAACAGCACGCCCAGGCGAGGACTGAACAGTTTACTCACCGCCATCAGTAGCAGCGGGAAAAGCAGATAAAACTGCCACTCAACCGATAATGACCAGGTGTGCAGCAGCCAGGTTTCATGAGCCTGTGCAGAGAAGTAACCAGCACTTGCAGCAAAGTCTACATTAGACCAGAAAATCAGCGCATAACGGCCCTGTCCGGCCAGCGCCTGATAGTCAGGCGTAGGTAACAGGAACCACCCCATCACCAGCAGCACCAGAATAAGCACTATCAGAGCCGGTAAAATTCGCACTGCCCGCGCTAACATGAAGCGACCAAAGCCAAACTGACGGTCATGCAAGCCGCTGACAATAATGCCGGTCATGAGGTAACCGGAGATCACAAAGAAGATATCGACACCGGCGAAGCCACCAGCGAAACCAGGTACGAGGAAATGGAATAGCACCACCGACAACACGGCCCAGGCGCGCAAGCCGTTGATATCAGAACGGTAAGTCAGTTTTGCGGGAAAGAAAGACACATACGCCCCATCGGTGAAGTTAGTGCCAGTATAAATTAGTCTGTTTTTATCTGCGCGTTAAAAGCGTGTAAAACAAAAACCCCAGCAATCAAGGCTGGGGTTTTTTTATCGAGCCCCGTAATAGGGCTCCGCTACACACGAAAACTAAGCGACGTTAATCGTTGGGATAATCGTTTGCTTAGCGTTATCTTCCGCAGCCTTGAATTCAGGCATCTGGTCAAAGTTGAGATACTTGTAGACTTCACCAGCCATCGCATCGATGTTCTGCGCATATTCCATGTACTCTTCACGAGTAGGGATTTTACCCAGAATAGCACCAACCGCTGACAGTTCAGCAGAGGCCAGGTACACGTTCGCACCATCACCTAAACGGTTCGGGAAGTTACGCGTTGACGTGGACAGCACCGTCGCGCCCGCTTCAACCCGTGCCTGGTTACCCATACACAGTGAACAGCCTGGCATTTCAGTGCGTACACCGTTGCGGCCGTAAATGTTGTAGTACCCTTCTTCCATCAGCTGCGCTTCGTCCATTTTGGTCGGTGGCGCGATCCACAGCTGTGTTTTCAACGGCTGGGTATTTTGCTCAAGCAATTTACCAGCGGCACGGAAGTGACCGATGTTGGTCATACAAGAACCGATGAAGACTTCATCAACCTTGTTGCCAGCAACGTCAGACAATGTTTTCGCATCATCCGGGTCATTCGGGCAGCACAGGATTGGCTCTTTAATCTCGTTCAGGTCAATTTCAATCACTTCTGAGTACTCAGCGTCGGCATCCGCACTCATCAGTTCAGGGTTCGCCAGCCACTCTTCCATCTTGCGTGCACGACGCTCAAGGGTACGCTGGTCGCCATAACCTTCGCTGATCATCCAACGTAACATGGTCACGTTAGAGCGCAGGTACTCGGCCACTGAGTCTTCTGACATCTTGATCGTACAACCTGCGGCTGAACGCTCAGCAGATGCGTCCGACAATTCAAACGCCTGCTCTACGGTCAGGTTATCCAGGCCTTCGATTTCAAGGATACGGCCAGAGAATGCGTTTTTCTTACCGCGCTTCTCGACAGTCAACAGACCCTGCTTGATAGCATACAAAGGAATCGCATGAACCAGGTCACGTAGGGTCACGCCCGGTTGCATCTCACCTTTGAAACGCACCAGTACAGACTCAGGCATATCCAGTGGCATCACGCCAGTGGCAGCTGCGAACGCAACCAAACCAGAACCTGCCGGGAATGAAATCCCCAATGGGAAACGGGTATGTGAGTCGCCACCGGTACCTACGGTATCCGGCAACAACATACGGTTCAACCAGCTGTGGATAATACCGTCACCTGGGCGCAGTGACACACCGCCACGGTTCATAATGAAGTCCGGCAGGGTATGCTGGGTGTCAATATCAACAGGCTTTGGATAGGCTGCGGTGTGACAGAACGACTGCATCACCAGGTCAGAGTTAAAGCCCAGGCACGCCAGGTCTTTCAGCTCGTCACGGGTCATTGGACCTGTGGTGTCCTGTGAACCTACGGTGGTCATCTTCGGTTCGCAATAGGTACCTGGGCGAACGCCTTCAATACCACAGGCTTTACCGACCATTTTCTGGGCCAGGGTATAACCTTTATTGCTGTCACCAGGCTGCTCCGGCGCACGGAACAGGTCAGATGGACCAGAGTTCAGCGTTTCACGCGCTTTGGTGGTCAGGCTGCGACCAATAATCAGGTTGATCCGGCCACCGGCACGAACTTCATCCAGAATCACTTCAGACGCAAACTTGTACTCTGCAATGATCTCGCCCTGCTCGTTCTCAATTTTACCGGCATACGGATAGATGTGAATCACATCGCCAGTATTCATTTGATCAACATCAGCTTCAAACACCAGGGTACCGGTGTCTTTCATGGTGTTGAAGAAAATAGGTGCGACCTTGCTACCGATACAGATACCACCAGTACGCTTGTTCGGCGTACCTGGCATGTCTTCACCGATATTCCACAGCACTGAGTTGGTTGCAGACTTACGCGACGAGCCAGTACCGACCACGTCACCGACAAATGCAACTGGGTGACCTTTCTCTTTCAGCTCAGCAATTTGTTGCTCAGCGTTGGTCACGCCTTCACGTGGCATTTTGTACATGGCTTTGGCATGTAGTGGGATATCCGGACGTGACCAGGCATCAGGAGCTGGTGACAAATCGTCAGTGTTAGTCTCGCCAGGTACTTTAAATACGCTTGCAGTGATTTTTTCATCAAGCTTAGCGCGGCTGGTGAACCATTCCGCTTCAGCCCAGCTCTCAACCACAGCTTTAGCAACCGCGTTGCCGTTCTTCATCTTCTCTTCAACGTCATGGAAGGCGTCAAACATTAAAATGGTGTGTTTCAGTTCTTCACCGGCCAGCGCTGCTAATTCGCTGTTATCCAGCAAATCAACCAAAGTCGCAATGTTGTAACCGCCATGCATGTTGCCAAGCAGCTTTACAGCTTGCTCTTTGCTAATCACTGGAGAGTTGTCTTCGCCTTTCACCAACGCAGCCAGGAAGCCAGCTTTTACATAAGCAGCTTCATCCACGCCTGGTGGTACACGTTCACTGATTAATTCAAACAGAAACGCTTCTTCACCCGCTGGTGGGTTCTTTAATAATTCGACCAGTTCGGTAACTTGCTCTGGGTTTAACGGCTTTGGTGGGATACCTTCAGCGGCGCGCTCCGCCACGTGTTCACGATATTGTTGTAACACTACTGCTTCCTCTCATGTCGGGACCTGCCCCGCCTGGCTCGATTCATACACGAGCCTCGCGCAGCAGTTCATTGGAAAAACGTGTGCATTATACGGGTTTTTGCGGTTCATTTGAATGTAAGCCGGTGTTTAAAACCGCTATCTTAGGCATTCACTGAGTTTATGGGAGGTATTTCCTGGGGCGCTTTATGCCGATAATTTACATCGGCATCGCACTAATGTGACGGTATAAATTAATCGCTCGCTCAGTCATGGTATAGCCTTTAGATGAGGCGCTGAGGCTTGACCAGTTTGGTGCGCCTTCGGTGCGACTCCATTCGGCGCTATCCTGGCGCGGCGCGGCGATAGTCGTGCTGGTTTGAATGTCGCTACTGGCAGCTGTGTTGCTAGCACGCTCTGCGCTGTCGGTATGAGCGTCTGCCAGCTCGCGTGCGGCACTCAACGACGCCTGCTCATCTTTAAGCTGCTGCGGATCAAAGGGCTTTTTTTGCTTTTCAGACGGTGACCCCGAAGAGGTCTGAGTCTGCATCCCTGCAGGCGGGATGACACTCGGCTGTACTCTGGCTGCTACGTCCACGGATGTCCCTGCTTGATTAATTATTGGTATATATCTCTACGTCACTTTCCTCAGGCATACAAGATACATGCCAGATACCGCATACCCTGTGGCAGCCCGGGTTTAGGGCAACGACCGATGTCGCGCGTCATCAAATTGACGGAAGTAGTCCCATACACACTGGCCTGCCGGACCCAACACCGTACCGGCAAGCTTAACTAAACGCACTTCGGCGCGAATACGGTCGAGAAAACCTGCAATATTGAGCTCAACCAGGCGTCCGCTTCTGACATCAGCGGCAACCAGTTGCCGCGGTACGATCCCCCAGCCGAGGCCACCACGGACAAAGTTGATCAACGTGTGTACGTCATTCACCCGGGTGCGGGTGGCACCACCAATACGATAAATTTGCTCCGGGTCAATGCCCATGTCCATCTGTCGCGGCAGTACATAAGGTAAATCGCCCAATGCCTCCCGGGTGAGTTCGCCGTGGGTTGGCAGCAAATCTTTGGCAATCACCACACTGAGTTCAAAATCAGCCACAAACAGGCTTTCAAAGTCAGCCCGCTGTTGGAATACCGCGAGCCACGGCGTCAGCGCCAGAGCGACTTGATTGTCCTGCACCATCTTCAATGCATTGAGTTGTGAATAGCCACTAACTACGCATTCGGTTGCTGCAAACTGCTGCTGTATGTCAAGTAATACCGGGGTTAGCAGGTCAGGGTTGCAGGTGGTGTCAAAGGCAATGTCCAGCTGAGGCTCACTGTTACTGCGCATCTGCGCCGTCAGCGAGGTCAGCCGGGCGTGTTGCCGTAGCAGTTCGTAACTATGGCGCATGAATTGCCGACCCTGGGTGGTTAGCTCCAAGCGATAACCATCGCGGGTAAACAGAGTGAAACCTAACTCACCTTCTAACTTGCTCAGGCTCATACTGAGCGCTGGCGCCGTGCGATGCAGTTTATTTGCTGCGGCCTGCAGGCTGCCACCATCAACAATCGCCTGAAACACCTGAAGCTGCCATAAAGTCATAAACATATTCTTAATGAGTTTAAAATATTTATTCAATATTACTTTAACTTGTCCTCAACTACACTCTGTTTGTTGCTGTTCATCAATTCATCACTAAGGACATTCCCCATGCCTGCCTGGCGCAATGCAGTTAAGCCAATCTATACGCTCGCCCTGCTGAGCCTGTTGCTCAGTGCATGTACTGAGAAAACTGCAATGGAAAGCGCTGAACAACCGCCACGCCCAGTGCATTTGCTGGAGGTCAGCGGACACCAGCAGGGTCAGCTCAGACGTTTCCCCGCCATTGTTGAAGCCACTCAAACTGCAGAACTGGCCTTTCGGGTAGGTGGCGAACTTCAGCAACTCCCCTTGCGCCCGGGGCAAAATGTGACTCAGGGTCAATTAGTGGCTGCCCTTGACCCTACAGACTTTGAGCTCAGCGTTGAGCAGGCTGCAGCGCAGACGGAACTGGTTCGTGGTCAATTTGCCCGTAGTCAGCGCATGTTAGAGCAGGCGCTGATCTCCCAGGCCGAATTTGATCAGACCCAGGCCGACCTGCGCGTCGCCGAAGCGAATTTACGTGGTACACAAACCAACCTTGAATACACACGCTTAAAAGCACCTTTCAGTGGTGTGATAGCGCATCTGCACGTGGAAAATTACGAAAACATTGCGCCCCAGCAACCAATTATGACCTTGCAGGTAGACGGCTATATTGATGTCAGTATTCAGGTGCCCGAGCGCTTGTTTGCCAGAGTACGTCGGGATCTAGATTATCAACCAGACGTAATTTTTGACGGTGCGCCCAACCAAACGTTTAGTGCCAGTATTCGCGAATGGGATCGCAGTGCTGATGCCGCAACCAACACCTACCGGGTTGTGTTTACGTTGCCTGCGCCTGAACAGGTCAATATTTTACCGGGAATGACCGCGACCGTACTCATTGATGCAGCACGCATGACAGAGCGGGTCAGCGAAGTCCTTGTGGTGCCCTCAGGGGCGGTATTCGCACCAGAACACAAGCCTCTACAGCCTGGTTTCGCTTATGTCTGGGTGTATCTACCAGATGCAGAGGACGCAACCCAAGGCCGGGTTACTCTGCGCCAGGTGCAAATCGCGAATATGACCAATCATGGAGTAGAAATTATTGGCGGCCTTGAAGTCGGCGAGCGTATCGTCCAGGCCGGTGTTCATCACTTACATCAGGACCAGAGGGTCAAACCCTGGATACGGGAGCGTGGCCTGTGAAGCTGGATATTGCTGGCTACTCCATGCGCCGGAAGACCAGTAGCTGGCTAATTCTGCTCATTTTATTGATAGGCGGCAGCGTGGCCTTGCAAGGTCTGGGGCGATTAGAAGACCCGGAGTTTACCTTAAAACAAGCGCTGGTGATTACCAGCTATCCTGGTGCGTCTGCACAGCAAGTGGAAGAGGAAGTCACCCACCGCCTGGAAAGTGCAATTCAGGAGCTGCAATACGTTCGACATATCACCTCTATCTCCAAGCCAGGCTTGTCACAAATAGCGGTTGAAGTGGAAGACACGTATCGCAGTGACGAGCTCAAGCAGATCTGGGATGAGCTTCGACGCAAAGTCAGTGACAGCCAGCATCGCCTGCCACCGGGAGCTGGCCGCTCGCAGGTGATGGATGACTTTGCTGACGTGTATGGTGTGCTGCTGGCCTTTAGCGGAGACGGCTATTCCAATAAGGCACTGCATGATCACGCGCGCCTGGTGCAGCGTGAATTAGTAACCATTGACGGCGTTGCCAAGGCCAGTATGTCCGGTGTCCAGCAAGAGCAGGTGGTGGTCGAAATGTCCCGCGCCAGACTGGCAAACCTGGGGATCTCCCCGCAACGAATCTACGACATTCTGGCGACCCAGAACACTGTGTCTAACGCAGGTCGGGTGCAGCTCGAAAGCGACGCGGTGCGCTTTGCCACCAGTGGTGAATTCACCAGTGTGGCAGATTTAGAAAATTTATTGATCAGCAACCCTGGCGCTCGCCAGCAACTTTACCTTGGCGACGTCGCCACTATTTACCGCGCGGCCAATCCGATACCAGACCACCTGCTCCGCTTTCAGGGCAATGAATCAGTGTGGCTCGGGGTGTCTTTCAGTTCAGGCGTCAATGTTGTAGATGTCGGCGAACGGCTCGAAAGCCGCCTCGCAGAGCTCGAATACGCAGCGCCGGCAGGTATGCGTATTGATAAAATCTATAACCAGCCTGAGCTGGTAGGCGAATCGGTGAACGGTTTTCTGATTAATCTGGCCCAGGCGGTGCTGATTGTAATGGCTGCGCTGCTGGTTACCATGGGCTTGCGATCAGGTTTTATTATTGGTTTCGTTCTGCTCGTTACCGTGCTTGGCACTTTTATCTTTATGGCCATCGGTGGCATTACCCTGCACCGGGTATCACTCGGCGCGCTGATTATTGCGCTTGGTATGCTGGTGGACAACGCCATTGTAATTACCGAAGGTATTCTAGTGGGCCTTCAGCGCGGGCGGAGCAAACTTGAGGCCGCCCGCGAAGTAATTGGCCAGAATATGTGGCCACTGCTGGGTGCTACTGTCATTGCGGTGATTGCCTTTGCCCCTATTGGCCTTTCTGCGGACGCCACCGGTGAGTTTGCCGGTTCGATGTTCTGGGTGCTGCTGATCTCTTTGCTATTGAGCTGGTTTACCGCTCTCACCCTGGTGCCTTTTCTTGCGGACCGTCTGCTTACATTACCCCCTCATAACCCGGATTCAGATCTAACTGACCAGGGGTCAAAAGCGGGTAAGCAAGTTAATGACCCATACCGTGGAATGATTTACGTGATGTACGCCAAGCTGCTAGGGGTCTGCCTGCGCTTTAGAATCGCCACAGTACTTATCATGGGTGTTTTATTAGTGCTTGCGGTGATTGCCTTTGGTTCGGTTAAACAAAGCTTCTTCCCGGCAGCAAACACGCCACTTTATTATGTTGAGGTTTGGTACCCCCAGGGTTCTGATATTCGCGCCACCGCGGACGATATTGCGCGGGCTGAGGACTATCTGGTTGCACATCCGGAGGTGGACTCCGTGGCCACCACCATTGGCCAGGGCGCATTGCGCTTTACCTTGACCTATGTAGTGGAAAAGTCCTACGAGAACTTTGCCCAGTTAATTGTGCAGGGGCACTCCATGGATGGCCTGGAGCCACTAATGCGGGACACGGTTGAGTATTTTGCTGCCGAACACCCACGGGCGCGCATCAAACTGAGACGCATGGAGATTGGGCCCCCTTCTACCGCAAAAATAGAGGCTCGCTTTAGTGGTCCCGACCCTCAAGTGCTGCGCCAGCTTGCTTATCAAAGCAAAACCATTCTAAACGCTGACCCTGGTGTGGTTAATGTTATGGACGACTGGCGCGAGCGCGCAATGGTACTGCAGCCGCAGTTCAACGAACTGGTCGCCCGTCGGGTCGGGATTTCTAAATCAGACGTTGATGAGCTGTTGCTGGCCAACTTCAAGGGTAAAGATGTTGGTGTCTATCGCGATGGTACGGACCTCCTGCCCATCGTGGTGCGTGCTCCGGTTGATGAGCGGGTCGACTTAGACAACTGGCAGGACCTGCAGGTCTATAGCCCAGTGCTTGACCGCTATATTCCGATGGCCCAGGTAGTCAATGACATGCCGTTGGTGTGGGAAGACAATTTGATTAAACGCCGGGACCGCAAGCGCACGCTGACGGTGATGGCGGACCCTGATTTACTTGGCGATGAAACCGCGGCAGTGGTGCAACGGCGGGTGCAACCCTTGATTGAAGCTATTGAGCTGCCTGCGGGGTATCGCCTGGAATGGGGCGGTGAACTTGAGGCATCGAGCAATGCTCAAGCAGCGCTATTTACCTCGTTGCCGCTGGGTTATCTGGTGATGTTCGTGATTACCGTACTGCTGTTTAATTCGGCGCGCAAAGCGGCCGTGGTGTGGACGACTGTCCCCCTGTCGATTATCGGGGTGAGCTTTGGTTTGTTAATTACCGGCCAGCCGTTCAGCTTTATGGCGTTGCTTGGCTTGCTTAGCCTGACCGGTATGCTGATTAAAAATGGGGTGGTGTTGCTGGAGCAAATCAAAGCCGAAGAAGACGCTGGCAAGGTTGGTATTACAGCGCTATTCGACGCATCAGTCAGCCGCGTACGCCCGGTGAGCATGGCCGCCGTGACCACCATCCTCGGCATGATCCCGCTGCTCTTTGACGAGTTCTTCGCCGCCATGGCCGTCACCATTATGTTCGGCCTTGGCTTCGCCACCCTGCTGACCCTGATCGTCGTGCCGGTTATGTATTCACTGGTCATGCGCGTGCGCCAGGTAAACTGACCTGGCGCTGCGTAACGTCAGACATTCGGGAAATGCCTGGCTCTCGCGGGCCATACGGCGCATTACCACACCCAGTGGCGCATGCGCAGCAGCAGTAGCTCGCTGCGGCTGAGGTCCCTGCGCTCTTCGATGACGTCGCTCAACAACGCTGGCACGTCGGTAATGATGCCATCGACGCCCATGTCAATAAAGCGGTGCATGTCGCGGCGGGTGTTAACGGTCCAAACATGCAGCTCATAGTCGCCACTGCGCGCCGCGCGGATCTGCCTTGGTGACACCAGCGCATCTCGTAAACTTAGCGCATCGTAAGACTGTGAACCTAAACTGCCTATCGCTGTGTGAACCAATAAAGCCGTGCGAATATCAGGCTCCAACTCAAGCACCTGGTTCAGCACCCTTGGCGAGAGCGCCGCAATGATAGTCTCGTCAACAAAGTCCAGACGTTGGAGTTCGGCCACGGTATCCGCTACCAAATCAGGCATCGCCGCCGCAGTTTTAACCTCCAGATACAACTGCGCGCGCCCACGAATCAATTCAATACCTTCAGCCAGGGTGGGCACTCGCTCACCGCTGAACGCCAGTGAAAACCAGCTCCCCGCGTCCAGCGTTGCCAGCTCTGCATAATCAATGTCCCAAATCGCCCGGCGGTCCCCCGCCACACGCAGTAAATCCCGATCATGAATCAGCACTAATTGACCGTCGGCGGTCTGTTGCACGTCCAGCTCAATATGCGTTGCCCCCTGCGCTATCGCCTCTTCAATGGCGGCGAGCGAATTCTCTGGGGCGTCCCAGGACGCCCCGCGATGGGCAATATTGTGCACTTGCTCCTGGGTATCAAAGCTCTGCGCAATAAAGGTCAACTGACCAATAGCCAGTAATGCCAGTGCAAGCTCAAACGCCCAGGCTAACGGTGCGGTAACTCTGGGCTCTAGTTCTTTAAATGGGGCTGGCTTATGCCCGCAGCAACGCAAATAAAGCTTCAACAATAACAAGCTATTCGCGCCAATGGCAAAGAACGACAATGCCACCGCCAGCAACACATAGCTGACAATCAGTAGCCCCATCAGTACCACTTGCACCGCTGCGGGGCCTGGCAACCAAGCCATTAACGCCGCACCAAGTAAGTCAAACGTAAGCGTGAATAAAACAGGCAGTGACAAGGTCACCAAACCCACCATTAGAATAATCCGTGCCACCCGAAAGCGAGCGCCTTTTACCAACTGCCAACTGCGTGCTAACGCTGCTCGGGGTTTCATACCATCCAGCAACATCGCCGGCAAAGCCATGGACCAACTGGTGTATAGCAAACCGTTGCCAAGTAAAATGGCGATGAATAGCATGCTGGCTAGTGGTAGAAAGTAGAATAGTTCGGTGGGGTAAGCGTTGACCACGTAGTAAATGTCGTAGCCACCGAGTAGCCATTGGAAGGTCACAATGAGCAGAGCCAGACTTGGCGCTGCCAGCAGTAAATGGCAAACCACCTGCATTGCCGCGAGTTTAAATATCTTGCTGAAGCGCTTTAATACCAGCCACAACGCGTTGCTCGCAGTATGGAATTGATCATCTATGTCGCGCGCCGCGATCAGCATCATCCCTGCAGACTGGAAAAACACCAAAAAGGCAAAGAATGACCCTGACACGATTACCCAGGCAAGGCCTGTGGGGGTGAGTAAAAACCGCACCAAGTCTTCATTACCCACCATCGTATAGCCACTAAGCTCAACTAAGCCCGCTAGCATCCAGGCGGACAACGGGCTTAACGCTAACAGTGCGAGCAAAGAGAAATACAGATGGTACGCGAGCATCGGCCGCTTATGGTATTTCATAGCGGCCCACACTTGGGCGGCGATATCGCGGATCAGTAGCATAGACAAATGATAACCTAGCCCTTAAAAGCCCAACGGAATGCTAAAGCTGAAGAAACCTATCAGCAACAGGATCCAGACCCCGAGGAAGGCCATTGAATATGGCAGCATCATCGCAATCATGTCACCAAAACTAAGCTCTGGTTTGTATTTGCGCATAAATGCCAGAATGATGCCGGCGTAGCTCATCATTGGCGTAATGATGTTCGTTGCCGAGTCCGCAACCCTATAGGCTGCAGCGACCAGATCCGGGGTCATCTGGGGGTTGACCATGTACAGCATCGGAATAAAAATTGGCCCCAGCAACATCCATTTCGACGTTAAGCCACCCACAAATATATTAATCACGGCGGTGGTCAGCACGAATCCAATAATCAACAGGATCGGGAACTGCTGCAAGCCCAGTGAACTTAACCCGGTCGCCCCAAGGTAGGTAATATAGGAGCCGAGCCCTGAGTAGCTGAGTACGCCAAGAAAGTTGTAACAGAAGAACGTCAGCACCAGAATGTAGCCCATGGTGTCCATCTGTTTGACCATCGCCCTGACCACGTCCATCATTGTGGTGAAACGCCCGGCGGCGACCCCAAAGAAGACACCCACCGTTAAAAAAACAAAGGTGATCATTAAGATCACGTTGTTCAGGAACGGATTAATTTCGGTGCCTTCAGCGGTTTCATAGGGCGCCAGCGGACCAAGCGCCAGCAACACCAGTGCACCGAGCGACAGCAGCAAGCCAATCCCCGACCAACGCAGCCCTTTTTGTTCTTCAGGGGTGACGTCAAAGTCAGACAACTGCAGCTCTTCGGGCACAATATAGCTTTTTTTATCTAAACGCGGCTGGACAACCTTGAGTGTAACGAAGGCACCTACTGCCCCAAGTACAAAGGTCGAAACCAGAATAAAATAGTAATTCATGGTCGCCGGTGTTAACGCATCACCCCGTGCATTTACAAAGGGAATGCCCTGAGCTTCGGCAAATACCTGCGCATTAACCCCAATAATCACATCGATGGGCGTGGCCGGGTCAGGTTGGCACTAAAGCCCGCAGACACCCCGGCAAATGCCGCAGCCATACCAATCAGCGGGTTCTTGCCAAGGCCGCCGTAGAGCAAACCTGCCAACGGAATCAGTACCAGATACCCTGCGTCCGTCGCAATGGAGCTCATAATACCGAGGAACACCAGCACTAAGGGCAGCCAGTTCATCGGAATAACCCGGGCTATCTTTTTTATGATGGCAGCAAACAGGCCGGAGTTCTCTGCCACCCAAACCCCCCGCAGTACAATTAAAATTACCCCGCGAACGCCCCGCCAAAGCCGAGCCAATTGGCAAGCAGTGCATTATCGAACAGCCAGCGGATGTTCTCAGTTGCCAGCATGTTATTTATCGAGTGTACGACGGGCTCACCGTCGCCCCCATAAGTGGTAAAGGTCAGTCCGCCGAGCAAGGCACTGATCACCAGCGCACCAGCAAGAAAGAAAATGAAGATGATCACCGGGTCAGGAATGAAGCGACCGGAACGCTCAACAAAGGCAATAAAACCCTTTTCGCGAGCCGCGTCTTGCTTATCAGGTTGTGAAGTCACTGCGCTGTACTCTTATTATTGGATGATTGTATTTTTTCTAAAGCGGCTCAGCAGCATATAAAACGCAGGAATAATCAGCAAGGTTAAAAATGTTCCCACCAGTAATCCACCAATTACCGTCACCGCCAATGGCTGCATTAATTCACTGCCTTGTCCAATACCAATAGCCAACGGCAACATGCCAACTACAGTGGTCAGCGTTGTCATCAATACCGGGCGTAAGCGCGATTGGGCGGCTTCACTTATCGCCCTGTGCATAATTTCTTTTCGGCTGTGATCACCAACATCAGTTCCAATCGCGGTGATTTTTTGCTCGGCGAATTCAACCAGTAATATCGCGTTATTCACCACAATACCCGCTAAAAAAACCACGCCCAGTAACACCGGAATACTCAAGCCTAACCCGGTGATTCTCAAGGCAATGACCACGCCGAGCAAAGCCACCGGTAATGAAATCATAATCACCAGCGCGCTAAACAGCCGCTCATACTGCACGATGAGTACCACCAATACGAAAAACACTGCCAGCCCAATAGCTAACTGCAACGCTGCAGATGATTCTTCGATAGCTTCCTGCTCGCCAGCAAATACCAGGCTATAACCTTCATCTAGTTCAACGTCAGTTGCAGCGTCACGCACCGCCCGGCCAACTTCACCTACGCTGGCCGTGCTCTGGTCTACCGTAATATTGGTCCAAACCACGCGAATTTGATTAAAACGCTCAATATGCGCAGGCCCGCTGACCTCTTCAAACTGCACCAAGCTGGCAAGAGGGACTCCAGCGCCTGCCTGATTCAATGGCAACTGCAAATACTGCAATGTTGCCACCTGACCGGTGATGTCGCGTGGATAACGCAAACGAATATTGTACTCAAAGCCACCCTCGACGTACTGCCCTGCCACCAGCCCTTCAATGCCCTGATAAAGTTCAGCCGCAATCATTTCACTACTGTAACCAAACTGGCGGGCCCGTTCTTCATCTACTCGCACCATCAACTGCGGCACTTTTTCATCACGCCCCACTTGCACGTCACTGACTCCAGCTAAGCCCTGAATATGTCGCATAATGCTGTATGCCTGACGCTCTAGCGCATCCAGGTCTTCACCTATCACGCCCACAGCGATGTCTGTATCCACCAGACTGGTGCGCAAGCCCTCAATACTCGGGCCACGCACACGCTGCTGCACAAATGGAAGTTGCAACTCGTTCACCTTACGGCGAAAGTCTGCCACCCATTGGTTTGCGCTGTAACCGCGTCGTGATGACGGCTCGTCAAGCTGCACCACCATGTCAATCATGCCACCACGAATGGACAGTTGGCCGCCACGGAAATAGCCACCTACGGTCTGGTACTGGTGTGCCACATGCGGCATGTCAGCGACTGTCTGGCGAATCAAAGTGGCCGCCTCATTGGTCGGTTCGATAGAGGTTCCGGACGGTAAGGTGAAGCGCATGGTCACCCGCCCATCATCCACTGGAGGGAGGAAATCACTGGTCATGCCGCGCAAGCCCAAGCCGCTTGCAAGCACAAGTAACAGCACAACAATGACCACTAACAGTGGGTGCGCGAGTACCCAGTGTAGAACCCTTGCATAGCCACGGCTGGATGCTAAACGTTGCCTCCCAGCAGTAAAACGAAGCTTGGCGCATAGTGCTGGCACCACCGTCAACGCCGCGATTAACGCTGCAATAATGGCAATACCAATGGTTAAGATAAACTCCCGAAACAGCATCGCCGCAAGCCCACCAATCAGTAAAAATGGCACCACAGCGGCCAGGTTGGTAGTGCTACCTGCGATCACGGCTGACTGCACCTCATACGCTCCTTTACCAGCCGCGTCTGCAGCGCCCTCACCGTCCTGCTGATGACGAAAAATGTTCTCGACCATCACAATGGCATTATCAATGAGTAAGCCAATGCCCAACGCCATCGCGCCTAAGGTCAGAATA
Source organism: Idiomarina sp. (assembly GCA_020832105.1). GTDB lineage: Bacteria > Pseudomonadota > Gammaproteobacteria > Enterobacterales > Alteromonadaceae > Aliidiomarina. Next base: position 27,933 of record JAFIFH010000008.1, read on the forward strand.
TTCAGGGTCATATTGCCGAGTGTCATCACTACTACAGTCGCGGTGATCGCAATTGGAATCACACTGGCGATCACCATCGCGCGCTTAAAACTACCGAGGAAAAACCAAATCACCAGGGTCGCCAACAGTCCACCGATGAGTGCCGCCGTCGCCACCGAACGAATCGACGCGGTAATAAAAAAACTACTGTCACGAATGACCTGATAATCAATATCAGCACTGATAAAACCCGATGCCTGCAGTTGTTCAAGACGTGACTTCAAATCGTCTATCACCTGCACCGTATTCGCCTGGGGTTGCTTCATGATCGAGACTTGTACTGCGGGCTCATCACCAACAAATGCAAACAAACGCTGCTCTCGATGACTGTCCTCGATTGTGGCAATGTCTTGCAGGCGAATAAACTGGTCATTCACAGGAATCAACGTCTGTGCCACGTCGTTGGCGTTACGGTAGCGGCTTTGCGTGCGCCCCATGATGTCGTAATCTGCACCAGTAACATTACCGATGGGTTGGTCGATATTGCGCGCACTCACCAACTGACCTACCTGGGCAAGGCTTAGGCCGTAACTATGCATGCGTTCAGGGTCGACCTGAATATCAATCTCTCGCTCTTTACCGCCGGCAATTTCAACGGCGCCGACGCCAGCGACGGCGAGTAACTGTGGCATGAGGCGCTGATCAACCCAGTCACGCAGTTCAATAGCATCTCTTACCGGCGAGGTGAATGCGAGTTCAAAGACAGGGTCCAGCGCCGGGTCCATTTTCATTAAACGTGGCGGTTCAATACCAGCAGGCAATTCGGTGCGCGCACGCTCCAACTGACGCGCAGCATCCTGTAAGGCCATATCAATATCGGTACCCACGGCAAAGTACATCTCTATATAACTTCGCCCCTCGGACGCCCGGCCATGAATCTCACTAAGGTTTTCGGTGGCTGATAAATTCCTTTCCAGTGGCCGCGTCACCTGTTCTTCGATAACTTCAGGGGTGACCCCAGGATAATTGACCACCACCCGGATATGCGGGTAATCGACCTGGGGTAACAAGTCGACCGGCATGCGACCGGCAAACAGCACGCCTAATACCAAAACGACCGCAGTTAACGCCAGCGTGCTTAATGGGCGTCGAATTGACCAGGCAGATAGGCCATGTTTTGATTTGGATGAAGATGAATCGGGCATATTTTTGGGTGCCTATTGGCTAAAGCCGCGACGACGAAAACGAGCGACAATGTCGATTGCACTGCCGTCCGCTAGCTCGTCAAGATTCGCCGCAGCAACCCGCTCGTCGAGTGCTAAACCACTACGGATTTGCGCAAAACCGTCGCGCCTTACACCAACGTCAACTTCGCGCCTCTCAACCCGACCGTTATCAATCACAAAGACGAAGTGGCGCTGACCTTCGCTGACAAGGGCGTCTGAGGGCACACTTATGACGTCCTCATACTCACCAGCAAAAAATGTCACTCTGGCAAGGTAACCAGGGCGAACTGGGTATTCTTGCTGTTGCTCGACAGCTACTTCAACCCGAAAAAGTCGGGTTTGAACGTCTACAGTGGGGAATATTCGGCGAATATGACCAGTGAAATCAATCCCAGGATGGGTATCAAAACGCACCCGCACCTTATCGTCGCGGCGAACCAGAGCCTCATGCATTTCAGACAGTGCAGGTCGGGCGACGAGTAAATCATGTTGCTGCAGGGTAAAAAGAGGGGTGTTTTCGTCTACCTGATCGCCGGGGTCAATATGACGCTCAGTAATCACACCTTCAAACGGTGCGCGAACGTCGCCGTACTCAAGATAGAGTTGCAGGCGCTCGACTTCGCTGCGCGCCTGTCTTGCTTCCCGATCTGCGCGACGCAGCTCGGCCTCACTGGCGGAGCCTTGAGCATGTAACCGCTCAGTACGTTGCATGACATCGTCGGCTTCTTCCGCAATTGCTTCAGCCCGAAGTAGCTGGGCGGCATACTCACGCACGTCTAACTGAGCCAGCGAAGCCCCTTGCTCAACCTGATCGCCCTCTTCAACGGCGACCTCATTGACGAACGCCAGCATGCGACTGCCAAGATGCGCCTGACGATAGGCCTGCAATTGTGCAGAGACCTGAAACGACTGAGACAAATCGCGAGTTACCACTAATGCTTCGCTAACCGGAATCTTATTTTCTGTGGTTTCACTTTGGGGCGTGCTTTCGGAACAGGCCACTAACCCGAGCAACAAGCTTGAGGCAAACGCGAAAAGTATAAGTGGCTTCATAGACAGAACCATATAAGTGAATATGCATATAGCGTAACCTATGAAACCACCAACGTCAGCGTCGATACCACCTTTTAATGATGATGATCATGTCCGTCACCGGTGACTTCTGGCAATGACTCGACACCTATGCCGTGGCCATATACCAGTTGCGACCCCTTACTCGCGGTAACAACCACTAGTACCAGTGCGAGGACAAAGAGTGCACCCGTTGCACGCTGTAGGGACACCTTGCGTCGGTAGGCAGAGGAAAAGAACAAACCTGCCCCGAGCACAAAAACACAAGCAAGCGCTATTCCCCAGTATTTGTGGTTTGTCATCACCACATGGGACGGGCCATCATGAGCCACCGTATAATAGGCGATTAACCCACTAACAATGGTGGCGATAACCGCCAGCGCACCTACCCCGACTAACCAGGGCATTCCCTGGACCAGCCCCACTTGCCTGCGTGCTGAAGCACTGAACCATAGCGCCAGTTGCAACACCCCGACCAGGACGATCAAAGTGACAGCGAATTTAACGTATATTGGGTGGCTATTTGGGATTATTTCAAACATTGTAATGTCCTTCTAATGCGTTCTCACGGTATTGTCGTTCTACCGTTTGGCTTTCGCTACTGCACCTGCGTTATAGCGATACAATAGTGAGTAATCAGCTCAATCAAACCATTTGCTGATCCACAGTTTGAGCTGAATTTATTTAAGACGTGCTAGAAGTCAGGGATATCAGGTGGGGGTGTCGGGGTGGGGCCAATATGGTCATACCTGCTCGCCATGAATGCCACCAGCTCAGCCGTGGCAATCATTGGCACCATTAATGTATTCAATGCAGGAATTGAGCAACCATGACTGTGTGCGATGCAATGACCACAACCCGGTGGGCATTGCTGGTCACAACAGCTTGCTGCACAGGCATTCGCTGGCTCACAACAATCATGCGAATCATCAGCAAATAGAGCCTGCTGTACCAACGCCTCGTCCGCCTCTGTCATGAGCTCTAGCTGGGAAAACTCAGCCTGATCTTCACACGCATGTGCCCCGCCTGAAAACGGCAGTAACAAAACAGCAAGCATCAAGTGGCAAATCAGGTAACGACGCATCGTCTACTCGGCATGGTTCGGATTCGACCATTCTACACCTATTCACGTTTAACGATCTAGACATCTGTGTAAAGCAAGGACAACATGACAAAGCACATTTTCTTACATTTTGCCCGACCCATTTTTTAACCAAGTCAGATACAATGCGTCCGCACATTATGATAAAAAACAGGGAATACTTATGCGAAACACCCGGCTAACCGCCCGTAAATCAACCCTCGCCAGCCTGATTGCGATGAGCTTGATGCTCTCTCCAGCATGGGCTGAAGAAGAAGAGGCAGCAGAAGAAGCAGAGAAAGGTTATGCAGACCTGGTTGCGGAACTTAGCGCACAGGAAGGTATGTTTAACTTTTATCGTAACGACGAGACCGGCGAAACCATGCTCTCGTTACGCGAAGACCAGCTGAATACCCCTTTTATTTACCACGCCCAAACCATCGATGGCGTCGTTGAAGCAGGTCACTTTCGTGGGAACTTCCGCCAGACTCGCCTAATCGAATTTCGTCGCCAGTTTAATCGTATCGAAGTGGTAAGCTGGAACCCGCGCTTTACCTTTGACGAAAACAACCCACTGAGCCGTGCTGCAGAAGCAAACCGCAGTGAAGCGGTTTTAGCGGTGCTTGACGTTGAAGCCGATGACGACGGCCGCGTGCTGTTAAAGGCCGATCCGCTATTTAAAAGCCAGGCACTGCACAGAGTCGCACCATGGGCGAACCCTAACCAGTCAGGTCCGCGTTTCTCACTGGGTCAACTAAGTTCGGACCGGTCACGTATTGCTCGTGAGCGCGTTTATGACAACAACGTTGATGTGGTTGTAGATTACGTGTTCCAGAACGAGGAGCCTGTGGTATTCGGCTCGTCAGCTATTGCTGACCCACGTTCTATTACTATTAGCCTGCAGCATTCATTTATTGATATGCCAGATAACGACTATCAACCTCGCCGGGACGACGCTCGTGTCGGTTATTTCACCCAGGAATTTGATGAAATGACCAACCCTGAATGGGCGCCTTGGGGTGACGTGATTAACCGTTGGAATCTGGTTAAACAGAACCCGGATGCGGCAGTGTCAGATCCAGTTGAGCCGATTACCTGGTGGATTGAAAACACCACCCCACATGAATGGCGTGACGCGATTCGTCAAGGTGTTGAAGACTGGAATATTGCCTTTGAAGCTGCTGGATTCAGCAATGCGATGGTGGTTAAGGTTCAGCCTGACGACGCTGACTGGGACGCCGGTGATGTGAACTACAACGTTCTGCGCTGGACCTCATCGCCGCGCCCTCCGTTTGGTGGGTATGGCCCGTCACTGGCGAACCCTCTGACTGGTGAACTGATTAGCTCAAACATTATGCTTGAGTATGTGTTCATGTCGAATCGCTGGACCTTAGGCGAGCTTTTCTCGCAAGGTGCGGAAGCCTCTGAATTCCATAACTTTGACGATGCAACGATGCATTGTAGCCTCGGTCATGAACTGCAGATGGGTCATATGTTTGCCCGTTTAGGTTCTGACGGCCGCATGTACGATGATTTTGCTGACGACCCTATCCTCACTCAGGGCCTGCGCCACTTAATCATGCATGAAGTCGGTCATACCCTTGGTTTGAACCACAATATGAAATCTCATGGTTTGTGGGACAACGAAGAGGTTCACAACGCTGAATTGACTCAGGGTGTGATTGCCGGCTCGGTGATGGATTACAACCCAGTGAACCTTGCCCCAGTAGGCAAGACTCAGGGTGACTACTACAGCTATAAGCCAGGCCCTTACGATCTATGGGCGATTGAATATGGCTATTCTACCGCGGTGGATGATGCCGACGCTGAACAAGCACGTTTAGAAGCCATTTTGAGCCGTTCTCACGAGCATGCGCTGGCGTTTGGTAATGATGCCGATGACATGCGTGCGCCAGGTCGTCATATTGACCCGCGCATCATGACCGGTGCTATGAGTTCAAACCCGGTTGCTTACGCAAAAGACCGTTGGGAATTAGTCAATCACGAGCTGGGTAACCTGCTCGAGAATGCACGTGCAGACGGTGAGTCGCATCAGCGCGTCTTAACCAGTGCGCGTATGCTGTTTGGTCAGTATGCAGGTCAGGCCAACGTTGTCAGCCGCTACATTGGTGGTGTCTACGTTGAACGTGCGTTTGTCGGTCAACATGACGATGTGCGCCCTTACACGCCAGTGCCACGCGAGAAACAGCGCGAAGCGATGCGTGCGTTAACTGACTATGTGTTTGCAGCAGACACCCTGGAAAGCATGCAGCCAGTGCTTGCCTATATGCAGCAGCAACGCCGTGGCTTTAGTCACTATGGTAACAATGAAGATCCGAAGCCTCATGCGATGATCCTGAACATGCAGCGCAGTGTGTTTGCACACATCCTGCACGAAAACGTATTACAGCGTTTGTCAGACAGCGCTATGTATGGCAACGAGTATCGTCTAACCGACATGTTCAATGACCTGACCGGCGGTATTTTCAATGGTGGCAACTTAACTACCGTGAGCCAGAACGTACAGGTTGAATACGTCAATCGCTTAATCGGTATTGCTGGTTTGGACACTGCCTCTAGCTATGACAACCTGAGTCAGGCTGCGGCAGTAGGTCAACTGCGCAAAATCCGTGATATGAGTGCGCCACGTCGTTCTAGCGATGAAGTGCAAAACCATTACGGTTACCTTCACTTGCTGATCGACCGCGCTTTTGAAGCTTAATATCGGTGACTCACCAACACCTTCGTGTGTTCATTAAAAAAGGTCTGCCAGTTTGGCAGACCTTTTTTTTATTCGCTTCATTGTTAGAAACTTAGTGTCACCCGGGCAAACAAATAGCGGCCCAGAGGGTCATGGAACCCCGGTAGAATATTACCTCCACGCGAGTTAATTCCAGCCATCACTGTCGGCGTTCTGTCCAGGATATTATTTACCCCCGCCTGTAAAGACACTGATGGTAACACCTGAATAGTGCCATTCAGGTCAAAGTAGCTCATTGACCCAAGCCCGCTGCCGATCACCTGATCAGTTTCGCCGTCGTAGTCAACACCTCCCACATAGCGCCAGCGTAGGCCAAGGTTCCAGTTGGTTGGCGAGTGATAGCTCGCATTTAATGTATGTCGCCAGTTTGGTTGTGGAAAGCACGTCGAACTGATGATGCCCGAACAGTCATAAGATGCGTCCTCCACACCAGGTAACGTTGTAGTTTCTTTTTTCAGGTTGTAGGTACCGTTTAGTGAAGTGCGCAGGCGCCCCTCCCAAAGGTCGATACTATGGTTGGCTGAAAAGTCGATACCACGGAAATGTTGCTCAGCCAGGTTTTCTGAAGTACCTACCACCAACGCATCATTACCCCGCCACAGATCGCCCGCCGGACCTCGCACGATGCGATCGCAAAACAATGGATCGCCGGTTTGCGCACACTGGTCAATAGTGAGCTCTGGCGAAATGCTACCAATACTTTGCTCCAGCCTGATATCCCACAAGTCGACAGTGAAATTGAAGGCGTCAAAAGGGTTTGCGACCAGGCCTATGGTATAGGTGTCTGCGATTTCAGGTTGCAGGTCTGGGTTACCACCAAACATACCATTATATTGATTTGCCGGGCTGGTGGTCGCCTGACCATACTGTTCTTCGCTCAGCCCAGTGCGCAAACATTGCTCCACGGTAAACTGAGGATCAGAACCCGCACAGTTGTCATTGCCTACCCATAGCCCCATACTTTGTGAGGCAAACAGCTCCTCGACGTTCGGCGCACGAACCGCGCGATTGTAGCTACCCCGGACCATATAATCCCGGTTCACACTCCAGTCCAGCCCTACTTTATAGGTAGACTCGCCACCGGTGGTGTTGTAATCGGAATAGCGGTAGCCGAGGTCAAAGACCAGACTCTCAACGCCTGTAAGGTCTTCCACCACAGGCACACTCAGTTCAGAGAATACCTCTCGCACATTGTAGCCGCCTTGCAGGCTATTGATGGGTCCACCCATACTGGTGAACAATGACTGCTGATAAACCTCATCTGCCACCGATTCAAAATCTAATTCTCGATTCTCAAAGCCAAAAACCGCTGAAATATTATAGTACGAGCTGGGCAAGCTGAAGCCTGTCTCACCAGACACATAGCCATTAATAACCCGCTGTGTGGTACGCCCGGTGAGCGTAGCAACACCACCCAATGCATCAGCCGCTTCACTGGTTACACCATCATAGGTAAACACCCTATATGGCACGCAATCTTCTTCACAGGCTTCGGCACCAACGGCACCAAGTACCTGAGCCAAATAGGGAATATAGAAATCGTTAGTGGCTGTTCGAGTTGACGAGGTAGAACCATACTGAAAGGACACGTCATATTCCCAACGGTCATTCATATCGCCGGCAACCCCAGTCACAACTCGAAAGGAGTTATGCTCCAAAGCAATTTGCCGGGGCCCGCCTTCGACGTTGCGCTTACCAATTTCAGCGTAAATGACTTCTTCGCCCGGAAACGCCTCAGCGAATTGACTTCGTTGTGCGTCGGTGAACTGATCGCTGTTTACATCAAAGGCAAACCCATCAAAGAAAATACCGGATTCAGCACGCTGCCCTGTGGTTCGGTCAGCCATATAGCTGGTTTCCGCATAAGGCCTGAAGTGACGGTTGACCTCGTAATCAAAGAATGAGCCAAATGTGTAGCGCTCATTAGGGCGCATAAAATGGTTGCGAGGCGCATAGTTATAAAGGGTCGTCGCATCTTCAGCGAACAGATTATCTGGTGTCAGTCCCCAGTATACCTCGCGGTCATAATCAGGTGCACCAGCGCCGTCCAGTGGCATAAAGTAAAAGTTTGGGAAGTCCGAGGTTGCTGACCCCCCGCACGCGGTACCTGAATTGTTCAACGTACAGGATGAATAGTCACGCTGGTCCTGGGTCACTTCTTCGTTTTTACGCCATGTCGCATACACAGAGGCACTACCTCGACCGCCGTCAAATGTGCCTCCGCCGACAAAGTCGACAGTAAAGGTTTCACCATCAATGCCACTACCTGTCGGGTACTCAATACCCTGGCGATCCTGGAATTCGCGCATTTGAGAATGGCCATTGCTATGCTGATAACCGGATGCACCAAAGGATACTTCAACACCTTCGAAGTCATTGCGCATCACAAAATTCACCACACCGGCAACTGCATCCGCACCGTACACACTTGAACCACCACCACTCATCACTTCAACCCGCTCAATCAGCGCGACCGGAATTTGATTGACGTCAGGCGCCTGGGACTGGGCACCGCCGGGCTGAAGCCTGCGACCGTTGACCAGCACCAAAGTACGATTCGGACCCAAGCCGCGCAAGTCAAGATTCGCCACCCCAGTGGCATTGGCGACGAATGCGTTCTCACCAGCCATTTCCAGTTGCGGCAATGTCGCGAGGATGTCCTCTACACGAGTATATCCGGTGGCCTGTATCTCTTCGGCGCCTAACATGGTCACCGGGCTTGCAGTTTCCATATCAGTGCGCCGAATTCTTGAACCAGTGACCTGGATCCGCTCTACGTTAGCGTCTACAGCCTGCCCATCGGTTTCCTCCTGACTTTGCTGCGCAAAAGCAGGGGCCGCTAACGAGGCGGTACTTGCCATTAACGCAAAAGTCACGCAACCATGGAGCTTTGTTTTCCGAAAGTGTATAGATTTCAACATATGCCCTGTCCTCTCGCCCATAAAAAATGAATTTTTATTTATTTAAATGAATTAAATTTCATTTTTTTAACTATTCATTAACACCGTATATCACTAACAAAAATGAAACAACCCAAGAGTCTCTCAAATATTCGTAAGAATAAGTGTCATTTATTGTCAATATATCAATAGTTTGAACGGCCAGATTTCAGGTTACGTGAACGTTAACGTTATCTCACACTCACCTGGTCATAGGTAGAAATGATTAATCAGTAAATAGAAATGAATACTTATGCGTTAAGGGGCGAACAGTGTATCGGCGAAGCCTGATACATTACGTTTACGTTAAGGTCCTTGAACGCCCGAAAGGGTAAACATCAAAGCAATCTGATGAGATGACGGGGATAAAAAGTTCTAAAAAATAGAAGTATCATGTTGAAGCTTTTTCTTAGCCTAGCTGAACGCCAACCAAATACTCCGCCCTCCCAGCACCAGTGCCACTAAAAACACCAAACCGCCGAGTATATTTTGTCGACGTGAATTGGCAAAGCGACCAAGCCCAGGGTGGTTAACGGCTAATAGCAAAAAGCCGGTGATGAAAGGCAGTAAGATACCGTTGGCGACCTGTGCAAACACAATTAAGGTGACCGGTTGAATGCCCAGTGACGAGATGATCATGCCAATCACAATAATCGTCAGCCAGGTGAGTCGAAACGGCCAGCCGCGCATATCAGTGGACCAGCCCAGCACGCCAGTTAACGCATAGGCCGACGCTAAAGGGGCGGTGATTGCCGACGATACGCCAGCAGCCAGTAGTCCCCCGGCCATGAGATAAGTCGCACTGGTACCAAACACCGGTTGTAATGAACGCGCCAGGTCTGCTGCCCCGGTAATAGTGCCAGGTTGATTGAAAAACGCCGCCGCCGCGGTGGAAAGTATCGCCAGAGTGACCAGCCCGCCCAATGGAATGGAGGTTCGTATATCTGCACGGGCCTCGCTTAAAGACCGTGTTGTTTGTTGATCCTGTTGCGCCATGCTGAGTTGACTCTGATTCCCCTCTAACGTCGAATATGCAGGCCAGCGCCTGGCGGCACTGGCAGCGTGTAAGAACAACGCATAAGGCACCACGGTAGTACCGATCAAAGCCATAGTGGTCAGTCCTCCACCATCGGGTATCCGCGGGACGAATAAGCCCCGTAGAATTGCCAACATATCAGGCCGGCTCAGCGCAAAGGTTGTTAGAAACGCCAAAGACATCAGCACCACCAGGCCAATCAGAATCTTCTCAATTCGCTGGTAATAGCCGCCCCACAATACGACAATGGCAATGCCGCCAATGATAAATGACCAGGGGTTTATGCCCAAGGTCTGGCGGCTGAACTCAACCCAGCGAGCATCCGCCCATAGGCCATCGGCCCCCATCCCCGCTCCCGTCAGGTTACCGCCCTGAAAGGCACTGTTGCCCACCACCACAGCAGCCACCACCAGCATGATAAACCCGACCTTAAGGAGAGGCTGAGACACCACCTGCCGTAAGCTTTCGCCGAGGCCTGCGCCAGTAACAACGCCAACCCGAGCGGCCATTTCCTGCAGAATCGTGGTCGCGATAATGGCAAAGAGCAATGCCCACAACAGACCATAGCCAAATTGAGCGCCGGCCATGGATGCGGTGACCACCGTACCTGGGCCAATAAAGGCAGCTGCCACCAGGGTCGCCGGGCCAAATCGAAAGAGTGGTTTGTGCTGCATAATGGTCGATGCCTTTTATTATTGTTCTCTGAGATCAAAAAAGGGACACAATGTGTCCCTTTTTACACCAGGTGTGTGGCGCTTACCACTCCCTGTTTAAGATATCCCTACCAGATGCGCACGCGCTCTGCCGGTGGAATATACATCTCGTCACCTTCCTGTACATCAAAGGCTTCATAGAAGGCGTCCACATTACGTGGCGCACCCATCGCGCGATATTTTGGTGGAGCGTGCGGGCCACGGGCAATCTGCTCACGCATGGCATCGTCACGCATCTTCATTTTCCAGATCTGCGCCCAGCTCAGGAAGAAGCGTTGTTCACCAGTGTAGCCATCAAGAACTGGGGAATCATCACCTTCTAATGATTTCTGATACGCACGAAACGCCGTGGTTAAACCCACCAGGTCGCCAATGTTTTCGCCCAACGCCACCTGGCCGTCAATGTTCTGGCCTGGCAAAGGTTCAAACGCGTTGAACTGATCAACCAGCAAACTGGCGCGCTCTTCGAATTGCTCTCGGTCGCTTTCTGTCCACCAGTTGGCCAGGTTTCCTGAACCATCATAACGCGAACCCTGGTCATCGAAGCCATGGCCGATTTCGTGACCAATCACCGCGCCAATACCGCCGTAGTTCACTGCATCGTCCGCTTCCATATCAAAGAAAGGCGGCTGCAGAATACCCGCCGGGAATACGATCTCGTTCGCCGTTGGGCTGTAATACGCATTAACCGTTTGTGGCGTCATACCCCACTCATCCCGATCAACCGGCTCACCAATGCGACCCGTCATATCACGGTAGTTCCACTCTGACGCTCGTTTGGTGTTACCAACCAAATCGTCAGCAGCAATTTCAAGGTCGCTGTAGTCTTTCCATTTAGTCGGGTAACCAATTTTCGGCGTGAAGCTGTTCAGCTTGTCCAACGCCTGCTCTTTGGTTTCGTCACTCATCCACTCAAGTTCATTGATTGAATCATCAAAAGCGGCCAACAAATTGTCGATCAGCTCTTCCATCCGCGCTTTCGCTTCTGGTGGGAAATAACGGGCAACATATTCTTCACCCAATACTTCACCAAGCACACCATTAGTTGCCTGCACCGCACGCTTCCAGCGTTCCTGCTGCTCAGGTACGCCGCTTAAGGTAGTCTGATAGAAATCAAAGTTAAGGTCAGCAAACTCACTACTCAGGCGTGACGCAAACGTATTGACCGTGCGCAGTGACATGTAGTCCTGCCAGGTTTGCAGGTCGGTATCATGGAAGATTTCAGCAAAGCCTTCGAAATAAGATGGCATGCGGACCACCAGCTCACTGGCGCTATCAAGCTCGGCTTGCGAAGCGAACAGGCCATAGTCAAAGTCACCCAACAGCTCGTCAAGTTCATCTTTGCTCATTTTGTTGTACGTCGCTTCGGCGTCGCGGCTTTCTGCGCGAGTCCAGTGGTGCTCTGCAAGGCGCTCTTCAAGCGCATAAATACGCTCTGCTGCATCCTCAGCATTGTCATGACCCGCAGCAGTTAGAATATCGGCTACGTAGGTCTTATATTTTTCACGAATGTCCGCAAAATCTTCAGAATCACGGAAATAGTAATCACGGTCTGGCAGGCCAAGGCCGCTCTGGCTCATATATAGTGTGTTGTATTCAGGATTGCGAGCATCAGCCCACACATAGTAGCCAATTGGACCACCAACACCGCGCAACTGAAGCTGCGCCATCACGGCGGTTAACTGATCATGGCTATCCGCACCAGAGATCATATCGAGCTCTGACTGAATCGGGCTAATACCCAGCTCTTCAATGCGATCAACGTCCATGAAGCTGACATAAAAATCACCCAGCTTTTGCTCGTTCGAGCCATGTTCGATGTCTTCTTGTGCCTGCGCGTCTTCAATGATGCCGCGTAAACGCAGTTCATTTTCTTCAGCCAGGATGCGGAACGCACCATAGCTCGACATATCACTTGGGATTTCAGTATTGTCGTACCAGGCACCGTTCACATAGCGGAACAAGTCGTCCTGCGGGCGTGCGGTGCGGTCGAAGTCTTCGAGGAACAAGCCTGAGTGCAATGCTTGCTGATTGGTGTCGGCTTGCTGGCTACTGTTATCTCGCTGCTCGGTTTGTGGGTCCGGGCGCGGTTGCTCGTCGTCGGTGCCTGGGCTACAGGCAACTAAGCCAAGCGCTAAAGCAACGCTGGTAGCGACCAGCGTTGTTGATTTTAAGATTCGGGTTTTCATTGGTTTAGCATTCCTCATGCGGTCACTGAAAAGATTAACAATTGCAGTGTATGCCTAGCGCGAGAGGACTGCAAAGGCAGGCGCTATTAAATTGTAAGCAATTACAACAAATGACCAAATTTTTTGGTCTTGGTTGCCAAATAATGCTTGTTGTGTGCTGAAGCAGCCACTTGATGAGGCACTCGCTCAACCACGTCGATGCCAGCGTCCTGCAGCGACTGCAACTTATCTGGATTGTTAGTCAGTAAACGTATCCGCTTGATATGCATAGCTTCAAGCATTGAAGCTGCGACATTATAGTCGCGAGCGTCAGGTAGAAAGCCGAGGATCTCGTTGGCTTCTACGGTATCCAGGCCCTTGTCCTGTTCAGCATATGCACGCAGTTTATTGATCAAGCCAATCCCACGCCCTTCCTGGCGCAGGTAGACGATGACGCCGCGGCCTTCGTCTGCAACTTTTTGCATGGCCGCTTCAAGCTGCGGCCCACAATCACAGCGCTCACTAAACAACGCATCACCGGTCAGACACTCGGAATGAACACGGGTCAGCACGGGTTCGCCATCACTGTAGTCACCCATTGCCAGAGCAACATGCTCCTGGCCTGACTCTGTTTCGAAACCGATTAGTTCAAATTCCCCAAACGGGGTCGGGAGTTTGGTTCTCGCCGCAACATTTACCTGCATGACGCTCACTTCAACCTGCTACTAGGGCTGCCTGACACCAATGAGGTTATAAGACACTGACGCAGAATCATCGTTACGCACGACCCGGCAGCATTGTGCGCGATGTAGTGATGACTCAAGGACTCATAACTGTAATGGCAGGAGTATACCAAAGTTGTCAAGCACACGCGCACAGATTAAGCCCACCAGTAAACTCTTTTTTAAGCTTCAGCGTATACACTATCTAATTACCGCCAGTTCATGGTTCGCCATTCAAGGGCTATTTCAAACCCATGGTCAACCAGGCAGCGCCTGGCTTCTGTGTAAGCCGGACCACAAAGGATCTGTAAGTCATGTTAAAAATGCAAAGATTTGCCCTTGCCGCCGTAGCGCTTGCGGTTACCGCCTGCTCTCCCACCAGCGCACTGAATACTGTGGTGCCTTCAGGTAGCTATGAGCAGCATCAGGATATCGCCTATGCCGATGATCCCCGGCAGCAAATGGATATTTACCTGCCGACACAGACCCCGCATAAATCAAGAGTAGTTGTCTTCGTATACGGTGGCTCATGGGAGGACGGTGACAAACAAGACTTTGAATTTATTGGCCAGGCCTTTGCGCGGTTAGGCTACGTCACCGTGATACCTAATTACCGACTTTACCCACAGGTTGAATTTCCTGACTTTGTTGACGATATCGCCCTCGCCCTAGCCACCTTACCATCGAAACTTGACGCCTATGATATCTGCCCGTCGGGTCGTGACATCATTCTCGCAGGGCATTCAGCGGGCGCCCATACCGCAGCTTTAATCGCCACAGACCATCAATACTTGCAGCGTCAGCAAACAAATGGGGGCAGTTCAAACGATATTGAGCTTAGCGCCTTAATTGGCCTGGCTGGGCCCTATGATCTGCCACTTGAGCATGAGCGGGTAAAAGACAAGTTCACCAAAGTTGAAGGCGACGAAGCGAACCCCATCGCCCTGGCAACTTCGCAATCACCGCCCACCTTATTGATTCATGGCGAGTCAGACACAGTCGCCAAACCCGAACATGCCGTGCAATTTGCCGAACGCCTTAGCGAGCTCGGGGTATACGCAGAGCTACACACCTATTCACGTCGCCGCCATGTAGATTTAGTTGCCAGCCTGGCCAGTCCGTTGCGTTTCTGGACCCCAGCGTACGACGACATTCAAGCATTCCTCAACGAGCAAAACTTAAATACTCTGTGTAGCCGCTGAGCCTACAAAAAAGCCGGCAACCGCATGTTCTGCAGTTCCCGGCTTTTTGCTGTTAAATACTAATTAACAGTTACGGTCGACGATATCACCCATATCATCAAACATATCGCCAAGCTCGTCGCTCCATTGGTCCATCCGCTCGCGCCAGCTGCGATCACCGCGGTCGCTGTCCATTTCGTCGGTATGCTCACGCCATTCTTCACGCATCTCTTCATAGCTTGATGCGCAAATGCGGCCGCGCTCACGGGCAGAACGCAACTCAGTGCGAATCTCATTGTAAAGCTGCTCTGTGCGTTGGCCAGTCTGCTGACCCGCCTGGTCCATATTTTGCTGCCCAGCTGTACGTTCGTCTCTGTCGCTGCACGCTGTAGTTAATATGCCAACAGCGATAAGCGTGCCAAGTTTTACTGGTAATCCATGCATAAGTTTTTTCATCATAAGCCTCTCAAATATTTCCCTAGCTATGACAGGCACAAATTCAAACCTGCCGTCTGAACAAGCATTCAGATAATGCGTTTAGTCGTATTTAAGAGTGGTACAGACTGTTTTTTTGTCAACGTATATGGGCCGCGCTAACTCGTTTTTTACGTTAGTTAACACTCTCTTAATCAATTACTTCAATTTTCACCCGGGCCACACCCGCACTGATCTCTGCAATGTCGCTGAAGGCCGAACGTGACAAATCGATAATCCGGCCTTCAATAAAAGGCCCTCGGTCATTTATTCGGACAATGGTCGACTTCCCATTCGCGAGGTTGGTGACTCGCACCCGAGAATTAAACGGCAGTGTTTTGTGTGCAGCAGTATTTGCGGACTGATTAAAGCGTTCGCCGCTGGCGGTTTTCCGAAACTGATACTTCATCGCGTAGTAAGACGCAACACCGGTCTCAGTAAAGCCAACTTGCTGCAGGTTAGGCGGAGGCGTTGATGCGCAGGCACTGATTAAAAATGCACACACCAATACGCTGATAATGCGAAAAACGTTGGAGCTCATAAATGGCACTCTAATTGATATGTTTAGTCAAGTTCGCGTCATCCTATCTGAATCGTCAGCCTTTTTTATAATCATTTATTAAAAAATTACCGTTGTGAGCGCAAAGCAACTCGCAGCAGTCAATCATCGCCAATTTATTATCGTTAGTCGCGCATATGTTATTTAGTTATTGTATTCACGTATCAAATCGTAGAAAGTCTTGCGAATCCCGACGTTTCAGTCAGCTAAGTCTACATGAGTTATCCGACTGAAGCGCCGCGGATCAAATGACATCCTTACCCTATTGCACCACCTTCCCAGGAACTACTATGTATAAAAAAACATTGACTGCGGTCGCGATCAGCGCCGCGCTGGCTATCTCCAGCAGTGCTGCATTTGCAGCGCAGAGTACCGAATCCAGACCAGCTGCTGGCTATGAAAATGCTCAGGATGACTTCTTGAGTAGTAATCCGTTTGCTCAAGCCTCTGCTCTGCAATATGAGGCACCAGACTTTCGTTTAATTGAAGATGCTCATTTCATGCCTGCATTTGAACGCGGTATGGCAGAACACAAAGCGGATATCGACCGTATTATCAATAACTCAGCTGCCCCCACCTTTGAAAACACCATTGTTGCTATGGAGCAAAGCGGCGAGCTTTTAACCCGGGTTTCCCGCGTATTCTCTAACCTCAGCGGCACTGACAGTAATGAAGCGCGCCGCCAGCTGCAACGCGACCTATCGCCAAAACTCTCAGCCCACGCTGACGACATTAACCTGAACCCTGAACTCTTTGCTCGCATCGAGGCCATCTATGAGCAACGCGATTCGTTGGATTTAGACGCTGAGTCAGCTCGCTTGCTGGACATCTACTATGACCGTTTCGTGCGCGCCGGTGCGACATTAAATGATGAGCAACGTCAGCAAATCCGTGCCCTGAACGAAGAGCATGCCCGCCTTGGCACGCAGTTTTCACAAAATCAGTTAGCGATTACAAGAGATATCGCCGTGATTGTCGACAACGAAGAAGCGCTTGCGGGTTTGTCACCAAGCCAGATTAGCCGCATGCAAAGCGCAGCCCAGGACGCAGGGCACGAAGGCAAATATTTAATTAGTATTACCAATACGACCCGCCAGCCAATCCTGTCGTCGTTAGACAATCGTGAACTGCGCCAGCGTGTCTGGGAGGCCTCTGCTTATCGTGGTACCAGTGGCGAGTATGACAACCGCCCACTAGTGTCACGCTTAACCCAAATCCGTGCCGAGCGCGCTGAATTACTTGGCTATAACAACTGGGCAGAATATCAGCTGCAAAATACCATGGCAGAAACGCCAGAGAACGTATACGACATGCTTAACAGCATGGTACCTGCGGTGGTCGAGAACACTGAGCGTGAACAAGCCTATATTGAGGCGATGATTGAGCGTGAAGGCGGCGACTTTGACGTGCAGCCGTGGGACTGGGCTTACTATGCAGAGATGGTTCGTCAGGAACGCTATGACCTGAACGAAGACGAAGTGCGCGAGTATTTTGAGTTCAACCGTGTGTTACATGATGGCGTATTTTACACCATGAACCGCCTGTACGGGATTACCTTTGAGCGCCGTGACGATTTACCAGCGTATCACCCTAACGTTGAAGTATATGAGGTATTCGACCACGACGGCACAAGCATGGCTATTTTCTATGCTGACTACTTTGCCCGTGAAGGTAAGCGTGGTGGTGCCTGGATGAGTTCTTTTGTCGGCCAGTCACATTTACTGGAGAAAAAGCCAGTGGTGGTTAATGTCATGAACATCGCTAAGGCGCCTGAAGGCGAACCCACCCTGATTTCCTATGACAATGTCACCACCATGTTCCATGAATTAGGTCATGGGATTCACGGCATGTTCTCCAACGTGCACTATCCCTCTCTTGCCGGCACGTCAGTGTCACGGGACTTTGTCGAGTTCCCATCGACATTTGAAGAAGACTGGGCCGCTTACCCTGAGGTGTTAAGCAACTACGCTAAGCACTATGAAACCGGGGAGTCAATTCCTGACGAGTTGCTCGAGAAAATCATGCAGTCACGCAGCTTCAACCAGGGCTTCGACACCCTCGAGTACATGTCAGCAGCCTTGCTGGATATGGAGTGGCACACTCTGGGTGCAGATGCCGGCGAGCAAGACGTGGAGGCCTTTGAGGCTGCAGCCCTTGAAAAGCATGGGGTGAACCTGGCGGCAGTACCACCGCGTTATAAGTCGACGTTCTTTAATCATTCCATCGGTGGTGGTTATTCAGCTGGCTATTATGCATATATGTGGAGTGAGATTTTAGCCGCTGACGCATTCGCTTATCTGCAGACTAAAGGTGGATTATCACGGGAAAACGGCGACATCTACCGTCGTAATATTCTCGAAGTTGGTAACTCTCGCCCGCCAATGGACTCCTACATTGAGTTTCGTGGTCAGGAGCCTACCACCGATGCGTTACTCATTCGCCGTGGCTTAAAGTCGACCGTAAACTAGAGCGTATATCACTTACCTATAGCCCCGCACATGCGGGGCTTTTTTTATCTCGATGGCCCGACGTACACCGGCAAATCCTGATTGCGCACAACAACCAACCACTGCCGCAACTCACCCTCCAGCGCACGATCTTCAGTCAGCAAAGAGAAGTTTTGTCGTACCACGCCAACGAAGTCAAGCAGCGATGTGCCCATCGCAATTACGCTACCCTGCGCTCGTTGACGCAATTGCACAGCCTGCCAGGCCGCCAGCATCGAAGCCACCACAACCTGCTCGGTTAACTCCAGTACCCGCATCGCATCGCGCGCCGCGATGGTTCCCATACTCACTTTATCCTGATTATGGCACTCAGTTGAGCGTGAAAATACCGATGCCGGCATGGTCAGTTTGAGCGCCTCCGCAGTCCATGCAGAGCAGCCAATTTGCACGGCTTTAAAGCCATGGTTAATCGCCCCTCGAGCCCCGGTAGCCGCTGACAGATTTGCCGGCAATCCATTGTTAGTCTTGACATCCAGCATAAGGGCCATTTGCCGGTCATGTAAATCCGCCAGGTTCGCTACCTGAGTTTTCAAGGTGTCCATGGCCATAGCAATGTGCCCCCCATAAAAGTGACCGCCATGCAGTACCCGCTCACTTTCAGGGTCGACCAAAGGATTATCGTTGGCGCTATTCAGCTCATTTTCTATGGTTACCCGTAAAAATGGCAGGCAATCTTCCAGTACGCCAATAATATGCGGCGCGCAGCGCAACGAATAACGATCCTGTAAGCGGTCAGCATTGCGCTCTGCAGCTGTGTCCAATAGGTCTTCACGCAACCAGCCTGCCACCCGCTGCTGCCCGGCGTGGGGTTTCATCGCGAACAGCTTTTCATCAAAGTGGTAGGGGTTACCAGCAACGCCCACACAGGCCATCGCTGTCACCCGGGTGGATAGCTGGCTCAGGTACGCTGCGCGGTGCCATGCCAGGCACGCGATAGCCGTCATCACCGCGGTCCCATTCATGATCGCCAGTGCCTCTTTTGGGCGTAAGGTATACAGTGGCAAACCAATACTGGCAAAGGCCTGTGTCGCCGGCATGCTCTGACCGTTGAAGTTAACATCGCGCTCGCCAATCAGTGCCCCCGCCACATAAGACAAAGGCGTCAGGTCACCACTGGCACCCACACTACCCTCCTGTGGAATCAGCGGTAAAATATCGTAATTCAGCATCGCAGTGAGGTATTCCAACAGCGCAAAACTGACCCCGGAATATCCCTGAGTCAGCGAGTTTAAACGCACCGCGAGAATAGCCCGGGTCTCCTCCCGGCTAAACATGGCGCCCAGCCCACAGCCATGAAAGCGGGTCAGGTGTACCGGCAGCTCAGCGGCCAGCGCTTTACTGACCGACACAGTGCAACTGTCGCCATACCCGGTGGTGACGCCATAGACCACGCCGTCATCATCGAGTAAGCGCTCAATCAACGCGCTTCCCGCATTAATGCGCTGCATAAAATGTAGGTCGCTAGATAATTCGGCATTAGCTTCGCGCTTTGAGAGTTTGACGATATCTTCAATGGCTAGTGGCCCATCCCCAAATACTACGGTGGCTGTTTGATGCTTCTCTTGTATTGCGCTATTCATTCGATGTCTGATTCCATGTGTCCCATCTCCCAGTCCACCTCTTTACCCATCGCATTGCGCGGTATCTCTGAGCACAACGTATAGTGCTGAGGGATCTCAGCGATACTAAGGTGCTCAGCAGCATAAGCTTTCAGGTGTTTAACGAGATGCTGCTGCTCACTTGCCGTCATTTGCTGGTCCACCACAATCAGTGCCTTCAGCCCGCGACTATTGTCTGTCGCCAATAAACGTACTCTGGCATCGAGTACCTCCGGGTGCTCCGCTAATACCATAGCGATACGCTGCGGAAACACATTCTTGCCGTTGACCATAATCGCCCCGTCTTTACGACCGCACGGCCTAAAATTGTGCTCATCGACCCACTCAAGTTGATCAGGCACTTCTACGGTGCACGCTTGTATTGTGTCATACAATGTATCGTCACTGTGTTTGCGCCAGCGCGGCAGCAGCTTATAGGGCAGGTACGGCTGTTCTCGCATGCCGATACCGGAGGTGTCAGTGCTGCCGTAAACCTCTATCACTCGCTCTACTCCTTGTTGTTGCAAGGCAACCAGGGTTTGCTGCGGACAAGGGCCGGTAGAGCATACAATAGTGACCCGCTTGGGCATCATACCGCCGCGTTTTGCCAGCTCTTGCAAAAAAGACGGGAAAGCAATGACCACGTCTCCGGCTTTGAGCTGACGCCCTATCACCAATCCGAAACTACGCAACCCCCGCACAACCTCACAGTTGGATGCTTCTGGCAGCAACACCGAAAACAAAAATCCGTAAATATGGTGTGCAGGCACCAATGAAACAATGCGTTTGGCAGGGGTAGGTAAGGCCGTCAGGTACTGTTGGAAATGATTCGCTTCAGCTTGCAGGCTTGGGAATTGATGTGTAATCGTTTGCGCAGGCCCCGTGGAGCCCGACGTTTGAAAGCGGATGTCGGTACTTGCTAACTGCCGACTTTGCAGCACAATATCGGCCCACTCACCCAGGGTGTATCGGCGCAGCAAATAGTCTTCAATACCACTGGATTCAATGCAAAAGTAATTTACCACGCGGGTCGCCAACGCCATCCACTCAAAGGAGTCAATGAGCACCTCGTCTGGGTGGTTTTGCGCGCGCTCAGCCAGGGTAAGACGTGTCTCGGCACCAAGGGTGAGCCCCTTGAGCTGAGTATGACCTTGTTGCCGGAGTTGGCTAAGTTCGTCCTGAACTAAAGCGCTGAGTACAGCTACTGCAGCGCTTTTTGATAGACTGCCCTGCATCAAAGGCGCTTCACAAATACCCAGAATGCGTCACCTGTCAGTGCTTTTTTCATATGCACTTTCACTTTGGTGGGCTTCATTTCATAGTCGAAGGTGTATTCAAACATGGTATTCAGGTCGTTGCTTTTAACCCCTTGATCAAACTTGCCCTTGAACTGAGGGCTGTTGGTGCAAGGTGCGACTTCTTTGAAAAAATCCTTACCAATAACTTTGCCTGGATCACGCCCAGTGATATCCCCTTCTGCAGCGTTGTACTGCAGTATTTTCCCGCTGGCATCCAGCTTAATAGCGCCAAAAGCAACATCATCCAACTGCGAGTCACCCATTCGTGCCAGCTTGTTCTCAATATCATCACTACCGAATTGTACGATTTCCATGTCTTACTCCTGATATGCATTAACAAAAAACAATACTAAGGAATAAGTGCCTATTTAGATCATAAAAATCGGACATTTATAGCAAATTGTATAGTTTTAAAGGTTAAAATACGGACATAAAAAAGCCCGCACACCGACCAGGTTGCGGGCTTTCCACAGTAAAAAAATTGTTACTGCTTATTGCTGAATGATAATTGCACTGTTCATGGTTCCGTTCTGAACAACGCTCATGCTGCTGGCGTCAGACATTTGCGAGGCTTGAATCAGGTTCATGCTACCAACCTGAACCAGTGACGCATAGCCACCATCACCGCCCATTTCAAAAGCACCGCCGCCAATACCTGAGATCAGGTTATTATCACCATACTGACCCAAATTAAACGAGTTGTATTGGTTCGAAACCAGCAGGTTGAGGCTGTTTAATTCGCCAAATTGCTCTATTTCACCGTAGTAGTTACGACGGTCTGTGAAGCGCACTTCTGCTGTGTTGTCGTCACCCCACTGATGGCTGCCTAAGCCATTCTGTGGACCGCCAACGTGTACGCTCAGAGTGTTATTGTTCCCTTGCTGTAAGCTGCCAACATTTGTACCAAAGTGTGCCGGCTGAGTCAGGGTCATGGTGTTGTCCGAGCCAAACTGTTCTGACCGCACGTAGTTACCGTCACCGCGCAAAGCGATATCAGTCAAGTTGTCATTGCCATCCTGGGCTACAAAAACATCATTATCGGTGGAAATAGCACCTGAGTTACGTGCATAGATATCGACGTAAATTTCGTTAGATTGACCGCTCTGCGAGGTGTAAATGTATGAGTCATCTGCACCGTTGATATCAAGCTGCGATAGGTTGTCGTTTCCACTTTGCAGGGCACCGACATCGTTACCATCGCCATCGACCATCAGTGAAATGCTGTTGTCGTCACCGAACTGGTCACTGATGATGCCGTTGTAATCACCATAACTTCTGACCACAATATCATTAGCACCGGATTGATACATCTGTGCATAACTGTCGTTACCCTCAAGATAGTAGTCAATAAAGTTTCCGCCGGTGCCCAGCTGGGTGAGTTCCAGGCTATTACCGTCCCCTTGCTGCCAGGTCAGCGCTTCATTCTGGTAGCCGTCCTGTAAGGCGATTAAAGAGCTTCCTACACCCGCCTGCGTGGATTCCAGATCATTCTCAACACCAATTTGGCTTGCCGCAATTGAGAGACCTACCCCAATTTGAGTCAACGTAGCCAGGTTGTCGTCACCGGTTTGCGTTAACACTACAGAGTTCGCCATTGCCGCTGAAGATAACGCCATGGAAATGCCTAAAGCTATCATCGATTTTTTAATTGTTAGAGTTGCCATCATTATGTCTTCCTTTGCTGTACCCGGCACCAGCCAGCCAGATAGAGAATTCTTTTAAATTGAGTGATATTCACTTGGTTTCAGCGCGAGTCTTGGTGCGCTGTGGCTAAGTTTAAGACTAATTCTGGGGCTAACAATCGTATTTTAAGGCTAGAAACAAGTTGGGGTTTGGGGGGATTAATGAGACTAACTAATTGAATAGTAGCGTAAAGCGCAGCTTAAGCTACGCGAGCCCCAGAGCTAAGCGCTAAGCCGAATGGATTAGAATGCGGTGTTAATCATCGGCAGGCCAGCGATTGTGCTGGTTTGTTGATTGGCTGTCGCCGTATTGCTGATAAAGCGATAGTATGGATTAAAGCATTAAGCTGGACGAGAGATATCATGACATTCGAACATTTTTATCAGCGCGCCGTTGAGCGCAAAGGCGGCGAGCAAGCGGTGCGTGAACGCCTGCCATATGTAGCGAGTGCTGCAGAACTTGCCGCGCAAAAGGACGACAGATACCTAGCGGTCATGACCAAGTGTGTGTTTCGTGCCGGCTTCGTGTGGCGAGTGATTGAAAATAAGTGGCCGGGATTTGAAGAGGCGTTTAGCGGGTTTGTGCCCGCCTATTGGCAACAGGTGCCGCCCGAGAAACTTGAGGCGCTGGCTAAAGACGAGCGCATTGTGCGCAACATGCAGAAAATAGCCACAGTACCGCGTAACGCATTTATGATCATGGAAGCCGCAGAACAACACGGGAGTTTCGGCCAGTTTCTTGCTGACTGGCCTGCGGATGATCAGGTCGGGCTGCTGCTATGGCTGAAGAAACACGGGGCTCGCCTCGGTGGTGCCAGTGCGCAGTACTTTTTACGCTTAGTGGGTTATGACGGCTATATTCTCTCTCCAGACGTTATCACCGCATTACAAAACCACAACCTAGTGGACGCCACCCCGGGCACGCAAAAAGCGCTCAAACAGGCACAGAAAGCATTTAACCAGTTTCATCAAGAGACTGCGTTGCCATACGCACACCTGTCAAAAATTCTCTCGCTAACGGTTGATGCGCGCTAAACACGAATGTTAGTACTCACTTACTCCGTGGTCGGGGTGATATAACCAGCGTTGACCTCCCAGGTTAAAGCGCAGGCCACGGTCCTCCCATCTCAGCGCGTTATAGTTTAGGTGTTGCGGCGACAACTGATCATGCTTAGGTACTTTGATGAAATAATTTGCATCTTCAACATGTGCGCCCAGCTGAGAAACCGCAGTCACGGACAATAATTGTGCACCAGAAGGCGGTCGGTGACGAAATACCAAGTGAGTTGACGCTGGATGCCAGCGATCGATGGACAATCCGCCTCCATACTGAAACGCGGCAGGCCTTGGCGCATCATCGCCAATTCGATGAATCCAGCCAGCAGTGTGGGCCGAACCGACGGTTGTTACCGCAAGATACTCTCCATTCGGTGACATTTCAGCCCGCACAAAACGGTCATGGGCAGAAAACTCAGTGGTTAAGTTAACCCTGACGCGATTAGGCAACTGACTTCGAGTTAATAAAACATTCCCTCGGTAATCACGCACCTGATGGTCAATCACTGTCAGCTCCATGGTTTCACTGCTGACTCTGTGGCCTTCTGGTGAACAACCGATGAGTAGCAAAAATGCCGTTAGTACAACTAAAATACGACTATTCATAGTTCCTCAGCAAAGGCTTTGGTTAAACAACATAAATTGCACAGAACACCAATAACTCGCCAACAGTGGAAATTGCTATGTCCTGATAGTTGCGATTTATCCTACCTTAACTAGCCTTTTCAACAAAGGCTGATATTAACTAATTGTTGTTTTCGGGAGGCAATATGCGCCCTCACTATATTCCCTGGATAATTTTCTGGGTTCCACTCATTGCGGTGAATGGCGCCTACCTGATTGGGTTATGGGAGGGCGTGGCGCACCAATGCAACCCCTATATTGACGGATGTACCACTATCAGCCGGGCGGCAAGGGAAGGCAACGCTATCTTCTTCTTTCGCGGCCTGATGATGCCCCTGGCGATGTTGATGATTGTGTTCTGGTATCTGCAGAGCATCTGGTTAGGCCAAATGAGGCAGCGCTCCCAACGTTACATTTTTATCATTGCTGCAATTGGCGCATTATTTCTCATTTTATACGTAGACTTTCTCGGCACCGACGGTGATTTCAATCGCTTCTTACGCCGATACGGGGTGATTTTCTATTTCGGTCTCACTGTTCTTGCCCAGATGATGAGCATCGCCAGCGTTCATAAATTGGGTGACACGCTAGATAAGAAAGTACGCACCTACATGTACGTTCAACTTTCATTTATCGCCATTTGCTGGTTGTTAGCCATGGCAAACCTGATACTTAAAGAGATGGGCCTTGTGTGGGAACAAGAAATGGAAAATGTTATTGAATGGCACTTTGCCCTGTTCATGTCACTCTACTTCCCATTCGCGGCACTCATGTGGAAACGCACCAATTTCAAATGGCATTTCAGCCTAAAATAGTGCGCTTAGAAAAAGACAGCAAAGCGCAATAACAGGGCATCGTCCGAAACACCTGCAATGTCGCTGTCGATGACGTGTTGCCATTCAAGGCCAAGCTCGCTGAAAGCCCGCCAACCGGCATACCGTGAGTGACCTAACGGCTGCCGCCAGGTCACTCCGAGCCCGAACCGGGTGTCCGACAAGCCTTGCTGATCAAAGGTATCGTTTGTCCACTGATACTGAATAAATGGGTAGGCACCAACCTTAAAATAGCTGCGTTGCGCCCCTGCCAGCTGGAAGGTCGGCTGGTAACGAGCGTACACACTGGAGGTTTGCTCGTCTGGGAAAAACACCCAGTCGAGATACAGGCTGTGATCAACAAATCGCTTGTTCTCAGCCCAGCCTTTCTGCTCGTTGTAACCCGCCAGCAGGTCAGTGGAACCCCGCACATAGAGCCTTGTCCCCTCTCCGTCAAAAGAGCTTCGTGCAGCGAGACGGACAAACGTCAGGTGCGCTGCCATAGGCTGCCACGCGATACCAAGATCGAGGTTGTTACTGTCAAAAAAGAAGCTGTCACCAGCAGAGAGCAGGTTTGCGAATACCGTAAGGTTGGTGCGCCGTTCACGGCCATAATCCAGGTCATATTCAAGGGTGGTACTGAGAAAATAATCCGCCTGAAAATCATTGCCGGTCGCCTGTGACACGCTGGTGCTCTCACCAAGCCAGCCTGCAATGGATGCGCTAAATGGTGAGCTCACCTGACGATAGAAACGCTGGCTATGAGTCAGTATCTCGGTACCTTGTTGCCCTTGAGTCAAACCTGTGTCTATCACATCCCGTAATTGCTGCCTGGCGACCCTCTCTCTCCGTGCTTGTGCATTGGTATAAGCGGCCTGCTGCAAATTATCACCGTTGCGGGTTTCCGGGTAAGCTGCAAAGACCTGATCAAACTTGCGTGCCGCTGAACCATAGCCCCCTAACCTTTCCAAGACGAAGGCTTGTGCCAGCGGGTAATATGGCTCCTCAGGGTTTTCATCAGCCAAGCGCTCCAACCAACTAAGTTGCTGCTCCAGGTCGCCGTCCATTTCTGCCAGGCGTAAGCGCAATGGTAATATGGTGCGTACATCATCGCTACGCTCTACCCGCCGCAAAGCTGCTGTAACCGACTCACGGTCATTACGACGTAGGGCGATGTCCACTCCAATGCTTATTTCATCTTCAGTTAATGGGTCGTCTAGTGCCTGCCAGTGCGCCCAGGCATCATCGTGCTGACCCAACGCTAATAGGGCTGACAGTTGCAATGGTTTGTATATACCCCGGTCAACGGCTGATGAAAGATTGTCCAGGTAACTTAGGCTTTTATGGTAGTCGGACGACTCATGGGCCAGCACTGCCCCGCGCAACCATTCATCATCGCCCCATTCAGCACTATATTGCTCCAGCGCGGTTAGCCGCTCACCCGGCGTACCCAAACAATAACTGTCTAAGTGATAAGCTGCCCGGCTGGATAACTGTTGGCGAATGCGCAGCGCTGATTCACAGTCCTGGCGCTGCAACAACACCTCACTCACCTGAGTTGCCAGGCGCCGGTCTGGCCATTGCTGAGCGGCATCAACCAATACATCACTATGAATATTCATGTGAGCACGCTCAATACCTATGCTGACTCGCTCGCTGATAGCGTCATTCACAAGAAACTCCCCTCGATCACCCCAGCTCTCTTTCACTGCAATATGCGCTAAGTCCTCATAGCGCTGCTCGCTTAATAAGATAAAGGTGTGGTCATCCAGGGACGCGAGATCACTATGTTCACGCCAGTTTCGCGCACTGAGCACAAGGGCCTGCTCTGTTTGGCCATCCTGGTAATACGCCTGGGCAAGGCGGCGTTGCAGCTGAGTATCTTTCGCCCCATAGGCTTCAAGAACCCGAATCAGATCGCCCCGCTGATGGTCGTGACGATAGTGATCTACCAACAGATGAACCCGACTACGCTCCGCTTCTTGAGTACTAAAGGACACTCGCTCAAGAAGCTCAGAATCGCCAATTTGTTGCGCCAACATCAAATAGTGACGTTCCTCACTCCGCTCAGGGTTGCATTGCTTGAGTCGAGCATTAGCGTATTCAACCTGTTGGTCCTGAATAAGCAGCTCTGCATGCGACAAACAGTCGACCGGCAAGCGCTCTGCCAGACTCAACGCAAGTGCCACATCGCGATGGTCTACAGCCAATTGATAAAGTACTAACCCCCACGCCTGATTAAGAGACCTTTGGTCATCTATTTTGCTTAGCAGCTCAATGAGTTCCTCGGTCCGCTCCGCGCCAATCATTCGGTTAACGGTCATATTCAGCGCATTGTCGAACTCATCTTGTAAAGACAATAGCCAATACTCAATCCCGGAAAACTGTTCACTCAAGGCCAGTGCATGTATGAGCTGACCTCGTTGATACGCATTACACGCCTGCTCGTGACCCGCTGGTCGGCGGCAGATGGGCTCGAGCACCGCCACGATCTCATCGGTGCCACCTCGACGAAACAGATACTCCACTACCTGGTCGATAAGTTGGGTAGAGACCTGCTCAGCGCTTATTACTTCAGTTACCCTGACTAACTGTGCGTTGTTCAGCGCCCCACCGTGTTCGCTCAGGTAAGCACGCGCAAATGCCGCTTGCATATCTTCATCAAGCTGCTCGAGTTGGTCAAAGAATTGCCCGGCGCTGAGCCCAGCCAGACGATCCGAACGCCCTAATAAGGCAGCATAGATACGTCTGGCCTGAGGGTCCGTAATGTACGGTTGGAGTGTTTCAAACGCCCGTTGAGGGGTGTCATTTGCAATTAATAGCTCGACATGGTGCAACACCAGAGGCAAATGGTCCGGCACAATGTTGCGAGCACGCTCCACCTCCACCAAGGCTTCTTCCAGCCGCCCGACAGACGCCAGCGCGTAGCTTTTATCTACATATGGAAAAACGCGGAACCATTGAAAATCACTAAGCCCATTCGCAATCCCCGCGTTGGGCTCCAGCAATGCAGAGGCTGTGCTCAATGGCGCCGACAGGCCGTCCTCATCCAACTGCGTGTCTGCGTACACCAGGCTACAAAGCCCGTATAGTGAGATCAGCAATGCGATTTTAGTCAGTTTCATGCGGCATTCCATCCTTCAGCAGCGCGCCCTGGAACCTCAGTGCTTCGTCTATGGCGCTTTCAGTGGCAAACCCTTGCTGTATCAGGTAATGGCCAAAACGCTCAGCATGTGGCTCGCTAAAATACGACAAGGTGGCTTGCTTAATCACCGCCGGCTGCACCAGCCCCCGACTGACCAACGTTTGGCCCAGAGACTCGCGGGACGCGTAGTAAAGATCCCTGCGCTTAACCCAGGCCGATCCAAACTGCGCGGATTTAGGGAAGTAATTTTCAGGCGGCGCTTGCTTATCGCCAAGGTAGAGATAGCGCAAGCCCAGACTGACAGCTCCGTCCTGCACCAGAATGACATCAATTTTTAGACCCAGGGTGCGTCGTAAGCTTCCCTTCACCACTGCACTCAGAGGTGTTTCGCTACCAATCGTTAGCCGCTTCGAAGCCTCATCGAAAGCCAGTGGAATAATATAATACTTGTACGCCAGGGCTTGGGGTAAACGCTGCACTAATGCCGGGTCCAACTCGCGTAAATCAACATAATCAAAGGGCATTTTATAGTGCGCCGCAATGGTTTGGCATAACTGCTGTAAAGTCACATGGCCCTGCTGGACCAGGTAAACCCCAAGCCGCGTCCCAAACGGGCGCTTTAGTAAACAGTCTTCAAGTAACGCCTGGCTGATCAGCCCGTTTTCAACCAGTAGCTGACCTAACAGCGGCTTACGGGGTCCCATCACCAAAGGGAATTCATGGGTGGTTTTATCCCAGGCAACTTTCCTCGCATCCCCAACCTGGACGACTAATTTGATGGCACGAATCACCGCAAAGAAGTTCACTAGGTTACTCCAG
Organism: Idiomarina sp.; assembly: GCA_020832105.1. GTDB lineage: Bacteria > Pseudomonadota > Gammaproteobacteria > Enterobacterales > Alteromonadaceae > Aliidiomarina. The sequence continues at coordinate 57,384 of JAFIFH010000008.1, forward strand.
AATATACGCGGAATCGCAAGCACCCCCTGCACCACCCCATAGTACTGGGTGACGAATATGAAACGTTGCAGGATCCGGTTCAACACCAAAATCAGGTTAGCGACCAGTAAAAAAGCCACCAGCCCATCGCCATGAAAAATTGATAAGAACTGGTAGCTGTCAGGAATAACCAACTGATAAATAAGAATCAGTACCAGTTGGATAAACACCACCATGGTCATAAAACTAAGGATATTGGCAAACAATCCACGCCGATCGCGCCACAGGAAAAAGTTCATCACCCCACTTTTGGTCCATCGGTGGGTGGTAAAACCCTGAAACACGATGCCCACAATCCAGCGTGACTTTTGCTTCACCGCATCACTGAATTTGGCTGGAAAATGCTCGCGCACACAAATCAATCGACTGGTTTTATCGCCAGTTAGCATCCGTTTTTCACGTAATGTGGCTTGTTCGTCTTCTACCGAGTAGCGAACAAAAATCTCTTTCATTCCCCATTTTCTCAGCCGAAAACCAATATCGTAATCCTCGGTTAGAGATTGAGTGTCAAAAGCAAGACCGTCCCCTTCTGCCATCAACTTTAAAATCGCTCGGCGACTAAACCCCGTCCCCACCCCGGCACTGGGCACCTGACCGGCTAGGGCCTCCCGCACTGGAATGTCTTTGCCATGCATTTCGGCAAATTCGTCGGCGTAGTGTGATGCTGTCGGGCTAATCCCTGAGTGAAGGTAGGGATAGACAGGTACCTGAATCAGGTCATTATTCGCCAGTAGGTAATTAAATAATCGCAGCTCCATAGGCGAAATCATATCCTCAGCATCATGCAGCACATAACCAGAAAATTGGATGTTATTGGCACGTTCAAACTCGATAATCGATGCAAGAATATTGTTCAAACAGTCAGACTTAGACGTCGGGCCTGGCAGTGCGCATACCACTTTGTGGACATGGTCATACTCAGCACACACAGCGTCCACATCCTCTTGGGTAGCAGTATCATTGGGGTAGGTACCGACAAATATCTCATAGTTCTCATAGTCAATGTTTTCCGCAGCCGTTTTTGCCATCGGCCCCACCACACCAACTTCATTCCACGCAGGTACCATGATTGCGATAGGTCGTTGCTTTGCGGCATACAACCTTTTAGAGTCCGCCCTCGGCTGCTTACGATAAATGGTTACCCGGCGGATAAACGTGCGTATCCAGTAATAGATATCAATGAATAAATCATCCATACCAAACACGAACATCAACACCAGCAAGCCAATGCTGATGTATTTAAGGACGTATAAGTAAACTACAAAAATATCGAGAATCATGAGCGCATGTCACTTGTAGTTGAATATAGATCCGCGACAATGCGCTGGGCAGCGTATCCATCACCATATAAGTGATTGGGTGAGGATGGCGCTTGCTCGAGATATTCGCAAACCCTCAGGTAGATAGCTTGCTCATCATCAGGCGCGGCCAGCACTGACATTTGTGCGTCGATGGATTCCATTCGCTCTGTATAATGGCGCACAACAACAGTTCTAACGCCAAAAGAAGGTGCTTCTTCCTGGATGCCGCCGGAATCTGTGATCACGCAACGGGCATTTTTAATCGCTAATTGCAGTTCCCGGTAACTCAGGGGCTGGTTCAGCTTAACGTTGCTGAGGTTAGCGAGTTGGCTTTGAATCTGCTGTTGTAGATCAGGGTTTGCATGCATGACGAAGTTAAAGGTGAGCTCTGGCTTATCACCAGCCAGGCGCTTAATCGCGGCACATATGGTTTGCATATGCGGCCAGTTCTCACGTCGGTGACAGGTTACCAGCACCTCTGCCGCGCCTTGCTCGCCGACATCACTGCCAACCAGAATACGTTGTGCGTCGACCACTGTATTACCGGTGACGAGGATCTGATGTTCCGCCACGCCCTCAAGCAACAGGTTGTTACGTGCGCTCTTCAATGGCGCATAGTGACGAGTAGTCAACTGGCTGACGAGTTTACGGTTGGCTTCTTCAGGGAATGGGCTGTTAAGGTTGCAGCTACGTAGCCCAGCCTCGACATGAGCTATCACTGGTACCCGGGCATAAAACGCAGCAAGGGCTCCTGCAAGGGTTGTACTGGTATCACCGTGAACTAATACAATGTGCGGGTTGCACTGGTGAATAGCCGCTGACAGAGAGTCAGTTAGACCTGCAAGTAATCCCCCGAGTGATGTGGAGACAGGTCTTTGTAGAATAATCTCGGGGTGAATCCCAAACTCAGCGAACGCAGAGTCTGCGATAGAGGTGTGCTGGCCACTATGCGCCCAAACAACTGCAAAATTTGCTCTCAAAGCCAGATAGACAGGGGCCAGCTTAATAATTTCAGGTCGAGTCCCTGAAACCAGCATGCAGTGTTGCATGGGCGTTCCTTAATAATTATTATTAAGTGAACTTTAGTCTCACCGACTTCTAAAGCAATAAAACCCTCGCCCATTTCTAGTTCTAAACAAATAAACAGCGCTTTGTCCTAGGACGTTTTTCTAGTAACTAACCAACCGCCAGGCGACCGCGTTTGATTTGATACATATGGCTGTCGGCGTGGCTGAGTAATGTATCAGCGTCTTCTCCATCAGCCGGGTAGCAGGCCACACCAACGCTACATGAGGGCATGCTGACGCCCTCAAATTCTTTGCCTAACGGCGCTGCGATAACGGTGGCTATCACCTCTACGACGGTGGCTATCCCATTATGATCACGGATATCGGTGAGTAGAATCGTGAATTCATCGCCGCCCATCCGAGCAACCGTGTCGGTTTCCCGAATACAGCCCTCTAATCTCCGCGCCACCTCACATAGTATTCGATCGCCCATGGCATGGCCGTGTAGGTCATTAATCAGTTTAAAGTCGTTCAAGTCCAAAAACAGCAACGCTAATTGAGTCCGATTACGATGCGCCGAGTGCAGTGCTGATTCAAGGTTTGTCTTAAATAGTGCTCGATTGCTCAGGCCGGTCAGAGGATCATGATGGGCCATATAACGCAGTTCGTCTTCAGCTTGGTGTAGCGCAGTAACATTGCGTGCTACGCCTATTCGCACACCTTCTTCTTCATACCAGCGCGCAGCCCATAAGATATATACAACTTTACCGTCTTTATGAATATACCGATTGCGAAAATCCAGGTGCGGCTGACCATTCATAACACGAACAATCGATGCCCGGGTGGCAGCCAGATCTTCGGCATGCATATAGTTGGTGATCGGGGTGCCAATCAGCTCACTGGACTTATAGCCCAACAACGTCTCGCAAGCATCACTGACAAACACGATCTGGTTATCACGGTCGACAACAAAGACCGTGTCTAACATCAGGTGGACAAGTTTTGGATAAAGCGCTTCTAAATCAATCATAGTAAACGGTTAACGACCACAGCAATCAGCTGCAATGGCTAACAACACGTAGCGGGGAGGACGCACATTTTTCATCCTAAAAAATCCTTATAGGGAGAAACTCCAAAAGGTCATTAATTAACCATGAGCTGCAATGCTTGTAAACTATTTCCCAAAAACGAGTCAAAAATTAACTCGAAAGATTCTGAGCCATTTAAAAATCAGCAATTTTCTTCATGGCTTTTCGGCCATTATTGTTTAAAAGACTTCAACCAATTATCCGTCATTCCAGTATTTTTGCATTTCAATGAAGGTGAAGGAGGCGGACCATGTAATTAGGACAAACCCAACCAGACTCTGTGTACCATAGAGAAAGCGCACATGCCCTAAGGGGATCATGTCCCCGTAGCCTAATGTGGTGTAGGTCACCGCAGACATGAATATATAATCGAGGAAGGTCATGGTCTCATATCCCGTCACCGTTCCAACATGACTCACTTCAACCAGCCACCAGGCAGTAATACCAAACATCCAGATAGCGAACACATGAACCACGAGCAAACCGAATATCAGTAGCAGCATACGCCGCCGGTGAGAAAGTTCGGACTTGGCACCTACACAACTAAAAAAAGTGAATGATTCATAATGCAGCATCACAGCAGTGATAACCGTGATCAAAGTGGCAAAAAAAGCGATTAGATGTTCTTGCTCAAGCATTGTTATCTCTCAAAAAACTTTGTGCCCGTTGCAACACCTACGGAAAACGGACTTTCGTTCAGGGTATATTCTTCCTTCATTTGATTCTCTCCCAGTGAAACCAGGTTGCAAGAGCAATACGCTCATCGCTTGCTCGAGTATACACAAAGCGCGGTCACAGTCACCAGAATCAGTGCCATACCAAAGACTTGCATACCTGCCAGGCTCTCATCCAAAAACAAAATACCGAACACTGAAGCGGTAACCGGCTCAACCATCGCTACAATAGACGCTAAAGCCGGTGCGGTGTAATTCAAACCGAGCACGTAAAAAATAAACGACAGTCCGGCACCAAGCACACCTAACAGGAGGAAAAGTGGCAAACGAGCGGCAGTCAACACATCTACGAATTCGGCTAAGTCGCTGGCCAGGAACATGATCGCAGTAAGTACCGCAAAAGCGATGGTCAGAATTGACTGTGGACTACCGTGCGGTGCTGCGTATTTAAAGCCGAAAATAAACAGTGCGTAACACACTCCTGACAACAGCCCTGCCCCGGCCGCAGCCAGTGTAACCTGGCCCGCATCCAGGTCATATACGCCGGTCAACAAAACCACCCCAAGCATCACTAACCCAATAGCGACACATTTTATGACGGTGATTTGCTCAAGCTTAAAAATAAACGAGACTATATAGACAAATATGGGCGCGCAGTACATCAAGGTTGCGGCAACGGCGACACTGCCCTCAGCAATGCTGACAAAATAGAAGGTAAAGTTCCCGGCCACGCCGACACCTGCGACTATCGACCAAAACCATAGCTTGCGGCTTCCAAACCCGCTTCGTTGAGGTCGCAAGGCAAGCCATACCCCCACGAACAACAACCCAATACCTCCGCGATATAGTGACACCACCAGCGGGCTCCAGTCGTCACCCGTAAGAATGCCGCCAATACCACCTGCAACACCCCAGCAAAAAGCGGCCAGAGCGACAAGAGAGGTGCTCCAATGCCTGGCTGATAAATTGGGTTTCTTAGGATGAATTGAATGCCAGAGCATCATGCTAATCCCCTCGTTTTATCGTCCTTCGCGTATAAGGGAATAAAGCATAGCAACCGCAGGTTCGCCATGACGTGTGCCTACTTTTACACTCCTTAACCATGCTTACTGAAGTCTAATCTCGGCTTACGTCAGGGATGCCGGGGTTGGGTAGAAAGCTTTAGGCTACCACACCGAACAGCGAACCAACCCCAGCGGTCAAAGCCATCGCCAGACCGCCCCAAAAAGTGACTCGGAAGGCAGCTTTTAATACCGGGGCATCGCCGGCTTTGGCGGCAATGGAACCTAGTAGAGAGAGAAATAGTAATGAACTGGCTGGGACCGCCCACATGAGTAGGGAAGCAGGCACCAGCCAGACAACCACCAGCGGAAGTGCCGCGCCCACGGTAAATGTGCTTGCCGATAAGAAAGCTGAGCCCAATGGGCGCGGCGTGGAGACAGCTGAAATACCCAGTTCATCGCGCGCGTGAGCTCCCAATGCGTCATGGCGCATCAACTGTGTGGCTACTTGAGACGCGAGCGCTGGGTCTAAGCCTCGTTTTACATAAATTGCAGCCAACTCTAATTGCTCTTGCAACGGCGCTTCGGCCAGCTCGCGACTTTCCTTGGCTAAATCAGCCTGTTCTGTGTCAGCTTGCGAACTCACCGACACATACTCACCCGCAGCCATCGACATCGCGCCAGCGACAAGCCCTGCCCCACCTGCAATTAACACCGCAGTGGAGTCGGCACCAGCGGCCGCTACCCCTAAAATCAAGCTAGCGGTTGACACAATGCCATCGTTTGCCCCAAGCACTGCTGCTCGCAGTAAGCCAATGCGATTAGTTTTATGGATCTCTATGTGTCTCATATGACATTCCTGCGCTATTGAGTTACATGACGCCCGCAATCAACCCTCTAAAGGTGTATCCCGCGCTTGATGCCAACAGCCAAAAGAACACGGCAAAGTTAAGTATTATCATTAGCCAGAGTATCAAGCGGAAGGGTTGCTTACGTGTTTTATGGCGTAATTTGTGTTGCGCAATCAGCGCCCCAGGCCAGCCTCCAAGCAATGACAGCACATGTAAGGTACTTTCGGGGGTTCTGCGAGCGCCTTTGCGGGTTGATGCCGACTTGTCCAAAGCGTATGAAATAAAGGTGATTACGCTGGCGACGACGTACACACCCAGCACTAGCCACGGTACCTTGCCCGCAAGCACTGCGGTACTCACAATCAACAAAAATAGCGCTGGGATAATCACTAACATAGGGGCCTTATAAGCTTGAACGCATTGGTACAAGGAGTATGCCAGGTACTGTCGCCAGTGACAGCTCCCATGATGGGTGCTCGTCCATGGTTCGATGTCTACCACAGCTATCAGCCGTGTAATTTACGAGACCTGATAAAGTTGGACACGACATAGTAAACGGCGAACCCGACACAGCCGAGCATGAGTGCACCGAAGGGGATGAAAATCACGTCAAGAGCGGCTGTAGACGAGCTTCGTGCAGGAGTGAACAGCGAATGCTGCATGCTCCAATACCCAAAAAAGTGGTACGCCGCCAAAGCAGCCAACATAACCCATAATATGGTTCGCCCCAGCACGTTCGTGTTGAGTTTTGACTTTGCTGCGAGCCAAGCCAGGGCGATAAAAGGAATCGCACGAAAGGCAGCAGCAAAAAAGTAGCTCATCAAGCCTGCATTTCTAAAAGTAAGCGCATAAGCACCAGCTGGGTCCATGTCCCCAACATAAAGTGCGAGTAGCCAGTACGCAAGATATTCGTTTACCAAAACAAACGCTGCAACTAATACCAGCCAAAAAGTCCATTTCATAAAAATTTCCTAGGGTTAATAACCGCGATGAAAATATAGAACAGAATAGATACGGATAACTTCCACATCCTCAATCACCAATTAAACATTTATATAACATTACCTCAGGACTGCGGTAAGCGCAAAAAGCGACTCCTTGGCTCGATGCCATGCAGATTATGGAATGCTTGATGACTCTTTCCTATACTCTGATAACTCTCGTTTGTTTTTTGTTCACCCCGGAGGCTCTGATGCCTGATTCTGACTGCCTCGCTTTACTTGCCAACCCCCATATACGCCTCTCAGGTTCTGTTGACCAGGCAATGTACGATAGATTTCGAAAACAGCTCGAGTCGAGCCCGGCGGGCACTATTGTGGTATCTATCACCACGCTGGGGGGAGACCCCGAAGTGGCCCGACTGATGGGCGACGATGTGCGTTTGCTACGTGAGCAGGACGGACGCGAAATAATATTCCTCGGCAAGGTCGCCGTCTATTCGGCTGGCGCAACCTTCATGGCAGCCTTTCCCGTCGATTGCCGTTTCTTGACTGAGGCGACGTCGCTGATGATCCACGATCGCCAGATGCACAAAACCATTGCCCTCGACGGCCCGCTGAGTAGCTGCGTCGCCGTACTTAAGGCCACACTTCACGAGATCGAACATTCGGTCATGATTGAGCAGCGCGGTTTCGCGGACATAGTCAAAGGCTCAAAGGTCGATTTTGAAACCGTTTGTGAGCGCGCTCACGAAAACTGGTATATCAGCTGCCATGAGGCGGTCGAGCTAGGGTTGGTGCATAGCGTGATCTAATGATTAACCGGTCGACCATGCTTTTATTTCGACTCGTCTGAGCCTGCATGGTCTGCTACATAGGCACCGCGCTCGCCCATGGGCTTGTCGTCTCCCACTGTTGAATCAACTTCGGTTTGATGTTCCATCTCAGCGTTAATCTCGGCACCTAGCAGCACCACTAAGGCACTGATATAAAACCATAAGATGAGAATGATTACACTACCAATCGCACCGTAGGTTTCATTGTAATTGGAAAAATTTTGCACATACACAGTGAAACCGATAGAGGCGGCAATCCAGACGAATGTTGCAACGATCGCACCGACACTGACCCAGCGCCATTTGGCATTTTTTCTATTCGGGGCAAAGCGATAAACGCACTCGAGAACAAGCACGAATACCAGCGCCAGGATTGGCCAACGCAAGGTTCTGAATAAAGTTTCCACGGTTTCACCCATGGGGATCATGCCAAGGGCAATGGGCAATAAAATGGCCAGCAACGTCAATACAACGAAACCGAAAATTCCTACCATGGTAAATAACAGCGACACCAGCAAGAGGCCCCAGAAAGGACGTTTCTCGTGTTCCTGATAAATAATATTACATGCCTTAATGAGCGCCATCGCGCCCTTGCGTGCCACCCAAAACCACACAAGCAGCGAGCCTACGAGGGTTAAGTTAAGCGTCGCACCTTCGGTTTGTGCAAGCTCGGTAAGCTGTTCGGTTAATATCTCGAAGGCCTGCTCGGGCAATAGTTGCCGCAACGGTTCCACTTGGGAGATGATGTTCTCAGGTGAAGAAAAAAGCGCATACACCGACACCGCCACATTCAGCGCGGGAAAAATGGACAACATCATAAATAACGCCACGCCAGCCGCGAGAAGAGAAATGTCATGTCGAGCCACATTATTAATCACTCGCAGCGCTATTTCCCACCACCCTCGCCAGGCAATTTGCAACGGATTACTAGCTTGCCGACCATGCTTATCGTCAGTTGATGTGTCTTTGGAATGCGACGTCGAGTCATTGGTTGGCATAGATACTTCCTTGCGTTGCTGGCGTATGATGGTGTGATTTGACTGTTACCTGAGTCCAAGCTTAGCAAGTTTTTTCGCAAACCTGTCTTTTGCTTTGTTTCCGCCGCTAAGTTATCGATTACGCAAGCAACAAAAGTCACCAAGCTGACACCAAAACAAACACTGAAAACCAACGCGATACCTCGACAGTTGGTTTTTTTCTAAGACCAAACGATTTACTTGTTCATGGAGATATCTAACTCAGGAAATAATTCACGAAATTTCATTTCACTCGCGGCCATGATTCTGCGCCCTTCTGACATCTCACTGCGGCCACGAGCGATGTCGCCCTGGCCTTTTTCCAGGTCGCTTTCCGCAGATTTAACGCGTTTTTCACCATCCTTAACGCGTTTTTCACCCGCCTCCAACATTTTCTCACCTTTCTCCCAGTCCTTAGTCAACTGGCTTTGCAGCGCGACCTGGCTGCCACCGTCCTCTGCGTGTTGTCGCATGAGATCAGCTGTGGTCGGCACATTGCTCGCGCAACCAGCTAACGCAACTAAGCAAAGGCTAATCCCCAGACCTGATTTTAATAATGACTTATTCATAGTTTTACTCCTTACACATCTGCTGAATTGCAGCTACATCTTGAGTGCCAGACCATTACGCGTTGATGCGTAACGGGCGTTCTTGGAGGGGTGCGGAACATCGCATGCAGTGATAGCGATGTGAGGGATGTCATGCGGCAAGGTAGAGAGCTTGATGAGAAAAGGACTTCCCGGCATTCACGTCAGATAAGTTATACTTATTAATAAGTATAGCTGCCTATATGGCTTTTAGCTGTATGGACAAATTTATATCAGTAAAAAGGCATCCTGCGCTTCCGCTTCAACGCCCTTACCGAGGGTGTCAATATGCAGACAGAGGCCGCCGAATAGCGACGGCTGTCGTGCAATTAAGCAAAGGTACTCACATACAACGACTCAACTTTGTCTCGAGCCCATGGTGTTTTGCGCAAAAACTTTAATGACGACTTGATCGATGGGTCGTTGGCAAAGCAGTTCACCTTGATTCGCCGATGTAAACCGTCCCACCCGTATTGTTCAACCAACTGGGTCAGTATCTTTTCCAGAGTCAGGCCATGAAGTGGGTTGTTTTGTTGTGTACTCATTGAGTCATTCTCGATTGTGTTGGGCCGCTTTAACGGCTCTGGCTTGCCAATACCTTCAAAAGGTGGGCGTTTAACGTCGTTGATAAGCTTATTTATTCGATAGCCTTAAACCCTAGTGAACATGGTAATGATGACAGCTAACGAGGAGCCTTGCGGCAATTTTGGAGCCGCGCAGCGGTGGAAGCAATATCTGGAAACAGCGATTGGTTATGCATTATTCGTAATGACTCCAAAGCCTTAAAACTTTCACCACTCGCTCATCATCGAGTACCTGGTAGACCAGACGATGCTGAATGTTGATGCGCCGCGAATGGGCGCCCGCGAGATCCCCAATGAGCTTCTCAAATGGAGGTGGCTTACGGGAAGGGTCTTCTGCAATGAGTGCCAACAACTCCTGAGCTTTTGCCTTGAGGCCGCTGGATGCCAGTTTCTTTGCATCTTTCTGTGCTTGCTTGGTGTAAACCAACCTCCATGTCACCAGTCCAACTCCTCATCGCACTCACCCACGGGGGTATCCATCCCCTCTCGAATAGACTCTCGCATACCCGGTACGGACAGCAGGTATAGTGTTTCCTGAATGGCCGACCAGTCTTCTTCGGATACCAAAACCGCTTTGTTCCGCTTGCCCATGATAACAATTGGTTTATGGGATTCGGCAGTTTCATCAATCAACCGATAAAGATTGCTGCGGGCCTCCGTTGCTGTAATTCCGGTCATGACGCACCTCTTGCGTGTTCAACTTTCCACCAAGTGTACGCCTTTAAGTACGTACGTCAAGGCGAACGTACCGAATGACTCTACCATCACCGGTGAACGGACCGAGCAGAACCGGTGAGACATCTGGCACCTCGTTACTCGGTTCCAAACAGTTCGCTTAGCCAAACCATCATGTCGTCGGTGGGTTCCCCCATCATGTTATGGCCTAGGTCTGGGTAGATGTTTAGTGTGTAATCACGGTCATGTTCATCGAGGGCTGCGGCCAAAATATGCGCCTGCTCGACATCAACACTATCATCTTGCTCGCCGTGCAAAATCAAAATAGGCACCTGTGGCACTTCATCTATCCAGTTCACCACTGAGCGGTCATACATGGCTTGATCCCGATTTTCCTCAAAATTAGGCACCCGTTGTTGGTAAACACTGAGCATTTCCGGGCGTGTTACCAACGCGCGTTCACTGTCTGCGGCGCCCACGGAAAATACCAGCGCATGCACATCATCACGTCCGCGAGCGACTTGCATCATTTGGGTGGCGCCACGGCTTCCTCCCCACAGGGCAATGCGGTTCAAATCGACATTATCCATGCCCTTGACGATATCTAAAATGCGCCGAGAGTCTTCAACGTCGGCACCACCAAATTCGTCTTGCTCGCGAAGGTTACTGCCAATGACTACGAAGCCTTGCTGTGCTAATTCACTAAAACGCAGGTATAAATTAATGAATCGTATGGCACCAAACTCGCCATTACCACCACGATGGTATACCAGTACTGGCGCATCGTCCCCCAAGCCCGCAGGCCGAAGCATAAAGCCCGGCACCTCAACACCGTCCACATCATAGGTTAAGCTTTTTCTTCTTCGTCAAGTTCTCTGGTTTTGTGGATATGGACGCCAATACGCCAGTAGTAGACAAACGAAAATATACCGATTATAAACGCCTCCACCACGGGAGCTTCATAGAGAAGATTTGAGTTGGTAATTCCATCGTAAAAGCCCACGAAAAAACCATTTCGCCTGTTGCTAATTCGTCTCTGACTTTTGTGATGTTCCAAAAATACATACTAACTCCCTGTTTTTTATTTTTTGTGATTTCACGTGCGCGCTACCGGACCTGTACTGTCTGGAATTTGGCCATGCGGTTGCTGAACTTGGAGAGAGAAGATGGGGTTGGGGCTCTAATCCGTTAAAGCTATTGCATGATGTTTTTGTGACTTTTATGTTAAGAGACGTTATAAAATTCGGTTCTTGATTGCAAATGTGGCGGGCATCACTGCATCGCGCGGTCGAAGCCAATCCTACTTTGAGCAAACAAAAAACCCCGGTGCGAGCGCAGCCGGGGCTTTTTCAAAGGTTTCAAATTCCGTTAAGGTGTTCCGCCTCATGATCACGGCGCCCTTAAGCAGTTTCTCCGCTGTAATGCTCGGTTAAATACGTTATTTAAGGATACCAACATTAACAGCGCCCTCTAGCTTTTCGCGCATAACAGACCACAGGTCTTTGCTGCCTGCTGCTATTCGCTGGTTTACTGAGAACACCTTTTCCTTTGTGACACCATGTGTTCTCCAGCTATGGCCGTCGCCGTGAATGTTGTGAAGCAACGGTGGCACCCGATCTATAGCTTTCGCAAAGCAAGCATCTGCCGTTTCCCCGGCCTCAAATTCACGCCATAGCTCTAGGAATTCGTCGGCCATTCCATCGGGTAAGATGCTTAAAAGCCGACGAATACCTGCCTCTTCCTCAGCTTTGTACTCGTTTGTCTGGCCTGCGTAAACAATGGTATCGCCAGCATCAATCTCACCAAGATCATGAATAAGAAGCATTTTTATAACGCGGTTGATGTCAATTTCTTCATTAGCGTAGTCTTTCAACATCAGGGCGGTCAGGCACACATGCCAACTGTGCTCTGCTGAGTTCTCAAAACGCTCAAGACCCACTGGCTTTGTTTTTCGATGTACGTCTTTGAGCTTTTCAATCTCTACAATAAATTCGAGGACTTTTTCTATGTTTTCCACTATTCCCCCTGGGCATTTGACGCTTCAATCAGCCGCCACTTGCTGCATCGATTCCTTCAGCTCTCTCATCAAAGGGTACGGGTAATTATCAATATCATTTGATGCGGTTAGTATGAACAAGCCAATTTCTGGATAGTAATCGAAGGTTGCATACGAGTAGCCGTTTGAGCCTGTGTGATTGATCCTTTGCATGCCATTCTGGTTGTCGATAGCCCAACCGTAGCCATAGTGGAAAGTTTGCTCTGCGTTTCCCGCAACATGCTGTTCAAACATTTGTATCCAGGACTGTTCACTCAAAACCTCCTCAGAATGCATTATTAAGAACCAGGCATACATGTCTTGAGCCGTAGACAAAAAGCCTCCGCTACCTTCAAGCCATCGCTCACCTGGTTCTTCCCGAAGGTGTTGCAATGAGTCGCCAACACTTCGGCTTTTAGCTTTTAACCTAAGCATCCGCTGCAACCAATTTGGGTCTGCACCGTAGTTTATTGCCAATCTTTCTTGCGGTACATCCAGCAGGCGATATCCCGTTTCTGTTAAGCCAGCCGGTAACAGGATATGTTGTTGGATATAAGCTTCCCAATTTTGACCAGATGCAATATCAATCAACCGTGCCAGCAAGCCGTAGCCGATATTAGAATAGTGATAGGTTTCACCTGGCGTCGCGAGTAATGCCTGCTCGAACATTTGCGACGTATAAACGTCATTGTCTATGACATCGTAAACCCCTAGTCGCGGTGGATTAGTGGGCAGTCCTGACGAATGGGTCAGTAAATCATGGACGGTGATATTCTTTTTATCTGCGGGAACACCTGGAAAATAGGTATCGATTGTAGCGGAGAGTGATAACTTCCCTTGCTCGACCAGCAACATAATCGCCGTTGCCGTAAACTGCTTGGTCATTGAGCCAATATCAAAAACAGTGCGCTCATCAAACGCGCGCAGGTTTTCTCTGTCCGCCAACCCAAAGCTTTGATGAAATATGATGGCATCAGAGTTTGCAACGAATACCGTTCCGGAAAACTCTTATTGCTCGAGCTTTTGCTGCCAATCATGCAGAGGTTCCGCAGCTGATATCGGTAAAGCGACTAGCAGAGTCAATACACCGGCAATAACCATGCGAAAGTTAAGTTTTAGCCCGGTTGCTTGCAAAGTTGTCTTTCCTTGTCGTGGCTAACGCCCCGCTAACCTGCGCCGCTTGCGGTGTCACTTTTGAGCGGCTTGTTAGCAGCTTCAGCTCGCAAACGCTCCACCAGCCAAACTTTAATAATTGATTGTCGAGTAACACCAATTCGAGCAGCTTCGCGATCAAGTGACTCAACTACCCAAGCCGGAAAGTCTACATTAATACGTTTCGCTTCCTGGTTTACCCGCCGTGCGCTCTTGACGTCCAGATCATCAATGATGTCATCTGCACCTTCATCAAACTTGGAGTCAAAATCTTTAGCTTTCATACAACTCTACCTCTCTCTTCCGCGAGCGTCGCACCGAAATAAGACGAATCGTCTCACCTCGATAAGTGATAACAGCAGACCAGTGCTTCATCACTATAAGACCAATAACCAAGTAACGAGGTTCATCAGATGATTTCGCCCGAACTTCCAGTAGGTCTTGGTCTGCCCATAACGCTTGGGCGTCATGGAAGGCGATTCCATGCTTATGGCGATTCGCCTCGCCTTTCTCGTCATCAAACTCGGAAACGTTCACGAGTATAAATTATTCCTTTTTTACTCATTTAGCAAGATAGGTGGAGGGAGCTGCTAACGCCCGAAATAACCGGCGTGCGTTAGCGCGTCCGGCGCCGCAGGCGCGCAGTTAATTGACTTGTTATCTTCTTCCGTGATTCCCTACAAGAATACCGTTTACACTTAAATCCTCATCTAACTGAGGCCAGTGGATACCCTCTCCGTCACCCAGTATCTCCCAATCTTTAAGCTGGGACTCTGTTGCATTGGATAATGAAGGAAACCAGGTGAGCGGCACCGAAATGGTTCGTCCGTCAACAAGCTCTACGATAAGTGAGTCCGTATCGAAGCTGACCGATTGTGCGAGGGGATGATGTTCAACTGCTAAAGTAGCCATTCCAAGCCTCCAAAAACGTGTTTCTATTTTCGAAACACCAGTTGCTCGAGTTTTCTCAATTCCTTTGGCGCAAACCGAGTAGAGCTAGCCAGAGCCACTGGTTTCAACCAGAATTTCGCAAGCATCTTCTCGCGCTGAATATGAATATGGGCGGGCTCTGCGTTCTCATTACTATAAAAGAAGAAGCGGTACGGCCCTAATCGTAAGACTGTTGGCATGTTTAAAGATTATCCTAGAAGAGTCCTAACGCCAAATTGAAGATAACGCTAGAAATAACCGGTGTGCTTTAGCGCGTCCCGCGCCGCAGGCGCGTAGTTTATTGACTTGTTATGTTTCATCAATACCAAGCTCAGAGGTTTTTAAGAGCTAACTACTCCGACGAACCGTTAAAATATCCACTTGGTTGGTTACGCTGTATATAACGCGGTAAGAGCCAAACACCACTTCACGGATACGCTGCAAACGTACCTCAGGAACGACTCGCCCACTTTCCGGAAATTTAGCTAAGCGATCGACGCAAGAGAATAACTCATCTACCCAATGTAATGCCGCACTCGGCTTATCTTCGGCAATGTGTTGCGCAATAGATTCTACTCGCTCTAACGCTAGCGGGGACCAAACTATCTTCATTGAGCTAGCTTACTCAAAATGCGTAGTTTCGCATTTTTATGGGAAATTCCGGCACCATCAGCAATTTGCTCTTCAGCGCGGTAAACCTCTTCGAGTACTTCCAGACGCTCTTGCATCTTTTCGTACTCTTGAACATCAACCAGCACTGCAACCCCGCGGCCTCGCTGGGTTAATACCATCGGGCGCCGCGTCTCATGAATTTGCTTCACAAACTTTGCAACACCAGCCCGGAATTCAGATAACGAACGAATATCTTCGTCAACACGAACCCTTGTCATGGCTACCACCTGCGTACAATAAAATGTACTTATAAATGTACGTTAGGGTCTGCGGATTCGCAAGATATGAATTATGAAACATAACGCCGCGCTCTGCGGAAATTTAGGAGCGAAAGCGAGTAAATTTTCCGTAGCAGCGCTTGGTTATACGCTACCTTCTCTTTCAACCACCAACACTCTTACTTCCCCTCTAGGGTGCGCAACGTGTTCTGTACCAACTGAAGCAAAGAAAATATCACCAGCATTCAATAAAACCGACTCTTCCTCGCCGTTCAATCGATAGAGCATATCAACCTGTCCATCCAATACGACGAATACTTCTTCACCGTCATTAACGTGCCATTTGTACGGTTGATCTGTCCAATGCAGGCGAGTCGTTATTCCACTCATATTGGCAATATCCGTTGCTCCCCAAGCGCGCTCAGCCTTAAAATCTTTACTTCTAACTACTTTCATAATCCTCTCCGAAAGTGGACGTTACGCTACTCGTATAACGCCCGAGCACAGCGGCGCGAACTGATGCGACTTGTTATGCAGCTGTGAGCTCAAGCTTCTGAACCTTATCTAAACTCAAGTTCTTTCCGGCATGCCATAAATCATAAGTATCTTGCATCGCAAGCCAACTCTCAGGGCTTCTGCCTAGTGCTTTCGATAAACGAAGTGCCATTTCAGGACTAATGCCACTTTGGCATTTTAAAACTCTGTTTAAGGTGGAAGGAGAAACATCTAACTTTCCAGCTAGATACCGACAACTCAAGCCAAAAGGCTCCATATACGTTGCCAAAATAAATTCGCCCGGATGGGCTGGGTTAAACATTACAGACATCAGTGATAATCCTCATAATCAAGCAGATACGTATGGCCATCACGGAACTCGAAGGTTAACCGCCAGTTTCCACTGACCGTTATCGACCAAATACCCTTCCGGTCACCTTTCAACGGATGAAGTTTGTATCCCGGAATGTCGAGATCTGAAACTTCCATTGCCGTATTCAGAGCCACCAGCTGCATACGTAATCTTGCTGCGTGTTTAACTTGAATGCCGCGAGTACTTCCTGTTTCGAAGTAAAGCCTCAGTCCTTTGTGCTTGAAAGTTTTAATCATGGATTATAGTGTAGCGCGTTGCGCAACGGAGTCAAGCTGCATAACGTTCAAATTCAGCGGCTTGTCCACTGCAATGCCTTGTTGTACTAATATTAATCCGTATCTTCGCGAACAAATGACATTATAAGTTCGTCTAGTTCAAAACTAACTGAGCCAATACTGCTATTCATCAATATGACGTAACCAAAATTTTGATCAGTGACAGACCGAGTTAATGATTCCCAACCCCGATTGAATCCGGCAAAGCCAAGGCTACTATTTTCTGCATCAACAACATAGCTCATACTCCAACGCCCATCTGTATTGGGTGCAGGCTCAATCATTTGATTAATTAGTTCTTCAGACAACAACTTAGTGCCGTTGTACTGGCCACTGTCATTTCTCAATACAGCTAAATTGAAACGAGCTAAGTCTGTTACAGTCGTTTGCAAGCCCGCTGCAGCTTGTTCGGCAAAATAGACCATTGAAGTTTCTACAGCATTTTCATCATATGGTTTAGCCGACTTCTCTATCTCTGTCGCCGTAACATTAAAAGTAGAACTGGTCATACCCAAAGGAACTAGTACGTTTTCCTGCATGTAGTCTTCAAAATCCATCCCAGATACATCTTCTATCAGCAGCTGTACTAACGAGTAGCCGCCCCCCGAATATGACCATTGAGTATCTGGTTCATGAATCAACTCAACAGGCCCAGCACCGCTATTATTACCATTCAGTGATTCGACAATTGACGGCAGGTAGTCCTCTGAATCCCAGCCCGTATAAGGCCCCAATGACAAACCTGAAGTATGCGATAACACGTTTCTTAAGGTAACTGCTTCAGTGTTATATTCGGATTCAGGAATTTGCCAGCGCTTGAGATATTGATTGATGGGATTATCCAGTGTCACCTTACCCTGGTCGACTAGCTGCATAACACCCCATACAGTAACAACTTTCGAAATAGAGCCTACGTTAAACATAGTTTCTTCGGTGATTAGCTCTCTTGTTTCAACATCCGCAAAACCATAGGAAGTGACGCCAATAATTTCATCGCCTTGAACAAATGCTAATGCAACCCCCGGCGCTTTATTCTCTTCTAAAATTCCCGGAACTCTCTCATCAAGCTGGCTCTTGAGTGCAGAAAAACTAAATGGCTCCTCTGCGTGTACTGAGCTAGTCAGAATTAGAGTCATAAAGATAATTAGATGCTTAAACATAAATTTCCCTATTCGTACAACGCCAAGCGCAACGGCGCGAGCTTGCGAGCGTCCGGCACACAACGTGTGCGAATTGCCGCGCCTTGTTAAGCGTCCTCCGCCGGTAAAGCGGGGATTGTTATAAATTTAATAGTGAAGCTACTTTCGTAAGTTTTAAGCATTTTTAGAGTATTAATATCGTACACTCTTGTATCGCCATTTTTTGCAATATTGCTATAAGGTAAGAACACATCATCCCTTACTCGCTCGTCCAGCCCCCACCACTCACAAACGTAAATATTTAAAAAGTCTATTACAGCTTTGATAGCAGATTTTGCGTCTGATACTTGCCAATGCTCAGAGTCTTTAGAGATATTCTGCAAATTACGTTTCTTTGGCTCGCTTTCGATGGTTTTATGATGCCAAGCGAAATTGCTATCACTTCTTTCAGATTGAATTTTCACATCCTTTTTAAAAACTTTTGGATGGACATTATCATCCCGATGCTTCAACAATGCTTTTACATTTTGATACTCAATGCAATTTTTATTTAGCCTTTTATCAAGATGGTGCTCAAGACCTAGAGAAAACTTATCAAGAGTTGAGTATGTTCTCTCATTCACCTTGGGCTCAACTGTTTCCAAAACACTGTTCGCAGCGGCTTCCAGACTATATGCACAAGTAAGAATAGAAGATGTAGTCAGGCAGCTTTTCAAAGTCTCGTCATTGCATCTTTCAGCTTCGTAGAAAAGCCTAAGAGATTCACCCAACAAGCTAAAGAAACGATTTCTAGTAATGCTTCTTGTTTGCACTATACCGACCTTTTTCGCAGAGACGCTTAACGCCAAGCACACGGGCGGCAAGCCGCGCGGCGGGTTGGCGTCCCAGCGGCCATAGGCCGCGAGTGCTGCGCTTTGTTAGGCATTTTTGCTACCTAAAACTGACCATTGCTGCCAAGCACCTGCAGCAAAAAGGCCTCCAATAAACAAGCAGATACCCGAACTAATTAACCAAAACGTCAGGCTGTTTTCGGGGAACATTGGCATTAACCCAACGAAGGAAACGCCACGCACTAAAAATATACTGGCTATGAGTATTAACGCTAGTTTTGTGAGGGGTAAACGTTTAATAGCGCCTGCGCCCGACAGACCATAAAGCGCCCAAACCAGAAGTACCAAGACGATGAAAGAGGTAACGATCGTCGGATACCATAACCCTTGCTCTGCCATCACAGCCATCTGCTCACCTGCACCAAAGAAGCGATACCAATCGCCTCCGAAAACAATACAGCCAAGATGAGCAAGTGCGGCAGCAAAACAACACATTGCCGCCGCCAGAAGATACTTATTACTTGAAGTGTGCATCTTTCGTCCTTGAATGCCTAACGCCCGCAGCATGCGCGGCCACGGAATCGAGCCGAAGGCGCAATGTAGTGGGCGTCGCCGTGCCTGCCCTGGTTATACATTATCCGGTGATCCTACCGCTGAATTAGCCGGAGCCTCAGCTTTGTAAAAAATTTTATTGATTTCTTGGTTAGCGGCTATTTCAGAAGCATACTTCGGGGCGAACTCCGATAAGGACTCAAGTATGGCGCTAAAATAGGTTCGCCGTTCATCCCAGCCTAACCAGTCGAAAAGGCTTTTCACCTGCTTTCTAGCTGCACGGTCCTCACCAATCACGGATAGATAGCAAGCAGTAGCGAACATGTTGCGAAATGGCATATCTGTTTGATTTGCCGAATGCTGCTCTATGATAGCGCTGAGTTTTACGAGCGATTGCTTGCTACTTCCCACGGTCTTTCTCCTTTGTTTTTTCTGTATAACGCCCGAAATAACCGGCGGGCGCTAGCACGTCCGGCGCCGCAGGCGCGTAGTTTATTGATTTGTTAGTTGGCTTCATGCCGAAATTCATAGCTTGTCTTTAATCCAGGACCATATTTACCTCGCGGATTTATCTGGCGAGCCTTGTAGAGATCTGAAATACTAATAACAAGCTCTTCATCACTCGTCCACCTAACTTGAAGTCCGGTTTCTTCCGGTCGCCCCGTGAAAGTGAAGAGCCTTTCAGCAACTAAATCTCCGCTGTTACTTTTAACATTGACTCCACCATAGAAGTCCGTAGTGGCTCCGCCACAATCTCCAATATAAATTTCCGCGACCAGCTCTCCATCCGGAGAGTATTCGGTGGTTAAAACCTCGTGATAACAAAGTGATTCACAACCTTTCAATAAGAGAGCCGCGGCTCCCCACAAAATAAGTAGTGACCAAAATGTATATCCGCCAAAGTTAATTAGCAGCTTTTTTACTGGGAATTTCATAAGACCTCATGGACAACTAACGCCCGAAATAACCGGCGTGCGCTAGCACGTCCGGCGCCGCAGGCGCGTAGTTGATTGACTTGTTAGGTTTTAACACTCACTCTCTACCTGAAGCAATTGACTGAGAATTTCTTGGTGTTCATGACTTCCAACATCTCCTGAGATTTGAGTAGATAACTCTATGTTTTTAACCAAACCGTTATGAGTAATGTTGGCTGAACCAATAATGACTATAAACTCTATACCTCTCTCAAAATAGTAAAATTTTGAATGGAGCCTTCTCTTTCCTCTAGTAACTTTATGAACCAGACCATTGACACCAGATAATAGATTTATTGTTTCTTGTTTGGTGTATTTGGCTTCACCATTCGAGTATATGGTGATATTTAATCCCCTTTCTTCTATACCAGAGCATATATTTTTAGATAGATGATTAAACCCTTTCTTATCTATAAAACTCGTACATAAAACACATTTTTCAGCCCATTCAAGTAGACCACAAATTTGACTCTTGTGATTATTAACCTTTGAGTTACTGATGAACTTCATAGAAAACCTAACATTTGTATAGTGTGCAGGCTCGTTTCTACAGCCCAGTCTTTGGTTCGTATGGGGGCTCAGGCATTTGAAAAAGCGAGTACTTTTCGATGAGCTAGCGTTTTTCCTTAGAAATCAAAGTGAGTATGCTTATCTTGCTTTTGCTCAATGCCTGCTATCCCTGGCTACGCTTTTCTTATCTCATTGACCCTACAAGAGTTATTTGAGCCCGGCAAGCGTAGATATGCGCAATCGCTGACGTAACCGTGCCACATTAACAGACTATAATTTACCATCATGACCACAACTCACGGATGAGTGTATGGCCAGTCCTTTTCTTGAAGAGCTCCGCGCCGACATGCGGCTACGCGGTTATGCTCTGAAAACTGAAAAGTCCTACTTAGGCTGGATTCGTCAGTTTATTTACTTCAATAATAAACGCCACCCGGCGGAGATGGGCGCCCCTGAAGTTCGTAATTTTCTTAGTTGGCTTGCGAATGAACGCCATGTTGCCGTGAATACGCAAAAGTCGGCACTGAATGCACTTGTTTATCTTTATCAGAAAGCGCTCGGCCTCGAACTTGGTGATCTTGGGTTTGCGTTAGCTCGAAAACAGCGTCAACTTCCGGTTGTGCTGTCTCCCCCCGAGGTTTCCAAAATACTAAGCCACTTGGAAGGCCGCAACCGGCTTGTTATCGAGCTGCTTTACGGAAGTGGACTCAGAGTCAGCGAAGCGCTTCGTTTGCGAGTGCAGGACATTTCGTTTGATAACCAGTCTTTAACGGTACGCGACGGTAAAGGCAAAAAAGATCGTCAAACATTATTGAGTCCCCAATTATTTGAACCTTTACGTCATGAGATCAGTAGAGCGCTCAAAGTTCAGCAGTTAGACAACATGAACGGCGTTGGTCCGTCACTCCCTGACGCATTAGACCGGAAATACCCGAATGCTTTTAAACAGCCAGGCTGGATGTTTGTCTTTCCATCAACGGCGCTCTGCGGCCACCCATATACGGGACTGCTCTGCCGCCATCATCTGCATGACAGCGTTATCCGAAAAGCGCTTAAACCGGCAGTGTATAAGGCGAAAGTATTCAAAAAGGTAAACTGCCATACATTTCGACATTCATTTGCAACACACCTGTTGCAATCCGGCTGTGATATTCGAACAGTCCAGAGTTACTCGGGCACAACGATGTCAGCACTACTCAAATATATACTCACGTTATCGGACAGCACTATGCGGGTACAACCAGCCCTTTAGATCGCCTTATCCAGAAGGAATGATTAGATGGACGGCGCGTACCTTCTGCGTATGTACACTAACGCTGCAACAGGCAGTGCCGAGCTGGCGAACGAAAGCAAGCCGGCTGTGCTTTCGTGGATTAAACCTGCGGCGAAGAGCAACTGTATGAACAGCAAAAGTGAGGCCGTGAGCATCAGGCTATTGCCCAACGCCCTGGCTGCTGCGGTTGGGTCAGTGTATTTCGCATCGTCCCAGAAAGTAATCAAGGTGCGCTGCTGTTTAATGGCAATGACGTACCCAAATACAGCGCAGGGAATAATGGCGAATATCGCTACAAAAATGAATGTGAACATACGATGATTCAGCTTTGGTTAACGGTATTTCTCGGTCACGAACGAGGTTTAGCGCCCTCAACTTGCGCGGCTGCTTGTTGATTCTCTTTAATTACGACGGAACCTGCGAGTTTGTCATGCAGGCCTTGCTTCTGTTTATCGACACAAACCAAGAGAAAGCCGAGCCCTAGCGGTATAGCAGACAATATATAGGCGAAATATCTAATCACTGCTTGCAAGGGTTTGAGTTTGTTGCCGGTTCTCGCGTCGACGACTATTAGGTTTGTAGCCATTTTGCCTGGGGTTGCGAGAAAGCGATGCCAAAACCAAAGGGTGGCGACGAAGGGCACGATATAGCCAAGTATGAGATCCCAAACACCATACACCCAAAGCTCCGCTGTCCAGTATTGGGCACCATAGATATAAGACAGCGGTATCATCAAAACCACTACGCTAATGACAAGGTCAATGAACGAAGCACTGAACCGAATCCAAAAGCCCGCATATTCTTGCTCTGCCATGTGTGTTGTTACCCCTTACGTAATTATTTACTGATAGCTGCCCACGCTACCGCCACAAATACACAGGTTGTGATCCGTGAGTTTATGGTTCGGATAAGCTTTAGTGGCGGGCATCCCTGTTGTCTGCCTGATTGGGTTCAGGTCGTGTGATATACGTCCATGCTTACGATTTGTTTACAATACTACTCAAGGTGTTATGTATGGGCAAGGGTGATTTCGGGTTTGGTGTTAATGGTTCGAGGGTTTTAGATCCAGGTGCGGCAGGCGGAGCCTGCCCTACACCGAAGGTACGTGCATCCAACAGCCCAAAGGGAGCATAAACAAAAAACCCCGGTGCGTGAGCCACCGGGGTTTTCATCAAAGGTTTCAAATACCGTTAAGCGGTTACGCCAAGGTTATTTCTTCTTTGCCTTTTTGTTTGGCAAGTCGGTGATTGAACCTTCGTACATTTCAGCGGCCAGGCCAACTGACTCGTGTAGCGTTGGGTGTGCGTGTACAGTCAGTGCGATGTCTTCTGCGTCGCTGCCCATTTCGATGGCCAGGCAGATTTCGCCCATCAGTTCGCCACCGTGTGAGCCGACTACAGCACCACCGATCAAGCGGTCGTTTTCTTTATCGAAAATCAGCTTGGTGAAGCCATTGGTGGCGTTGGACGCGATAGCGCGGCCTGACGCAGACCATGGGAAAGTCACAGCTTCGTACTTGATGCCCTGCTCTTTCGCTTCTTTCTCGGTCACGCCTGCCCAGCACACTTCCGGGTCGGTGTAGGCGATTGAAGGAATCACTTTCGGTTCGAAGAAATGCTTCTTACCAGAAATGTTCTCGGCAGCAACGTGGCCTTCGTGAACGGCTTTGTGCGCCAGCATTGGCTGACCAATGATGTCACCAATCGCGAAGATGTTGTCTGCGCTGGTACGCAGCTGGTTATCAGTTTTGATGAAACCTTTGTCATCCACTTCAACGCCAGCTTTGTCTGCGCCAATCTTCTTACCGTTTGGTGTACGGCCTACTGCAACCAGTACTGCATCGTATTTAACTGGCTTGTCTGGTGCGTTTTTGCCTTCGAAAGTCACATGAATACCGTCTTTCTTGGCTTCAACTTTTGTGACCTTAGTTTCAAGCATGATGTTCTCATACTTCTTCTTCATCTCTTTGGTGAAGACTTTGATCAGGTCTTTGTCCGCTGCTGGGATCAGTTGGTCCATGAACTCAACCACGTCCAGCTTCGAGCCTAATGCACTGTATACACAGCCCATTTCCAAACCGATGATACCGCCACCTAGAATCAGCATTTTCTCAGGGATAAACGGCAGTTCTAAAGCACCGGTTGAGTCCCAGATACGCTCGTCGTCATGTGGAATGAACGGAAGTTCAACTGGCTGTGAGCCGGCTGCGATAATGGCGTTGTCGAACTTGATCGTAGTTTCTTCATCGCCAACCACTTTCAGTTCGTTGGCGCCAGTGAATTCACCTTTACCAGTCACAACTTTCACTTTACGCATTTTCGACATCTGGTCGAGGCCGCCAGTTAACTGGCCGACTACTTTTTCTTTGTGCGCGCGAATTTTGTCCAGGTCAATCTTAGGCTCGCCGAAGCTCACGCCGTGGTCACCCAGGTGCTTAGAATCGTCGATATGCTTGGCTAAGTGCAATAGTGCTTTTGAAGGAATACAGCCAACGTTCAGACAAACACCACCTAAGGTGCTGTAACGCTCTACTAATACCACGTCCAGGCCTAAATCGGCGGCGCGGAAAGCTGCTGAATATCCACCAGGCCCTGCGCCCAGCACTACAACCTGAGTTTTGATCTCTTTACTCATGATGACCCCTATAGTTAACCGTTCGCTTACCCCGGGTTACATCATTTGACCCGTTCATCCGGTAAGCCACGTGTTAGTCCAAAATTTTGTACATATCAGGTACAAATCGCGCGAAAGTGGGCGATATTGTACCGAGAAATTCTTGCAGCGTCTTGTGCATTTGCCGCTTAATTCACCGAAAACGGCGCGGTAGATGCGTAAAAGCCGCCCAATTATTCAGGCGGCTTACCGACTACTACAATAGTAACTTGCGAATGTCTGACAGCGCATGGTTCAGGTACGTAGTGAACCGCGCAGCCACTGCACCGTCAATGACACGATGGTCGTATGACAGGCTCAATGGCAGTTTCAACCGTGGTACAAACTCACTGCCGTTCCACACTGGCTTCATCTCGCTTTTTGACACGCCTAAAATGGCTACGTCTGGTGCATTCACGATTGGGGTGAATGCAGTACCGCCGATGCCACCCAAGCTTGAAATCGAGAAGCATCCGCCCTGCATGTCGGCAGCTTTGAGCTTACCGTCACGCGCTTTGGCACTGATTTCACCCAGCTCTTCGGTCAACTGCTTGATGCCTTTCTTGTCCACGTCTTTAACGACTGGCACAACCAGACCATTTGGCGTGTCCACGGCAATACCGATGTTCACGTATTTCTTCATGATCAGATGTTCGCCGTCTTCGTGCAGCGACGAGTTAAATACCGGGTACTCTAGCAGTGCCTGAGCACAGGCTTTCATGATGAACACCAACGGGGTGAACTTCATACCAGACTTAATTTTTGCCTGGTACTCGTTCTCTGACTTACGGAAGCTCTCCAGCTCAGTAATATCCGCTTCGTCGAACTGTGTCACATGGGGAATCGTGACCCAGTTGCGGTGCAGGTTCGGCCCTGAGATACGCTGAATACGCGACATCTGGACTTTTTCTACTTCACCGAACTTCTCGAAATCGACTTTAGGCTGCGCAATAACCTGCAAGCCACCTTCACCGCCAGTACCTGGCGCTGCTGAGGCTTTCGGCCGTGACAGTTCATATTTTACGAACTGCTGCACGTCTTCTTTTAAGATCCGATCTTTCGGCCCGCTGCCTTGCACCTGGGTCAGGTCAACACCAAACTCACGAGCAACCCGGCGCACTGCAGGTGACGCGTGTGGTACACCGGCGCCTTGGCCTTTGCGCCCTAACGGATGATCTGGCACCGGTGGCTTGCGTGAGCGCGAGCTGTGGGTTTCGCTTTTAGAATCTTTTGAATCTTCTTTTGAAGAAGCTTTATCCTCACTTGAGGATTTTTTATCTTCATCTGAAGACTTTCCGGTTTCTTTGCTAGAAGAACTGGCACTACTGCTGTCGCTCTTTGACTTCGACTCATCAGAGCTTTTGCCTGATGAACCAGAGCCTTTCACTTCCAGCTTAATCACCAGCGAGCCCTGCTTAACCTTGTCACCCTCTTTTACCACGACTTCTTTGACCGTGCCGCCTTGTGGGCATGGTACGTCCATGGTGGCTTTGTCGGTTTCCAGGGTAATCAGGCCATCTTCCGCTTCCACGGTATCGCCTGCTTTGACCAGCACCTCAATGACTTCGACTTCGCCGTCTTCACCGATATCCGGTACTTCAACGTCAATCACTTCTGATTCACCGGACTCCTCTTGTGAGGCTTCCTTTTTATCTGAATCATTGTTATCAGAATCGTCATCCTCAGGTGTATCGCCCTCTTCCGAATCGTCAGAATCATCTGTGTCTGCCGCTTCTTCATCTGCAGCGTCATCCGATTCCTCGTCATCAGAGTCAGACCCACCTGCTTCAGCGATCATCGCCAGCAGGTCGCCTTCTTTAATCTTGTCACCGACTTTAACGCTGATGTCTTCCACGGTGCCGCCAAAAGGCGCTGGAATGTCCATCGATGCCTTATCGCTTTCTACCGTAATCAGTGAGTCTTCAGCTTCCAGGGTGTCGCCTTTACTGACCAGTACTTCAATGACTTCGACTTCATCGCCACCAACGTCGGGGACTTTTACTTCTTTTGCATCTGCCATATCAGCCTCCGTTACGCGTGCAGTGGGTTAATCTTGTTCACATCGATATCGAAATCTTTGATGGCTTTGGTCACCACCTTCTTATCGATATCACCCGCTTTTGCCAGCTCAGCCAGTGCCGCGATCACAATATAATGCGCGTTCACTTCGAAGTGACGTCGCAGATTCGCGCGGCTGTCTGAACGACCAAAGCCGTCGGTGCCCAGCACGGTGTAAGACGCTGGCACCCAGGCACGAACCTGATCTGCATACAGCTTCATGTAATCCGTGGCTGCAACCACTGGCCCTTTACCGTTCTTCTCCAGTACATCGGTGATATAAGCAGTTTTGGCTTTCTTGGTCGGGTTTAGCATGTTGTAACGGTCAACGTCCTGACCGTCACGCGCCAGCTCGTTGAACGAGGTGGCACTGAAGATGGTGCTGCTGACGTTGTAGTCACTTTCCAGAATGGCAGCCGCTTCACGAACCTGTTGCAGAATGGTGCCAGAGCCCATCAGGCGCACATGGCCTTCGGCTTTCTTGGCTTTCTTCTCGTCCAGCTTGTAGATACCACGCAGAATGCCCTCTTCTGAGCCTTCCGGCATTTCTGGTTGCTGGTAGTTCTCGTTCATCACGGTGATGTAGTAGAAAACGTTTTCGTTCTCGTCATACATGCGGCGCAAGCCGTCCTGTACCACCACTGCCACTTCGTAGCCGTAAGTAGGGTCGTAGCTAATGCAGTTTGGCACTGTGTTGAACAGGATTAAGCTGTGGCCGTCCTGATGCTGTAAGCCTTCGCCGTTTAGCGTGGTACGACCGGCAGTACCGCCGATTAAGAAACCACGGGTCTGGCTGTCGCCTGCAGCCCACACCAAATCACCAACGCGCTGAGGTCCGAACATCGAGTAATAGATGTATACCGGAATCATCGGTTCGTTGTTGGTGGAGTAACTGGTACCGGCCGCCACCCACGAGGCTAATGCGCCAAGCTCGTTGATACCTTCCTGCAGTACCTGACCTTTCTTGTCTTCGCGGTAGTACGCGACCTGGTCAGCGTCCTGCGGGGTGTATTTCTGGCCCTGGTGAGCGTAAATGCCGACCTGACGGAACAGACCTTCCATACCAAAGGTACGTGCCTCGTCCGGAATAATCGGCACCACACGCTGGCCGACTTTTTTGTCTTTTAGCATGGTAGTTAATACACGAACAAATGCCATGGTGGTGGAGATTTCGCGGTCGCCTGAGCCTTTTAATACGGAATCAAAAGCTTTCAGTGACGGGACTTCCAGCTCTTTGTCGCTGTTTCTGCGACGCACCGGCATAAAGCCACCTAGCTTCTCGCGGCGCTCTTTCATGTACTTGTACTCTTCGCTGTCCTCAGGGAAGCTGTAGTACGGCATGTCTGCTAAATTTTCGTCTTTAATGGGAATATTGAAGCGATCACGGAAGTGCTTGATCGCATCGATGTCCATTTTCTTCACTTGGTGCGCAACGTTTTTACCTTCACCGGCTGCACCCATGCCATAACCTTTAACGGTTTTGGCTAAGATCACCTGTGGGCGACCTTTAGTGTTCACGGCTTTGTTATACGCGGCGTATACTTTTACCGGGTCATGGCCACCACGGTTCAGGCGCCAGATGTCTTCGTCTGACAGGTTCGCGACCATCTCTTTGGTTTCAGGGTACTTACCGAAGAAGTTCTCACGGGTGTAAGCGCCACCTTTGGCTTTGTAGTTCTGGTACTCACCGTCCACGCTCTCTTCCATGACCTGGGCTAGTTTGCCTTCGGTATCACGGTATAAAAGCGGATCCCAGTAACGACCCCAAACTACTTTGATCACTTCCCAGCCTGCGCCGCGGAAGGTGCCTTCCAGTTCCTGAATGATCTTGCCGTTACCACGTACCGGACCATCTAGGCGCTGCAGGTTACAATTGACCACAAAGGTCAGGTTATCCAGGCCTTCACGGGTCGCCAGGCCAATCGCACCCAAGCTTTCTGGCTCATCCACTTCACCGTCACCTAAGAAGCAGTAAACGCGCTGCTTAGAGCAGTCTTTAATGCCACGGTCGGTGAGGTATTTTAAGAAACGTGCCTGGTAAATGGCCTGAATCGGACCAAGGCCCATTGAAACGGTCGGGAACTGCCAGAAGTCTGGCATCAGTTTCGGGTGCGGATAGCTTGGTAAGCCATCGCCGTCTACTTCCTGACGGAATTTGTCTAGCTGCGCTTCAGTGATACGACCTTCAAGGAAGGCGCGGGCATAAATACCCGGTGACACGTGGCCCTGGATATACAGGAAGTCGCCGCCGTCTTCGTCAGTTGGAGCGCGGAAGAAGTGGTTAAAACCGACATCATAAAGCATCGCAGAAGAGGCGAAACTAGAGATATGACCGCCCAGATCAAGTTCTTTCTTCGATGCACGCAATACCATCGCCAGTGCGTTCCAGCGAATCGCAGCACGAACCCGTGACTCGATGCTGTGGTCGCCCGGCATCACTGGTTCCTGGCTCACCGGAATCGTATTCAGGTAGGCTGTGGTCGGCTTATAAGGCAGGTACGCGCCATTCCGGCGGGCCTTATCAATCAGCTCTTCGAGCAGGAAATGGGCACGCTTCGGGCCTTCTGCCTCAAGCACGCCTTCGAGGGCGTCAAGCCACTCCTGCGTTTCTTGTTGGTCGATGTCGTTTCTTTCTTGTTCCGCCATAATCTTTCCTTACTTATCGCACGTATTTATTGGGGTCGTCGCAGTGACTATTCCCTCGTTATTTACGAGGTAGGAAGTTACTGCTCACTGCGTCGAACCGAACGTTCGATGCGCTGGTGATCCCGGTTTAATTGCAACAGAGTAGCCTCAATATAGGCCAGATGCTGATGACATGCATCCCGCGCCTGCTGAGGTTGCCCTGCAAGTATTGCTTTTACGATAGAAGCCCGGTGCTCATGTAACTGAGCACGGATTTCACTGCGGCGATTTAACACGTCCAGGTTCTGCCGCATGTTCTCCATTAAAATGTCCTGCATGCCGCGCACTAAATGAAGCAACACCACATTGTGGGACGCCTCTGTAATAGCGACATAAAAGCGCATCAGTGCCTGCGCTTGTTCCTTTGCACCTTCGTCGGCGGCTTTGGTGGCCTCGTCAAAGGTATGTTGAATATGCTCTCGATCTTTGTCGGTGCCACGCATGGCAGCATAAAACGCCGAAACACCTTCCAGCACATGCCTAAATTCGAGTAAGTCGTAATGGGCTTCGGGGTTTTGCGCCAGCAAAGCAAATAGAGGGTCGGTCACCTGCTGGTGCAACGCACCGGTCACGAAAGTCCCACCACCCTGACGCCGGGTCACTAAGCCTTTGGCTTCGAGCTTTTGAATCGCTTCACGCAAGGACGGCCGCGACACGTCGAGCTGCTTGGCTAGTTCCCGTTCAGCAGGTAAACGCTCGCCGGCACCATAAGTACCGTCGACAATCAGCGCTTCGAGTTGTTGCATAATCACGTCAGACAATTTCACTGTCTGTACGCGTGACAAGCTCGTCATGGCTGTGCATCCCCTGCTGGTTGCTAATAAACGTATTTGCTGACCGTGCTGAGTCGCTCTAAACCTTCTCAACACGGTTTAATTTGAAATTGGTCTTACCAACTGACCTATTTTAAAGCTTTCGTTAAGAAAACCCAAGTATTAAGCGTCTAATATTGGTATGACCAGAGTATGACAACAGCTTAATGCCGTAAGTTATGCCAGCCAGCCGAGTAAAGTTGCCAGCGCCGTGGCCGCAAGTAACAACACCATGCTGCGCTTCGCAAGCGTCATCATGGCGCAGGGCTCTTCACTTATTTCAGTGACATTGTCACAACCGTCCTCTGCGCGGCCAGCGATGCTGGCCAGATAATGACTGTGCGCTACCTCGATATCACCAAGCCCACCAAGCCATGCGGGTAACGCCCTGCTGAAATGTCCCACCAGCAAATATGCAAAACCGGCAACCCGTGCTGCTGGCCATTCAATCACATAGAGGATACGGGCGAAAAGCTGAGTTTGTTCAGTTTCCAACTCTGGCTGCGCAAGCGACTGCGGTTCCAACGTGTCGGCTTGTGGTTTCGCAGGCGCTGCATAACGATTCACCACGTACTCACGAATAAGGGCATATGCCAGCGCCCCCGCTGCGCCAAAAATAATAAACCAGAACGCGACGGCGAAGTAATAACGGAAATTCAGCCAAATCAGATGGGCACCCACGGTGTGCCCGCTCAGTTCAGGGTGTAGCCTATTAAGTTGGCCATGTAATACACGACATTCTTCTGCGTTTTCGCTTTGTGCTTTACTCAGATACAGGCGCACGATCTCTCGCTGCGGCGCGCAACCTAGTGCAACTAGTAGCACCACCACATTGACAACAAACATCAGCAGCGCACTGCCTTGCAGGTACAAAATAAGCCCCAACGCAATCGCTGGCAGTATCCATAGTAATGGCGCCAGCACAGGTTGTTGCGCCCACGTGTAGGCATGGGTGCGCCGATGCAGTAGCTGATGCCAGCTTTGCGCAATCGGCCTGAGTTGCCAGTGCCCGCGTGTGCGCGTGGCTCGATCGATCAAAATAGCGATCAGTAACGAGAAAATCACCATAACCTAAACGTCCTTGAGTGTTGTAGTGTTTGCATGATTAGTATCACTGGCTTGTTGCGCCACCGTAGTAGGTGTGGCGGAACAGCCCCGTGCCAGGCGTTCCCAATCGAATACCGGGCCTGGGTCCGTTTTCCGCCCCGGCGCTATGTGCTCATGACCTGTTACCGCATGTGGCTCAATACCTGGGTACGTGTCACGAAGTGCGTCCACCACATCGGTGAGTACGGCATATTGCGCGTCGGTGTAGGGTATGTCGTCGGTACCTTCCATCTCAATGCCAATCGAGAAGTCATTGCACTGGGTCCGCCCTTGCCAGCTGGATACCCCAGCGTGCCAGGCCCGTTTGTTGAAAGGCACGTACTGAATAACTTCACCGGTGCGGCGGATCAATAAATGTGCAGACACCCGCAGCCCTTCAAGAATTGAAAAACTAGGATCAGCCTCCGTGTTGAGCTGCCCGAGAAACAAATCATTTATATACTGCAAGCCGAATTGCCCGGCTGGTAGACTAATACCATGGACGACAATCAGTGCTATCTCGCTGTCAGGCGGGCGCTCGTCATGGTGTGGCGAGGCGATAAAACGCGCCGAATTCAGGCGGTGCTGTGATACGCTTAATCTAGAAGACATATACTTGTATCTTGATGAGTGCAAAGCTAAGTATCTAAGGTCTAACGCAAAAGGTAAAGCAAAGGTAACTGTGGTATGACAAGCTCGGATCCAACAGCAAAACTTGGCAAGTGGTTTTCCTGGTTCGCCTGGATAGCCTTGCTGGCGATCTTGTACTTCTGGTTTGGTGGCATACTCGACCGGCAGCAGAACCCTAATATGAACGTCACCAGCTATGCGCAAGGTGGTCGCGCGGTGGTTGAATTGGAGCAAAACCGCGCTGGCATGTATGTGGCCAATGGCGAAATTAACGGCCAACGCGTGACTTTTATGCTCGACACCGGCGCCACTCAGGTAGCGATTCCTCAAGCCATTGCAGATCAACTTAACCTGCGTCGCGGCACCCCCATGATGGTGCGCACCGCCAATGGCACCGCCCGCGCTTACGCCACCACCATTAGCGAGCTTCGCCTGGGCGATATTCACCTGCAAGACGTGTCCGGCACCATTGTACCGGGCTATGAATCTGATCAAATTTTATTGGGTATGAGCGCGCTGAGTACGTTAGAATTCAGCCAGCAAAATCGCGTGCTGACCATCACTCAGTAGCACGCCTTTCCACTATTCAGCTAAAAAAGGTTTTTCATGAACGATATCCAGCCCCAGGTTCTGCAGCAACATGTCGAGTCTCAGGTGCGTTTTGCACTCAGTGAAGATCTTGGCGGCGAGGTTGATATCTCCAGTGACATTACGGCCCAGCTTATTGCCCCTGCCACCCACGCCAAAGCAAGGGTGATCACCCGTGAAGACTGCGTGTTTTGTGGTAAAGCCTGGGTCGATGAAGTCTTTGCCCAACTTGGCAACGAAGTCACCCTAAACTGGCATGTGGCGGACGGTGACACGGTCGCTGCAGGCGCCACCTTGTTTGAACTTAGTGGCCCGGCCCAGCACTTGTTAACCGGCGAGCGTACGGCGCTTAATTTCGTGCAAACCTTATCTGCTACTGCAACCCATACTGCACGCGCGGTGGCCTTATTGGCAGGTTTTGAAACCCGTTTATTAGATACCCGTAAAACCCTGCCCGGCCTGCGCTTTGCACAAAAGTATGCGGTGGTCTGCGGTGGCGGACAGAACCATAGAATCGGCCTGTTTGACGCGTATTTGATTAAAGAGAATCATATTAGTGCCTGTGGTGGGGTTGCGGCGGCCGTCAGTACTGCGCGCCAGCGTCATCCAGATCGCTGGGTTGAGGTTGAAGTAGAAAACCTTGATGAACTGCAGCAAGCGTTAGATGCCGGTGCCGATGTCATTATGCTGGATAATTTCAGTATGGCCCATATTCGCGAAGCTGTGACCCTGGCTGCCGGCCGCGCCAAGCTCGAAGTGTCCGGTAATGTGACCGCAGAGCAACTGCAGGACTATGCTGCCACCGGGGTTGATTTCATCTCGTCCGGGGCGCTGACCAAACACGTGCAGGCCATTGACTTATCGATGCGCTTTACTGAGCTTTCAGCCTAGGCACTGCGCTTATAGCCATAGGCTGTAAGCGCCTTTCCGCAATTACTTACAAACCTCGACTACGCATCTTTACCCCCTTTCTCGCATACTGAGTTGGCAGGCACGCTGGCTCAGGCCTTCCCTGCATCCGTATTTATTATTCGCAACGCATTAAGCAAAGGAAGGCTTATGAACACAATACAGCGCATGTCTCGGGCGCGTCGCCCGGCTAAAGGTTTTAACCTGATTGAACTGATGATCGTAGTAGCCATTATCGGCATTCTGAGTTCAGTGGCAGTACCCGCTTACACAGACTACACCCAGCGCGCCCGGGCGAGTGCGGCGCTGACTGCAGTGACCCCCTGGCTCACCGCAATGAACCTGTGCTGGCAAATGGAGGGCGCGTTGTCCGCCTGCGACTTCGACACCCTGGTCTCCTTCCCGGTAAATCCAAACTTTCCCAAAGGCATCAAAGGCGTCGAAGCGGATGAGAACGTTCTCACCGTGACTCTCGAGGCGCAGGGTATAAACGGGCAAGATCTGGTGGTCACTTATACTCCAAGAGCAACGACGCCTGGCTTTCTGGAGTGGGATTTAACCTGTTCTGATTTTAGTGCCGCAGCGAAACCGTCATCACGCCTTACTGAATGTAGTGCAGGTGCGTAATGGCAGGCGCAATCTCTCATCCCGGCAGCGCACTCACCGCTGATTCGGTGGTAGAACGCATGGTGCAACAACTGATTGAGCGCTGCATCATGCAGCGCGCTTCAGACCTGCATTTGGAACCCTGCGATGATGGCTATCGCGTGCGTATTCGCCAACTGGGTCAATTATCCGTGGCGGAGCACCTGAATAGCCAGCTTGCACCGAGGGTAGTGGCACACGTTAAAGTGCTGGCACAGCTCGACATTACTGAGCGCCGCTTGCCCCAGGATGGCCGCTGTCGCTTTCATGTTCGTGGTCAGCAAATCGATTGTCGGGTAAATACCGTGCCCACCTTATGGGGGGAGAAGCTGGTGCTGCGTTTACTAGGCTTAACCGCTGAGCATCACAGCTTAAGTGCCGCCGGTATGCTGCCCAGCCAACAAGCCATTGTGGAGCGTTGCCTGGCTAAGCGTGAAGGGTTAATCCTGACTACCGGCCCCACTGGTAGCGGCAAGACGCAAACCCTGTATACCCTGCTGCAGCAACTCAATGACACCTCACGCAATATTAGTACGGTGGAAGACCCGGTAGAGGTGGACTTACCTGGCGTCAACCAAATTAACGTGCAGCCGGTGCTTGGCTTTAATTTCGCGCAGGCGCTGCGGGCTCTGATGCGCCAGGACCCAGATGTAATCATGGTTGGTGAAATCCGTGACACTGAAACCGCCGGTATGGCCTGTCAGGCGGCACAAACCGGACACCTGGTATTTGCCACCTTGCATGCGGCCAGTCCGCTCAGCGCGCTGGTGCGCTTGCAACAGCTTGGTATCGACGGCTATCAGTTGGCCGGCAGTTTGCTGCTCTTGATGAACCAGCGCCTAATTACCTTGCGTGACATTGGAGCAGACAATAGCCCGCAACAGCGACGCATCGGCGTGTATGAGATGGTGCCCATGCGTGATGCATTGCGCATGGCTTTGCTGGCCAATCCTAATCACGCTCATTATTGGCAACAGGTAGATGAGGCCTGTGCCAGTGATTTATCACTGCAGGAGGCCACCAATTACCACACCCGTTCACTCCTCGCCGCAGCTACTGAACAGCCCGAGGTGAGTCATGTTTAAGCGCTGGCCTGCATGGCACTGGTCGGGGCTTAACCGCCATGGGCTAACCCTCCGCGGGCTCGCATTCGTACCACCGCAGGTATTACGCCTGCAACTGTGGCAACAAGGGGTACATCTAAAGACCACACGCAAAATCCAGCAAAAACCCATGCGCGGCAAACGGCTTCAGCACTGGCAGTTAAGCTTTACCAAAGCCTGGGCGAGCTTACTTGGGTCTGGCATTACCCAGCTGGATGCCTTAAAGCTTATGATTGACCAGGCCCAGCACGCCGAAGTGGCAGCCTGGTTGCGCAATATTCAGCAGGCTTTGCATGCGGGGGTGCCGTTACATCAGAGCCTGAAGCAGTGTGGTGCGGGGTTTACTGAGCAGTACTGTCGCTTAGTGGAAGTGGGTGAGCATAGTGGCCAACTCGCCACTGTGTTGCACCGCCTGGCGTCACAGGCCGAGGCTCGTATTGCCCAGGCCCAGGCCATTCGCAAAGCGCTCACTTACCCGCTCATCGTGCTTGGGGTGGCGCTGAGCGTGGTTGTGGCAATGCTCTATTTTATCGTGCCTCAATTTGTCGAGATGTATGCGCAAATGGGGGCCGATATCCCTGCTACCACCGCTTACCTGATGGCAATTTCCGACACGCTGCAGCAACCGCGTAGCTGGGTATTGCTGGCCAGTCCGCTGTTGCTGATACCAGTGATTCGTTACCTGGCGCGTGCCCAGGGGCAGAACCTGCAGATTAATCGAATGCTGTATAAATTACCCTGGCTTGGTGCACAGCTAAGTCGCCAGCATCTGCTCTATGACGTTGCCACCTTACAGCTTGCCTACGCCAGCGCGATGCCGCTGACCGAAGCATGCGAGCTTACCGCCCGCAGCTCGCTTAGTGCTGGCTTTAAAAGCCACTGGCACAGCTGCGCCCGCTTACTGGCAGGGGGCGCAAGCCTGCACGAGATACTGCAGCAAAACCCATACTTTGACGGTGAAGCACTGCAACGCGTGCGCTTGGGCGAGCAAAGCGGCCGTCTCAGCGAACAACTGGAACATCTATCGACGTCATGGGCGACGTTACTGAGTGAGCGGCAACAAACTTTTATTAAGGCGCTGGAGCCTGCATTTTTAGTCATCACCGGCGGCCTCACCGCGGCAATTTTACTGGCACTCTACATTCCGCTCTTTCAGCTGGGCCAGTTGGTGGGTTAAACTCACTATAACTGCAAGGAGCTCCATGTGATTGATGTAACACTGATACCTGAAACCTGGCTGTATGTGTTGGCGGCTCTCGTCGGCCTGATGTTAGGCAGTTTTTTTAACGTTGTGGTGGTCCGCCTGCCGAAAATGATGGAGCTCGCCTGGCAACGCGACTGCGCCGAGGCCAGCGGTAAACCCATGGCGACACAGCCCGCATTTAACCTCGCGGTGCCGGCGTCTCATTGCCCAACATGTCACGCGCCGGTGCGCGCATGGGACAATATCCCGCTGCTGAGCTTCCTCGTGTTACGTGGCCGCTGTCGCCATTGTCATACCCCCATTCACTGGCGCTACCCTGTGCTTGAGCTTGTTAGCGCGCTGATACCCGTGGCCTGCTTACTGGCGTTTGGCCTCAATGCAGAGGCACTGGGTTACACCCTGCTATTGTGGTTTTTACTGGTGCTTAGCAGCATCGACCTTGATCATATGTTGCTACCAGACCAACTTACCCTGCCGCTGCTCTGGCTGGGCTTGCTCGGCGCTATCAGCATACTGCCTGTCAGCCCAACCGATGCGATTATCGGCGCAGTAGCCGGTTACCTGTTCCTCTGGTCATTGTACTGGGTGTTCAAGTTGCTTACCGGCAAAGACGGCTTGGGATATGGTGATTTTAAATTACTTGCCGCCCTTGGCGCCTGGCTTGGCTGGCAGATGTTGCCACTGATTATTCTGCTTGGCTCATTAAGTGGTGCCGTGATTGGCATCGCGATGATGGTGATTAAGCGGCAGCAGCAAGGCGCACCCATACCGTTCGGTCCTTTCCTCGCCCTCGGTGGGGTGATTGCTTTGTTCGCGGGTGATCTGCTTTATCAGTGGTACTGGCAATGGGCGGGCTGGGCATGAGTCGCTATATTGTCGGCGTGACGGGTGGTATTGGCAGTGGTAAAACCACGGTCACCAATGCCTTCATGGAGCATGGTATTGACGTGGTAGACGCCGATGTCATAGCGCGCGACGTGGTCGCACCGGGGAGCACAGCATTGGCTCAAATCCGCGAGCACTTTGGCGCTGACATACTGCTTGGCGACGGCAGCCTGAATCGCGCTGAATTGCGCCAGCGGATATTTGCCGATAGTGCGCAAAAAGAATGGTTGAATCAGCTGCTTCATCCGCTTATTCGCCAGCGCATTGAAGCCCAACTGAAAGCCGCAACATCGCCCTACTGTATTCTGTCCGCGCCGCTGTTGCTGGAAAATAATCTCAATCGCTTGTGTGACCGTGTGCTGGTGGTGGACGTAAGTGAAGACACTCAGGTGGAGCGTACCACCAGGCGTGACAACACGAGCGAAGAGCAGGTACGCGCAATCATGCATGCTCAGCTCGAGCGCCAGGCGCGGTTTTCTGCCGCCGACGATATTATCACCAATGATTGTAGTCTGACCTTTACGCACAAG
Organism: Idiomarina sp.; assembly: GCA_020832105.1. Lineage (GTDB taxonomy): Bacteria > Pseudomonadota > Gammaproteobacteria > Enterobacterales > Alteromonadaceae > Aliidiomarina. The sequence goes on from JAFIFH010000008.1 coordinate 95,196, forward strand.
CAGGTGGCAAGTTTACACCAGCAATATCTGCGTCTCGCCAACCGCAAGACCAACTAGAATTATGCTAAGCTGCGTGCAAACCCGCGCTCATGCAATTTAGCGCAGTACCAATGGTTTTCATCAACACCTGACTCAAAGAGAAGAAATTATGTCTGAACAAAGCAAGGCGACCGCAGGCAAAGCCAGTATTACCGTGCGCTGCCCAACCTGTAGTAAACCAGTAACCTGGAGTGAAGCCTCTCAATTTCGCCCATTTTGCAGTGAGCGTTGCCGGCTAATTGATTTAGGTGAGTGGGCGAACGAAGAAAAAGCGATCCCAGGCGCGCCGCTTCCAGACGCAGTTAACCCTGACGCGGATAAAGAAGACGATAACTGGTAAGGGCTTATAGATCGTCGAGCAGGCGCTCGAGAATAGGCAGGTTCCCTTCAGGGAACGGATAGGCTTCCAGCTGATGGCGTGGCACCCAACGCCACTCCTGGCCTTCAAGACCCCGCACCTGCCCCTCAAATTTAGTCACTTCCCACACATCGAGGCGGACCCGCTTGTCGGGGTAGGCATGTTCAACCACTGTCAGTGGTGCACAATCGCGCACCACTATATTCATTTCTTCCAGTAACTCCCGCGCCAAAGCATATTGAACGTCTTCACCGTCCTCAACTTTACCGCCGGGGAACTCCCACAGGTTACCTTGGTGCTGATGCGCGGCGCGGCGGCTGAGCAGGAATTCACCCTGCTCATTTTGCACCACACCTACGGCCACATGGACTGTCCTGGGAATACTCATGGTTAGGTCAGCTTACCGTGGCACTGCTTGTACTTCTTACCTGAACCACAAGGGCATGGGTCATTGCGACCGACTTTCTCACCGTCTCGCACCTGTGGCTGCCCGGTTGGGGCACCTACCGGTAATGGACGGCCTTCGTCGTCGGCACCACTGGCAGGCGCGCTGTCATGCTGAAAGCTGCGCTTACCGGCTTCGGCTCGACGGCGTTGTTCTTCAACCGCTTCCACATCTTCCTCAGCGCGTACCTGGACCTTGCTGAGGATACCAATAACGTCAACTTTAAGCGCTTCAAGCATGTCCATAAATAAGGCATAGGCTTCACGCTTATATTCCTGCTTCGGGTTCTTCTGAGCGTAGCCACGTAAATGGATACCCTGGCGTAAATGGTCCATCGCCGCCAAATGCTCTTTCCAGTGTTGATCCAGGCTTTGCAGCATGACCGCTTTCTCAAACTGGCGCAGAACTTTCTCGCCAACCCGGCCCTCTTTCTCTTTGTAGGCCTTGGCAGCTTCTTCAACGATGCGTTCGCGCAGTGTTTCTTCAAACAACTTCGAATCTTCATCAAGCCACTGTTGAATAGGGAACTGTAAATCAAAATCTGCACGCAGGCGATCTTCAAGCCCTTTAATATTCCACATCTCGTCCAGGGACCCTGGCGGAATATATTCGTTGATCACATCGTTAAGCACGTCTTCGCGAATACGTTCAACGGTTTCTGCAACATCACCTTCGTCAAGTAGTTCATTGCGCTGCTCATACACCACTTTACGCTGGTCATTGGCAACGTCATCGAATTCCAGCAATTGCTTACGAATATCGAAGTTACGACCTTCCACTTTGCGTTGGGCATTTTCAATCGCTCGGGTCACCCAAGGGTGCTCAATGGCTTCACCCTCTTTCATGCCCAGGCGTTTCATCATATTCGCCATTTTGTCAGAGGCGAATATGCGCATCAAGCTATCTTCAAGGGACAGGTAAAAACGTGACGAACCCGGGTCACCCTGTCGACCAGAACGACCGCGTAACTGGTTATCGATACGGCGTGATTCATGGCGCTCAGTGGCTACAATATGCAAGCCCCCGGCAGCTTTCACATCATCATGACGCTTCTGCCACGCTTCCTGAGCGGCCTTGACCTGCTCGTCAGTGACTTCTGTGCCCATTGACTCCAGCTCAGCCTGCCAGTTACCGCCAAGCACGATATCGGTACCACGACCAGCCATGTTAGTGGCGATAGTAACCGCGCCTGCCTGACCCGCCTGCGCGATAATTTGCGCTTCCTGGGCATGGAATTTAGCATTCAGTACCTGGTGCTTAATCTTGGCTTTTTTCAGTAATCTTGAAACCAGCTCGGAGCTCTCAATGGAGCTGGTACCCACAAGCACTGGACGCTTCTGGTCAACGCACTCTTGCACGTCCGCAGTAATTGCTTTGTACTTTTCTTCAGCGGTGAGGAAAATCAAATCCGGGCGATCTTCACGCACCATTGGCTGGTTAGTCGGCACGACCACGGTTTCAAGACCATAAATAGACTGAAATTCAAAAGCTTCAGTGTCGGCAGTACCTGTCATACCAGCCAGTTTTTCGTATAAACGGAAGAAATTCTGGAAGGTAATCGAGGCCAGGGTCTGGTTCTCGTTCTGAATCTTCACACCCTCTTTGGCTTCAACTGCCTGATGCAAACCTTCAGACCAGCGACGGCCTTCCATGGTCCGGCCTGTATGTTCATCAACAATGACCACCTGATCTTCTTTGACGATGTAGTCAACGTCACGCTGATACAAGTGGTGGGCGCGCAGCGCCGCATTAACGTGGTGTAACAGGCTGATATTCGCCGCTGAGTAGAGCGACTGGTCTTCTTTCAGTAGCCCTTCTTCACGCAAAATGTCTTCTATATGTTCCTGACCGTGTTCGGTCAAATGCAGCTGGCGGGCTTTTTCGTCAATGGTAAAGTCGCCAGTTTCGCCAACTTCCTGACCATCTTCCATTAACTGGCGAGTCAGTTTTGGCACCACTTCATTCATCTGTTTATATAGTTCAGAGCTGTCTTCTGCAGCACCTGAAATAATCAGCGGGGTACGAGCTTCATCGATTAGGATGGAGTCAACCTCATCCACAATCGCGTAATGCAATGGCCGCTGGACCCTGTCTTCAGGGCTAAACGCCATATTGTCGCGCAGGTAATCGAAACCGAATTCATTGTTGGTACCGTACAGGACGTCCGCCTGATAGGCTTTTTTCTTCTCGTGCGGCGGCATACCGGCCACATTACAGGCAACGGTCATGCCTAAGAATTCAAATAATGGACGGCTCCACTCGGCATCACGACGAGCGAGGTAGTCGTTCACCGTAATGATATGAATGCCTTTACCGGTAAGTGCATTCAGATACGCAGGTAAGGTCGCAGTCAGGGTTTTACCTTCACCAGTACGCATTTCTGCAATCCGGTTGTCATTCAGAATCATCCCGCCGATCAGCTGCACGTCAAAGTGACGCATCTCAAAGACTCGCTTACTCGCCTCACGCACAGTGGCAAAAGCCTCGGGGATCAGATCGTCTAGCGACGCGCCTTTTTCCAGGCGTTGCTTGAACTCTTCAGTTTTCGAGCGCAATGCGTCATCGCTTAGCTGCTCGTATTCGTTTTCCAGTTCGTTGACTTGGTTGGCTACTTTGCGTAGTTGACGAATGATCCGGTCATTACGGCTGCCGAACATGCGTCTAAATAGACTGCTGATCATGAGTTATTTTTTGTCCTAATCCATTAATAAGTGTTGTCTGGGCAATGCTTACTCAGCGACTTGACGCTGCACATAAGCACTCGGGTTCACGTGACGCCCATTCTCTAAAATTTCATAATGCACATGCGGCCCGGTTGATCGGCCTGTTGAACCAACGGTGGCAATGTGCTGACCGCGGGTCACTACATCACCGACACTAACGTCGATTCGTTGCATGTGCGCATAGCGTGTACGAATCCCAGTGCCATGATCGATTTCGATAAAGTTACCATAACCACCGCGACGGCCTGCATAGGTAACAATCCCTGCACCCGTGGCAACCACAGGGTCGCCTTCAGTTCCGGCGAAGTCCAGGCCGCGGTGCATGCGCGGATTGCCGTTAAATGGGTCCTTACGCACACCATAAGATGATGAAGGCCATCCGGTCACTACAGGTCGCCCTGCAACTCGACGCTCATCATTCATATGGTGATTAACCATCACAGACTCAAGTATGCGCAGCTGTTTTTGTTTATCCGCCAGCTCACCAAGCATCGAATCGAGGTCCTGTAACAGTGCATGGTCACTCACTGTTGGCCATTCATTGACCGCGATATCAGGGCCACCCACAGGCATTGGCTGAGCGAAGTTAAACTCTGCCGGGTCTAACTGTGCTACTTCAGTCAGGCGTTGGCCTAGTGCCTCTAAGCGTAATAGCTGCGCCTGAATTTCTCCAACCTTCATGGTCATAGCGGTCAGTTCTTGTTCGGCTTTGCGGCGAACCTGCTGCACCGCTTCGCTCTGCATTGCCAGCTCACGTTGCTCGTCAGTGATACGCGCTTGCGCCAAACGGCTGTCCATACCATCATAGCCCCAGGGCTGGTGATAACTCACCAGCAGGAACGAACTGAGGGCAGCTAAAGACAATAAACGCACGGGCGTAAACTGAAATCCGAACTTTATTTTTCTGCCACGATAAATAATTGATAAACTCATGCTATTACTCTTAACTTACTGAGAACCTATGATCCGCCGACGCGCGAAAGATATTCGCCAGTTATTGCAGCAAAGTAAACTCGGCTCAATGCGCGAACGCACTGAGCAACTGCAACTTTGGCAACGCTTATGGCATCAGTCTGTGCCTGCGGATCTAGCGCCTTTTTGTCGTTGTACTGCAGTATCCCAAGGTGTACTTAAAGTCGCCGTAGCGAGTGCCGCGTGGATACCGCGTTTGCGCATGCTTGAGCCCCATCTTATTGATTATTTCAATCAATTTCTAGAACAACCTGTGCATGCAATGGAAATCAAAGTGGACCCGGGGCTTAGTCGCGCCCGTTAATGTCCTGTTCATGGCGTATATAAAACGCAAAAGCGGCGCCTTTTTGGGGGCACCGCTTTTTTATTGTTAATTCAACATCTTATGCAAGGACGGGGGACAAGTAGCTAATTGGCGACTCAACCCGCTCTTCTTCAAAGGTGGTGAATTCCCAGGCATGCTGGTTTTCAAGTAAAGCGACCAACAACTGGTTATTTAATGCATGGCCTGACTTGTATGCACGCAGATGGCCAAGAATACTGTGGCCGCCCATGTATAAGTCACCTACCGCGTCGAGTATTTTGTGCTTCACAAACTCGTCGTCATAGCGCAAGCCGTCACCATTCAAGACACGGAACTCATCCAGTACCACGGCGTTGTCAAAACTTCCGCCCAGGGCCAGATTGTTCGCGCGCAGCATCTCGATGTCTTTCATAAAGCCAAAGGTACGTGCGCGGCTGATGTCTTTGATAAAGTTCTGACTGCTAAAATCCATCGACACCACTTGGTTGGTGTCGGCAATCGCCGGGTGATCAAAGTCGATGGCAAAGTCGATACGGAATCCATTATGGGGTAACAGCTCCGCCCACTTGTCGCCATCTTCCACGCGAACTTTCTCTTTCACGCGGACAAACTTTTTCGGCAGCATCTGCTCCTGAACACCCGCTGATTGCAGCAAGTAGATAAACGGATGCGCGCTGCCGTCCATGATTGGAATCTCATGGCTGTCAACTTCGACGATTAGATTATCAATACCCATGCCTGCGATAGCAGCCAGCAAGTGCTCAACGGTAGACACGCGAACGTTGTCATCGTTGATCAAGCAGGTGCACATGCGTGTGTCACGGACAAGCTCAGGAGATGCTTTGATCTCCACGGCAGGGTTCAAATCGACACGACGAAAAATAATGCCCGTATTCGCCGCTGCTGGACGCAACGCCAAATTGACCTTATTACCCTTGTGCAAGCCTACACCCGTGGTGCTAATTGCCTGCTGTATAGTTCGTTGTCTAATCATAAGAACCTCACACTTAACTCGCTACATGACCTCTGCCTTCCGCCTGTAAACTCCCGAATTTAGGGAGCGGCGGCGCCTGAGCATGCGGTACTGGTCCGCTCTCTTCAAAAAGAGGGCGAGCACTATAACAAACATTAAAGCGGTGGTCAAACCATAACCAATCGTAATTAGTCTGCCTGACGCCGCAAAAATGCTGGAATATCAAGGAAGTCAGTGTCTGCTGACGGCTTACTTTTGGCCGCTGGCTTGTCTGCTGGCTCGTGATGTTCCACCTGTTCTTTATAAGCACGTGCTGTCGCTTCTTTACTCATCGCATAGCTACCAGTGGCGTTACTGCTCGCTGTGGTCGGGCTCGCTGTGCGAGTGCCGGAACCTTCAGCTTTCTGCGTATTCACCAATGAGATATCTGGTTTACGTTCAGCACCAATACCTGTGGCAACCACGGTAACCCGCAACTCGTCAGACATCTCCAGGTCGATGACGGTTCCCACAATCACTGTGGCGTTCTCAGATGCGAAGGCTTTGACCGTATTACCCACGGTTTCAAACTCTTCAATGCTCATGTCCATGCCAGCAGTCACGTTGACCAGCACGCCGCGCGCACCTGACAGATCGATGTCTTCCAGCAACGGGCTATTGATCGCCATTTCCGCAGCTTCCTGCGCACGGTCTTCACCTGAAGCAACGCCAGTACCCATCATTGCGGTACCCATCTCGCGCATAACGGCTTGTACGTCAGCGAAGTCGACGTTGATCAAACCTGGGCGAGTAATCAGTTCAGCAATACCCTGCACTGCGCCTAACAATACGTTATTGGCTGCACTGAATGCGTCGAGTAAAGTCGTACCACGACCCAGTACTTTCAACAGCTTCTCGTTTGGAATCGTGATCAGCGAGTCAACGTGCTCAGCCAGCAAGGCGATACCAGCGTCCGCTGATGCCATGCGCTTTTTGCCTTCAAATGGGAACGGCTTAGTGACCACAGCTACGGTCAAAATACCCAGCTCCTTGGCAATTTCAGCGACCACAGGTGCAGCACCCGTACCTGTACCACCGCCCATACCGGCAGCGATAAAGATCATGTCTGCGCCCTGTAACTGGCGAGCAATCTCTTCGCGGTTTTCTTCAGCGGCCAGGCGACCAATTTCAGGGTTCGCCCCAGCGCCTAAACCTTTAGTGACATCCACACCTAACTGGATAGTCACATCTGCCTCATGACGACGCAACGCCTGGGCATCGGTGTTAGCAGCGATAAACTGCACACCTTCGATGGATTCACTGACCATGTGCTGGACGGCATTACCACCACCGCCACCGACACCGATCACTTTTATCACTGCATCGGACTCATAGTTGTCCATTAACTCAAACATGCTACTCATTGTATTTCTCCACTTTCCTGCTTGTTGTTGTTACCCCAAATAACGCTGTTCTGAAGCTCTCGGTGTGCTCACCTGCGCTGACATACTCCACATATGTCGCGCGTTCATTGGTCAACCCACCGCGGCTCCCTAAAACTCGCCCTTAAACCAGCTTTGCACGCGCTTCCACCACTGGGTGGTTTCGCCGCGCTGACGCTCTTTCAGCTGTTCGTTCAGCTTCAGCTGGCCATATTTCAGTAACCCGACGCTGGTTGCGTAACATGGGTCACTGACATAATCCGTTAAGCCTTTAATATTCAATGGCTCACCCAGACGCACTGGCATCTGGAAAATCTCTTCGGCAAACTCCAGCGCACCTTCCATCTTGGCGGTGCCCCCGGTCAGAACCACACCCGCTGCGATCTGCTCATCCAGGCCGCTCTTCTCAAGTTCGTCACGGATCAGTTCAAATAGCTCTTGATAACGTGGCTCTACCACTTCAGCCAGAATATGCCGCGACATGGTGCGTGACGGACGTCCGCCTACAGAAGGCACTTCAATGTTGTCTTCCTGGCTAACCATCTGGCGCAGTGCACAGGCATATTGCACTTTGATGTCTTCCGCATGGCTCAGTGGCGTTCTGAAGATCTTTGCGATGTCGTTGGTCACCTGGTTACCCGCGACCGGAATGACCGCGGTATGGCGCAATACACCACCTGAGAACAGACAGATATCAATGGTACCGCCGCCCATGTCCACCAGCGCACAACCAAGTTCTTTCTCATCATCGGTCAACACGGAATGACTTGACGCCAGCGCCGAGAAAATTAAGTGCTCAACTTTTAAATCACAGCGCTCAACGGCTTTCTGGATGTTCTTGGCCATGTCATTGGCGCAGGTAATAATATGCACCCGGGCTTCCATGCGAACCCCTGACATGCCGATCGGGCTTTTAATACTCTCCTGCGAGTCGATCACGTATTCCTGTGGCAACACGTGCAGAATACGACGCTCCTGCGCAATCGGCACCGACTTGGCAGCGTGAATGACGCTTTCCACGTCATCCTGAGTCACCTCAGTCTCGTTAATCGGCACCATGCCATTTTCATTCTGGCAACCAATGTGGCGCCCGGAGATATTCAGGTAGACCGAGGAGACCCGGCAATCCGCCATTAGTTCAGCTTCATCGATGGCACGTTGAATAGACTGCACCACCAGGTTGAGGTCGTTGACCCCACCTTTATCCATGCCACGGGACGCAGTCACGCCAACACCGACAACGCTGAGATCACCATCGGGCAACATCTCACCTATCAGCGCCACCACTTTACTGGTGCCGACATCAAGGCTGACAATCATTTTGTCTTCTTCTGTTTTCACGATCACGGTCTACTCACCTGCTTCATTTTCTCGCCATCCGACGGCGACACCTGTGTCATAACGCAAATCTACGTATTCGATTGTTCGTTCATCTGCGCTTTGCAAACGTTCATGCAAATCGATAAAGCGCTGTATTCTTTGCAACCTGGCCTCGCGGCCGAGTCGCAGTGTAATCCCATTGTCGAGGGTGACATCGACGGAAAATCTGTCCGTCATCACCAACCGGCTCACCCGGTAATCATTCATCGCCAACAGCTCACTCATTCTTTCATACTGACGCATCACTTCGTTTACGTCGTTCGACGGCCCGGCAAGGTGTGGCAATTCATCTTCCACCTGCTCCACCCGACCCGCGAAAATTTCGCCGTAGCGATTGACCAGTGCCGTCTCATTCCAAACCGCCAGCGGCACCTGTTCCACCAGGTAAATTCGCAAACGCCCTGGCCATTCTTTGCGCACTGCCGCACTGTAAATCCAGGGCAATGCTTCTACCCGTTCACGCAAGGTACTCACATCGGAGGCAAAAAAACTGCCCACTTCGCCACCCACTAATGCCTCGCGGACTTCATCGCTGCTGGTATACACCAACTCGCCTTGCAGCACGATGGCATCCAGTGGTACTTGCTGCTCGTCCATCAGTACCCGATGAATTGAACTCCCGGCCCAAAACAAGCCCGCAATCAACAGCAGCAAAGACAACAGGCCGAGCCAGAACTCCCAACGGATGGCGCGCCAATTCACCGCCATCTGCATCAACCCGGCGTATTGAGCGGCCGCGTGCTGGCTAAAATGCGCACCACCAGATCGCTAAAACTCATTCCCTGCTGCTTTGCAGCCATCGGCACCAGACTCTTTTCTGTCATTCCGGGTACCATATTGACTTCCAGTAGCTGCAACTGACCCTGTTGGTCCTGTTTTACGTCAACCCGGCCCCAACCGTCCCCGCCCACTGCGGCAAATGCTTGCTTCGCCAGCTGCCGAAGGGCCTGCTCTTTGCTCTCATCAATCGGCGCGGGGCAAATATATTCGGTGGTGTTGTCCTGGTACTTCGCCGCATAATCATAAAACGCATGGGGCGTGCGTACTTCAATCACCGGCAGCGCTTCGTTATCAACAATCGCCACTGTGTATTCAGGCCCATCCAGCCACTGCTCCACCAGCACTTCCTGGTCATAGTGCAGTGCATTTGCCACCGCACTTTCAAGTTCACTGACACTGCTCGCCTGCGCCATGCCAACACTTGAGCCTTCCTGGCTTGGCTTGACCATCACCTTGCCGCCTAAGCGCTGCAAAATAGCGGCTAAATCCAGTTCTCGCCAGTCATTTGCGTGAATAACTGCACTTTCTGCTGTGGGCAGGCCCATCCCGCGCCAAAGGTACTTGGTTCGTGCCTTATCCATGGCCAATGCACAGGCCATGACGCCACTACCGGTATACGGCAGCTGCAGTGCTTCCAGCACCGCCTGAATATGACCGTCCTCACCACCCCGCCCATGCAGCGCAATAAACACCTGGCTAAAACCCTGTTGCTTCAGCGTCAGCACATCGCCCTGCTGGGTATCAAAAAAATGCGCATCGATACCCGCTTGCTGTAAGCCCTTGGTGACTGCTGCTGCAGAACGTAACGACACTTCACGTTCTGCAGACTCACCACCACCAAGTACGGCTATTTTGCCCACGTTATGACTCATGGCTGCCACCTTGGGCGGTTAATGCATCCGGTTGCAACTGAGTTGCGGCAAGCTCCCGCGCTAATGCACCGACATTGCCCGCGCCCTGGGTCAATACGATATCGCCGGGCTGAATCACGGCTGCTAAACGCGCTGCCAGTTCTTCTGTGCGCTTTACATACACGGGCTCTAAACCTGCCTGTTGGCGCAATGAGCGACACAGCGAGCGACTGTCCGCGCCGGCAATAGGCTCTTCGCCAGCTGAATAAACCTCAAGTAACAAAAGCTCGTCAGTTTCCCCTAAGACATCGACGAAATCCTCATACAGATCTCGGGTTCGACTGTAGCGATGTGGCTGAAAGCACATCACCAAACGACGGGCCGGCCATCCTGAGCGAGCTGCGGCTATGGTCGCTGCGACTTCACTGGGGTGATGGCCGTAATCGTCGACCAGCATCACATCCCCTTCACCCAGTGGGTAAGTGCCATAATGCTGAAAGCGCCGGCCGATCCCTTCAAAATTAGCCAGCGCGGCTTCTATGGCCTGATCTTCTATCCCTTCGTCCGTGGCTACCGCGATGGCCGCCAGCGCATTCAGCACGTTATGTCTGCCTGGCAGGTTCAACGCCACACTCAGCGGTGCACACCCCTTGCGCTCGACGACAAAGCGACTCAAATTACCAACCTGACTGTATTGGGTCGCGCGAACGTCTGCCTGCTCGTTAAAGCCATAAGACACAATTTGCCGGCCGACACGGGGTAGCAATCCTTTGATCACCGGGTCGTCAGTACACATCACTGCCAAACCGTAAAATGGCAGGTTATGCAGAAACTCAACGAAGGTGTCCTGTACCTTACTGAAGTCTCCGCCGTACGTGTCCATATGGTCCGCTTCGATATTCGTCACCACCGACACCATCGGCTGTAAATGCAGGAAGGACGCGTCGCTTTCGTCTGCTTCGGCGATCAGATACTTGCTATTACCTAAACGCGCGTTGCTGCCAGCGCTATTCAGTAAACCGCCAATGACAAATGTCGGGTCGCGGTCTGCGGCGGCAAATATGCTCGCAATTAAACTGGTTGTGGTGGTTTTGCCGTGGGTACCAGCCACCGCAATGCCATGGCGAAAACGCATTAATTCAGCCAGCATTTCCGCCCGGCGCACCACCGGAATCAATAAGCTCTTGGCCGCTTCCAGCTCTGGGTTACTGCCGTTAATCGCAGAGGACACCACCACCACACTCGCTGTTTGCACATGCTCAGCGCTGTGGCCAATTTTGATACAGGCGCCTAACTTAGCTAAACGCAGCGTATTCGCGTTCTCCGCAATGTCAGAACCGGACACCTGGTAGCCCTGGTTAATTAACACCTCGGCAATACCTGCCATACCGGCGCCACCGATGCCGACAAAATGGATACGCTTAACACGGCGCATCTCGGGCACGCTGACCACGGTAAAATGTTGTGTTGTACTTTCAATTTTCGCTAGGCTCATACCACGCCCTGTTCATTCATTAATTGTTGGCAATGACGCACAATTTTTTGCGTCGCTTCGGGTTGCGCCAACTCTTTCGCTCGCGCACCCATGTCCTGCAGATGGTCCGTCACTGCACATAATTCTTCTAACGTCGCCACCAGATGGTCAGGGGTCAGACGTGGCTGAGCGATTAACATCGCCGCCTTCTTCATTACCAGCACTTCTGCATTCCGTGTCTGATGGTCGTCTACCGCATGGGGGTAGGGAACCAGCACGCTAGGAATGCCAGCTGCGGCAATTTCTGCCACCGTCAGCGCCCCGGCACGACATATCACTACGTCGTGCTCTGCATAAGCTTTAGCCATGTCTTCAATAAATTCGTGCACTTCAACGGTCACCCCCGGCGCACTTTGTTGATACCGCTGCAGTGTCTCGTCGCGGCGGCCCTGACCCACTTGATGGGTAATCCCCACCGCTTCACCGCGCCATTTTTGCATCGCTGCTGGTACCTGCTCGTTCAGCACCTGAGCGCCTAAACTGCCACCAATCACCAATATTCTAAGGGGTGCACAACCGCGCTCCACATCTTCACTGGCGCTGAAGATCTCCGCGCGAACCGGGTTACCCACCCATTCGCCTTTACTCAGGCTATCTTTCGCCGCCGCAAAGCCCAGTAAGGTTCGGTCAGCGATTCTGGCCAGCAGCTTATTGGTCAATCCGGCTGCTGCATTTTGCTCATGAATTAATAGCGGCACCCCAGCGAGCTTCGCCGCAACACCGCCAGGCCCTGCGGTATAACCGCCAAAACCAAGGACCAGGTCAGCGTTGCTGTCTTTAATTAACCGCCGTGCTTGCCATACCGAGCGCAGCAGCGCAAACGGCGCTTTTAAATACCTTTTCAGCCCGTTGCCACGTAAGCCTTGTTGCTCCATGCAATGGAACTCAAACCCTGCAGCTGGCACCACGCGCCCTTCGATACGCTGAGCGGTACCCACCCAACTCACGCTATAGCCGTTGTCACGCAGCATTTTAGCCACTGCCAACGCAGGGTATACATGGCCGCCGGTTCCACCCGCGAAAATCATGACGTGTTTAGGAGTCTGCCGATTCATCCGCCCACCGCCTTAGCCCGCGGCCGTGGTTTTGGATTCGAATCGCGATAATTGACCCGCAGTTCGTAATCAATCCGCAGGAGGATAGCTAACGCAATGGTCATTGCCAGCAAGCTACTGCCCCCGTAGCTGACAAATGGAATGGTGAGACCCTTGGTGGGGATCAATCCGGCAGCTGCACCCACATTGACCATGGTTTGAAAGCCAAACCAGATCCCAATACCATGCGCAAGATAGCCGGAGAATGCACGTTTCTGACGCAACGCGCGCTGCCCTAAATAGAGCGCTTTTACGACCAGCACAAAGAGTAATGATATCGTAACCAACACGCCGATAAAACCAAGTTCTTCGGCCATCACCGAGACAATAAAGTCTGTATGCGCTTCGGGCAGGTACTGCAGTTTTTGTACACTGTTACCAAGACCCTGGCCCAGCCAGTCACCGCGGCCAAACGCCATTAACGATTGGGTTAACTGATAGCCGCTACCAAAGGGGTCATCCCATGGGTTCCAGAATGACGTAACCCGGCGCATCCGGTAGGGCTCGATAATAATCAACGCTAACAGCGCGATCACCAAGGTCAGCGCCACCGCAAAAAACTGCATGATACGGGCGCCAGCAAGGAACAACATGCCCATACTGGTCATTGCCACGACCACCACGGTTCCCAGGTCCGGCTGTAATAACAACAGCATGCTAATAATGCCCAGTAGAATCAGCGCTTTGAAAAAGCCTTTCAGGTTCTTTCTAACCTCATCGTGGCGCCGGTGCAGGTAACTGGCGAGGAACACGAAGAAAAACAGCTTCGCAAATTCAGCCACCTGCAAGGTGATTGGACCCACGCGAATCCAGCGGGTCGCACCATTAACCGAGTGACCGACAAACAATACAGCAACTAACATCACGATCGCAGCTAAGCACAGCCAACCGTTCATTTTTTCCCAACGCGACATGGGCTGAGTTAACACGGCGCCTGCCACCAACAGGCTTAGCACCAGATACATCCCGTGGCGGATCATAAAGTGAAACGGATTGCCGATCAGGCGCTCACCCACCGGCATCGACGCCGATGTCACCATCACCACCCCAATCGCGGTGAGCGCTAACATAATAAGTAACAACTGGCGGTCATACAGCATCGTCGACTGTTGCTGCTGATACCAATAGCGCATACGCTGCCAGAGACTTTGTGTCACCGGCATTTGTAGCTCTAGTTGTTGCTCACGAGCGCCCATATAGAGCCTCCACCGCAGCGCGGAACACATCACCACGCTGTTGATAGTCGCTGAACATATCTAAACTCGCGCACGCAGGCGACAGCAATACCATACTCTCTGCGCGAGCATGCTTGGCAGCAGTTTCGACTGCCTGGGCGAGGGTCTCCACCCTGATTGCGCCTGGCTTCAGCGCAGCGATTTGGTCACCGTCCCGACCCAGGGTGATAACAACGTCTACTTGTTCAAGAGCATCTTTAAGCGCGCTCAGGTCGGTGCCTTTGGCGTCACCACCAGCGATGAGAATCAACTTGCCCGAAACATCCGTGCGCAACCCATCAATCGCGGCGATCGTTGCGCCAATATTGGTAGCTTTAGAATCATTGACCCAACGCACACCCTTTTCATGCTTAATCAACTGACTGCGATGAGGCAACGACTTAAACAAAGGCACCGCAGTCGCTGCGGTCTCGAGATCTGTGCCCAGCGATGCCACCAACGCCAAAGCCGCCATCACATTGATTTTGTTGTAATCACCAGGCATCGGGATATCAGCAGCGGCCAGTAAGGGTTGGCCACTGAAGGTAATAAATTCTTCGCCATCAATCAGGTCAATACCGAAATTCTGATCATCGCTGGACAAACCAATGCTAATCACATGCTGCAGATCACGAGTACGCAATGGCAGGGTGCGATGATCGTCGCGGTTAAAAACCAGGACCTCTGCTTTGCGGTAGATGCGGTTTTTGGTGCGTGAATATGCGTCAAAGTCGGCATACCTGTCCATGTGATCAGGCGTCACATTAAGTACGCAGGCTGCAGCGGGCTGTAAGGTATATGTTTGCTCGAGCTGAAAACTGGATAATTCCAGGACAATGGAATCGAAATCCTGATCCAGCAATTCTAAAGCTGGCGTACCTATGTTGCCGCCAAGTCCAGTCTTGCGTCCGCAGTGTTGTAACATTTGCGCGGTCAGTGACACCACGGTGGATTTACCATTTGAACCAGTCACCGCTAGCACAGGCACTTCCACCAAACGCGCAAAGAGCTCAATGTCGGAAATAAATTCGACACCACCGTCACGGGCCATCAGCAGTGCAGGGTCGTTAAACGCAATACCCGGGCTCATAATCACCAGATCGAGCCCCAGCAAATCTTCCAGCTTAAGGGCGCCAAAATGACATTCGCTCTCGGCTAATAACGGCTCTTTGCGTAAACGTTTTGCAGTGTCTTCGCGGGTATCAAACAGGATCGGCTGCAGCTCATGACGACGTAGAAAACGCGCAGCCGAGAGCCCGGTCAAACCTAACCCGATCACGCCGATGCGCTCATACGCCTGTAAAGTTCCTGCAACGTCCATAATTTACCTTAGTTTCAAAGTGGCTAAGCCAATCAGCACCAGAATTAACGACAAAATCCAGAATCGCACGATCACGCGCGGCTCAGGCCAACCTTTGAGCTCGTAATGATGATGAATCGGGGCCATGCGAAATACGCGTTTACCACGCATCTTGTAAGACCCCACCTGCAGCATGACTGATAGGGTTTCCATTACGAATACCCCGCCCATAATAAAGAGCACCAGTTCCTGGCGCACCAGGATAGCGATAATGCCAAGGGTCGCGCCTAAGGCCAACGAACCGACATCACCCATAAAAACCTGTGCCGGATAGGTGTTAAACCAGAGAAATCCGAGCCCGGCCCCACACAGGGCTGCACAGACGACGGTTAACTCTGCCGCTTCAGGAATATAAGGAATATTCAGGTAAGCGGAAAAATTGATATTGCCGGTGACATACGCGAACACACCTAATGCACCAGCGACCATCACCGTTGGCATAATCGCCAAGCCATCGAGGCCGTCGGTGAGATTAACCGCATTGCTGGTTCCCACAATCACGAAGTAGGCGAGCAGGATATACATAGCACCGAGCTGCGGCATCACGTCTTTAACAAAAGGAATCAACAGCGCAGTTTCCGCGGGCTGCCCGGCACTATAAAACAAGTACACCGCGACGGTGCCGGCAATGACTGATTGCCAAAAGTATTTCCAGCGCGCAATCAGCCCCGCAGGGTCTTTACGCACCACTTTGCGATAGTCATCGACGAAGCCGACCACACCAAAACCACCGAGAACAATGAGAGTGACCCATACGTAACGGTTACTTAAATCCGCCCACAGCAGCACCGACACAAACACCGCCATCAAAATCAGTAGACCACCCATGGTTGGGGTGCCGGTCTTACTCAAATGGCTCTGCGGGCCGTCATCGCGCACGGTCTGGCCGACCTGCAACCGGCGCAGGCCGACAATCACTTTTGGCCCCAGCCATAAAGACAGGAACAACGCCGTAAGGATGCCAAGAATCACCCGCATGGTCAGGTACTGAACGACATTGAAGCCGGTAATGTAAAGCTGTAGATAATCAGCCAACCAAACTAGCATGCGGATGTCCCCGCTTGTTCCTGTTGAGCACTGCTCAGCAACGCTTCGACGACTCTTTCCATACGTGCACTTCTGGAACCTTTAACCAATATGGTGAGCTCTTGTTGTTGGGTCATAATGTTTTCCAGCGCTCGCAACAGCGCGTCCTGGTTATCAAAATGCTGACCGCCATGGCCATTAAAAGTCTGGCTCGCGCTTTGACTCAGCACGCCCAGGGTAAATAAATTATCAATGCCCGCTTCTATCGCATACGCACCAACTTCCTCGTGGTACTCCCGGGCATGGGCACCGAGCTCACCCATGTCACCAAGCACCATCACCCGATACCCGGTGAAGCTAGCCAATACGTCCAGCGCTGCTTTCGCTGACGCCACGTTGGCGTTGTAAGTGTCATCAATGATCCGCAGATGTTCGCCCACCTGACGAATGTTCATCCGCCCGGGAACTGGCTTGAGCCTGGCGATGCCATCGGCTATCTGCTTAAGGCTCACCCCAAGCTCGCTACATAGCGCAGCGGCCGCAACAGCATTGGCAACGTTATGCGCACCGGGTATAGGCACAGACACGGCTTGTGTCTGGTCACCAAGGCACAAGGTAAAACGTGCACACCCCAAAGGGTCAAGTTGCACGTCTCTTGCGTAAATATGAACCCCAGCTGGTAAGCTTTCACCGGCGCTTTCTACGCCAAATAACTTATGCTGCCGGGCCGCGTATTCATGGCGCCAGAATTCGTCGAACTGAGAATTCACATTGGTGTAAATAACGCCGTCAGGCCCAAGCCCTTTAGCTATTTCGGATTTTGCCCGGGCAACTCCCCAGATATCACCGAACCCTTC